>NZ_JBITSF010000028.1:0-76349 GCF_044540485.1 Streptomyces sp. NPDC085946 | reverse complement strand
CTCATCGGACAACACGACTTCGACAGCACGAGGACCTCGAGACACGAAAACAGGCTACAGACTTAAGCCTGCGATTTCAGGCGCATCACACTAGGCTCCCGGCTCGGAATCATGAGCTCCGTCGTAGCGGGTGTAGACGGCGGCCATCCTCCCCGATGAGTCCAGTGCGGCCAGGATGGCGTCACCGATGGCCGTGAGCTGGTCGACCTGCTCGTCGGTGAGGGCGTCGATGACGTGGCGGCGGACGGTGGCGACATGGCCGGGCGCCGCCTGCCGTACTCCCGCCCACCCGGCCTCGGTGAGCCGGGCGTTGGTCGCCCGGCGGTCCTCCGGGCAGGGGAAGCGTTCCACCAGGCCGCGCTTCTCCAGGCGCGCGACCACGTGCGAGAGCCGGGGCAGGGTGGCGTTGGTCTGCTGGGCCAGGGCCGTCATGCGCAACGTGTGGCCGGGCGCCTCGGAGAGCCCCGCCAGGGTTTGGTACTCGAACTCCGTCAGGCCGGCGTCATTGCGGAGCTGTGCGTCGAGCACACCCGGTAGCAGCTCCAGCACCGCGCGCAGACGTATCCAGGCGCGGAGCTCGCGGCGGTCGAGCCAAGGTGTGTCCACGGTCACATCTCCATCCGGAATGGTTGTAGCCACAAGTTTGCTGGGACCGATGCTGATCAATTGTCGCTACAACCATTATCCGACAGGAGCACCGTCATGGCACACGTGAGCATCATCGGCACCGGCACCATGGGTTCGGCCATCGCCGACCTCGTCAAGAAGGGCGGCAACACCGTCGAGCTGCTCAGCTCGGCCGACACCGACAAGCCGGTCACCGGCGAGATCGTCGTCCTCGCCGTCCCGTACGCCGCACTGGCAGGCATCGTCGCCCAGCGCGGCGAGCAGCTCGCCGGCAAGGTCGTCGTCGACATCACCAACCCGGTGGACTTCGCGACGTTCGACTCCCTGGTCGTCCCCGCCGACGGCTCGGCCGCCGCGGAGATCGCCACCGCACTGCCGCAGTCCCGGGTACTGAAGGCGTTCAACACCACGTTCGCCGCGACCCTGGCCTCGGGCACCGTCGGCGGGCAGCCCACGACCATACTGATCGCCGGCGACGACTCCGACGCCAAGGCGTCGCTGGCCGGCGTCGTCACCGCGGCCGGCCTGCGCGCCATCGACGCCGGTTCGCTGCGCCGGGCCCGTGAGCTGGAGGCGTTCGGCTTCCTCCAGCTCACCCTCGCGGCCGGCGAGAAGGTCGGCTGGACCGGCGGGTTCTCCGTCGTCTCCTGACTGCCGCCCGTCCGACGACCCGATCGCCCTGACACGGACCTGCCCGACCGGCAGCGCCCACGGATCCACCACAGCAACGACAGGACTTCCACATGACCTTCCCCTCCACCGCTCGTGACCTCGCCCTTCTCGTGACCCGCGTCGCCGTCGGCATCGTCTTCTTCGCCCACGGCTGGCAGAAGCTGTTCACCAACGGCATCGACGGCACCGCGGCCTTCTTCGACCAGGCCGGTGTACCCGCCGCCACCGCCTCGGCGTGGTTCGCCGCCGTCGTCGAGCTGGCGGGTGGTACCGCGCTGATAGTCGGGCTCGCCATGCCCGTCGCCGGGCTGCTGCTCGTCATCAACATGATCGGGGCGTTCGCGTTCGTGCACGCCGGCTCCGGCCTCTTCGTCGGCGAGGGCGGCTACGAACTCGTCCTCGTACTCGGCGCGGCCGCTCTCTCCCTGGCCGTCGTCGGTGCCGGGCGTTTCAGCCTCGATCACCTGCTCACCGGCCGCCAGCCCGCCCAGCGGCGGCACCAGCACGTGAGTGCCTGACGCACATCATCCGCAGTTCCGACGGAGGAGCCCGCATGACCAGCCGACCCATCACCACGACCGTCGCCGCCGACGCCCGGATACCGGCGTCGCATCCCTTCGCCGCGCACCTGCGGCATGCCGCCGCACTCGAAGCCGCCGAACCGCATCGCCACTGGTCGCCGCGGGACGGCGCCCTGCCCAGCCTCTACCTCTCGCACGGCGGTGGCCCCATGCCCTTCGAGAGCTCCGAGTGGCTGACCCCACTGCACGACTGGGCTCGGGCCCTGCCCAAGCCGAAGGCCATTCTGATCGTTTCCGCGCACTGGGAGTCCGCGCCGCTGTCGTTGAGCGCCCCCCGGCCGGACGAGCTCGTCTACGACTTCGGCGGCTTCGACGCGCTGTACTACACCTTCCGGTACGACACCCCGGACGCCGCCGCCCTGGCCCGGCAGGTCACCGGGCTCATGCCGGACACTGAACGGGTGCATCAGCACGCCCGGCGCGGGCTGGACCACGGCGCGTGGGTGCCCCTGAAGATCATGTATCCGAATGCGGACATCCCGGTGCTGCAGCTGAGCCTGCCCACCGAGGACCCCGACCGGCTGCTGGCCATCGGCGAGCGACTGCGGACCCTGCGGGAAGAGGGTGTGCTGGTGATCGGCTCGGGACACATGACCCACGGCCTGCCGTTCATCACCCAGGAGATGGTCCGGGAGAACAAGGTGCCCGGCTGGTCCGCCGACTTCGACGCCTGGGCCGCTGACGCCCTGGCCCGCGGTGACGTCACCGAACTCGCCCGCTTCCGCACCGCCGCCCCGGGAATGCCCTACGCCCACCCGACCGTGGAGCACTTCACTCCCCTGTTCGTCACTCTCGGCGCGGCCACCGATCCCACCGGGCCGGTGGTGACGACACTCGACGGCTACGGCTTCGGCCTGTCCCGACGTTCCTTCCAAGCGGCCTGACACAGCAGACCGGGCACGTCCGACGGCCGGGGCCCGTCGAACGGCCCTGTCTGCCCGCCGGTCGGCGACTGTCCGAAAGCCAAAGCGTTCCACGCGGTAAACGTCGGCGTGCGCCCATCTCGTGCAGGGCCACCCGCGCCGACGCTCCATCCTCTCCGGCCGGCCAGCACCACAGCTCCGGCGTCAGTGCCCGGCAGCCGTCTTCACCAGTACCACGGCCACGCCGATCGCCGCGTCGACCAGTCCGGCCAGCACGGCCGGCAACGCACCGCCCCCCATGCGCATCCCTCCCAGGAAGCCCCACAGGAAGAGCGATGCCACTCCCGCGCCCGCCGACACCAACAGTGCCGCGTGGAGGGACAGGACGCCCAGGGCAGCCAGGGCGATCATCAGCGCCGGGCCCACGGCGCAGGACAACAGCGGGCTGCTGACGTACAGCATGCGCCGTAGTGCATGACCTGTGGCGAGGCGGCGGTGCACGGTGCGGTGCGCCTGCTGATCAGCGACGAACGTCGCCAGCCACAGCCCCAGAGCCGTCGTCAGCACCGTGCCGGCGGCGCCGATGGTGCCGACATCGCCCAGGTCCAACCCGACCACGACAGCGACCATCGTGATGGTCGCGTAGATGCGCTCCTTGAGCCTGTCCGCCAGCGCGGCGATCTTCGCCCCGGACGGCGGTTCGGCTCGCCGGTCGTCCACCACCTCGAAACCCTCACCTGTCGTAGATCGAGGGACATGTGTCCCGTATCGGCGACCGACGCCCCTTGCACGGTCAACCGGTCCTCGCGCGACAGCATGCCACTGGGCGGCAGCCCGAAGCCGACACCGTGACAGAACGACGCGCGGAGAACTCCGTGAGCCGTCCGGCGAAGCCGGTGCGGGCGGCGACGGCACCACACCGGCGGGTGAACGCCTGCCTGACGGCCGGTACGGGCGGTGGAGGCGCTCCCCGACAGGGGTCCACCTCCGCGATGCGCCCTCACATGACGAAGTCCGAGTACCAGGTCAGATAGTCGTGGAGGGCGGCGTCCGCGCGCCCGGCTCGGGTGAACTCCCCGTAACCGCCTTGGCAGAAGACCAGCGGGGAGGCGTCCCGTCCGGTCTCCATCGTGTGCACCCGGCACAACGTGATCCAGTGGTCCCCCGCCGCCACCTCCTGTTCCGGCCGACACTCCACGTACGCCACCGCACCGGCCAGGCGCGGAGCCCCGCACGGCGAGGCCGTCCACCGGACGCCGTCGAACTTGTCCCGACGGGGGGCCGCCATGGTCCGGCACAGTTCGATCTGGTCCGCCGCCAGCACGTTGATGCAGAAGCTCCCGGCCTCCCTGAGGAGGGCGTACGTGCCGGACGTGACGGTCGGCATGAAGGACACGAGAGGCGGGTCAAGCGATACGGCGCTGAAGGTGCCCACCACCATGCCGACGGGCATGCCCTCTGTCATACCGGTGACGACGCTCACACCGGTCGGGTAGTACCCCATCACACGCCGGTACTCCGCGGGCGCGAGGGCCTGAGGCTCTGAGACGACCACGCTGTTTCCTCCTTGGTTTCGGTTCTGCCGCGAGCGCACGGACGGTGACGAAGAGCGGTCCGGCGGCGGAGCGCCGGGGCGGGCACTACCCGGGCGAGGACGAGCGGCGCGAGTCGGCAGGCGTCCGGGGCGGACGCCTGCCACGGGACGCCGGCGTCAGTGGAAGACGCCCGGTGCGATCGGCTCGCCGAAAAGGTCCGCGCCGAAGCCTGTGTAGATCGGTGGGGCCACGGTGCAGATGTGGTTCATGGCGGCGTGGGCGTCTCGCCAGAACATCTGCTGCGGTTGGCCGCGGTGCAGGGAGCCACCGCCGGCGTGCATGAACAGTCGGTCGACGGCGTCCACCGAGCGCTGGGAGGCGCGCACCTGGTTGCGACGTGCGGTGATCCGCTGCGACAGGTCCATCGGCCGGCCGGACACGACCTGGTCGTGGTACTTGGCGACGTCGGCCAGGAAGTGCACCCGGCTCGCCTCGATGTCCGCCGACGCCTCGCCGAGGACGTTCAACTGGTGCGGGTCGCCGGCCACCCGGGCACCGCTGTGGGAGATCCGCTTGCGGGTGTAGCCGGCGGAGGCGTTCAGCGCGCCCTGGGTGATACCGATGGTGGCGGCCGTGATGACACCGCCGAACATGGTGGCGAACGCCAACGAGTACATCGGGTTGTCCGGGCGGTTGGTCCGGGCGAGTTCACCGGTCAGGACGAGATCCTGGCGGATCACCCAGTGGGCCGGGATGAACGCGTCCTTGACAGTGACGTCCTTGCTGCCGGTGCCACACAGGCCGACCGTGTCCCAGGTGCCCTCGACGATCTCGTACTGGTCGCGCTCGACGAGGAAGTGCCGGATGTCCGGCGGACCGCTGATCTCACCGTTCGCGTCGGTGACCATGCCGCCGAGGAAGGCCCACTGGCAGTGGTCCGTGCCGGAGGAGAAGGGCCAGCGGCCGGAGAAGAGGTATCCACCCTCGACGGGCCTGGCTCGGCCGAAGGGCGCATAGGGCGAGGAGATCCATGCCTCGGGGTTCTTCCCCCAGATCTCCTCCTGCG
Source organism: Streptomyces sp. NPDC085946 (assembly GCF_044540485.1). Lineage (NCBI taxonomy): Bacteria > Bacillati > Actinomycetota > Actinomycetes > Kitasatosporales > Streptomycetaceae > Streptomyces > Streptomyces sp. NPDC085946. The sequence continues at coordinate 71,005 of NZ_JBITSF010000028.1, read as the reverse complement.
CCTCGGGGTCGGCGCCGCCCAGCTCAAAGGCGTGGATGCTCATCAGGCCACCGACCCAGCCTGCGGATGCGGAGTTCTGCGCGAGTTCCATGACCGCCTCGAAGAACTCCACGGGAGAGGTCTCCAGCCCGCCGTACTGCTGGGGCTGCAGCATGCGGTCCAGACCGGTCTCACGGATCTTCGCCACGGTGTGGTCGGGCAGCTTGCCGAGGTCCTCGGCCTCCTGCGCGTGCTCCTGGAAGTAGGCCGCGCTGTCGACGATACGCTCGATGACTTTGCTCATGATCGACTTCCTTGTCAAACGGTGGTCAGTTGTGGGTGACGAAGTCGGTGACCAGGCGGTTGAACTCGGCGGCGTGCTCCCACTGGGCCCAGTGGCCGCAGCGGTTGAGCAGGACCAGCCGGAAGTCGGGGATCAGCGAGACCAGCTCCAGGCTGGACTCGAAATGGACCACTCGGTCGTCGCGGCCGTGGATGAGGAGGGCCGGCGCGGTGATGCCCATCAGCTCCTCCGGGGTGGCCCACCGGGTGATGGGGGTGCGGCCCTCGGCCACGCCCTCCCGGAAGTGCTCGAGGTGCTGAGGGGTGGCCTGGCGAGCTGGGCGCACACTCGGTGACCGCCGACCTGGAGGCGTACGACGGGGCCGAGCAGGCGATCACGGCCGCGCTGGAGCACCATGGCCGGATCGACGTCCTGGTGAACAACATGGGCGGCGCGATCAACTTCAAGCCGTTCACCCGGTTCACGGCGGAGGAGATCCAGGCGGAGATCACCCGCTCGCTCATGACCACCTTGTGGTCCTGCCGTGCGGTACTTCCCGCCATGACGGCGCGGCGGCACGGCGTCATCGTCAATGTCTCCTCCGCGGCGACGCGGGGCATCCACCGCATCCCGTACTCCGCCGCCAAGGGCGGCATCAACACCCTGACGGCCTCCCTCGCCCTCGAGTGCGCCGATGCCGGCATCCGGGTCGTGGCCACCGCGCCGGGCGGGACTGAGGCGCCGCCGCGCCGGATATCCCGGGGGACACCGCAGGCGCGGACCGAGCAGGAGAAGGCCTGGTTCCAGGCCCACATCAACCAGACGCTCGCGTCCTCCCTGCTCAAGCGCTACGGCACTCTCGACGAGCAAGCCGCCGCGATCTGTTTCCTCGCCTCCAACGAGGCGTCCTACATCACCGGCACGGTCCTCCCCGTCGCCGGCGGGGACCTCGGCTGACCGGCCGCGCCCCCATCACTGCACCCCCCACACCCTCCGGTGCCGGACGCCGCTGCCCGGCCTCCCCTCGCGGCCGTGCCGCGGGCCTGCCCGCCAACTCACACACAAGTGGGTTCACCACATGGACAAGCAACAGAACCCGACAGCCGAAAGACGCCACCGCGCCACGCTGCGCTGGATCGTCACCATCGCCACCGCCGCGCTCGTCTTCGACGGTTACGACCTCGTCGTGTACGGCGCCGTCGTGACCTGTTTCGTGCCCCGACAGGCCGACGAGCGCACCGAGGGCCGTACGGCTCTCGCGCCGGACCTCGTGCCCGGCGGTGGTGCTAGCGTGCTGGCACATGAATGACCGCCCTGAGCTGCGACAGAGCCTGATCGGGCGGGCCGGCGAGATCACCGCGCTGGCCCGCGCGATCAGCGCCGCGCGCTCCGGCAGTCCCGGGCTGCTCCTCGTCGCGGGCCCGGCTGGCATCGGCAAGACGGCGCTCGTCGAGCACGTCCTCGCCCGGCACGCCTCCGACGCCGGTGTCCGGCGCGTCACCGGGGTGGCCTGGGAGACCGGATTGCCGCTCGGCATCGCCGACCAACTCGTCCGCGGCAACGGCACCGGGGCCGCCCTGCCCGGCCCGGAGGCACCGCAGGCCGTGCTCGACACCGGCCGTCTGCTGCACCGGCAGTGGACGGCCCGGCAGGAGCGGGAGCCGCTGATCGTCGTCGTCGACGACGCCCACTGGGCGGACGTGGAGAGCCTGCGCGCCATCCGGTCGGCACTGCGCAGGATGTCCACCGAGCGGGTGCTCGTCGTGCTGATCGCGCGGGACGAGCCGTACGAACTCCACGAAGTGCACAGCGGCAAGCCCGAGTTGTCCCGACCGGTGCTCGCGACCCTGGAGTTCCTCGACGGCTGCGGCGACAACGCCGTACGGCCGGCGCCGCTGACCCCTCAGCACGTGCGAACGCTCGCCCGGGAGACGACCGGTGTCGCGCTGGACCTGCCCGCCGCCCGGCACCTGTGCCGGCACACCCGGGGCAACCCCCGCCACACGGCTCGGTTGCTGCGCGAGCTGCCCTGCGAGACGTGGCAGGAGTGGCGGCCCGAACTCCCCGCCCCCGCCCGCTACGCCACGGCCGTCCGCCATCGGCTCGCCTGCTGCGACGCCTCCGCTCGAGCCCTGGTGGAGGCCTGTGCCGTGCTCGGCGAGGAGGCCTCGATGACCGAGGCCGCCGCGCTCGCGGGCCTGGACGCCCCGCTGCCCGCCGTGGACGAGGCCCAGGCGGCCGGTTTGCTGGCCGCGACTCTCGACCCCGGGCGCCCCCAGCTGGCCTTCCCGCATCCGCTGGCCCGCGCCGCCGTCCTCACCGGCGTGGAGCTGACCGTGCGTACCGAACTGCACCGCCGTGCCGCGGAGATCACCCAGGACCGCGCGCGGCAGCTCGGTCACCGCGTCGCCGCCGTCACGAAGGCCGACGAGACTCTCGCCGACGAACTCGACGCCTACGCCGCCGAGCGCGCCTCCGCCGGAGAGTGGCATGCTGTGGCCGACACCCTGGTCCTCGCCAGCCGGCTGAGCACGCGCCGCGGTGAGCGGGAGGAACGGCTGCTGCGGGCCATCGACGCGATGATCGGGGGGGCGACGTGCCGCAGGCCGCCGCGTTCGCCGCCGAACTGGAGAGCCTCCCGGCGGGCACGCTGCGCGACGTGGTCCTCGCCTACCTGGCCATCATGCGCGGCCGGCCGTCCGAGGCCGAGACGTTCCTGGCCGACACCGGTCGGCACGGCGAGGCGAAGCGGCAGCCGGAGCTGATGGCGAAGATCTGCCAGCGCCGGGTCCTCCACGCCCTAGGCCGCTGGGACGGAGCCGACGTGGTCGTCTGGGCCCGCCAGGCGCTGGGACTGGCCCGGGCGCATGATCCGTCGGGTGTCGAGTCGGAGGCCGTGCTGGGCCTGGCCATGGCCGGCCGGCCCGAGGAGGCCCTTGCCGCGTACGAGGCCGCGGCGGCCGCCCTCCCCGGCGGAGCCCAGCCGCAGCGCTTCCAGCTCGGCCGGGGCTGGGTCGATCTCGCCGTGGACCAGCCGGAGGCCGCCCGCCGCAGGCTGGAGGCGGCCGTCCCCACCGTCTACCAGATGGGCTCCACCCGTATCTCCCTGTGGGCGCAGGGCTGGCTGGCCCGCACCCAGTTCGCGCTCGGCGCCTGGCCGGAGACGCTGGAGACGGTGCAGTGTGCCGCCGCCCGGCTGGCGGAGGTCCGTATCGAACTGGTCCGCCCGCTGGTGCACTGGACGGGCGCGCAGATCCATGCCCTGCGCGGTGACTGGGCGGCGGCCGACGACCACGTCGCCGAGGCCGCCGCGGACCTCCATCACTACGAGGTCATGCTGATACCGGCCTGTCTGGCCCGCGCGCAGGTCGCCGAGGCGCGCGGGGATTACGAGCGGGTCGCCGAGGCGCTGTCCCCGCTGGTTCAGCTCACCGCCCGCGGATCGATCGACGAGCCCGGTTTCTGGCCGTGGCCGGACGTGTACGCCAACGCCCTGGTGCTGACGGGCCGTCTGGACGAGGCCGAGGCCTTGCTCGCCCCGTACGAGGAGCTCGCCGCCCGTCGGGGCCGGCGCTCCGCGCAGGCCCGGCTGGGGCTGGCCCGCGGCAGGCTCACCGCCGCGCGCGGCGACATCGACACCGCCCGCAAGGAGTTCGACCAGGCACTCACCCACCTGGAGCACCTGCCGCTGCCGTACGACCGCGCCCGCGTCGGCTTCGCCTACGGGCAGACGCTGCGGCGGGCCGGCAAGCGCCGCGAGGCCGACGCCGTCCTGAAGAATGTCCGCGACACGTACGCCACGCTGGGGGCGCGCACCTATGTGGAGCGCTGCGACCGGGAGTTGCAGGCCGGTGGTCTGCACGTCAGCCGTGCCGCGTCCCACCTGTCCCGGCTCACCCCGCAGGAGCAGGCCGTGGCCCGGTTGGTCGCCGCGGGGGCGACCAACCAGCAGGCAGCGCTGGAGCTGTTCATCTCGGTCAAGACGGTGCAGTACCACCTGACGCATGTCTACGCGAAGCTCGGCATCCGCTCCCGGAGCGAGCTCGCCGCCAGTTTCCGGGAGCGTCCGGAGAGCGCGTAGCCGTCACTGTGACGGCCGGGGAACCGAGACCGTAAGGCAGCGGGACCAGTGGCGAGCAGGGCGCGTGCGGCGCTCTGGGCGCGGTGAAGTGTCGTCGGCGGCGAGCACGGTGGCCCGCCTCGCGGGGTTCAGCAGGCGGCTGTGGCGCTGTCCAGGTTCAGGGGTGCCGACCGGCTCATCGTGGCTGAACCTGGTGGAACGGTGGTTCGGCGAACTCACGCAGAAGAAACTCCGCCGTGGGGTCCGCCGCTCCGTCCAGGCCCTTGAACGCGACATCCGGGCATGAGTCGCCGACTGGAACGACAACCCCAAGCCCTTCGTCTGGACGAAGACCGCCGACGAGATCCTCGACAAGGTCGCCGCCTACTGCCAGAGAATCTCCGACTCACATCAGTAGGCGCCGTCGGTGAGTTCGGCGGCGGCGCGGGCCGCCATCTGGTCGCGGGTCCAGACCATCAGGAACGCACCGTCCTTTTCTCGATCTGCTTGTCGGCGGCCTGCTCGGACGCGAGCCGCACGATCCGCTGGACGTAGATGCCGGGCAGGTGCACTTCGTCGGGGCGCAGTTCACCGGGCTCGACCAGTTCCTCCACCTCGGCGATGGTCACGCGGCCGGCCATGGCGGCGAGGGGGTTGAAGTTGGCGGCCGCCCTGCGGAAGCAGAGGTTGCCGTGGCGGTCGCCGCGCCAGGCCCGGACGAGGACGTAGTCGGTGGTGATGCCGTGCTCCAGGACGTGCGGGCGACCCGCGAACTCCCGCATCTCCTTGGGCGGTGAGGCGACGGCGACCGTGCCGTCGGCCGCGTACCGCCAGGGCAGCCCGCCCCGCTCAAGCACTGGAGGAGTGCTTCGACGTCGTCCAATGGGTCGGGCGGTCCGGTGAGCAGCAGGGCTGGGACGCGGAACGGATCTCCACCGGCGGCAGCAGCGCCGGCGGCAACCTCACGCTCGGCGTACTGGAACTGGCGCGGCGGAACGGAGGACCACAGGTGCAGGCCTGTGCGCTGTTCATCCCGTTCGTGGACGCATCGATCCCGTCCGAGACGTACACCGGCAAGGCGTTCGTCAACCCCGCGCTCGTACGGACGGTCCGGGACACCTACTTCACTGACGAGTCCCAGCTCGTCGACCCGCTCGCCTCACCTGCTCTGGGCACCGTCGAAGGGCTGTCGCCGCTCCTGGTCATCAGCGCAGGTCTCGACTCACTGCGTCCCCACATCGAAGGCTACGTCGCGAAGGCCACGGCAGGCGGTGTGGCTGTCACCTACCGGTGCATCGAGGACGTCGACTACGACTTCCCGCTCAGCAACTCGCGGGCGCTCCGTCCGCAGCAACGCGAGATGACCGGACTGCTGTGCGAGCACCTTCTCCAGCGCCTCGCCTGAGATCTCCTGCCGCCGTACGCCCGGCATAACGCCGCACGGCAGCGGGCCGGGAATCCAGGATCTCCGAGAGTGGTCCGGCGGTCCCGGCGGCCGGGACCCGGTGCGGCAGTGATCACGGCCGGCCGGGCAGGCAGGGCTTTCCCCCTCCAGGGGTCCCTCGCCCGGCCGGTTGATCTCCGGAGGTACTGTGGACCGCGTGACCGGTGAGGAGCCGCTGCGGCCGCAGTCCCTGATGCTGACGTTCCTGGGCGACCAGATGCTCGGGCGGGACGTGTGCGTGTGCTCCGGCAGCGTCATCGACGTCTTCGAACGGGCCGGGATCTCGGAACACGCGACCCGTTCGACACTCACCCGCATGGTCAACAGAGGGCTCCTGCGCCGCCAGCGCGAGGGACGGCGGATGTACTTCGGACTGACCGAGCGGTCCGCGGCCGTACTGCGCGACGGGGAACGGCGCATTTGGCACACTGGCGCGGTCAACTGGCAGTGGGACGGCACCTGGACCCTGCTCGCCTTCTCCCTGCCGGAGTCCTGGCAGCGCCAACGCCACGACCTGCGCTCGCGGCTCTCGTCTCGCACGTCACTGTCACCCGCGGAGCGTAACTCCGCTGACAGCCGCCTCAACAGGGAGTCAGGGATCGCTTGTGCACATGGCGAATGATCCGCGCCGTGAATGCCGCGCCCCGGCAGCGGGCCGGGTGGACGCCACGGCTTGTTGGCGGGGCGGTCGGCGCGGCAGCCCCGAGGAGGTGGCGTCGGGGCCGTGTGCGTGACCGGCCGTCCGCGGGGTCGCGGGATCACGAACGCCACCGTCCGTGCCGGTCACCACGGCCCCGCGCGCTTCACTCCCCGAGGAGACCGGGCCAGCCGAGGAAGGTGGTCTCGGACTCTCCGGAGAGGTGGATGTTGAACTCGTAGCCGCCTTCGACGGTGCGGGCGAGCATCGTGGCACCCTGCTCCGGCGACAGCCGCACGAACAACTCGTCAGTGTCGTTGGCCTCGTCCGGGAAGTACAGGCATGTCACCGCCGGACGGATCATCGCGGCGGTGACGATCTTCAGCGTCAGGTGCGGCGCCCGGCCGGAGGGCGCTTCCGGTTTCACGGTGGTGATCGCGTACGCGCCGTCCATGCCGGTGAAGGATCTCGTCCAGCCCTCCGGCTGGTTGGTCTCGACCATCGTCATCGGGGCCGGCCCGCCCAGCCCGTCGAGCACACGCCCGGTGACGGTGGCCCGGCCGTCGGCGGGAACCACGGCCGAGCGCAACGGCATGCCCAGCGTGAAGTACGGGCCCAGGATGGTGCGGGGGGTCCGCACGAGTTGGTCGGTCGCGGAGGTCACAGCGCGGTTCCCGTCGTCTGCAGTCGTCGTCATATCAGCGCTCCATAGGTGTCGCGTTTATACCGCCGAGGACGATGTCGAACCGGTAGGCGATGGCGATCTGGTCGATGGCGGCCTCCCAGTCGAGCCGGGATATGAGCCGCTCGCGCGCCTTCTCGTCGGGAATGGTGCTGACGATTGGATCGCGGTCGATGAGGGGATCGCCGGGGAACAGCATCTGCGTGACGAGACGCTCGGACAGACCGCGGCCGTTGAGGCAGAAGTGGAGGTGCTGCGCGCGCCAGGCCTCACGGTGCTGTGTCCAGGGATAGGCGCCCGGCTTGATGGTCTTGAACTGGTACTCGCCGTTGGCATTGGTGAGCGTGCGGCCTGCGCCCGTGAAATGGGGGTCGATCGGCTTCGGGGTCCGGTCGTGGTCGTGCACGTATTTGCCCGCGGCGTTGGCCTGCCAGATCTCGACGAGCATGTCACGCGCGGGACGCCCCCAACTGTCGGTGACCCGGCCATGGACGATGATCTGCTCACCCATCGGCACGCCGTCGTGCTGGGACAGCAGATCGTTGTCGGTGGCCCGGACCTCGCCGTAGCCGTAGACCGGCGCCGAAGCGTCGATCAGCCGGGAGGGAACGACGACCAAGGGCTTCCGTAAGTTGTTGGGCGGCCCGGGAGGGCCGGGTGTGGCTCAAGAGCTTCTGCCTTCAGTGGCTCGCCAGGAGTGGCCGCCCGGCTCTCCGGGGCGCCCTGGCTGCTGATTGAGATGTGCGCTTCGGTCGCTGATTACGGAGATGACAGCGGGGTGTTCCTTGGGCCGACGGCACGCTGTTGGAACTGAGGAGGGGCAAGTGAGCGAGCGACGGTCCCGGGTCTGGGCCGGCATCGACGCGGGCAAGGTCCACCACTGGGCGGCTGTGGTCGACGCGACCGGCGCGACCCTGTGGTCGAAGAAGATCGAGAACGATGAGTCGGCGATCCTGACCGCGCTCGGGGAGATCCTGGAGCTCGCCGATGAGGTCCGGTGGGCGGTGGACATTTCCGGCACGTCCTCTGCGTTGCTGCTGGCCCTACTCGCGGCGCACGGCCAGCAGGCCGTCTACGTGCCCGGCCGCACGGTCAACCGCATGGCCGGGGCCTACCGGGGCGAGGCGAAGACTGACGCCCGTGACGCCTACGTCATCGCGGAGACCGCCCGTCAGCGCCGGGACTTCGCCGCCATCGACGTACCCGCCCAGCTGGCCGCCGACCTCGCACTGCTGACCGTCCACCGCTTTGACCTGGTCGCCGACCGGGTGAGGATGATCAACAGGCTCCGCGACGTGCTGACCGGAGTCTTCCCTGCCTTGGAACGGGCCTTCGACTACTCGGCTCACAAGGGCGCCCTGGTGCTGCTGACCGGCTACCAGACCCCGGCCGCCATCCGGCGCCGCGGGCGGGCCCGGATCACGGCCTGGCTGGCCAACCGCAGCGTGCGGGGCGCCGACGCAGTCGCAGCCACCGCGCTGGAAGCCGCCCAGGCGCAACAGGCCGCGCTGCCCGGCGAGGACGTCGCCGGGCAGATTGTCGCTGACCTGGCGGCACAGATCCTGGCCCTGGACGAACGCTTGAAGCGGATCGATAAGCAGATCAGTGAGACGTTCCGCAGTCACCCGCAGGCCCAGATCATCGAGTCCTTGCCCGGCATGGGCCCGATACTCGGAGCCGAATTCGTCGTCGCGGCCGGCGACCTGGCCGCCCACGCGGACGCCGGCCACCTGGCCTCGGCGGCCGGGCTGGTGCCCGTCCCACGCGACTCCGGACGGCGGACCGGCAACCTCCACCGCCCCAAGCGCTACAGCCGCCGCCTGCGACGGGTGTTCTATATGTCCGCGCAGACCAGCATCATCCGCGAGGGTCCGAACCGGGACTTCTACCTCAAGAAGCGCGGCGAGGGTTGCAAGCACGTCCAGGCCGTCATCGCTCTGGCCCGTCGGCGGGCCAGCGTTCTGTGGGCTCTTCTGCGCGACAACCGGGTCTTCACCCCCGTCCTGCCGGCAACGCAAGCGGCTTGACTTCGTCATTGAGACTCCTGGCGCGACTACCGCGACCTGCTGATCGCCGCACACCAGCAGCTCGGCGGCCCGATCGTGCTGGTCTGGGACAATCTCAACGTCCACAAGGCCGCCGACCTGCGCAAATGGGCGGCAGCCCAGGACTGGCTGACCATCTACCACCTGCCGCCCTACGCACCCGACCTCAACCCCGTCGAAGGGATCTGGTCGCTGCTGCGGCGCGGCTGGCTCTCCAACGTCGCCTTCAGCACCCCCGAACACCTCGTCCAGACCATCCGACGCGGTCTCCGCCACATCCAGTACCGCAGCCACCTCATAGACGGCTGCCTCACCGAGACGGGACTGACCATCAGCCCTTGATCACCGAAGACGACATCACGAGTTCAACTTCAGTAGTGACGTAACTTCGGAATTCCTGAAGCTCTCATCCGAGCTGATCAACCTGCGGCCTCTTCGAAGGTGAGGAGGCGTATGCTGTCGGCACTGTCGGTGGTGAGGGAACTCAGCAGAGATCTGGAGAACTTACGGAATGCCGCACTGAGGCGCTTGAGTCTCCAGCGGCTGGAGAGTCCATGATTTCGCCCATGGACGACGAACGCCCCGACATGCTCACCATCGGCCAGCTCGCGCACCGCACCGGACTTTCCGTGCGCACTCTGCGCTTCTGGTCGGACGAGGGAGCGGTGTCCCCTGTGGCCCGCTCCGCGAGTGGCTACCGGCTGTACGACACCAAATCTGTGGCTCGCGTCGAGTTGGTCCGTACCCTGCGGGAGCTGGGCCTCGGGCTCGACGACGTGTGCCGTGTCCTGAGTGGCCGCACCACGGTCGCCGAGGTCGCCAACACGCACGTGGCCGCGCTCGACGCGCAGATCCGCTTCCTCAAGGTGAGCCGGGCCGTCCTGTCCACCGTGGCAAAACGAGGTTCCACCGCTGAGGAGACAGCACTGATGAACCGGCTGGCGCGGCTTTCCGCCGCCGAACGCAAGCAGATCATCGACGAGTTCAAGGAGGAGGTGTTCGGCGACCTCGACGACCCGCGCCTACGCGACCGCATACAAACCCTCAGCATCGAATTGCCCGACGATCCCACACCTGAGCAGGTCGACGCCTGGATCGACTTGGCCGAATTGGTTCGGGACCCCGGCTTTCGCGCCCGGTTGCGCACATGGGTGGAGCTCAACACGCCCGTACCGGGGCAGGGCCGTCCCCCCGGGGCGCTCATCTGGTGGGCCAGGCAGATCGTGCAGACCGTCGCGGAGGTCAGAAAACGCGGGGTCGCCCCCGAGGGACCGGAGGCGGCCGAGGTGCTGTCCGAGCTGTTCGGCGACGCCGATCGGACCGCCGTGCTGCGCGGTCTGGAAGTCGGCATCGAGGCAGAGGCGGAGCGCTACCGCAGGCTTGTCGCCCGCGTGCGCGGGCAGGATTCGGCGCCCGACGCAACCGAGGAGCTGGAGTGGCTGGCGCGGGCCCTGCGCGCCGCAAATCAGGCCTGACCGGCCGTATTGTTCCAAGCCGCTCGTCAGTCTCCGCGACATGTCCGTTGCCGTAGCTATACGAGCAGGCGCCAATCGTCTACGAACGGCAGTCAGCTTGTCTTTTAACCAGTTCGGCGTGGTTTTGTGCCCACCTTGTGGTGGGCAGGTCGGCTGAACGCCTCGCCGGTGGCAAGGACTCTGCCCACGTCGTGACGGGTGGCGGGGGGCGGTTTTTCGAACCCGGTGGCCGACCGGGGCTGGCGGTGACGGAGGTGCCGACCGGAGTGTTGGTGAGGCGGACGGCCTCGGACGGGTTCATCTCGCTGGCGAGGGATCAGCCTGGTGCCTCCGGCGACAGCATGCAGGCGATAGTGCAGGCTGCGGTGTCGGGTCTCCTTTTCCAGATGGGACACACCGTCACGGAACCATCCGACGGCGGTGACCTGCTCGTTCTGGCTGATCGGTAGGTCAGGCGGCTGCTCGTTTCAGCGCCCGTGGGGTGATGGGAAGCCGGTTCAGGCTCTTGGTGCCGCGAGTGAGACAGCGGGTCATCAGGGTATGGCCACCCAGGTGATCAGGGTCTCGGAGTGCTGGACGAGCCGTTCGTAGTCCCTCGCATGTCGGCGGGCCTGCATGATCCAGGACAGCGACCGCTCGACGACCCAGCGGCACGGCAGCACGATGAAGCCGGAGGTATCACGGGGACGGCTGACAGGTTTGATCGTCAGGTTCAGGTGCTTCTTTACCCAGGTCACAAGCCGCCCGCATAGGCGGCGGGCCTTCCCCCGTGGTGGCGAACACGCGGTCTTTGATCACGCGGCGTGCGTGATCCTAGCGATGTAGTGTCGTCGTTCGTATTCGTTGGGGCTGAGGTGGCCGTTGGCAAAGTGTCGGCGGCGGGTGTTGTGGCGGGTCAGCCAGGCGAAGACCGTTCTTCTGCAGGTGACCGGGTCGCCGTAGTCGTGGGCGCCTCGGAAGGGCTCGCGTTTGAGGGAGGCGTGGAAGCTTTCGCAGGCGGCGTTGTCTGCGCTGGTGCCGATGGCGCCCATGGGCCGGGTGACCCCAAGCTGGGTGCAGAGACCGGCAAAGGCCCTGGATCCGTATTGCGCTCCGTGGTCGGAGTGGAACGTCGAGCCGTCCAGGCCTCCGCGGGATCGGGCGGCCGCCTTCAGGACGTCGGTGACCAAGTCGGTGTGCATGTGGTCGGCGATGGACCAGCCGACGACCTTGCGGCTGAAGCAGTCCAGAACCGTCGCAAGGTAAAGGAACCCGCCGTCCGCGAGGGACAGGTGGGTGATGTCGCCCATGTATGTGAGGCCCGGCTCGGTGGCGGTGAAGTCCCGCTGGAACAGGTCCGGGACCTGGGAGGCGGCCGGGTCGGGAACGGTGGTGCGGACGCGTCTGCGCAGGCGGATGCCGGTGATCGAAAACGCCCGCATCACCCGGGCGACCCGCTTCTTGTTGACGTGCAGGCCCCTCTCACGGAGTTCGGCGGTCACCCGCGGAGAGCCGTAGGTGCCGGCGGACTCGCCGTGGACCTCGCGGATCGTCTTCGCCGGGACCCGGTCCCGGTGCTGCCGGGCAGTCCTGGCCTCGCGGCCGGACAGCCACTTGCAGTAGCTGGACCTGTTGAGCTCCAGGACCTGGCAGAGCCGCTTCACCTCCAAGACGCCCCGGTGGTCGTCGACGAACTGGAAGCGGCTCCTCACCAGTTCGTCTCTCCGGCGAAATACTTGGCCGCCTTGCGGAGTATGTCCCGCTCGGTCGCCAGCTTGCGCTCACTGGCCTCGAGCTCGGCGACCAGGGCCTCCATCTGCCGGATACCCTCGTCTGGATCGGCCGACGGTGACGTCCCGGTTAGGGGCCGGCGTCCGACCGGCTGCTGCGGGGGTGGTGGTCCCGCGCCGTTCGCGCTCCCGCAGCACCCAGTTCCGCAGCGTGTTCCTGCTGATGCCCAGGTCGGCGGCAATGCTCTTATAAGTCGCCCCGGGTATGGACTCGAACAGGGCCACGGCATCGGCCTTGAACTCGTCCGAGTAGTCCTTCATCGCCATCGGCGGTCTTCTCGCTTCCTCTGGATCAAGCAGATCCAGTATCAGCGTGTCCACCACTCAGGGGGAGGCTCCTACCGCCGGCTGCGCCACGCGTGACCCAGGTCATCAAACGAGCCGTGATTGCTGCCGTAGCGGGCTGCTTGCCCGGTGCAGGCTCCTGAGTGCTTGCCCGTAGGAGGCAAGGAGCGAGGTCTGAAGGTAGGCCACGCCCAGTTCGTCGCAGTAGCGGTGCACAAGGAGCTGCGCCTTGCGCAGATTCGGCGAGGGCATACTCGGGAAAAGGTGGTGCTCGATCTGGTAGTTCAGTCCGCCCAGCGCCACGTCCGTGCACCAGTTTCCGCGTACGTTACGGGAAGTGAGGACCTGGCGGCGCAGGAAGTCGGGTCGGTCACCGCCGGTGAGGGTCGGCATTCCCTTGTGGTTCGGGGCGAAGATGGCTCCCAGGTAGAGCCCGAACAGGCACTGGTGCACGAGGAGGAACACCACGGCCTTCCCCGGAGACAATATGAGGAACAGCGCGCCGAGGTACAGGACGAAGTGAGCGACGAGGAGAGTTCCTTCGATCCGGCGCTGCTTGAGGGAGCGGTCCGCCAGCGCACGCATTCCTGCGACGTGCAGGTTGAAGCCCTCCAGCGTCAGCAGCGGGAAGAACAGGTACGCCTGCACCCTGCCGAGCAGGCGGGGCAGGCCGGTGGCCTTGCGGGCCTGGGCCTGACTCCAGACCAGGATGTCGGGGGCCACGTCGGGGTCGAGGTCTTCGTGGTTGGGGTTGGCGTGGTGGCGGGAGTGCTTGTCCTGCCACCAGCCGTACCCCATGCCGATCCCCATGTTGGCGGCGAGCCGCCCGATCAGCGCGCTCGAGCGGCTGCGCCGGAACACCTGACGGTGACCGATGTCGTGCGCGACGAGGGCGACCTGTCCGAAGACTGCAGCGAGGAACACGGCGGCGAGCAGCGTCCACCAACTGTCGCCGATCGTCACGAAGGCCAGCCAGCCCACCGCGTAGGCCGCGGTCACCAGCGTCATACGCACGCCGTAGTAGAAAGGGCGGCGCCGCATCAGTCCGGCGTCCTTGATCTGCTTGGACAGGCGCGAGAAGTCACTGCCTGCGCGGCGTTCCCGAGTCGGTGCGACGGTGTTGCCGGCGCGTTGCGTCGTGTCTGTGGTCATCGTCGGTCCTGTCGTTCGCGAACGGAGCGGGGACAGGCCGTCGTCGAAAGACGACGAGTGGTCGGCATGATGTCTCATTTCCCGGTTCCGGCCCGCACGCGGACGACGTCACAACGGCACGTCGCACACGGAATCGGGTCGGGGCGGTAGGGGGATTGAATCTGTCACGTCGCCGTGGCGACGTATCCAGCAGATCGGTTCCACATGGTGCTGGCGCAGCACTTGGGTTCAGCGCGCGTACAAACTTGGCGCGGACACCAGTACTTCTCCAGAAGGTTTGGGAAGAGCAGCCATGAGCCGGGGCATCCTGATTTCAGGGTACACAAGGTGGTGTAAGGGCCAGGTGTGGTCCGAACTCGGCCACGCCAGCGCTCGGTCCGCCTCCGTGCCGGGACCCCTTTGCTGTGCACGTCGCCCCGAATCAACCGTCGAGATTTGAATGACCCATCGGGATCAGTCTTTGGACGCCCTCTGGCCCTCGGATGGCAAAGCCGGTGATCCATGTTCATCCCTTCTGTGCGCCTCTCGCCGGGCGGGCCCACGAGACAACCGTGGTCACTGGCGAGTGTGCGCAGTTCAGACGGCCGGGGTGACGGTTGCGGCTCTCCAGGCGGCTCAGGCGTTCATAGAGGGTGCGGATGAGGCGGACGCGGCTGTGGTCACAGTGCGCGGTGCCCTCCAGCGACGCGGACAGCCTGCCCTCTGCCTCACGCAGGACGATGCCGGCGAGCGCTCGGGGGCCGCTGTCCTTCAGCAGTTGGTCGGCGCGGCGTCGTGCGTCGGCGGCGACGCGGGGGTGGCGGGTCAGTTGGAGGGCGATCTGCTGGTAGTCGCGGGCCGTGAGCATGTCTGGGCCGGTCCACGCGAGGACGGCTTTGACGAGGCTCTCGCACAGTTCGCGCTCGAGCGTGAGTTCCCGCTTCGAGCAGGCCGTCGGGGTCGTGCCGGACCGTGTGCATGCTGATGTGCAGGGTGGGCCTCGCTGCTGGGCCGTCCTCGCGCGGGTGGCCAGCGGCCACCTCTGGGTTTCCTCAGCGCCGTCGGCCCCGTCGTCCTGGTCCTCGGCCCGCGTGGGCTGGCAAGGCCAGGAAAAAGGGAAGCGGTAGACAGGCGGCTGGAGGCCGCGGCCCTCAGGGCTGGGGCGGTGCTGTCAATGTATGGGCGCATGAGACCCCGCCAGTCCGGCTGTTGGTCCGCTGGAGCCTTCCTGCTGGGTATGCACGTCGGCATCGCGGTGCTGCTGGGCTTGCCGTCTTCTCAAGCGGCATGATCATCACGGACGTCGTGTTCCTGCCCGATCGCTTCTGCACCTCCCTGCTCCGCCTGGGACGACGTACGGCCCGACGGCTCGGCGTACGGCTGCCGAGGTCCCGCAAGCACGCGGGAGCCAGGTCCGCGCCCCGGGCTGCCGAACAGGCTGGCACCCGGGGCGAAGAGGCCTGTGGGAGGCGTCGCCGCATCCCGCTGCCTGGCGGTGGAGGTACGCGGTGCCGGTCGGCCGGGTTTACGTCGGGCTCTTGCGGGTGCGGCGAGGACGCAGCGGTCCGCATCCGCCGTCGCGGTGGTCCCGGCGTCCGTTGGTGTCGTTGGCTCCGTGCGCCCGGCTGCGGGCCTTGCGCTCGGTCGGCGGGGCCGGGCCCCGGGCGGCGGAGCCGGAACGGCCGTAGGGGAAGGCACTGATGCGCTCGCCGTGCTGCGCGTTAAGCCGGTGGATCAGGAACGCGCCCAGCACGATCAATGCCAGAAGCGCCATCACCGTCACGAAGGTGTCCATGGTCCTCACGCCCTTGGCGTCCGGTACGGCGGCACGGCCGTGGCCGCCCGGCTCCGAGCGGGCCCGACTGGTCTGGAGGTTTCGTGCCCTCCCTCGGAGTCCCAGGCCGCTTCCACGGTCCGGTCGGTCTCAGCGACGTCCCCCAGATGTGCGGCCTCCTCCATCAACGTGCTCGCGGTGGAGGTGCGCGTCGGGTCGCTCGCGGCGGCCATCAGCCATGCGGCCTCGGCGGGAGGTGTCTGCGGGGGCACCACCAGCAGGTTCCAGCGGCCCACGTGGTAGGAGAGCAGCAGCAGCTCGTGCGGGTCCTGCTCGGCGCGGAACCAGCCCACCTTCACCACGTGCCCGGTGAGGGGCACCTTGCGCGGTATGACTGGCCACTGGCCAGGATTGACGGTGATCCGGGTGATCCGTCCCCACAGCGGATCGAGAACGGCCGCGAGTGCGGGCAGTTCGGCGTCGAGGTCGCGCGAGCGCGGCCACCAGGCGCCGTCCAGCAAGGCCGGTGCGGAACCGGTGGGAGCGAACGAGAGGCGAGGTGAGGGCGCGAGCCCGTCTTCGGGTGTCACCGGGCGGGAGATGGTCGCAGTCATGACGCGAACCCTGCCTCGGGCCGATCGGAACCGGCCCGGCGTATTGGATCACCGAGGACGACACAGGCATGGAGGCCGGTGTTCGAAGGGTCCTCGGTAACTCCAGCATACTCCCCCCGAACGGAGTGTGGTCACGCCCTCGCTTCGTCAGCGGACGGGCCGTCGGCGCAAGTGCCGCGATCAGCGCACGGCGGCGACGGCGACAGCGGCCACGAAGACCGCGATGCCGATGATCAGCAAGTAGCCCAGCCCTTCCGCCATGGCGCCAATGATCCCGAGTACGACGGCCACGAGGACCAGGAAGAGAAAGATTGCCATCAGGGATTCGTCTCCTCGGTGGATGCCTGCGGTCAGCGGCGTGCCAGCTGGCGTTCACCGGCCGCGCCGGGCTGATACGGCATGCCGTAGTACTGGAAGATCGCCTCTTCCTGCTCAGCGGGCAGGACGTCGTCGGTGCCGACCGACGGGGCTTTTCGCACGAGTTTCCTGTCGTACGCGGTCCTGACGTAGCCGGGCCCGAGGACCACGTCCATGAGGGGCAGGAAGACCAGACGATGCCGGGTGGGCAGCCCAGTCTGGACGGTGGCCATGGCCGGTTCGTCGGTCGTGGTGTCGACATAGACCGCTTCGAGCCGGCCGATCTTGCCCCTTTCGGGTCCACGACGTCGTGATTACGCCACTCCTGGATGTCGGCGGGACGGATCATGTCTCTGCATCCTCTGCGGGCCACCGGACCGGTGCGATCCGCTCCCGGCATTCCCCGTCGGGAAACCGGCGGCCTCCCCACCCGCCTGCCCTGGATCGCCCGGCGCAGGCCCCGCCTCCGCTGTCACGAGCCGGTACCGTCCCGACGGGGGAACGAGCCGGGGGGCCGGTTCCGAAGAGCCCGGCTCCTGGCGGCTGCGCGTGGCGCGCACTGACAACCACAACAACCGTGAGGGGCCGAACGGTGAGCGAGCGGGATCACACCTCGACCCCGAAGCATGATCCGTCGGACAGCACACCTAGCGGGTGATGGCCGCCTCGCGCAGTGCCATGAAGCGGTAGGTCAGGACGACTTGGACCGGTCGAGGCCGACCCCGTTCCCTGCCGCTCGGACAGAGCGTTGAAGCAGGTCGTACGGATCGTTGTCAACTCCGGAGTCGTCGATCCGCTGGTGTGTCGGCCTGCCAACGCGTCCGCGGTTTCCGGCGAGGGTTTGCATGACTGGAAAGGCGGCATGGTGGAGGACATGGGAGATCAGGGGCGGTGCCGATCGGCGGCCGAGCCGGATTTCTGGCGGCAGGTCGTCCGACGGCTGGGCACGGCCCTCATCGTGGTGGACCCCACCGGACGAATTCTCGCGGTCAACCCGGCCGCCGAGCGCCTGCTGGGCCGTGCGGCCGCCGCCATGCAGGGCGAGGACGCACACGACCTGCTGCACCGGGACGCGGCCGGCGGCCCGGTTCCCCGGGGGCAGTGCCCGCTGCTGCGGTCCCTGGCCGAGAGAGCCGAGGCACGGGGGGAGGGTGAGATCTGTCTGCGCGGTGACGGCCGTCTGACCGCGATCTCCTGGTCCGCTTCCCCTCTGAGGGACGACGGCGCCTTCCAGGGCATGGCCGTGCTGTTGACCGACGCCGCCGGCGACCGCAGCACGCGCCGGGAGCGTGCGGCCTACACGCGTGCTCTGGAGGACCGCACCGAGCGGCTGACGCTGGTGGCGGAGATCACCGACGTGCTGGGGCAGACACTGGAGGTCGACGAGGCCCTCGCCCGGCTGGGCCGCCTGCTGGTTCCCCGCCTGGCCGACTGGGCGGCGGTGGACCTGCGGGTCGGTACCGGACAGGTCCACCGTGTGGCGGTGACGGGCCCGGGGGGCCGTCACGCCGCGCAGGAGGACTGGCGCGAGCGCCTGCCCCAGACGGAGGTGGGGGCCCGCTCTCCGCTGGTCCAGGTGCTGAACGGCGGTGATCCCGTCCTGCAGCGCGAAGCTGACGTCGCCGCGCCGGCCGGCTCTGCCCTGACCGCCGCCCACAGCGGCTTCCTGCGGGCGGTGGGCGCGACGTCCGCCATCACGGTGCCGCTGGGCTCCGCTCGTCAGGTCACCGGCGCCCTGACGCTGGTGCGCACCGACCCGGCGTCCCCCTTCGACACCGACGACCTGAAAGTGGTGGGCGACATCGGCCGCCGGGTCGGCCTGGTCATCGACAACGCCCGCCGGTTCGGCCGCCAGCGTGCCGTCGCCGAGGCCATGCAGCGCAACCTGCTCGCCCCGCTGCCCCGGCTCGGCCGCCTGCAACTGGCCGCCCGCTACCAGCCCGCCCCGGCCGGCTCCCAGGTCGGTGGCGACTGGTACGACGCCTTCGAGTTGAAGGACGGCACGCTCGCTCTGGTCATCGGCGACGTCGTGGGTCACGATCTCACCGCCGCGGCCGGAATGGCACAACTGCACGGCATCCTGCGGTCACTGGCCTGGGACCGTACCGGCCCGCCCGGTGTCGTCGTCGACCGCCTTGACGACGCCCTGCCCGCTATCACCACCGTTCCCATGGCCACCCTCGTTCTCGCCCTGCTCGAAGGCAGCCCGCACACCGGCCCATGGACGCTGCGGTGGACCAGTGCCGGGCATCCGCCGCCCCTCCTGCTGGCCCAGGACGGGCAGGCTCAGTACCTCGAAGCCGGGCAGGGGCTCCTCCTCGGCGCCGGTTCAGGCACCGTGGGCAGCCGGCCAAACGCCGCGCAGTCGCTGCCGCCGGGTTCCACCCTGCTGCTCTACACCGACGGCCTGATCGAAATCCCTGGCAGCGACCTCGACACCGGCCTTACCCGTCTGCGCCACCATGCCCTCGCTCTCGCCCACGAACCGCTCGACACCTTGTGCGATCAGCTGCTCGACCGCATGCCGCCCGGCAGCACCGACGACGTGGCCCTGCTCGCCCTGCGGCTGCCGTCCTAAAAGGCCATGACGTGCACGACTCTCGACGTGAGCGTTAGGTTTTGAGGATCGGTCGCGGAGCCTTACCCCACTGGTCGATGGGTAAGAGACGGGTTCGCGTGAGACCGCGCACACCGGCTCTTCTTGGTGAGAGGGATCCGGTGTGACGTGGACGCTGCACCGGAGCCGATGCTGAGCGCCCCCGTCTCACGCCGGATCTGAGGCCAGGGTGGGCGGGCGAGCCGAAGTGGGACGGGGTTCCGGGCGGCCGTCTTGGTCGACGCGGACCGGATAGTGCTGCGTTCCAGGCGCGGCACGGAAATGGGGCCGGCGTCTCCGGAGATCGCGGCCGGGGCCGTGCATCTGCCGGATGCGACCGTGATGGACGGCGAGCTGGTCGTATGGGACACGGCGGGTTGCCTCGCGTTCGAGCGGTTGCAGAACCGGCTGGCCCGGCGTGGTGCCGGGCCAGTGCGGGCAGCCGAGGAGTGGCCGGCCCACTTCGTGGCGTTCGATCTGCTCAGGTTGTCCGGGACGGAGACGACCGGGTGGCCGTATCGGCGGCGCCGGGCAGCGTTGGAGTCCGTGTTCGCCGCGCGCCGGGTCTTCGCGCCGTGGTCGCTGTGCCCGTCGACCACCGATCCGGCCGCCGTGCGCGAGTGGCTGTCGTGGGCGTCGGTCGGGATGGAGGGCGTGGTCTTCAAGCGGTTCACCGATCCCTATGGCCGTCGGTGAGGGTCTGGTAGAAGTACAAGATCCGCGAGATGAGCGAGGCGGTCGTCGGTGCGGTCACCGGCTCGCTGGCCGCTCCGCGGACGCTGCTGCTCGGCGGGTACGACGACGAAGGCCGCTTCCAGTACGTCGGCCGCACGACCACGCTGGCCCGGATGGCGGGCGCGGCTCTCGCCGACCTGCTCGCTGAGGAGCGAGGCGGGCATCCGTAGACGGGTTGGTCGTTCTCTGCCGGGTGGGGCAGCCGGGAGTAGTTGGACGTCACGCTGGTAAAGCCCGAGCTGGTGGTGGAAGTCGACGTCGTCCGCGACGCCCCCGGCCGGTGGCGTCACCCCGCCCGCTGGCACCGCACCCGCCCCGACCTGTCCCCCGCCAACGCTCTCTGGCTGACGTCGCCGGGCTGACGGTGGCGCGGTGTGGTGGCCCGGCCGACGCGCGACCGGCTGAGCGCGCCCCGGTCTCCGGCCGCAGCCGTGCCGCCCATCCCGCCCGTCCCTTATTCCTTCACTCAAGCCAGGGGACATGGGCGAAAGCGGTTGCAACGGAGATGTCAGCGCCCTGACCACAACGAAACTGCGTGGTGACTTGCACGGACACAGGAAGGGCTCTCTGGGGCGCGAAACAGTAGGCGTAACCCCAGTCGCAACAGATGGCGCAACCTCGTGCTCCTGGTCGACCGAGGCGTCCGGTCACGCGGCCCGGACATCTCCCCGGTCACGGGCCAGCTGGCGCAGCTCGGAGCGGGCCGCTGGCACCGAGGGGATCGTCTCCCAGTAGGGGTTCCACCACAGTCGCACGGACAGGAGCAGCAGGCGGCGGCGCAGGGTGGTGGTGTCGCGGGGGCGGGGTGCTGCGAGCGCTTGGTGGGGGCGTTCCAGACTGCTTGCGTCTGCACCAGGTCGTTGGGGAAGTCGCTCACATCCATACCAGCATGATTGCTTGTTCGATTTGCGTGTCACTTCGGACACGCTCCGGCCGGAGACGTGGCCGGGGTTGCGCCAGCTATGGCCGGCCTCACGATCGGGCCTGTGGCGTCCCACCATGGCGGCCCCGGCCTGCTCCGGATCGGCAGTCGATCGGGGGATTTTCCCTTCGCGTACGCGGGCGCAGCCCTAGCGATGCGCGACCAACTTGCCTATTTGAACACAATTTTGACAGCTTTCCAGGTGTTCTTCGGGTCCTGTGCGCTGCTTCCGGCGAACGAGCGAGAGGTGATCTCATGCGACGAACCGAGTACGACGCGGGGCAGGCCGCCAAGCGCCTGAAGGTGCTCGCAGCGGCCTTCCGGTGGGCCCGGCACACCGGCTTGATCCCCGCCCCGGACACGTCGTCCTGCCAGTGGTCCCGGGCCGCCGTGGAGGCGCTGGACGCCGACGCCATCCGGGCCGCGATGCCCTCCCCGCCGATCTCCGGCGGCGCGGCGGCGGACCGAATCGCCGGCGCGCTCGGCACCCCGAACGTAATCGGCGTGAAGGCGAACGTGACGGCGTTCGTGGTGCGCCGGTTCGTGGACCGCGGACTGCTGGTCGATCTGAGCGCGAACCCCAACGGGACGCCGCACCCGTCCCGGCCAGGTCGGCCAGGTCTGCTGGCGCGAGGACTTGGCGGACCTGGTCGCCGCCGACACCCCGCTCGGGCCCGAGCAGGCCGCCGCCCGGCTTGGGGTGCGCAGGGTCGAGTTCGATTGGATGATGCGGCTCGGCCGGGTCCGCTCGCCGCAGTCGATCGAGGTCCGCTTCGGCACGAGCCGGGCCGGGGCCATCGACGTCGCGCTCTACACCACCGCGTCCGTCGACGCGGTCGTCCCCGCATACCCGGAGGTCGGCAGGGAGCAGCTGCGCGCGGTGGAGAAAGGCCGGCGCTCCCCACTCGCCGTGCTGGCGAAGCAGGCCGCCCCGGCCTGACCGGCGCGGCGTGGTCAACGAGGGCGCTCCCCCACGGCTGCGGTGTTGGGGAGTGTCGCCGTCTCCGGCAGCTCTGTCTCAGCGGCCGGGCGGTTTGGGGTAGCGGGCGCGGCGCCGGTCCGGGTCGTCGACGCCGATCTCGTAGCAGGCATCGCCGCGCTTCAGCCGGGGCAGGTTGTTCACCCAGACCGCGACGTTGATGCCCTCCACGTCGTCGGCGAGCGCCTTCAGCCGGTTGTCGAGCAGGTGCTCCGCCTCGCCCGCCAGGGCGACGTGCAGCCGGGGGAAGGCCTTCGAGCGGGTGCAGCGGTGGCGCTGCCAGAACGGGAGCGTCGTGCCGATCGTACCGCGGGCGCCTTCCCAGACGCGGTGCCCGGCGTAGCGCTCGTAGTCCCAGACCTCACGTGCGAGGCGGGCCTGGGACATGGTGCCGTTGTCGAGCTCGAAGAGGCGCACCTCGCTGGTCTTGGTCGACCACGCAAGGACGGCATCGGTGTTGAAGCTCAGGCCGGTCTCCTTGATGGCGTGGTTGACCTCCGCCTGCCAGTCGGTCAGGTGCTTGCGGCCGCTGTAGGCGAGGATCATGTCCGTCACCGCGAAGCCGTGCGGACCGAGCCCGGCCTTCACCCCTTCGCTCCGGTGTCGGCCTTCGGGCGGAAAGGCAGCTCGTTGCCGTCGGCCAGAGCCTTCTGCTCCGCCGGGGTCAGGTTCCAGGTCGGGTGCCTGCCCGCTTTGCCGTTCGTCTCCGCCAGTCCGAGCTCCACCGGCTTGTTCATCGCCCTGCGCACGTACGACCGGCCGTCGGCATCCTCCGCCGTGATCACCCGGGCCATCTGCCTCACCGTGGCTATCCGCACACATCCCAGCATCCGCAGCACATCGGCCCGCACCTTGGCCGCGAGTGGACTTCTTCCCGTTCGCCGCCGTCTCAGGGGAAGGGAGAAAGGTGTCAGCGTGCCGGGAGGCCCCCTGGCGGGCGATGTGAGCTGCGGTGATCGGGACGACGTGGAATCGTTCGCGGCACTGGTCACGGCACTGGATTTCGGGCCGCCCGAGGGCCGATCGGCACCCCTTGACCGGGCCGGGCGCGGCTCCGGGTCGGGCTGCCGGGCGCTGCTGGTATAGGTCATGGCAAGGCTCCTCACGCAGGTGGCGCGGGGGTTCGAATGGAATCCTCCCGTCACCTGCTAGAGGTGCGGCGAAAGGCGGGGGTGTGACACTTGCCTGAGCGCCGTTACCGCTCCGTGATCGTCAGGCGGGCGCGGCTGTCCTGTGTCGTTGATCTTGGACGGTTTGTCACTGAAGTTGGATCGGGCCGCTGGGGCGGTGTGGCCGCTGGATTGGCCGGGTCACGCGGGCTCCGGCGTGGCAGTGAGGCGGGCGTTCATCGCGGCCTCGGTGCTGGGATAGGACGGCATGAGGGTGCTCAGGCCGGTGAGATCGAGCATTCGGGACAGGCGGTCGGGGACTGCGGCCAGGGTCAGGGAGCCGTTTGCGGCCGTCGCGCAGCGCATGATGCCGATCAGGGCGTTGAAGCCGGAGGAGTCGCAGAAGGTGATCCCGGTCAGGTCCAGGATCAGGTGCGGGTGTCCTTGGGCGATGACGTCCAGTGCTTCTTTGCGCAAGGCGGGAGCGGTGTGTGTGTCGATCTCTCCGCCGACGCACAGGACCGCCAGGTGTCCGTCGGTGTGGGTGGTGGTGAGGGTGAGGTTGTCGATCACGCGTCAGCGCTCCTGGTCGGCGCAGACGGCGCCAGCGACGGGCGTGGCCAGGTTGCGGGCCGTGGATGCGGCGGCCGTCTGCTCGGTGGCCGGTGCCAGGGGTACGGACAGCGCGAGTAGGGCGACGTCGTCACCGGTCCCGGTGGGCAGATCGGTGATCCCGGTGGGCAGATCGGTGATGAGGGCGATGGTGTCTTCGATCAGGCGGCCGGCGTCCGGGGTGGTGCGGGTGGCGAGAAAAGCGGCCACGCCTTCCTCACCCAGCATGGTCCCGTCCGGCAGGCGGGCCTCGGTGAGCCCGTCGGTGTAGAGCAGCAGGCCGTGGCCCGGGGCAAGGTGGAAAGTGTGGGAGGCGAAGCGGGCGCCTTCCAGTGCGCCCACGAGCATGCCGCCCCTGGGCCGTATCCCGTTCACCACCATCGCGCCGTCATCCCCGTGCTGCATGTGGAAGACGGGGGGATGGCCTCCCGTGGCCACACTCACGGTGAAACCGCCGCCCGGGGCGGGCTGCAGGGTGCCGAAGACACAGGTGCAGAACCGGCTGCCCATCGACGGATCGAGCAGCAGGGCGCTGTTGAGGGTGTCGAGGACTTCGGTGGGATCGTCGTGGTGCTGGGCGGCTGCGCGCAGGGTGTAGCGAGTCAGCGAGGTGACGGCGGCGGCTTCGGCGCCCTTGCCGCACACGTCCCCGAGGAAGAACGCCCAGCGCTGTCCGCCCAAGGAGAAGACGTCGTAGAAGTCACCGCCGACGTCCCGGGGCGAGTCGGTCTGGTAATGGCAGGCCAGCTCCAGCCCCGGAACCGGCGGCAGCGCGGGAGGCAGCAAGGTGCGCTGGAGGGTGGTGGCGAACGCGGTGATCGCCTCCGTGTCCCGCTCGGCCCGCGCCCGCGCCTCCTCCTCCGCCTTGCGGCGTTCCTGCTCCTCGCGCAGCAGCCGCAGACCCGAAAGTCGCAGCTCCATGGCGTCCAGAACCACAGCGGCCAGGTCGGCCAGTGTCGCGGTGTCGGCCTCGGTGATCAGACGCGGTTTGGTGTCCAGGATGTTGACCGTGCCCAGCCGGTGGCCGTCGGCGGTGATGATCGGCGCCCCCGCGTAGAACCGCACCCCCAAAGGACCGGTGACCAACGGATTGGTGCAGGCGGTCGGATCGGTAAGGGTGTCGGGGATCACCAGCGCGTCATCGCGCAGGATCGCCGACCCGCACAGTCCCGGGTCCCGGCCGATCTGCCCGACCCCTTCCAGGCCGTGAATGGCCTTGAACCAGATCCGGTCGGCATCGACGATCGTCACGCTGGCCACAGGGACATCGAACAGGCGGGCAGCCATCGCCGCGACCCGGTCGAACGCCCCGTCGGGCGGCGTGTCGAGGATGTCGTAGCGGCGCACCGCCTCCATCCGCGCCGCCTCCACCTCGGCCGGCGGTACCCGCCCCAACCGCGACTCACCCGGCAAAGCCTCAGGCGCACCTGCCATCGCTCAGCTCCTGTCTTCTAAGACGGAACCGGCCCCAGCGCCCAGTCCTCGACCACCGACCCTACGACAGCAGGCAAATACCGAAACGCCTCTGCCTCCCGCGCATCACCCACTCATCCACGCTGTATCTCTACATGAACACGCCAAAATCCAGCAATCTTCAAGATTTTACCGGCCCGACTTCAACGGCAATCGGACCACGTCCGATGTCACAGGACAGCGGCGCAGAGCTCGGAGACGATCGCGAACGAGGTGGTCACCATCTCCGCCGCCATGGCCGGCGGCATCACCGCGTGCGTGGTCTGGCCGTGCGCCATGCCGTTGCGGATCTTCCGGCTGTAGCCGAGGTGCTTCGCCTGCCGTTCCGTCAGGATGCCCACATCGGTGCCCTGCTTGATGAGCTGGAACAGCGGCTTGGTGCCCGCGTCCGGGATCCGGTCGCGCAGCACGGTCTCCACCGCGATCAGGGAGTGCATGACCGCCACGGTGGAGAACTCGTAGCAGTAGTACGACTGGCGCAGCAGCTCGCGGGCCGCATGCAGGGCGGTCGCTGCGGCCTCGGGCACGCCGGTGGGCACGACCAGGTCCCAGGCGAGGTCGTGCATGCCGACGTAGCTACTTCCGCCGCAACCACTTCGTCCCCGTCCTAGGCCCTGTGTGATGTCGTGATCAATCGGCTGCTCGCAGGAGGTACTCGAGCCAGATCATTGAGGCGCGGAGTTCGAGACCGGCGAGGTAGCTCTCGGGTGTCTTGTCGAAGCGGGTGGCGATGCCGCGCCAGTCCTTCAGCCGGTTGATCAAGCGCTCGACGGTGTTGCGTTCCTTGTAGAGGTCGGTGTCGTGGCGGACGGGCCGCCCGCCCCGGCTGCCTCTCTTCTTGCGGTTGGCGGCCTGGTCCTTCTTCTCCGGAATGACCGCCTTGATGTGGCGTTTCCGCAGGTGGGCGCGGTTGGCGCGGGACGAGTAGGCCTTGTCCGCGGCGACCGCGTCCGGGCGGGTGCGGGGCCGGCCGACCGGCAGGCGGACGCGAACCTTGTTCAGCACGGGGATGAACTGCGGGCTGTCCGCGGCCTGCCCGGCGGTCAGGACGAACGCCAGCGGCCGGCGTCTGCGGTCGGCGGCGAGGTGAATTTTGCTGGTCAGCCCGCCACGGGATCGGCCGAGCAGGGCTTCCTTCAGGCGGAGCCGGTGTCGCCGGCGGACGCGTCGGCGTTCTTCCCGCTCCGGCCCGTTTCCGCCCCGCTGCCCGTTGTGTTCCGCCTCGCCGCCCCTTTTTGCCGGGCCTGTTCCTGCTCGGCGGCGGCTTCTTCCAGAGCCTCCATGACGTCCTCGCCGACGAGCATCCCGGCGGCGTCGTGATGGGCGCGGACGGTCGTGGAGTCCACGCTGACCAGGGACAAGTCCGTCCTGCCCCGGCGGGCGGCCTCAGCGATCAGGCCCTCCAGCAGGGCGGTGAAGACACCGGCGTTCCGCCAGACCCGGAAGCGTCCATAGACGGTCGGCCACGGCCCGAACTCGCCCGGCATCTCACGCCACTGCGCGCTGGTCCTGAACCGCCAGATCATTCCCTCGAACTGCTCCCGCAGCCGCTCGGGGTACGGGCCGTACTCGCCTATCGGCAGGTACGGCTCGATCAACTTCCACTGCTCGTCGGTAAGTTGCCTGCGCGTCACGACCGTCTTCCTACCGGATCCGTCCTCCAGACGGACCCGGATCGGTGAGACTGATCACAACATCACACAGGCCCTAGGTCTCCTCGCTCGCCGAGCTGAACGGGATGGTCGAGCAGTGGGACCGATAGTGATGACGCCCGCCGGATCGGCTCCAGGTCCCGGACCATCGCCGAGGACTTCACGCTCGAACAACCGCTGCTGATGCCATTGCCGGAGGAGCCGTTCGAGACCGGGCTGCTGTTCACCCCGCGAGTCGACCGCTACGGCCAGATCCCGGTCCGCACGAACCGCTACTCGGTCTCCATCCGGCTGATCGGCAAACGGGTTCGAGTAATCCTTCACGCCTCTCACCTGGTGACTTACGACCAGAACGTGGATGTGGCACGGCACGAGCGGTTGATCGCCAAAGGCGCCGTCCGCTTGGAGATGGACCACTACCTGGAGGTCCTGGTCCGCAAGCCCGGAGCCTTCCCCGGCTCGACCGCTCTCGAACAGGCCCGTTCGGCCGGCAAGTTCACCCCGGTCCACGACGCCTGGTGGGCCCAGGCCATGAAGATCCACGGCGAGCGGGACGGCACCCGCGTGCTGATCGAGGTGCTGCTTCTTGGACGCCACATGACGCACGAACATGTCGCCGCCGGCCTGGCCGCAGCCCTGCGGGCCGGGGCCATGACCGCGGATGCAGTCGCTCTGGAGGTCCGCAAGGCCGCCCAGGCCGAGACCGAGCCCACACTGGACGCCCGGCCCCTCGGCCAGCTGCCGGCGACGGTGACTTCCCTGCACGAGTGGCGCCTGGCGCATCTTCCGCCGGACACCAGGCCGCTGCCCTCGGTGTCCCACTACGACCAGTTGGTCCGACGCCGCCGCACCAGCGGCAGCGGCCACAGTGAGGGAGAAGCGCAGTAACCATGCCCCGCCAGCGAGGCTTGACCGAGCAGGCCGCCGACGCCTCGATCGACTCCGCCTGCCGCTTGCTGCGGCTGCCGTCGATCCGCAACGAGTTCTCCGACATCGCCGACCGGGTGATCAAGGACCAGATGACCTACCGCGGCTTCCTCGCCGAACTGCTGATGGCCGAGTGCGACGACCGGACCCGCCGCAGGTCGGAGAGGCGGATCAAGGCAGCCGGCTTCCCGCGGGAGAAGTCCCTGCGGTCCTTCGACTTCGACGCCAACCCGAACATCGACCCGGCCACCATCCACACCCTCGCCAGCTGCGAATGGATCAAGAAGAGCCAGCCCCTCTGCCTCATCGGCGACTCGGGCACCGGCAAGTCCCACATGCTCATCGCGCTGGGCACCGAGGCCGCGATAAGGGTTACCGCGTCCGCTACACGCTCGCGACGAAGCTGGTCAACGAGCTGGTCGAGGCCGCGGACGAGAAGCAGCTGAACAAGCCCATCGCCCGCTACGGCCGCGTCAATCTCCTCTGCATCGACGAACTCGGCTACATGGAACTCGACCGCCACGGCGCCGAACTCCTCTTCCAAGTCCTGACCGAACGCGAGGAGAAGAACAGCGTGGCCATCGCCTCCAACGAGTCGTTCGGCGGCTGGACCAACACGTTCACCGCCCCCCGCCTCTGCGCGGCCATCGTCGACCGGCTCACGTTCAACGGCACCCTCATCGAGACCGGCCCCGACTCCTACCGCCTCGCCAGCACCCGAGCCCGAGCCGAGGAGCCGGTCAATGCCAGCTGAACCATCCGAGTCCGCCCTGCCTGCAGCGGGGCGGACTCACAGCCAGGACACCTGGGCCAGCCGTGAGATCCTCTCCATCATGTTCGAGAACGAGCGCAACCAGCGGGCGATAGCAGGCGTAGAGGCCCACGTTCGCGAGTTCTTCACCGGCCACATGATCACGGTCAGCGACTACGACCTGGGACCTGGACGCAGGGAAGCTGTTCCCGACCTGCGGATTCTCACCGTCAGCCCAGGACCGCGCGCCGACAGCTGGGCCTACATCACCGCCGGCTGCTGGTCCACGGTTGAGACGGACGGCCACGGACTCGAATTCGTCCTCACCGCTCCCGTCCGCGACGAACGCTTCGCTGCTCTCCTGGCCATGACCGCCTACTACCACTCCGATCACCACCTCGATCTCGAGCACAGCCTGCCCATCGGGGAGCCGTGGCTGCCCGGGTCCCGCTGCGACCACCTGCTGGTCAGCCTTCCCTACCTCCACGGACCTGACCTCGAGCAGTGCCCACTGCCGGACGGCGATGCCCGCATCCTCTGGGTTCTGCCGGTCACCGCAGCCGAGATGGCATACCGCCGCGAGCACGGCCACGAAGCCCTTGAACAACTTTTCGACGAGCACGCGATCGTCCCGACCGATCCAAGGCGTCCATCCGTCGTCTGACCTAGTGAGCTTCTGGGACGCAAGCGGCAGCCACGGAGTCTTCCAGTGCCGTCAAAACTCGTCGACATGTCGAGGCGCAGTGATCACCGACTGCCGCCCAAAGCCATCGACAATCGCTGTCCGTTTTCATCAGCGAAGCCAGTAGTGGTTGTTGACGGTCTCGGGAGGAAGCCGAACCGCTTCGGGGCCGGTGCTCGTGAGAACGGCAGGCGCCTGGCAGCCCGCCTTGCTCCCGGACGTCGCGGCGATCCTTTCGGTGACGGAGCCACGGTGCACCTCAGGTTGTTCGCCAGCGCGGGGCCTGGTCATCGGGGGTGTCCGGGGAGGCGAAGTGGAACGGCACCTTAAGGGAGTCGGCCAGGGCCCGGCCCGCGGCTGCGGCAGCAAGGCCCGGTGGGTGTCCGCCAGGGTAGTGGTGGACGGTCGCCAGATGGCCTTCCCCAGCCGGGTCTTCCAGGACCGCAATCAGTACCACGAACCAGTCATGGACGGTGTCGCCGTCCCACAGGGCCTCGATGGCGGCCACCTGGCCTGGGAGTGCCGTGGTGCGGGCTGTGAGTGTAGGGAGGTCGAGCGGATCGGGTGGCCTGTGCCGTACACGGTCTGCGAGGGCCTCGTAGCGCGCGTGGACCACCTGCTCAGCCTCACGCAGGCCCGGTCCCAGTGGTCGCAGGGCCTCCCACACGGTCTTGACTGCCATCAAGCGGCGATCACGCAGCACACTCGCGTCGGCCTCCCGGCGGGTCTGCTCCTCCAGATAGGCCCACCAGCCGCTCATCCGGCGTCCGGGTGGGATTGCGTGGCGCGTGTCATGGCCCGACCGTACGGCAGCACACCACGAACGCCCCAGCCGGCTCCGGGAACACAGAATGCTGCCGGTACCCGTGAACATCCCGCCCCGGTTCCGGGTGCCTTGTGTCTTTCGAGCCGGTGTCGAAGCGCTGTCCGTCCTCATGGACGAAGCCGACTCTGCTTCTCTTTTCCGGACTACGCGCCCCACACCAGTAAGGCTTCAAGGTCGCGGTAGGAGCGGGCTTCCAAAAGAGTATTGCAACGTGCGGTCCAAAACGGCTAAGGTCGCGCCATGGCCCGACCGAGGACGTTCGACGAGGAAGGTGCCCTGGATGCGGCGATGCGCACGTTCTGGGAGAAGGGCTACGAGGCCACCTCCACGCAGGACTTGTGTGACGCCACAGGGCTGGGGCGCAGCAGCATCTACAACACGTTCAAGAGCAAGCATCACCTCTTCGAGCGTGCACTTGCCCGCTACATCGACTCCATGACGGCCGCCCAGCTGGCCGTCCTGGAGGACACGCAGCTCAGCGCCGCTGACCGGCTGCGCGCCTTGTTCGCCATGGTCGTCGACGGCGAGACGGTGCACCGGACGGGCGGACGCGGCCTTGGCTGTCTGACGGTGAACACCACGGTCGAGCTGGTCGCCCGGGACCCGCAGGCAGCGGAAATGCTGGAGCGCGATACGCGACGTCGGCTGACGGCGCTGCGCGGGGTGCTCGAGGAGGGGCAGCGGGACGGCAGCATCACATCCCCCCACGACGCCGGGGCGCTTGCCCACTTCGTCAACGC
Organism: Streptomyces sp. NPDC085946; assembly: GCF_044540485.1. Classification (NCBI taxonomy): domain Bacteria; kingdom Bacillati; phylum Actinomycetota; class Actinomycetes; order Kitasatosporales; family Streptomycetaceae; genus Streptomyces; species Streptomyces sp. NPDC085946. Next base: position 40,466 of record NZ_JBITSF010000028.1, on the reverse strand, counting down.
GGCGATCGGCGGCATGCGCATCTCCAGTCAGGGCGGTGCCGACCGGGCTGTGCTGGAGGCGATCGCCGAGATCACCTTGGACGCACTCGCCGGCTGATGGCACTCGCCGCCGGAGGCCGCGTCCACGCGTACTCAAGTTTTGTACTGATCAATCCACAACGGACTTCGAAGGAGAACGAGCCGTGCCTCGTGCCGTATATGTCCTGGGACTGGGCATCTTCGCCATGGTGACCAGTGAGTTCGTGGTCGCTGGGCTGATGCCGCAGATGGCCGAAGGACTGGACGCAACCATCCCCCAGATCGGCTACCTCATCACCGCCTTCGCGGTGGCCATGGCCGCCGGCGGCCCCTTCCTGACCGTGGCCCTGATGAAGTTCCCACCGCGCACGGCGCTGATGGTCCTGTTCGGCATCTTCCTCGCCGGCAACGTACTGGCCGCCACCGCGACCGGCTACAGCACAATGATGGCCGCGCGGATCATCACCGGCATCGCCTCCCAGGCGTTCTTCGGCGTGGGCATCTCGCTGTGCGCCCAGATCACCCGCCCCGAAATCCGTGGCCGTGCAATCGCCGTCGCGATGAACGGCCTCATGCTCGGCACCCTGCTCGGACTGCCCATCTCCACCCTGGTCGGCGAGCGTTTCGGCTGGCGCGCCGCGTTCTGGACCATCACCCTGATCACCGTGATCGCGGCCGTGGCCACCCTGTTCGGCGTGCCCCGCATCGAACGGGCGGAAGGCGGCGGCGGCTTCCGCCAGGAGATCGGCGTCTTCAAGAGGCCCAGGATGTGGCTGGTGCTGTCCAGTAGCACACTGATCATCGGCGCCACCTTCTCCGCCTTCAGCTACTTCAACCCCATTCTCACCGACGTCACCGGCTTCTCCACCGGCACCGTCCCCCTGCTGCTCGTCGCCTACGGCGCCGCCACCGTCATCGGCAACAACGTGGTCGGCCGCTTCGCCGACAGGCACACCCTCCCGGTGCTCACCGTCGGGCTCGTCCTCAACACGGTGTTCCTGACCGGCTTCGCCCTCCTCGCCGACGCGCCCGCCCCAGCCGTCATCTGCATGATGGGCATCGGCCTGGCCGGCGTCACCATGAACCCGGCCATGGTGACCCGCGTCCAGCGCACCGGCAACGCCGGACCGCTGGTCAACACCGTGCACTCCTCCTTCATCACCCTCGGCATCATCCTCGGTTCCTCCATCGGCGCCGTGGCGATCGAAACCTGGGGCCTGCGCGCTCCGCTCTGGCTCGGCGCAGTCTTGGCGCTGGTCGGCCTTGCCACCGTCCTGCCCGACCTCGCCCGCCGCACCACCCTGTCCGGCGGCCCCGCCCCCTTGTCCGACCTGCCCGGCGAAGAGACCGAGTTTGCCCCCGTTGATCAGTCGGCAAGGTAGCGATCACAGATGACGGCTGCGGCAATGTCAGTGAAAGCAACGAAGTGCTCGGTCTTGCACTCGTAACGACCTCCTGGGCATGAGGGTGGAAGTCTTCCAGGTCGAGGACGTCGCGGGCGGCGGCCGGATCGGGGGCGGCGGTGTCGCATCGTGACCGTGGTCGGGCCTTCGTGGTCGACGGTCCGGGCGGGGCCGGCTGCTGACCTGTGCGTACCTGCGACGCCGGACAAGGGCGGCGCCCTGTACCCGAGGGAGCCGACGATGGCAGACGTCGACACCGCCAGCCGGGACCGGTTGGCACTGGCGGTGCTGGTCCAGTACCGGATGTTTGGTCAGGTAACCACCGCCTACAACCACACCGCGGTACGGCTGCGGGTCGGGTACAGGCTGACCGAGACCGCGTTCGCCTTCCTTCAAGACGCCCGCCCAGGTGCCCAGCAACGTGACAGCTCCCTTTCACAGCCTCGTCCCCATTCAGGCCGAGCTGGTTCGCCAGTCCGTCCCACGAGGTGGCCGCCGCGATCCGGTTGGCCGCCGTAGTAGTGGACAGCTGCGCCGCCGACATGGCTGGTGAAGGGAAAAGAGCTGGAGGTGGTGCAGGCGCAGGTGAGAGCGTGGCCCTATGAGCATGATCGATGACGTCATCGCCCTGGCCGCTGCCCACGGCCCGCGCCTGTCCGCGCAGGGCGCTACCGTGAACGAGGCGGGTCTGGACTACCGCGTCGTCATGGCCTCCGACGCGACCGGCCAGAGGTGGGTGCTGCGCATACCGCGCCGCGTCGACGTCTCCGAGGGCATGGCCGCCGAGGCGCGCGTCCTCGACCTGGTCGCTCCCGTCCTGGCCGAGGACGGTGTCGCGGTCCCCGACTGGCAGATCCGCTCCCCCGAGCTGATCGCCTACCCGGCCCTGCCTGGCTCCCCGGGCCTGATCCTGACCGACGCCGGGGAGCCCGACTGGCACATGGACCCTGCCAGCCCGGACTACGCCGAGCGCCTAGGGCGCCTGCTGGCCCGTCTGCACTCCATCACCCCGGAGCAGGCCGAAGCCGCGGGCGTCGAGGTCCGCACCCCGGCCCAGGTGCGTCAGGCGTGGCAGGACGACATCGCCCGCGTGAGCGAGGCCTTCACCGTCCTCCCCGCCCTGACCGAAGCCTGGCAGGCCTGGCTCGAGGACGACACCTGCTGGCCCGAGCAAACCGTGATGACCCACGGCGAGATCTACCCCGCGCACGTACTGTTCGACGAGGAGGGCACGATCACCGGGGTCCTAGACTGGACCACCGCCCGCGTGGACGACCCCGCCCGTGACCTGTCCGCCCAGTACGGCGCCGCGGGCGAGGAGATGCTCCAGGCCACCCTCACCGCGTACGAGCAGGCAGGCGGGCACGTCCACCCCGGCCTGGCAACCCAGACGAAGCACCTGTGGAACGCCTCCCCCATCGGGTATGCCCTGTACGCGCTGACCACCGGCGCCGAGACCGACCTGGCCACCGCGGCGGCAATGCTGAACCCCAAGGCCTGATCCTCAGCCGCGGGCCCGACCCGCTTCACCTGGCCGTCATCAGTACACACCGCAGGTGATGGTCACCGACGACTTCCGCTCCCACGGCGCAGCCCACCACCAAGCCATGCCGGGCGTGGAGCACCGCACCTCGAAATACCCGAACAACCGGGCCGAGAACTCGCACCAGCCGACCCGCCAGCGCGAACGGGCGATAAAACGCTTGTCCTCGCCCGGCCACGCGCAGCGGCTCCTGTTCTCGTTCAGCGGCATCTCACCCCACTTCCGCCCTCGACGCCACCGCCTGGCCGCAGCCCAGTACCGCGCCGAGATGAACCAGCGCCTCACTGGCCAGCGGCCGGCTACCGGCGCCACCGCGGCGGCCTGACAACGGAGATCCGCGCGGGCGAGCCATTACCCCGACGAGCCGTCAACACCGCCCGACCCAACAACGTGACAGTGCCACCTGCGGGAATGCAGGGCGGTGCGGAGACGGCAGCGAACAAATACGGGAGGGAATGTCGGCCGGGCCCACGGCGATGTTGTCGCATCATGACCGTGGTCGGGCCCGCGTGGTCGGTGGTCCGGTCGGGGCCGGCTGCTGCCGTGATCGGTAAGCGCGGCATCGGGTCAGGCGGTGCCGCGCCCACGGATGCGGAAGCAGATCGGCAATGCGGAATGTGGACGCGGGCGGCACGGACCGCCTGGCTTTGGCGGTGCCAGCGAAGCCGTCATCCCCGACGCACCCCTCTACTACCAACGCCACCACGCGGACGGCGCGAACTGCCCTCTCTGCAAGCAGGCACTGATCGTCGGAGCCGAGTACGAGCCGGACAGTCCACGCGAGTGGATCAACTGGCTCGCGGCCTCGAAGAAGATGCTCCACAAGCATCACTTCACCTACCGACGGGCCGGCGGCACGGACGAACGGAACAACCTTCGCCTCGTCCACTCCGAATGCCACCGCCAGCACCACGCTGGCGACGGGGAACGGCCCACATAGCCCTGCTGACCTACGAAGCCCTCGTGGCTTGCTTGAGCCGGATGCGCTGAAAGGTGCACGTCCGGTTCTGAGGGGGCCGAGTCGCCGCAACGTGATCCGGCTACCCGACCACACTGATACGGTCCGGGGCGCGCCGCCCACGGCGGCCCGCTGCAGGATGGCGCTCCCGTTCCTCAGCCTGGTTGACTGCGCCGAGGGGACGCTCTGGCACCGGTCCTTCGGGCTCGGACGGTCAGCGCATCACACAGGATGCCGTCGAACGCGCGCGCCGCGTGTGACAGTTCGAATTTTCGCCGATGCGAATCCCTGCCGCTGACATCGTTCGAAAAACGGTGGCTACTCAGGCTGAGCAGGGTTCGGAAGGCAGCCCTGCCGGGTCCTCCGGGACACCAGTCCCGGAGGACCCGTCGCATAGTCACGTGTGCCCATTGGACGGATGCCGAAAGGAAAGACAGCCCTTTCCGAACGCCTGGTGTCTGAAAAGCCTGCCGGTCCGCCTCTGACACTTCGGAGGAACGGCCTCCCTTGCGTGCCGCCCCTCCCCTACACGGCTCCGGCAATCAGGCGGTGGTGAACTCGGCGACGTGCCCGTTCTGCAACCTTAGATGGGCGCCGTTGAAGCGGGACCGCATGCGCCGGTCGTGGGTGACGATGACGACCGTGCCCTGATAGCCGGTCAGCGCTTCCTCCAGTTCCTCGACGAGCGCGGGCGAGAGGTGGTTGGTGGGTTCGTCCAGCAGCAGCAGGTCGACCGGCTCGGTCACCAGCCGGGCGAGCTCGATGCGACGCCGCTGCCCATACGACAGGTCCTGCACACGCTGCCGAAGATCGTCCGGGCTGAACAGCCCCAGGGAGAGCAGCGCCTCGGTGTGTTCGCCGATGTCGCCGGCCCGTCCGCTGCTGAACGCCTGAAGGACCGTCGTCCCCTTTTGCCATGGAGTTTGTTCCTGTCGTAGGTGTCCCACCCGGCCCGACACTCGCACCGATCCGCTGTCGGGTGGCAGCTCCCCGGAGAGCACCCGCAGCAGCGTCGTCTTGCCCGCCCCGTTGGGACCGGTGATCAGCAGCCGTTCACCGGGCCCGAGGCGCAGGAAGTCGACGCTGAGCCGGTCGCCGACCCGGATGCCGGTGAGTTCGGCCACCGTCTCCTGAAACTGCGCGGCCTCGGTGGTGATCTCCGCTGTGAAGGTGAGCGGCTCGGGCGGTGGCGCGACTGGGTTCTCGGTCAGCCGCGCGACCCGTTCCTTGGCGTTGCGGATCCGCACCATCGCCCCGTGGCCCCGCCCGCGCATCCGGAATTGTCCGGCGCCGAAGACGGCGAAAGGCAATTTGCGCGGGATGGCGTCCAAGCGCGCCACGTTGGACGCAATCAGCTCGCGGCTGCGGTCCAGTTCGGCGCGCCACTGCTCGTACTCCAGCAGCCTGCGCTGCCGTTCCGCCGCCTTGGCCGCCAGGTAGCCCTCGTAGCCGTTGCCGTAGCGCATCACCTTGCCGGAGTCGACCTCCAGAATCGTGGTGGTGAGCCGGTCGAGGAAGAGCCGGTCATGGGTGACTGCCACAACCGTGCCGCGGTGCTTGCGCAGATGTTCCTCCAGCCAGCTCACCGCCCGGTCGTCCAGGTCGTTGGTCGGCTCGTCCAGCAGGAGCAGCTCGGGTTCCGAGGCCAGCGTGGCAGCCAGAGCGAGGCGCGAGCGCTCGCCGCCGGACAGGGTACTCAGCCGCCGGCCGCGTTCCAGCCCGGGCAGCCCGAGCCCGTGCAGCGCGATTTCCACGCGGGAGTCGGCCTCGTAGCCGCCGCGGGCCTGGTATCGGTCCACCAGTGTGGCGTAACTTTCCAGGAGGCTGGCGAGTTCGGGGTCCTGGCCCGCTTGGTAGGGCCGTTCGGCCAGCTCGGCCTCGGTCCGGCGCATGTCCTGCTCTAACTCCCGCAGGTCGGCCAGGGCCAGATCGACGGCGTCCTGGACCGTGGCGTCCAGCGGCAGTTCCAGTGTCTGGGCCAGATAGCCGACGCCGCCGGGTGCGACCACCGTCAGCGCACCGTTGTCCGGCTGTTCCTGCCCGGCGATGAGTTTGATCAGCGTGGACTTGCCGGATCCGTTGTCCCCGATAACACCGACCTTCTCGCCCGGCTTGATGGTGAAGCCGATCCGGTCGAGTACGACGTGGTCCTGGTAACGCTTGGTGATGTCATGCAGAGCGAGTTGCGCTGTCGACATGCAGGAGTCCTCCTGATCTGGGGTGAGTGATGTCGCCGCGCACACAGCAGACCGTTGAAAACGCAGTCGGTTGAAAACCCGCACCGTCAGGGTGGTTCCGTCCGGCGGAAACAGCGCAGGACGAAGAAATCGCAGCGCGTCCGTCTTCTCAGGCGTGCACGGCCGGGTGCGGTGACGGAGCCAGGCTCGACGTCCCACACCCTCGCGGACCACACGTATCGATCACAGGGAACCCATAAAGCCATCGTAGATGGTATGAAGCTGCACCGGCAACTGGTCCGGCCGGGACAGATGGGAGGACGGGTTCGTCCTGCGGCCCTCCCGCCAGGGTCACGGCTGGGATAGGCCCGCGGCGTGGCCGCCGGTTCCGGCCCCGCCCTCGCCTTCAGGAGGGGGCTTGCTCGGTGTGCTCGGCGGACAACACCTCGCCCTCCCTGGGGGTCCGGAAAACCAGGCTGTCCTGGGGGTAGGGCGCCATGGCCTCGTTTTTCACCTCGGGACGCGGCAGCAGGACGTCGATGAAGTCCCGCAGTGCCTCGATACCGTCTCCGGTGCGCGCGAAGACCGCGATCGAGCCCGGTTCCGCGGTCAGCCGCCGGAACAGCACGTCTGGGTCGGCGCCGTCCGCCTTGTTGACGACCACGACCTTCCTGATCTCGTCCGCGCCGACCCCGTCAGGGCTCCCGGACGGAGACGAGTTGCGCCTCTGGGTCCGAGTGCGAGCCGTCCACCGCGTGCAGCACCAAGTGCGCGTTCGTCACCTCGTCGATGGTCGAGCGGAACGCTTCGACGAGGTGGTGCGGAAGGTGCCGTACGAAGCCGACGGTGTCGGCGATGGTGCAGGGACGGTCGCTCGAGGTTTGCGCGCGGCGCACGGTCGTCTCCGGGGTGGCGAACAGCGTACTTCTCCAGCAGCACTCCGGCGCCGGTGAGCCGGTTCAGCAGGAAGGAGTTGCCGGCGTCGGCGTACCCTGCGAGCGCGATCGACAGCACTCTGTTGCGCCCCCGTTTCTCGCGCTTGGTGTCCCGTCCGGTCTTCAACTGGGGAATTTTGCGGCGTAGTCTGGCCACCCGTTCGCGGATCTGCCGCCTGTCGGTTTCGATCTTCGTCTCGCCGGGTCTGCGGGTCGCCATGCCGCCCCTGCCACCGCCGTCCATCTGCCGGGACATCGACTGGCCCCAGCCGCACAGCTGGGCAGCATGTACTGCATCTGGGCCAACGACACTTGAGCGTTATTCTCCCGGAACTTGGTGTGCTGCGCGAAGATGTCCAGGATCAGCGTGGTACGGTCCACGACCTTGACGCGTACGACGTCCTCCAAGTGGACCAGCTGGCTCGGGCTGAGTTCGCCGTCGCAGAGGACCGTGTCGGCGCCGGCCTCCTCGACGATCTCCCGCAGCTCTTCGGCCTTGCCTGATCCGATGGAGCTCGCCGGGTCGGGCTTCTGCCACTTTTGGATGACCCCATCGCACACCAGAGCGCCCGCCAGTTCTTCCAGCGCGGCCAGTTCGGCGAGTGAGGCCTCGGCGTCGTCAGCGCTGCCGGATGTCCCGACTCCGACGAGTACGCCGTCGCCCACGTGCAGACCCCGTCCCCGCCGCATGACCGCGCACACCCGAACACCGCTTCGGCCCGCGTGATCACGGCCCTGCGCAACACGCTTTAATATGCGCGGTGCGGAGGTGGACGGCACGTGAGGAGTTATACAACACAACGGGGTGTCCGAACCGGCGCGACGATGTGGCGGGTGCTCTCGGACGGCCCCGAAAAACGCATAATCCCCGACGGCGTGATGGACCTGATGTGGTTCCGGGAACGTTTGGTCGTAGCAGGCGCCGACACTCGGACGTTCACCGCGCGGACGCATGCCGGCGAGGTGACCTGGGGTCTCCGACTCGCTCCGGGCGTGGCCTACGCACTTCTCGGTGTGCCCGCACACGAACTGACAGACCAACGCGTTGAGTTGTCGGAACTGGTCACGCTCCCCGGGCACGATGGCTGGTCATTCGAAGACAATGCGGCCGATGCCCTCGAAAAGGTCTTCATCGCCCTGTGGACGCGGGCCGACCCGGAGCGTTCCATTCTTCGTGTGGCGGCTTCTCTTGACCGTGCCGCTCGTGCAGGTCTGAGCGTGCGGGAGACAGCAGAGCTCCACGGCCTGTCGGAACGGTCGTTGCGTCGGCTCAGCAACCGGCTCTTTGGCTACGGCCCCAAGACGCTCATGCAGATTCACCGTTTCCAGCATGCACTCCACTTGGCACGAGCGGGCCTGTCGTTGCGTGATGCCGCGGCCACAGCAGGCTACGTCGACCAAGCCCACTTCAACCGTGAGAGCAAACGGCTCACCGGCCAGACACCCGTCACGCTCACATGTGTCGCTTAGCTGTTCCTAAGAGTTCCTAACAGAAGTTGTTGATCAAGTAACCATCGGTCTGTCTGCTCGTTGGTCGGGTCGTGGGGAAGCGTCAGTCGCGGCCGTGGATCGTGTCGGACGAACTGTGGTCGCTCGTCGAGCCGTTGCTGCCCGGGCCGGGTCCGAAGCTGGTGGCGGGCCGGCCTCGGGTGCCGGACCGGCAGGCCTTGTGCGGGGTCCTGTTCGTGCTGCACACCGGCATTCAGTGGGAGTACCTGCCCCAGGAGCTGGGCTTGGCTCCGGCGTGACCTGCTGGCGGCGGCTGGCCGCCTGGAACGAGGCCGGCGTGTGGGAGAAGCTGCACCTGGTGCTGCTGAAGAAGCTGCGGTCGGCGAAGCAGCTGGACTGGTCGCGGGCGGTGATCGACTCCTCCCACGTCAGGGCGGCCCGCCGGGGCCCAAAAGCGGTCCCGGCCCGGTCGACCGCACACGACCGGGCAGCAAGCACCACGTCCTCACCGATGGGCAGGGCATCCCGCTCGCGGTATCGCTGACCGACGGAAACCGCAACGACGTCACCCAGCTCCTGCCCCTGCTCGACAAGGTCCCACCCGTGGCCGGTGTGGTCGGGCGGCCACGCAGACGGCCGGACATGCTGTTCGCCGACCGCGGCTACGACCACGACAAGTACCGGCGCCTGCTGTGGCAGTGAGACATCCGGCCTGTGATCGCCGAACGCGGCCAACCGCACGGCTCCGGCCTGGGCATCTTCCGATGGGTCGTCGAACGCACCATCTCCTGGCTCCACGGCTTCCGCCGCCTGCGCATCCGCTGGGAAAGACGCGACGACATTCATGAAGCCCTCCTCGGCCTCGCCACCTGCCTCATCACCCACCGACACGCCCAACGCCTTTGTTAGGACCTCTAAGGGCTGTCCCGCTACTCCACCTCGGACAGCCTGCGAGGTTGAATCCTGCGGGGTGGGTCGCTGCACGTGCGGCTTCCTGGCTGTCGACGACCGTAGGCTGGCATGATGATGTTCATGTCCACGTACCGAAAGGCCTATGCCGCGTAAGCGGCCCGGCGCGCTGCGCGCTGAACAGTCCCTCCGTGCCGTGTGGAGCTTGCCTCTGGAGCGGATCCACGGCCTCTCTGCTCGAACCAGCGTCGCGATAGATCGAGCAGAGAGACTCTCGGGCGACTACTACGTCTACCCCGGCGCCACCGACCGTGCGCTGCGGCGGTATCGAGCGTTTCTGCAACCACCGGGCCGACGGCCCCTTTATCCGCAGGACGCGGAGTGTTCGTGCCGCGGTTGTTCCTTCGACGACGTGCGGCACGCCCGCGACGTGCTTGAGAAGGTCCTGCGGCAGTTGCCTCGCAGGCCTCGCGCCGAGCTTGAACGCCGAGTGCATCTCCTGGATGCCAGGTACGTCAAGCGTACGCTGCCGGATCCATTTGCCACTCATCGGCAGTGGCGTTCTGACCTCTGGTGGCGGCGCCGTCTGGCCGGCGGCCGGGAAGCCGGCTGAAGGGCCCAAGCTGCGGTGAAATGATCAATGCGTGGCTGGTGTGATCACGGCGTCGCAGCCGTCCTGGATAGGCCCGTTCACTGGGCTGAGCCCGCGCTGCTTCGCCAAGCTGGTGACCGTCCTGCGCCGTGAGGGAGCGGACGCGGTCCGCCGAGGCCGACCGTGGAGCCTGCCCCTGGAAGACCGCATGCTGCTGGTCACGGCTTACTGGCGCACGAACTTGACACTGCGCCAGCTCGCGCCGCTGTTCGGAATTTCGAAGTCTGCAGCCGACCGCATCATCAACCGCCTCGCACCGCTGCTCGCGCTGCGGCCGCGCCGACGGTTCCGCAAGGGCACCGTGCTCATCGTGGACGGCACCTTGATCCCCACGCGTGACCATGCAGTGGCCGAGCAGTCGAAGAACTACCGGTACTCCACCAACCACCAGGTCGTCATCAACGCCGATACGCGACTGGTCGTCGCGGTTGGCCAGCCTCTGCCGGGCAACCGCAACGACTGCAGGGCATGGGAGCTGTCCGGGGCGAAGGCTATCGTCGGCAACATCACGGTGATCGCTGATGGCGGCTACCGCGGCACTGGCCTGGTAATCCCGCACCGCCGCGAACCCGGTCAGGCCGGACTCCCCGCATGGAAAGAGGAGCACAACCGCTCTCACCGCAAGGTCCGTGCCCGCGTCGAGCACACCTTCGCCCGCATGAAGAGCTGGAAGATCCTCCGCGACTGCCGCTTGAAGAAAGACGGCGTCTATCACGCCATGCTTGGCACAGCCCGCCTCCACAACCTCGCGCTGGCCGGATAGACCGGCCCAAGGCGGGCATCCCCATGCTGGTCATGCCAAGACAGCTGATCATTGCGGGACAACCTTAGCAAGATGGCGCCCTTTCAATGCTCGCTCTTCACGGCTTCAGGTTCCTTCCCCTCGTCTGGCCGTTTCGTCCAAGCCTGACGTAGCCGACGGATGGCAGGGTCCTCGTATGAGCATCAACCTAGGTCGCGCGAAAGCGTTCATGGCCTCGCACGCGCGAGTCCTCGATCGGCGGCGCTTCGAGGCCGTCATGACCGACAGCGACGCGGCTCGTCAGGCCATCATTCACGGACTCGACGCCTACCGAAACCCCGATGGCGGCTACGGGTGGGGACTCGAACCAGATCTTCGTGCACCGGAGAGCCAGCCGGCAGGCGCCCAGCACGCGCTCGAGGCGCTCGCCGACGCCGGCCCTGCGACCTCGCCGCACACTGCAGCCCTCCTCGACTGGCTGGACTCGGTGACTTTGCCCGATGGCGGGCTGCCGTTCGCGCTCCCGATCAGCGACCCCGTGGCGTGCGCCCCGTTTTGGGGGCAAGCGGATCCCATGGAGTCATCGCTGCAAATCACGGCCGCGGTGGCGACGCAGGCGTATCGCGCCGCGCGCTGGGATGTGACCGTACGAGACCATCCATGGCTGGCAACGGCGACGCGGTACTGTTTCGACGCGATCCGTCGGATCGACGAAGTTCCCTTCGCGTACGTGCTCTCCTTCGCGCTCCAGTTCCTCGACATCGCATCCGACACCCACCCGGAGGCACGTGATCTGCTCGACCACCTCGGACAGTTCATCCCAAAGGACGGGGCACTCGCCGTCGTCGGCGGGGCCGAGGGCGAGATGCTTCATCTTCTCGACTACGCGCCCGAGCCCGGGCGGCCAATCCGCGGCCTGCTCGATCCTCATGCCGTGTCGGACGACCTCGACCGCCTGGAACGCGGGCAGCAGCAGGACGGCGGATGGGCAGTCGACTTCACCAGCTATTCGGCCGCCGCATCACTCGAATGGCGCGGCTACATGACGGTCGGCGCCGTCACTGTGCTGCGCATGAACGGGCGCTGATCCCAGCTCGCTCCGGCCGCGGAGCACGATTCGACCCCTGTTTCCCACAGTTGCCGCTACCTGACAAGTAACTGTCGGTGGTCGTCGCTGCAATGTGACGCCCATGTTTTCGAAGAGGTGCCGTAGTAAATTTCGGATTCACTGCGGCAGCACCGGAACGGCCCCAGCACCTCGCCGGCACCTCGCGTGTCCGATCGAGCATGTCACCAGCGGCGGAGACAAAGCATGCGCACCTACTGCGGCAGAGCCGAAAGGGGTGAACAGGCGGCCATCGACCAGCCGACCGGCCGCGCTGAAGAAGACGGACACAGTGCGGATGCCGAGTCCGGGCCGTGCCGCCACCGACGTACGCCGCGGCGGCCGAACGTCCCTCACCGGTGCGGGCATCGCACAGTTCTTTCCCTGGACCCACCGGATCTCGCTCGCCATCCGGGGCGGACGCTGCACGGCGAGCCGGCGCCGATCAAACCGGCTCGCCGTCGCGCCGGATCAACCGGCACCCTCGGTGCCAGCGGCCTTCGAAAGCCACCCCCGTCCCGTTCGGCCACACCTGAGTTCTTTACACCGCGCCCACCCAGGACGTCGAAGAGAATCTCCTCGAACAGCCCCTCTGACACCAGTGGCAGAGATCGAAGTCCCGCTGCTTTGCGGTGATCTCACAAGGTCACAACCGGTATCCGTATTGGGTTCGAGATGGCTGGTGCGCCGCAACGGCAAGCCGTCCGTTGGCCTCCGGTAGGTTGCGGCGCGAACTCGACTCCCTGCGAACGAGATCCGATGTGAGCACGTAGAAGCAGACGAGGCCCCGCAGCACCTGGCGGCGTCGTACCAGGTCCGTCGCTACCCCGGCTGGCACCGCCACATGGCCCTCGCCCTGGCCGCCCACGTCTGCCTGACCGTTCTGCGCGCCCGCTAGCTGGACACCTGGAAAGCAGAAACGGACCCTTCCAGCTCATCCACTCCAGCCTCGCCGAGATCCGACGGCTGATCACCCACCAGGCGACTGTTCATGTGTGAGGCCCGGAAGACGTCATCCCCTCCGCCTGCCCTGGATCTCCAGGAGCCGCGCGTCCAGTTGCGGATGCATCTCTCCCGTCGACAGCAGGAGGTCGGTCCCCTCCGTGAGCGCGTGAGACGACTCTCCGGCTCCCCGCACGCACAGGGCCGCTCCCTTCCTGGTGCGGGACAGGATGTCCTGCCACAGTGACTGGGCGCGCTCGTCCGGAATCGGGATAAACCGCTCAGCCGTCCGCGCCTGCCGCTCCAGCGCCGAGCAATTACGCTTTACCGTGGGCACCTCTTCCGGGTGAGCGTTGATGATGTTTCCCAGGTCGGCGTCCTCCGGGGCCCTGTTCGCCATAGCCTCCCGGACCAGCGGCGTGAGGTGCTTGGCGTATGCCTGGACCCTCTCCTCGAATCCCAGCAGCAGTTCGTTTCCACCCGCTTCCAGCCACGACTGGGTGCGCAGTCTTGTGCCACTGGAGGAGTCGATCGTGCTGGTCTGTCCGCTGTCGTCGACGGCGTCCGCCACCGCGTACCCACTCAGGACGCACGTCGCGAGCACCATCGCGGCGAGGACGATCGTGGGGGTCTTACTGGGGGAACGGCCCGCCGTACGAGGCGCGGGGACGGGGATACGGCCGCGCACCCGGCGCCGGGGCGCGGTGAGCACGCTCAGCAGCTCCCTTCCGCATGCCGCCCAGGCGGCGACCGCCGCCACGACGAACACGCCGAAGGAGAGGACGGGCCGACTCGCCGAGCCCAGCACGAGCAACGAGCCGGCCCAAGCCGGGGTGCAGGTGTCGCCCCAGACAGCCAGGGGTGTCACGCACCCGTCGAGTGCCGTCAGCGCCCACACTCCCGCGAGGCCACCGAGTAGCGCCCCGCCGCCGGCCACGAGGCCGTCGAGCAGGCCGGAAAACGGCCGGGCGGCGGCCGCTGTCGCTGCCACGAGGGCCGCGGGCACGAGGAGGGCAACGGTCAGCCAGCCGTAGAAGGTGGCCAGTTCGAGCTCGTCCCAGGAGGCCGGCGGCGGCTGCACCCTGTGCACCACGACGTGGACCCACGCCGCCCAGAGCGTGCCGGCCACGCCTCCCACGGCCGCGAGCAGGAGCGGCCGCCGGGGGACGGAACCGCGCGGACGGCTGCGGAGGGACCGCCACAGCACCGCCGCCGCCGGGGCGAGCCACAGCAGCGTGGCACCGACGACGGCGACCGGGTCGTCCCGGACCCGGTCGGCCAGCGGCAGCCAGAAGACCAGTTCCGGAGGCAGCGGCACCCAACTACCGTCCGGAGCGGGGACTTCCCCCAGGAGCGGGATCACAGCCATCCGGTCGGCCGACAGGGCTATGTGGCCCCATTTCATCCAGTAGGCGAGCCACGTTCCGAACGCCGTCACAGCGGTGGCCAGCGCGAGCGCGAGCGCGGCCGGGCGCCGCGGCAGGACCTGGGTGATCTGCGCGGTCCACACGCCCAGCGGCAGCGCGCCCACCAGAAGCAACAGCAGCAGCCACGGCCGCTGCGGCAGCACCGAGTTTCCGATGTTCCGGCCGATGACCAGCTCCCCCGCGATGAGGCCGGAGCCGAACCACAGGCCCTCCCTGAAACCCTTCGGCACCGGCTGGCCATGACGCACAGCGTGCCGTACGGACCGCCAGATCATGATGACGACGAGGCCGACGGCGAGCGTGGTGACCGTCCATGCCACGACGGTCTGCCGGAAACCGGTGATGAGGAACGTCGGAACGCGGCTGGAGGCCGCCACGGCAAGGACACCTGTGGTGAAGAAGGGAACGGCATTAGTGCGGAACAGGATGGACGGCTCCGCCAGCGCACGCAGCCGGTCCGCGTCACTGGGATGGCTCCGCCAGATCCGGCCACGTCGGTGCTCACCCGTAAGGGATGGTGCGACGTCCGCTCCCCAAGGCTCCGGAAGGGCGTCCGCATGGAACTCGCGGGTGCGCAGGATGTCGGCGCGTACGAGGTACATGATTGCCGCGATCACCCCGACCAGGACCATCGAGGGGATCATGTAGGACAGGTTGGCGCGCCAGTAGGCCATGCTGTCGGCGAACGACCCGATACCCAGATACGGATGGAAATCGACGACGGTCACGGGGAGCAGGATGGCGGCGAGGAAGGCGCGCCACAGAGCGATCGTGGCGTACGTCAGGCTCACGTCCCGGTTGACCACGTGGTTCAGCTCGTGCAGCACTACGCCCCGGAACATCCCCGGTTCCGCCTGCCGGCGGCTGACCAGCCCGGAGTGGAGGCTGACGGTGCAGCGTCCGAACCGTCCGAAGACGACGGCACTGCTGCGCACGTTATAGGGGTCGAGCATGAACCGCACACTGTGCGCTGGAAGGCCCGCCGTCCGGCGCAGGTCGCCCAGCTCCTCCTCCAGCGTCACCGTCCCGGAGGAGCGGAGTGGAGGGTCGGCGGGGACGTCGAGTGCGACGAGACCGCGGCGGATCCGCTTCCAGGTCGGCAGGAAGGCGTAAATGGCCAGTGCCAGAGCGAGGACAGCGAGCACCCCGAGGAGCGTCCACATCCGGTTGGGCGGCTCGACCGAGCCCATGCAGCGCCGGTAGGCCGCCGTCGGGTCGCCGTCCACGTCCGGCAGCAGCAGGCCGGAGGCGACCTTGCAGTAGCCGTCCTTCTTCACGGCGGCCTGCGACCAGTGGGTGACAAGGTTGTCGAGCCAGAAGAGGCCAGTGATGACGATCAGCGTGACCAGCAGCGCGAAGCGGAGCGTGGTGCTGACCGGCAGACGACCCCGGGACGCCTCGGCCGTCGGCTCACGACCGACCGTTACCGGCGCGGTCATCCGCCTCCCCGCCCTCATCTCGAGACCCGGACTCCACTTCGGCCGGCGTCCCCAGCGCGAGCCGCCCCGCGACCCGCTCGGCCAGCCGCTGAGCCTGCTCTGGGGAGAGCCCAATCTCGGTGAGCTGCTCGACCACCACCTGCGCCACGGCGTTCAACTGCTCCCGGGTCAACGCGGGAAGCTCCGGTTGGGGATCAGGACGCCGGAACAACCTGCGCAGCAAGCTCCGAAGCCGCTCGGACAGCGACTGAACCGCCTGCCCTGTCGCACTGCGCACTGCTTCGTCGACCGCCAGCCACAGTACAGCCGCCAGGACGCCGACGATCTCTCCGGTGCCGAAGCCGAGCGGTTCGCCGCGGGTACGACGGCGCCGGAGCCTGCGCAGGACCCGGCGGTCGTCGGGCTCCTCGGCCAGGGCCTTGAGAATGAGCAGCTCATCCGGGGTGACGTACTCCTCGCCTACCGCGAACTCCACGCAGTCCTGGACGACTTCCCGGATCCTCACAGCGAGCCACCTCCGTAGGCGCCCTTGTGCAGGAGATCCACCTGTCCTCCGGTCCACTTGATCATGAGCAGCTCCCTGCCGTACTCCTCGAGAGACTTGGGGACTTCGCTCACCACATCCACGAGTCCCTTGTACTCGGGCAGTTTCAGGTCTCCGGCTCCGGGTGGGGGGGACTCCGTCAGCTCTCCGGTGTCGAGGCAGCTGAGCTTCACCGTGGTCGGCAAGGACAGGGAGGCAAGCTCCCCGCTGCAGACCACCATGCTGTCCTGCGTCACACGCCTCGCCACAGGCTCACCGAACGTGCTGACGTCGCCGTTCTTCTTCACCTCGAAGATGAACATGTCGGTGTCGGAGAGAAAGAGCGGGGTCCAGGAACCGACTGCCGAGTACTTCTTCGTGGGCGTCGGGGAGGGCGACATGGACGCGGTCCTGGTCGCGGCCGACTTCTTCGGAGCCGGGTCCGACTTGCCGTGACCCGCCGAGCATCCCGCGCACAGGGCCGTCCCGACGGCGACGGCAAGAGCTCGTCCCAAGTGGTTGACCATGCTTCCCCCTAGATGTTGCCAGGGAATAGGTAGTCCGTCTTCCCGTTGGCCCAGTCGATGATCAGTGCCTCGTCCCCGTACTCCTCAAGGATCGACGGCGGTTGTCCCAGGTGGAGCATGCCGGCGTGCCGCCGCACGTGGAGGTACCGGCCGTCTTCGTCCGTCTTCGCGTCCGCGCAGGTCAGCGTCATCTCCACTGGTGTGGACTTGAGATGGGCCGTCCCGCCGCAGATGCGGAACACCTCCATGGAGTCCCGGACGGCGAGCGGCTCGCCGACCGTGCTGGCCGCTCCGTCCTTCTCGATCTCCAGTGAGTAGTAGTTGTCGCTGGCGGATCCCGGCGAGATTTCCCAGGTTCCCACCAACTTGCTGGTATCCAGCGGTTGTTGTCTCCTGAAGCTCGACGAGGGAACCGGCTCCTCGGGCAATT
Organism: Streptomyces sp. NPDC085946; assembly: GCF_044540485.1. Classification (NCBI taxonomy): domain Bacteria; kingdom Bacillati; phylum Actinomycetota; class Actinomycetes; order Kitasatosporales; family Streptomycetaceae; genus Streptomyces; species Streptomyces sp. NPDC085946. The sequence goes on along the minus strand of NZ_JBITSF010000028.1, from coordinate 23,287 downwards.
CAGTTGCTGGCGCGGTGGACTCACCGGTCTCCGAGGCCCGAACGGTGGCGGCGACAGTCGGCTCGTCCGCCTTGAACGATTGCCCCGGGCTGCACGCCAGGAGGGCAAGGAAGCAACTCACAGCAGTGGCCGCGCTACTGAGAACACGCCCCCTGCGCCGATCCGTGACCTGGCACCCTTTTAACCGCATGGCTTCGTCGGACACCTCCCCCGTTGTACAACGCCTGCCACCCGTGGACGTTACGACTTCTGGGAATACTCCACGCGCGACTTCATCCCAACACACCAATGGGCCGGCCTCCGATCCCGACGGGTACGCTGGCTGTGGGACCAGGCTCGCACTTCGCCCACGCCACGGACAGCTCCGCGGCAGTCACACAGCGCTGCACTCCGCCCTGCGGTGGCTATACGAGAGCAGGGCCCTCACGTCTGCCTTCCCGTACTCGATCTGCTGCGGCCCCGAGTTGGCCAGCGCACTGGCGAGGGCGCGGAGCATGTTGCTGCTGCGGGGTCACGTCGTGGCCTGTGGCGCCGACAGGGAGGCGGCGATGGCTGGCATCGTCCTGGCCATCACGTCCCTGGAGGACGTCACTGCGGACCGGGTGATCGGTGCGCTCAACGAGCTTGGGGCGCCGGTGGTCCGTGCGGACCCGGCCGACATCGGCTCTGCTCTGGCTTTCGGTGCACGCATGAGGCCGGGGCACCGGTCCGGGGCGGTCAGCTGCGGACGGCCAGCTGCGAGGTGGAGCTGGGGGAGGTGGCGGCGGTCCACTACCGCCGCCCCACCCCTCATGCAGCCCGCTACGAGCATCTGCCAGCTCAGCAGCGCGCCTTCGCCGCCGCCAAGGCCCGCCACGGGCTCGGCGGGGTGCTCAACCACTTGCACGGCGTCCGCTACGTCAACCACCCCGACGCGATCGCCGCCGCCGACTTCAAGCCCGCCCAGCTTCAGACTGCCGCCCAGCTCGGCCTGACCATTCCGCCGACCCTGGTCACCAACGACGTCGAGGCTGCACGGAAGTTCGCCGCCGAGTATGGGGCCGTAATTTATAAGCCGTTCCGCGGCCTGCCCAGGGGCGAGGACGGGCACACCGGCGCGATCTGGGCCCAGCGTGTCGACCCCGGCACCTTCGACGAATCCCTGGCTGTAACCGCACACCTGTTCTAGTACTGCAACGGTGCTTGCCGTGACTGCTGGCCAGGTCGGTCGTTGGTGTGGTCATGGGTGGGGACCTTGCTGATGTCAGGCTGTGGGCGAGCGAACTGGACGCTCTACATGAGCGGTTCGTACACCGGTTCAACCGGGAGGAGCCGCGTCAGTCGGCGCTGGCGTACATGCGGGGACTGATCGCGCCACTGGAGCGGAAGAACGGCTGGACGCTTGCGGAGGAGGCCGGGCACGCGGGCCCCGACCGCATCCACCGGCTGCTGAACCGCATCGAGTGGGGCGCCGACGAGGTCCTGGATGACGTACGCGACTACGTCGTGGAACACCTCGGAGACCGGGATGCCGTCCTGATCGTCGACGACACCGGGTTCCTGAAGAAGGGCGTCCGTTCGGCTGGGGTGCAAAGGCAATACTCCGGTACCGCCGGGGCTTGTATTTCAATTACTGCTTGCTCTGGTGGAGTTGGTGGGATGGTGGACCATGCCTGTGCGTCCTCCGGTCACCGCCTTGCGGGCCAAGTTCGATCGGATCCTGCCGCATCTCGACGAGCGTCGTCGTCGGCTCTACCTGGCCAGCGAAGCCGCAGCGATCGGCCACGGTGGAATCGCCCTGGTGGCTGCCGCATCCGGGACCAGTACCATCACCGTCGCGCGCGGCGTGACCGAGCTGGCCGGGGACCCGGCGCCCACACGGAGGGTTCGGGCTGCGGGAGCCGGCCGTAAGCCGTTGACGGTCACCGACCCCGGCCTGCTGCCGGCACTCGAGGCGTTGATCGAGCCGCACACCCGAGGTGATCCCGTCTCGCCGCTGCGATGGACCACCTTGTCGCTGCGTGCTCTGGCCTCGACCCTCACGTCGCAGGGCCATCGGGTCAGTGCCGCAACCGTCGGGCGTCTGCTGCACGGCCTGGGCTACAGCCTGCAGGGCACCGTCAAGACCACCGAGGGCGCCGGCCATCCGGACCGCGACGCCCAGTTCGCCCACCTCAACGCCACGGCTAGCGTCTTCCTCGACGACCGGCAGCCGGTGATCAGCGTCGACACCAAGGCCAAGGAATGGCTCGGCAACCGCGACCGGCCCGGTCGCACCTGGCGGCCGGGCAAGGAGCCGATCAAGGTCGACTGCCACACCTTCACCACCAGCGACCAGCCCGTCGCCATCCCGTATGGGATCTACGACATCGCCACCAACACCGGTTGGGTCAACGTCGGGACCGACCACGACACTGCCGAGTTCGCGGTGGAGTCCATACGTCGCTGGTGGCAGCGCCGCGGACGGGTGCACCACTCAAACGCCACCCGGTTGCTGATCACCGCCGACGCTGGCGGCTCGAACGATCCACGCCGCTGGACCTGGAAGAAGCACCTGGCCGCCTTCGCCCTGGAAAGCGGCCTGGAGATCACGGTCTGCCACTTCCCGCCGGGCACGTCGAAGTGGAACAAGATCGAACACCGGATGTTCTGTCACATCACCGCGAACTGGCGCGGCCGACCGCTGACCAGCTACGAGGTCGTCATCGAGACCATCGCTGCGACGACCACCCGGACCGGGCTGACCATCGGCGCCGAGCTGGACACCGGTAGCTACCGCCTGGGCTCCACGGTTACCGCTGCCGAGTTCCAAGCCTTGCCGATCACGCCCGATGCGTTCCACGGCAACTGGAACTACACCCTCGCCCCGGTTCCACCGCGACCTCCACAGGCGCCGACGGCCGCCCGGCGGATCGACCCCGCCCTGACCGAGATGCTCAGCGATCCGGCCCTGACCGGCATGCCACGGTCCGACTTCGAGCGCCTGGTGGCAGTCTCGGAGCCGTACTGGGACGTCCTGGCCGAGGCGGCCTTCCAGCGGCGCTTCCATCGTCCGCGCAGCTACCTCCACCCACAGACCAGCAGCCTCGACCACTACCACCGCCTCCTGGCAGCGCTCTTACGTCGACGCAGGGCAATCACCAGCACTCTCCTGGCCCAGCTGCTGGGCGTCACCCGCACCAACCTCTCCAACCAGTTCCAAGACGGCCACCGGCTTCTGGACCTGCACCGCATCGTCGTCACACCACTGCCCGGGGCGCCCGCCCGGACTCTCGAACAGCTCCGAGCCCGCCTTTCTGACGAAAACCACCAGAAAGATCAAACCTGACAGTTATTCAGATACAAGCCCCCGGACGCACGGAGAACTGCCAGATCGGTGTCTTCCTCGCCTACGCCACGAGCCGTGGACGCACGCTGATCGACCGGCGGTTGTATCTGCCCACTTCCTGGACGGACGACCGGGACCGCTGCCGCCGGGCGGGCATCGACGACAGCGTCGCATTCGAGACGAAGGTGGCCATGGCCAAGACGATGGTCCGCCGGGCCATTGCCGACAAGGTTCCGTTCGGCTGGGTGACGGCGGACGCCGCCTACGGCTACAGCAAGGGCTGGCGGTTCGAACTGGAACAGGCCGATGTCTTCCATGTCATGGCCACCACCCGCCACGACACGGTCGTCACCCGCTGGTCCATCGACCACCCCGTGCACGAGCTGTTCCCCGGCCTGCCGCGGCAGAAGTGGAAACGCCGTTCCTGCGGCGAAGGCGCGCATGGTCGGCGGATCTATGACTGGGCCCGTGTCGAGGTCCGGCCCTGGCACCGGCCGGATCGTCGGCACTGGGTGTTGGCCCGCCGCAGCGTGAGCAGGCCCGAGGAGATCTCCTACTACATCGCCTACTGCCCCGCCGGCACCACGCTGGATGAGCTGATCCGCGTCGCGGGCAGCCGCTGGGCGGTGGAGGAGTGCTTTCAGAGCGCGAAGCAGGAGTGCGGCCTGGACGACTACCAGGTCCGCCGTTATCCGGGCTGGCACCGCCACATGACCCTGGCCATGGCCGCCCACGCCTGCCTGACCGTCTTGCGCGCCCGCCAGCTGGACGCGGACAAAGCAGAAACGGATCCTCCCAGCTCATCCACCTCAGCCTCGCCGAGATCCGACGCCTGATCCACCGCCTTACCGACCGCCAACCAGCACCGATCGACCACATCCTGCACTGGTCGACATGGCGCCGCAGACGACAACGCCAGGCCCGCGTCAGTCACTACAAGCGACGCGGACACAGCCCTTGAAACTGGTCAGCAATCAGCACAAGCACCGTTGCAGTATTAGACGTCGTCTCATTTGGCGAGTCTGCGGTAGCAGATGAGGGTGCAGGCGAGGGCGGTGAAGGTCAGGAAGTGGTCGACTTTTCGTTCGTAGCGGCGGTGCAGGCGGCGGCAGCCGGCCAGCCAGGACATCGTCCGTTCGATGGTCCAGCGGTGCCGGCCGAGCCGGGTAGAGGACTCGATGCCCTTGCGGGCGATGCGGTGCCGGACGCCCCGCTTGCGCAGCCATCGTCGCAGGTCGTCGTAGTCGTAGCCCTTGTCGCCGTGGAGTTTGGCGGGCCGCCGCCTGCGCGGGCCCCGGCGGGAGCGGATCGGTGGGATGCCATCCGGCCCGTCGTGGCTGGCGGTGGCGTGGCGGTGACATGTCGGGCCGCACGGATCCGCCAGGCCGCATGGGACAGGCCGCCGCCAGGCCAGGCGCGACAAGCTCACCCAGGAGCGGTTGGACGCGCTCGCGGCATAGGCGTGACGCGGCGCCGCCCGACCGTTGAGCCGGACCGTAGGAGACCCCGGGGCGCGATCGCCCCGGGGTCTCGTGTCCCAGGAACCTCCTGCGACGGTCCGGGCCCGTTGAGGGTCCCTGCGATGCCTCATGCCGATGCGCTGCACGTTCTCAGCGGGTGTCGCCTTGGTTCTCGCGTGATGCCAACGGATCAAGATGGTGACCGGTGACAATGTCCGGCACGCAGTGAGAGTCGGGCTGGGCGATGAAGTGGGACGTCACACTCGCCGTCGCCCCTGGGACAGGCCGTTGCCGGGCGCGTCCGGCAGGTGATCGGTCCGGGGTCAGCGAGCGAAACCCGAGCCGAGGGAGGAGCCGTTCCCGACCGTGCCGAGGGTTCCCGCGCCGAAGCTGACCGAGCCGGTGGCGGTGGGGGTGTTCACCGGGTTGGGAAACGCCCAGACTCCCCCGTCGCGGTTCTCGCCGGTGGCGCCGGCGAACAGCTCGGCCCGGCCGTCGCCGTTGACGTCGAGCAGCTTGGTGTCGGCGCCGAAGAAGTCGTTCTGTTCCGCCGTGCCCGGGACGTTCCTGGTGTTCTGGCTCAGGCTGTAGGCACCGGCGCCGGTCAGCCCCGAGGCGCCGCCGCGCAGGACGGTGACCTGGCCGGCCGCGTACACGTTCCCGAGGTCCTCGCTCGCGCTGCCGGTGGAGACGTCCGCGAAGCCGTCGGCATTGACGTCGGCGACGGAGACGCCCCCGCCGAACCCGTCCGCCCACTCCGCGCTGCCGGGCACACCCGGGGTGTTCTGCGTGATGATCGTCGTACGGGAAGTGTCGGGTCCGTCGGCCGAGCCGTGCACTACCCCGATCTGGCCGCCCTTGAGCAGCGGGTCGTCCAGCGGGACTTCGCCGAAGCCGTCGTTCGGGCGGCCGATCACCAGGTCGGCGTACCCGTCCTTGTCCACGTCCCCGATGCCCAGGCTCTCGCCGCCGCGCATCCGCGTGCCGTCGGCGTTGCGCACCGGGGCCGGGGCGCTCAGGCCGTCCGGGGTGCCGCGCAGGTAGACCGCGCGGCGGTGCTTGTAGTCGGGGTCGTGCATGTCGTCGTCGCTGCGGTCGTGGATGAGCGCGACCAGGTCGGTGATGCCGTCGTGGTCGATGTCGCCGGCGGCCACGTCGTTCGTGGCGTACTCGGCCTCCAAGGCGAGCGTTCGGCTGCTCGCTGCGCCCGTGGTGCGGTCGAACGGCCCGTACAGCAGCCGGTTGCCGGTGGCGAGGTCGAGACTGCCGTCCCCGTCGAAGTCGCCGAGCGCCTGGTGCAGCGCGTCGGCCCGGTCCTCCTCGGTGCCGGTGGCGACGGCCGTGCCGCCGGACAGGCCCTTCGGTCCGCCCCACAGCACGGCGAGCGTGCCGGCGTCGACGACGTCCCCGACGTCCTCGCCCTGCGCGCCCACGACCAGGTCGGCATAGCCGTCGCCGTCCAGGTCACCGGCGGCGAGGCCGTCGCCGTAGGCGTCCCCGGCCTCGGCGGCACCCGGTACGCCCGGGGTGTTCTGGCTGATCACCTGCTTGCGGGCGAGGTCGAGGCCCTTGGCCGAGCCGTACACGACGGCCACACGACCGGCCCGGGCCTTGCCGTCGACCTGACCGTGCGGGGCGGCGACGGCCAGGTCCTGGTAGCCGTCGCCGTTGAAGTCGTCATGGAGCTTCGAGGCGGCGGCCGGGGCGGCGGGGGTGCCGACGCTGGCGTGTGCGGCCCCCGGGGTGGTGACCGCCGCGACGACGGCGACGGCCACCGCGACCCCTCGGCCGATGTTCCGCTTACGCATGGACTGGGGCATGTCGACTCCACTGATTGCGTCGGGCAGTTGCCGCGCGGAAAAGACCAAGATCCTCATCCGCGCCGCCCCGTACGACTCACCGGAGAACGGCTTGGTTGCCCTATGCTCCACTGCCGTTTGTTTCGCGTTGACCACAAAGACTCGAAGTCGTCCACCCCCTACTGCGTTTCGTCTCGCTTGGCCTACTGGTTCTTGCGACGCTGCGCGGCCGGCCGCGCCCCCTCGAAACAGTGCTCCTCGCCATGCCGGCCGAGCATCTCCGGCCCAGCGACGCGCAGGGGCACGCAGCGCGGAGGCCCCGCCGATGCGCAAGACCCGCCCACCCCCCGGCCTGCGCGGCAGAGTCGGTTGGCGATCGCCAACCCCAGCCCTTCCTCCATCGGCAAGGATGCGATGATGAAGTCGCACCCTTGCTGGTCAAGCTCGCGCAGGAACCCGTACAGACCGCGCGCATAGGCGGCCATCAAGCTGGGGAGGGCCACCACGGCGTGCACCTTCGCCGGAGCGTCGGCGAAGGAGGCAGGCAGAAGAATGCCCACCTGGTGCCCCATCTGCTGCGCAAGCTCCGCTTCAGAGACAACCTTCTCCGGCTCGACCAGGACGACCCGCGCACGCGGCGCGTAGTGCGACGGATACTGGCCGGGCACCCGCACCCGACTCGTCGCGGGAACCGCAAGCGGGCACTCCAGTACCGCTTCGAGGTCCTCGCGCGTCACCCCGCCCGGCCGAAGGATGCTCGGGGCGTCGCCCGTGACGTCGACGATGGTCGATTCGACGCCGACCTCGCAAGGGCCGCCGTCCAGCACGAGGTCAACCGTCTCACCGAACTCGGCACGGACATGGTCCGCCGTGGGGCTGACCGAGCCGAAGCGGTTCGCGGACGGTGCCGTGACACCGCCGCCGAAGGCCGACAGCAGCGCAAGTGCGACGGGATGACCGGGCACGCGCACGGCCACCGTCTCCAGACCACCGGTCGCTTCGAGCGGCACCCGAGAACCGCGCCGCAGAACCAGCGTGAGGGGCCCCGGCCGGAAGCATTCGGCCAGCAGGCGCGCCGTCACCGGCACGTCCTGGACCCAGTCGTCCAACTGCTCCGCGCCGCCGATGTGGATGATCAGCGTATGAGAGGGCGGACGCCCCTTGACCTGGAAGATGTGCGCGACGGCAGCAGGATCCTCAGCGTTGGCGCCCGGACCATAGACACTCGGCCATGCCCGGTATGGAACGCGAGTACCTCCGTTCGGTCCTCACCAAGTGGTGGTCCTGAAGATCCAGGAGGTTCTCCTGCGTGAGCTTGTCGTGCTGGTTGTCCAGGCGGGTCAGCTTCCACAACTGATCAGGCGTAGCCCTCTGGAAGATCCCCAGCGCTTGCAGCAGCTCCCTCCGCCGAGGCTCTGTCGAGTTCTTCCTGTGAGTAGGACGCCTTGACATGAGGGTTGTCGAATCTGCGGCGGCCCCCTCCCCGCCGGGGCTGACCTGCGGAAACTCCCGGACCTTGGCGACGGGGCGCGGGGGGGGGATGATGGAGGGGTCCACGGAGGGACCCCTCCGGTCCGGTCAAGGGGCTGCTCGGGCTCGTCTGCGGTGCTCGCCACAGGGTGCTCCTGGAAGGTGGGGCGGGCCCATCCCGCCGTTCACCTTCTACAGGTGCGGTCTTCGGCTCTCGTGTGACGCCAATCTTGAAGAACCTCTCCGCCGTGACCGCATCGTGATCAATTGTGACATTGGGCGGAAGTTGGCCAGGATGCCGTTAAGGGCCGCAGGTCACGAGCTGTCGTTGCGTCGTAGCTGGCCATTACGTTGCGGAATGGTTGGCCAGTTCAGGAGCCGTGTCCGTAGCGCCGCGTTACGTCTCTGGATGCGGAGAAGGCCCCGACGATCGACACCGGGGCCCGGCTCCATGCTGGGGGTGATCAGTTGCAGCAGTCACATCCAGGACGGCAGCCGCATGCGTCTGCGGCGGTGTCGCTGAGCAAGGGGGCCGTGGCGGCGGAGGGTGCGCAGCAGCCCTTGCCATGCCAGGCGTCGCGGCCTTCCTTGACTGCGATGGCGGCGATGACGAGGGCGGCGATGGGGTCGGCCCAGGACCAGCCGAGGGTGGCGTTGAGGAGCAGGCCGACGAGGAGCACGGCGGACAGGTAGGTGCATAGCAGGGTTTGCTTGGAGTCGGCGACCGCGGAGGCGGAGCCAAGTTCGCGGCCGGCCTTGCGTTGGGCGAAGGAGAGGAACGGCATGATCGCCAGCGACAGGGTGGCAATGACGATGCCGGGGAAGGAGCGTTCGGCTTCGCCGGTGCCAGTGAGGGCGCGGACGGCGTCGAAGGTAACGTAGGCGGCGAGCGTGAAGAAGGAGACGGCGATGATCCGCAGGGTGCGCTGCTCGCGGGCTTCGCGGGCAGCGTGGTCGGAGGCGGAGAACTGCCAGGCGACGGCGGCGGCGGAGGAGACCTCGATGATCGAGTCGAGGCCGAAGCCGATCAGGGCGGTGGAGGAGGCGATGGTGCCGGCGGTGAGGGCGACGATCGCCTCGATCACGTTGTAGGTGATGGTGGCGGCGACCAGTAGGCGTATGCGCTTGGCGAGCGCGTCGCGGCGGGCCGAGGATGGTCCGAGGGATATAGATATCTCGGCGGTCATGGTCAGCAGCACCCCTTGTCGACGGCGTCCGGGCAGGTGCGGTCGGTCTCGACGGCGACCACGGCGGTGCGCAGGTCGTCCAGGGCATGGCCGAGGCGGTCGTCGGCAAGTTCGTAGCGGGTGCGGCGACCGTCCGGGACGGTGACGACCAGGCCGCAGTCCCGCAGACAGGCCAGGTGGTTCGACAGGCGCGTGCGCGAGACGCCGAGGGCGTCGGCGAGATCGGCGGGATAGGCGGGGGCATCGCGCAGGGCGAGCAGGATGCGGCAGCGGATCGGGTCGGCGAGCGCGCGGCCGAACCGGGCCAGCACCTCGATGTCGGAGGCAACAGTCAGCACACCACGACTGTACACGCTTCCCTGAATTCAGATTGTCTTGAATTCTGGACACAACGCCGCGGCGTGACGGACGTCAGGCGGCGCTGAACTGGTGGGCCTGGCCGCCGCGCCACTCCACCCACTGGGGGCGTCCAAGATGACCTCGGGATCGGCCACGCCGGCGCCCTCAAGGAACACGACCAGGTCGTGGTCGCTGTAGGCGGTACCGAGGATCTCGTCCTGGCCGTGACTGTGCACGGTGACCCTTCGGCCGCCCGAGAGGGAGGGCCAGCACACGACGATCGGCGCACTGCTCACGCCTCCCAGCGTGCCCCGGGCCGGGCCGTCGGGCGAGTCGACCCGGCGCGGTCAGAAGTGAAGCCGGACCGATGGCACCGTCAGGCTGCGGTACGGACGGTGGTGTCGGTGTCGTCGCTGATGGCTTGGCGCACGGAATCTTCCTCCTCCAGAACATCGGAGGTCACTGCCGCCAGCGCTCTCTCTGCTGCTTCCGTGTGCTGCGGCCAGCCTAAGTCAGCTTCCGTGCTCGGGGCGTTGTGGTCCGCACTCACCCCGGACGCGGGTGCGGCTGCGGACAGTCGTCACGGCCGGTCATGATGTTCTCCCCTGTCCATGACACCTGGTGGTCCATGCCAGGTACTCGGCGTGGTGAGCTTCACGACTGCGGAGAGCGAAGGGCGCTCAATCTGCGCCGGATCGCTCCTGCTCGTGTATTGCCCGGCGATGCCGTCTGGTCGGGCCACCCGGTCAGGTCGGGCGGCCCGCACTAGATGAGTGCCACACAAGCCGCTGTCCATACCTGCGGGCGTCAGCTGCGCCAGTCGAGGTGATGAGTACGCCAGCGGCCAGGCCGCTGGTCAGGTAATCGAGGGCTTTACTTGTGATGACTTGCCCCGGAGCAACGGAAGGGCAACACCAAATGGGAGGCTGACGGTCCTCGCGGTGACGCCTCCGATGGCCGCAATACATGGGGCTCCGAGACTTGACTCGCTCGCACACCCGACCCGGCGTGAGTCACCTCCGCTGGCGTCACTTCAGCCTCGTCAGAAGTGATCGGGCAGTCCATCGGGGACGGCGTCCACGGCGGGATAGCTGTGCAGTACCTGATCTGTGCCGGTCAGGGCCAGCATGTGCCGTACGCGTTCGCTGGGTGCGATCAGCACCAGGCCGGCGCCGGTGTGCCGGGCCGTACGGTAGGCCGCTATCAGACAGGTCAGCCCGGTGGAGTCCAGGAACGTGACGCCCGACAGGTCCGCAAGCGCGCTGTGGCTGCTGATGCGCAGGAGCGGCTGCAGGACGTCGGTGAGTCGCGAGGCGGTGTGCACCGGTATCGCGGCACGGGTCAGGAGAAGGTGCGGCAGCTGGTCAAGGCCAAGTCCGAAGAGCGAGTAGATCGAGCCGGCGCAAGGAGGCGCCGACGGCCACCAACATCGTCGATCTCATGTCGGTTCTGCAGGGCAGCACCGACCCAGCCGGCAGCACGGGCCGCGGCACGGCGGCCGGGACACGGCAAAAGAAGCCAGCCCCGGTCCGGAAGGCGGCGCGTACGCTCGCTGAGAAAGCAGCAAAGAAAACATAGGAACGCCGCCGAAGACGGCCCGGGCATCAGCCACAGCCCGCGGCCAGCGCGGCAACAGGAAAAACAAGCTGCGGCAACTGAACGAAGCAGAACTGTCCCAGCGGGCCACCGAACAGGACATCACCAACCGCTCCGAGCTGAGCCGAGACGTGCTCGAACGCGAGAGCCGGACGTGGAGAAGCCGGTAGGGGGCCGTCGAAAGGTGCTTCGCGCAGGGGCGACGAGACGATCCGAAGCCCGTGACGCAGGTGTCGACAGGCCCAACGCCGCTACCGAGCCGTCACCCGCAGGGTTTCGACGGTGGGGTCGGCGGCGTCGGGGACAAGCATCCCGGCGGCCACGCCGGTCCTCAGGTAATCAACGACCTCCTCGGTAATGACCTCGCCGGGGGCCACGACGGGCACGCCGGGCGGATAAGGGCTGAGCATCTCCGCGGCGACGCGCCCGACGGCCTTGTCGGCCGGGACGTGCTCGGCCTGCGCGAAGAAGGCCTCCCGCGGAAGCATGGCCTGCTCCAGTTCCAGCGCGTGCGGTGCAGGCAATTGGACAGGAGGCTGGGGTTCGATCGTGTCGGCGTGGCCGACGAGACGGTGCAGGGAGTCGATGAACAGGTTCTCGGTGCGCTCGTTGTCAGCGTGGGTGATCTGCCCGCCGATCCGACAGGTGTCGGAGGAGCCGAAGTCCACATGGCAATGGGTGCGCAGCCATTCGGCGGCCTGCATACCGCTGATGCCCAGCTCCCGCACGTCGATGGTGATCCTCAGCAGGTCCAGCTCCGCCGTCAGGCCCGCCTCGACGACTTCCGGCCCCATCAGACGCAGCCCGGGCATGTCGGCGACGGCCCGGCGGATGCGTGTGGCGCGGCGCAGCGCCGCGTCCAGCAGGTCGTGCCCGTGCTGGGCCATCTGGCGGCGCCAGCCGTCGAGTGTGGCGTAGACCAGGGAGGAGGAACTGGTGGTGCCCAGCAAATCCTCGCGCTGCTTGAGCACATTGGGGGAGACCCGGTCGCCTTGGAGGTGGAAGACGGAGCTCTGCTCGACCGCGCTGCCCATCTTGTGGACGCTGGTGACGACCAGGTCCGCGCCGGCGTCCATGCCCCAGGACGGCAGGTCGGGATGGAAGGGCAGATGAGCCCCCCACGCTTCATCGACGATCAGGGGGACGTCCTGGTCGTGGCAGACCTTGGCGACACCGTGGATGTCCGCGCACGAGCCCCAGTCCGTCGGGGTGATCAGCAGCATGCCCTTGGCGTCCGGGTGCGCCTGCAGCGCGTGGCGTACGTCGTCCGGCTCCGGCGGGTGAGCCAAGTGCCGTTCGGCGTCGAATTTCGGATGCACCCACACCGGCTCGACACCGTTGACGATCACCGCGGCGATCACGGACTTGTGGGCGTTGCGCGAGATAAGGAGCTTCTCGCCCGGCCCGGCCACCGCCAGCATCGCAGTCTTCACCGACAGGGAACTGCCACAGGTGGAGAAGAAGGCATGCTCGGCGCCGACCGCGTCGGCCATCAGCTCCTCCGCCTGCGTGAGCACACCCTGCGACTCGCGGCGGTCGTCGAGACCGTTCAGCGAGAGCACGTCCGAGGCGAAGACCCCCTCCCCGACGATGTCGAGAACCCGGGGATCAGCTCCCAGCCCCTGCTTGTGCCCGGGAGGCCCGTAGACCACGTCGCCGCGACGCCGGAACTCCTGCAATGCCTCCAGTACAGGGACACGGGAATGATCCATCTTCGCCCTCCTCAAGGCCGTCTTTTTGCGGCACCTTCACCCAGGTCGTGCGCCAGGTCGGCCGCCGGGGCCGGGTTGCACGGACACCGGAGTCGAAACGGCGAAGCGGCGACAGATCATCTGAAGTCCGCGGCGCAAGCATTTGCACCGCTCACGCGCGCAGGCGTTTCGGAGAAGTCCTCCAGCAGGTAGGCGAGCGTCCCTCGCGTCTGGCAGCAGAGCCTGAACAGCTGAACGTTCCTTGGCCGAACCCAAGCTGGTGGGCGCCTGTGGCCGGGTAACGTCACCACCACGCCCGCTGGCACTGCGCCCAATCCGACCTCCCCCTCCCCTGCCGACGTTGCCCGCCCAACGTCGCCGCCACACTGACCGCGCCCGGCGCGGACATCCCAGACCGACGCGCAACCGGCTGAGCGGCGCACCGGCTGTGGCGCTCAGGCGGTTTCGTCACGGTCGAGAGAGCCCCAGTGGCCAGGCTGCTCGGCGACGATATGGCGGGCCTCGTCGATGACGTAGTCCGAGATCCAGCCGAGGGGCTCCACGTCTGTCACCAGAGGTTCGTTGTCCGGTCCGCGGGCCGTCTCAGACCCCTGCAGAACCCACGGCCGCGTGCGAGGGTCTTTCACACCTGGGAGATGGCAGTAGTCGTACAGCCGCCGGGCGACCCAGATGGGTGCGGGCCGGTTCCCCCACCAGTTCTCGATGTCCAGCAGGCTGGCCGACAGCCCCGGCAATTTCATACCGGTCAGGTCGTCCGTGCTGGTCGCATCGGGCAGGTCGTGTTGCGGGCCACGGGACCATCGCACGTACAACCCTCGGCGGCTGGTGACTAGCCGGGTCAGCTCATTGAGACTGGTGAAGGTCGGCAGGCTCGCTGTCGTGCTCATAGGGCTGGCGGATCAGTGCAACGTGGTCAGGCGATGAGGAGGGAGTCATCTTCGGTGCGGGCACCGGCCAGCTGATGACGGGCAGTGCTGAGGGCGGCGTCGATGTCGCGTGTGCCGGTCGACACGCACAGCGTGTAGGTGACATCGTCCATGCGCCGGCGTACCTCCTCGCTGCTGTCCTCGGCGTGCAGGATGCGCAGCGCTTCGTACTGGTCGATCAGGTTTCGCAGTACTGCGGGGTGCGCCATGAGCATCGAAACTCTCCCTGCTGCCGCCATTTACATGGGTGATACACCAAGCCGTATGCCCCGGACCCGGGGCGCCATGCCGACGCCATCTCGGATGGCGGCGCGGGTCCGGGGCGCCAACCGGAGATCAGTCGGTGGACAGGGCCTGAAGGAGCTCGCCGACCTTGGGATCCGGCAGGGAACGGGCGACATCGGCCTGGGCAACCATGCCGACCAGATCGTGGCCGTCGATCACCGGCAGGCGGCGGACCTTGTGCTCGGTCATCGTGCGCAAGATCTCTTCCACGTCGTCATCGGCGCCGATGGTGACGGCCTCGCCCTGGGCCAGGTCACCGGCCTGACAGGTAACGGGATCCTTGCCCGCGCCCAGCACCTTCACCACGATGTCCCGGTCAGTCAGCATCCCCTTGAGCTTGTTGTCGGTGCCGCAGATCGGCAGGGCACCGACTCCGAGATCCTTCATCTTGCGGGCCGCGTCCAGCACCGTCTCCTCGGCGCCGATGCACTCGGCTCCACCGGTCATGATGTCTCGCGCCTTCGTCATCAGATCCCTTCCTATAGCTGGATGCTCCATACCTTCACCGTCACGTCGGCGGGCAAGGCCACGCGATCTCGACGGGTGTGGCATGTGTTCCCGAACGGCACCAGCAGTAACTGGCTTCGTTCACTTCAGGCGACAGCGTTTGTCTGCCGGTTTCGACAGCAGTTGCGGATCTTGGGGCCCGTGGATGCTCACGGGAAATAGCAGCACGGTCACCGAGGGAAGACTGTCGTTGCGCCTGAGTCGACAGGCAACGGTGCCAACTCTTGGGCCGGACCCGTGACTCGCAGGCCGAATGGATCCGGGAAGCCATCCAACGGATCGCCACCGAGGACACCACATGCAAGCAACGCGTCCTCCCGCTCACCCCTGACAACTGCACTCTCGACGAGCGGCTGAAGGCCGCCCGCTCGAACCTGCGCTTCCGAGACCGGCGAGTCGCCGCCCTCGAAGTCCGCCTCACCGAACAGGGACCACCGGCCTGGTCCTGTTCGGCCGAGGCCCGTGGATGTCAGTGCTGCGGTCCATACTCGTGCCGCGGCGCTACCCGGGTACCGCAGTACGAGGGGAGCAACATGGCTGAGGTGCTGGTCTTCCACCATGGACACGGGCTGACCGCCGGCGTTCGCAGTTTCGCCGCGCAGTTGCGACGGGCCGGACACACAGTCCACGCTCCAGATCTGTACGAAGGGCAGGTATGCGACAGCCTCGAGGAGGGCGCCGCCTATGCCGAGAGCGTCGGGTTCGACACGATCATCGCGCGCGGAGCCGCCGCCGCCGAGGGGCTGCCTGCGGAGCTCATCTATGTTGGCTTCTCGCTTGGCGTCCTGCCGGCGCAGAAGCTGGCCCAGACTCGCCCCGGAGCAAAGGGTGCACTGTTGCTCGAGGCGTGCGTCCCGGTCTCGGAGTTCGGCGCCGCCTGGCCCCAAGACGTCCCGGTTCAGATTCACGGCATGGACGCAGATCCGTTCTTCGCCGGGGAGGGCGATGCGGACGCCGCCCGCGCGGTCGTCGAGAGGGTGACGGATGCCGAGCTGTTCCTCTACCTCGGCGACAGGCACCTGTTCACCGACAGCAGCCTGCCGTCCTACGATGAACAGGCCGCGATGCAGGTCAACCATCGGGTGCTCGGCTTCCTCGACCGCATTAAGTAGGGAATCAACGACCTGATCCTGTCGGAGGCAAGGCGGCCGTTCGCATGGGTCGATGACGAAGTCACGGACACGGATCGTGCCTGGGTCGCGTCGCCCACCATAGGCGGGACACGCCCTACTCCACCGGGTTGATGCCCACCTTGGTCTCATAGATGGCGACTATGCGGTTCTTGGCTCGTGGCCGTAACAGCCGCCCGGGGCGGATGACCGTCAGCAGTGCATGGTGGCGGCCCGCCGCCCTCCGGGCGTCGGGCCGTCCATCGGGAACCTGGAGTAATCAGCTGGCCTTGGCCAACTTCTCGGCTCGGGCTCGGGTGCTGGCGAGGCGGTAGGAATCGGTGCCGGGTCCAGCCTTCTACCGGCCGAGCCACAACGGGGCGCTGCGCCGGGCCTTTCCCTCGGACGACGGCCAGGGCACAGTCACCGGCACGGCGGTCAGCCCACCGTCTGAGTGGCACGGATACCGGCGGGATTTGGGACGTCTTCTTCTGTGCACCCCTGACCGTCCTAAACTCCGCTGCCGTGGTCGTCGCCCGCATGGTAGGGCAGTGAATCGGCCGGGTGGCCGATCGACCGGCCGACACGCATTTCTGGCAGGCACGCCCCGGTCCTTAGGTGGTGAGGCGGTCTGTTGCGTGTGTGCGGGTAGTCGGTAGGTCTGCCGTCCTCCCAGCGAGTCGCCGGGAGGCAGAGCGGAAAGGGGAACGGGTCCTGTGATCGAGCCCGCGAAGGTGAGCAGGACGCTGACCGATCTGATGATGGCCAGCCATGCGGCAACGCTGGAGGAGCTGCCGCGGATGGTGGCCGATCACGCCGGGACAGTGGGCTTGCACGACGTGGCGTTCTTCGTCGTCGATCTGCAGGGCCAGGTGCTGCGCCAGGTCACCGGCCAGGGCATCGACGCCGGTGCGGGTGGCATGGAGCTGACCGTCGACGCAACCGTTCCCGGGCTCGCATTCCAGCGGGTGGACCTGATCGCTGAGCCGGACCGCTCATCCGAGCGGGAGGGCCGCCGGTGGTGGGTGCCCGTCACCGACGGTGTCGAAGGCTTGGGGGTGCTATGTGCGGACACCGAACAGGACGGCGAGGCCACGCGGGACGCGCTGCGTGCGCTGGCGTCGATGGTGGCGTTGCTGTTGTTGAGCAAGAGAGCCTTCAGTGACTCCTACGCCCGATTGATCCGGACCGCGCCGATGAGTGTGGCCGCCGAGATGCAGTGGCATCTCACCCCGCCGTCGGCGTTCGCCGGCCGCACCACCACCATTGCCGCGGTATCGGAGCCGGCCTACGAAGTTGGTGGCGACGCCTTCGACTATGCCGTGTCTGGCCACGTGCTGCACCTGTCGATGTTCGATGCAATGGGTCACGACGCCACAGCGGGCCTGACCGCCAACATGGCAATCGCCACCTGCCGCAACGCCCGCCGCCAGGGCGCTGATCTCGTCCAGACCTCCCAAGCCGTGGAAGACGCCTTGATCGAGCAGTTCGGCACCAGCCGCTACGTCACCGGCATCCTCGCCGACCTCGACCTAAGAACCGGGCGGCTGACATGGATCAACCGCGGCCATCACCTGCCGGTCCTCCTGCGTTCAGGACGCTGGCCCAGCGAACTGCAGTGCCCTCCTGCCGGGCCCATGGGGGTCGCCCTGGGACTGCCCGTCACCGTCTGCCATGGACAGCTGCAACCCCGCGACCGGCTCGTCCTCTACACCGACGGCATCGTCGAAGCCCGCGACGCGGACGGCCGGCAGTTCGGCCTTGAGCGCTTCACCGACTACCTCGTACGCCATCACGCCGACCGCCTCACCGTCCACGAGACACTGCGCCGCCTCGTTCATGCCGTTCTTGACCACCACGACGGACACCTCGACGACGACGCCACCGTCCTGCTCGCCGAATGGCTCGATCCTGACCAGGACAACCTCACCCCTTGACGTTCCTGCCGCGCTCCAGACAGAGCGCAGACGACACCGAACTGCTACAGGAGAGTCCATGCCCGACTACCGGGACGACCAGCCGGCCACCTCTGACACGTTCACCGTGCACACCGAACCGCTGCCCGGCGGTTTTCTACTGACCCTGGCCGGCGCACTTGATCATCACACCAGTGGCCAACTCACCGACACTCTGCAGCCGGTGCTGCAGACCGCCGCCCCGACCGTATGGCTGGACCTGGCCGGTCTTTCCTTCATCGACTCCACTGGCTTGACCTGCTTGCTTTACACCAATCGAGCAGTTGCCGCCGCAGGCGGACATACGGTCCTAATCGCCCCTAGCCCGCCGGTCCAGCGCATGCTG
The DNA here is from genome assembly GCF_044540485.1 of Streptomyces sp. NPDC085946. Classification (NCBI taxonomy): domain Bacteria; kingdom Bacillati; phylum Actinomycetota; class Actinomycetes; order Kitasatosporales; family Streptomycetaceae; genus Streptomyces; species Streptomyces sp. NPDC085946. The sequence goes on along the minus strand of NZ_JBITSF010000028.1, from coordinate 5,289 downwards.
GACATCACCGGCATCGGTCAGATCTTCCCCATCCATCCTGACCACCGCACGGCAGGGGCTGCACACGGTAGGCAGAACAACAAGAAGCACGGTGTTGCTGAAGAAGCGGAATGATTTCCGTACGGCCACGGCGGGTCGGAGAATTACGGACCGAGAAACCCTGCCGCATACCGTCGCCTGACAATGGCGAGCAGCGGAAATTCAGCCTTACGCAGCCAGCGTCTCGTCCTTTGGGGAGACTCTCACACAGCCCGCCCCGTACTGCTCAAGCAGTGCATCTGCCGCCAATAGGGCCTGCTCGACGGTACGGGCTCCGGTCATCACGCACAGCGTGTACGTGGAGTCCTCGAGATCCCGGCTGGTGCGGCCGGTGGGGCGCACGTCGTGTTCGATGCGTGCCTGAGCGAACCGGGCCAGCACAGCGCGCAGCTCCTTCTCCGCCGGAAGAATCATGATGGCACCTCTCCCCCAGAACCCGTCCCACAGGACAGCCAGCCGCACCACAAGGAACTTGACTGTTCCATGGCGTCCGACGCTGCAGCTCACTAACGAACAACGTCCAGCAGGCCTTCGACTGCCCCGCACCGAGAGATCCATGCCCGTGCTTACTGAAGTTCCTGTAAATCGTCGAGCAGCCTGCGGGAGCGGTTTGCGGGTTCGAATCGCGTGGGACAAGTGGCGTGGACCTCGCGGACCGCGAATCATTCAGGCAGCGGACGATGCCCTTCTTGACCATGCCTCCAGCGGTTCGCCTGGCGACGTGGTTCCGGGTGCGCCGGCCGTATCCCGTATGGAGCGGCACGTTGGTGTACAGGGCGTTGTCGACGTGGTCGCCGCCGCGGTCGGGGCGGTGGCGGTTGGTGTGTCCGGATAAGGCCGGGACCGGCGCGGCTCCGCAGAGGTGGGCGAAGGGGCTTCCGAACGGAGCAGGCCGGGGCTGTCGTCCACGCTGGTCGGCCGGGCGGTGGAGGGCCTGTAAGCGGTCCTGACGGTTCTGAAGGGAAGGAGTGGGCGAGACCCGTAGCGGGCCTTCGTCACCGGCAGGTGCCGGTGACGAAGGCCCCGCGCAATGGTCGCAGGTCCTTGGCCGGTAGACAGGGACGGGAGCCGTCCTTCGGATCGGGTACTCGGCCGTGGAACGGGGCATATGTGCCATCGGCTTGCGGAGGTATCGGCCATGCGCACCGGACTGCTCAGAGCATTCCGAGCGGCAACGTGCGCTTACGGGGGCGCCGCCACATACCGGCCGGGCCTGCTGGCTCGGCCCCTGGGGCTGGTCGATCCGCACAGTTGTGTCGATCCGCACAGTGCGCCCTCGTGGCACGTCCCATGGCGTGGCGGGACGCCGCCACCGGCCTGGCGATGCTCGTCGCTTCCGAGGGCCCGGCTCTGGCCACGGCGACCGTCGTGCGCATCGCCTCCGAGTTGGCCATCGCCCTGCGGATGAGCGACCAGACGGCCTCGACAGGGTTCAGATCGGGTGCATACGGCGGGAGGCGGATGGTGGTGAGCCAGTCGTGCTCGGCCTCGTACCGCTTCAGCCCGGCGGCCAGGTGGGTGTTGAGATTGTCCCAGATCACCACGATCGACCCGCCGAGCTGGATGTGCGCGCGGACCAGCAGGTCACGGTGGTCCTGCCAGGAGAAGCTCCTGCGTGCGCCCTTAAGGCGGAGGTGAGCGCGGGACCGGTGGATGAGGCGGCTCTTCTCGCCGGATTTGTAGCAACACAATACGGCGGCCGAGGTCCGGCGGCGGGACCTGCCACGGACGCGGATGACGGGGGTCTGCCCGCGCCGGCCCCAGGTGCGGGCCCGGGGAGGAGTCATCGAGAATCCGGCCTCGTCTTCGAAGACGATCCAGGCACCGGACGTCGCCGCGAGTCTTTTCCCTGCGGCCACACCTCCCTCTTCCACAGCTCCACCGCATGCTCGTCGCGCTCGAGTGCTCTGCGGGCGGGTGCCTGCCAGGACCAGCCGTGCCGTTTCAGCAGCCGCCAGACCGTCGCCACCGACAGGCTCACCCGCAGACGCCGGCGGATCACCGTCTGCACCCGCGTCAGGGTCCAGCGTTCGTCTTCGAAGCCGTGAGCTGCCGGTCTTTTACCGAGTTCTTCCTCGAGCACAGCGAACTGGGCGTCTGTGACGGTCGGGGAGTTCGCCGGACCCGCCGAGCACAACGCCTCCATGCCGCCCTCGCGCCAGGCACGACGCCAGCGTTCCACCGACCGCACACTCACCCGCAGATCCTTCGCGATCACCGCCGTCTTCTCGCCCGCCGCGAACCTCTGCCCGGCCTGAAGCGGGATCCCCTCACGAAACGCCCGACGCTCAGCAGTCAGGCCCCCGCCCTCTGGATACCTCACCTCACCGGCATACCGCAGGGATCATGAACCGTCACCACCCGACGACGACCCGAAAACCTCAGTAAGCGGTCGAGGCTCGAAGTCCTTCGGAGGGTTGACTCCCGCTGTTGTTGTGTGTCAAGTCAGGTCAGATCGCAGACAGTGCCAGGTAGAGGCCGCAGGCGCAGTCTGGGTATATCTTCCGGGGTGCCGCCGAAAATGCATGTCGCCACTCTCACAGATGGTCATTTGCAAGGGGGCGGAGCGTCGCGGCAAGTGAGAGCTCGGGCATGACTCTCCCGATGAAACATCAGGAAGCTGTGCTCGATCCCGGACTGGCCGCGGGGGGCTCTGCCTCCGCGCGACCGCGCACGGAGGTCGCTCCGATGTCGTCGGGCTGAAGGAGCCCGGTGAGCACGCGGGTGAGGACGCGGTCGAAGAGCGATTCCGACGAATCTTCGTCCTCGGGTGGCTGCCCGGTCAGGGCGGTGGCGAGGTGCGGGTGGTGGCCCGCCATGGCGACCTGGGTGAGATATTCCGCCTGGGCCTGCTGCCACTGCGGGGTGGTCTGCCCGGCGAGACGCTGGATCACCTCGGCGCGGGTCAGGGTGGAGACGACGGCATTGAGGATCGCGATGGCCTCCAGCTTGGTCCGGGGACGGACGTCGAGGTCAGCCAGCGCGGCTAGGGCGTGCTCCAGGTAAGTAACCGCGTGCGGCCCCACCGGGGTCCTCGTCGCGGTCGCGTCGAGCAGCCAGGGGTGCGCGAGGTAGACGCCCCTGCTCTGCCAGGCCAGGACAAGCAGGTCGTCGAGCCAGTGTCCGGAGCCGAGCTCGGCGTAGGAGATCTCGCCGTAGACCTGGTCGATCATCAGTTCCAGCAGTTCGTCGCGGGTGGCCACATAGCGGTAGAGGGAGGCCGGTCCGGCCCCGAGAGCGACCGCCACGGCCCGCATGGTGACGGCGGGCAGACCGTGCGCATCGGCCAGGGCGATCCCTGCGGCGGCGATGCCATCGCGGTCGAACGTGGGCGTCGGGCCGCGTCCGGCGCGTTCGGGGCGGAGCCAGATGCTGTGGGTGGGCGGCTCGGTCATGACCCCTCCTGTTCTGCGAACGCTGTATGCAGTACCTTAGGCCGCATTAACTGCGAACATCGATCGCAGTAGATGAAAGAGAGCCGACATGCCCCAGATGCAGCCGCAGCAGGAGTGGACGCCGACCCGGTACGCGCACAACGGCGACGTGCAGGTCGCCTTCGACCAACTGAAGGGCTCCAAGGGCGAACCGCTGCTGCTCATCATGGGCTTGGCCACCGCCCGGTTCTGGTGGCCAGCCGGACTGTGCCAGGCCTTCGCCGACGCCGGGTTCACCGTGGCCCGCTACGACCAGCGCGACGCCGGCCAGTCGACCCGGATGCCGGACACCGCCACCACCAATCCCTTCAAGGCCCTGTTCGCCAAGCGCGGGGACGCCTATACCTCCGAGGACATGACCGACGACGCCGTCGCGGTGATGGACGAACTCGGCTGGGAGCGAACCCATGTCTTCGGCCACTCCCTGGGCGGCACGATCGCCCAGCGGATCGCGCTGCGACACCCCGACCGGGTGCTCAGCGTTACCTCCTCGGCGGCCCTGCCCAGCGACGTCTCCGGCCTAGGGGTCCTGCGCCACCTGCGGTTCGGCCTGCTCGCCAAGCTCGCCCGGACCAAGTTCCCCGAGGGCCGTGAGGGCGACATCAAAGCCGCCCTCACCGTCTGGCGTGGCATCGCCTCCCCTGGCTACCCCTTCGACGAGGCCGCAGCCCGCGCCTGGGTCGAGGCCGACGTCGACAGTGGCCCGCGTGACACCAAGGCGCAGAGCCGTCAGATCGGCGCCCAGTGGCACGGACCCAGGCTCAAGAACCTGCGCCGACCCACCCTGGTCCTGCACGGCGAGCAGGACCCGATCCTGCGCGTCAGCGCGGGGCGCGCCACCGCCCGGGCCATCGACGGCGCCCGCCTAGTGACCTACCCGGGCGTCGGCCACGATCTTCCCGCCGCCCTGTGGACCGACATCGCCCGCCAGGTCAGCGACACAGCGGCCCGTCAGTTGTAGTCAGGCGGTGCGGGCAGTTCGGACAGCCGCTGAGCGAATGACAGCCGGGCGCACTCCGGCATCGTGGTCACGTGGCCATCTTGCCGAATCGTTGAGGCGCCGGACGCGGCAGACTGCCACCCGTCTGATCCACTTCTCCCGATCGGCCCGCTGTCATGCCCGTTGCCCTGGCCCGCCCGATAGTCGCGACCGCCGCCGAGCGCGAACGGTTGAAGAAGATGGCCTACAGCCACAAGACCCCGTACCGATTACGGCGGCGGGCGGAGATCGTCCTGCACGTAGCACGGGGGGCGCTCCAACGCGCGCATCGCCCGCGAGACGTGCCTGCACCTGGACACGGTCCGCGCCTGGTACGACCGGTTCGCCTACGGCCGGCTGGGACCTGGTCGAGGAGCTGGCCGTGCCGTGGCAGGCTGGCATCGAGGGCCACCACCATGCTGCGCGGAGCGGGGCCAGGGAGCGAGCCACAGGTGCCGGCGCCCGCCATCAGCTGGTGTTCATCGATCGGCTGGTGGCCACGCTGATCCATCTGCGGCACGACCTGCCGCACTCGGTGCTGGGGCTGCTGTTCGGCGTCGACCGTTCCACCATCACCCGCGATCGCACAGACACGTCCGCTCCTGACCGAGCGGGGATGCACGGTCCCCGACCGCCCCGGCCTGCGCCTCGATCACCGTGGCTCCCGCCACATCCAGCCCGGTCATCCCCATGACGATCGCCCCGGAAAACCGAGCATGGACAGGAAACCGGCGATCACTGACAGCGACAGCAGCCCATCGAGCAGGCCGTCCACGACGGAGATCCCGTCGAACAGCCCCTCCAGCACGCCGTCGAGGACGAACGACAGGGCAAGGA
>NZ_JBITSF010000027.1:61721-82582 GCF_044540485.1 Streptomyces sp. NPDC085946 | reverse complement strand
GGGCGGGGGGGTCGGCCGGCCCTGGGGGGCGCGGGGGGGGGCCCCGCCGCCCCACCGCGGCGGCCCGCCGGGCCCCCGCCGCGGGCGCCCCCCCCCCCCCCCCGCCCGCGGCGACCGCGTCCCGTCGGTCCGGGCGGCGGACACACCGCTCGGCCCTCATCCTGGGCCGATGCGCCGTCACCCTGCTTTGGCTCGCCGGACCCGGATGCGAAACCGACAGAACCTTTGCCATCAGGCTTGTCCACCCGTCTCGGACCCCTCCGGGCCGTCTGTCCGTCCGACGGACAGAGGCACGCCGGCGGCGTCCGGAACGGCGGAACGGCTTCGCCGTGGTGAGCCCCGGGGTGTCGTACGACCCAGAACGGAACCGACTTGTGAGCGTCATCCGATCGCAGCGAGGCTGGTCATGACTTCCCTCCGCCGGCCACAGGACGCTGCCGACATACACCACCTCGGCCAGGGCCGCCGTACTCGGGTCGCCGACATCGTCCGACGGCAGAGTCAGGGGGCGAGCACCGGCTCGGCGAGACGGGCCGCCGCGGAGGAGCGCAGGGAAAGCATCGTGTCCGCCGTCCGGGCACGCGGCAACGTGCTGGTGAGCGACCTGGCCGAATTCCTGGGGATCAGCGAGCCCACGCTGCTCAGGGACCTGTCCGTCCTGGAGCGTATGAATGTGCTGCGCCGTACGAGAGACGGAGCGGTCGTCGCGGGCCCCTGTCATGCCCCTTCTGCGTCGATCGGCCGCGAGCGTCGCAGTGGTGCCCACGCGCAGTTCGCGCGCCTGTGCATGGACCTCATCAGCGAGGAGCAGACGATCTTCCTCGACTCCGGCCGCGTGAGTCACGCTCTCGCCGAGGCTCTCGGGCGGTCTCGGGTGAGCGTGTTGACCAACGCGCTGGGAGTGGCGGTGGTCCTGGCGGAACGGCACGCCGCGCACCATGTGCTCCTCGGCGGGGAGCTGTGCCCGACCGGCCGGGCACTGGTCGGCCCGGTGGCCGCCGCCACTCTGGAACGCTTCACCGTCGACATCGCGTTCATCACCGTCAGCGGAGTCACCAGCCACGGCATCAGCGTCCCGGCAACGGCGGAGGGCCACATCAAGCAGGTTGCCATGGCCCGGGCACGGAGGGTGGTCGTGGTGGCAGAGGCACCCGCGATCGGGCGCGACGCCTTCTTCTGCATCGCGGGACTTGAGGACGTCGACGACATCGTCTGTGACCTGCCGCAGCCCGATCTCGTCCGCTGGTGCAGAGCGCACGACGTCCGCCTGCACTACGTCGAGCAGGGCTCCGAGGTGACGTGACACCGGACTGCTCGCCCGGAGCGGCGGCATCACCGCGGACACGGCCGGGAGGAACGCAGCCTGCCCGACGCCCTTCTGGCGCTGCACGAGTACCGTCGTCCGGCCGAGCACCGCCGTGCGGGGGCGGTGGCGGTCGGTGCCGGGCCGAGACCCACGGCTGCCGAGGCGGGAGGCGGGCCACGGGGGAGAGCGATCGTGGTCGGTGAGCCGGCCGGAAGAGCGCCTCATGGTACGGCCGACGCGCCTCGTCGCGTCAGCCGTCGTGGGTCAGACGGTTCCTCCGGCCTCGGCGAGCGGGATCAGCAGCACGCCGGGCACGTCCGGCAGCGACACCTTCAGTACCTCCCCGTCCCACGCCGCAGAGCCGTCGGTCCGCCCCGACCCGTCGTTGCACGCCCTGCGTGAGACGCAGAAGGAGGCGTAGCTGTGCCGGCGCGGCCGACGTCCCGCGCACGGCGACGACGCCAAGCGCCCTCACCGGTTCGCGGAGGACGCCGCCGTGCCGGAGAGGGAGCCCGTGCCCTTGATCACGGAGCGGCGAACTCCCGCACAGTGGAGCTCGCGATGGTCCGGTCGACCGCTGCGGCGCTGAGGGTGTGCTCGGCCACCATGACCGCAGCCCCGATGATGCCCGCGCGGTCGCCGAGTTGACGTCCTCGGATGGAAAGGTGCTGGGTGGCGAGGGGGAGGGAACGTCTGTATACGGCCTCTCGTACTCCGGCGAGCAGGTGTTCTCCGGCTTCCGAGAGGTCGCCGCCGATGATGATGACCTCCGGGTTGAAGAAGTTGACCAGCGCGGCCAGGACGTCTCCGATGTCCCGGCCCGCCTGACGGATCATCTGCACTGCGGCCGGATTGCCGGCGCGGACCAGCTCGACCACGGCCCGGCCGTCCGCGGCGTTCAGGCCCGCGTCACGCAGGCGGGCGGCCAGGGCGCCGCCACCGGCGACCGCTTCGAGGCAGCCGGTGTTTCCGCAGCGACAGGTTTCGTTCGCCGCCCTGGCCACCTCGATGTGGCCGATGTCGCCGGCCGAGCCCCGGGCACCGCGATGGAGGCGGTGTTCCGTGATGACGCCGCAGCCGATTCCGGTGCCGACCTTCACGAAGAGAAGATGCTCGAACTCGGAACTGGCGGCCCGGTGCTCTCCGAGCGCCATGATGTTGACGTCGTTGTCGACCAGGATGGGCACCCCGAGGCGGGAGGCGAGCCAGCCGGGCACGTCGAAACCGTCCCAGTTCGGCATGATCGGCGGGTTCACGGGTCGGCCCGACGCGTGATCGACGGGGCCGGGGAGGCCTATGCCGACGCCGCACACATGGGAGAGGGTGTGCCCGGCCCCGGCCAGCAGATCCGTGAACTCGTCGACGATCCAGCCCAGAACGCGCTCCGGGCCCTCCGCGATCCTCATGTCGCGGCTGCGTTCGACCAGTACACGGGCTGCCAGATCGGTGACGGCGATCCGCGCGTGGGTGGCTCCGAGGTCCGCGGCGAGGACCGTCCGAGCACCGGAGTTGAAGGAGAATGCCACGGCGGGTCTGCCGCCCGAGGAGATCACCTCACCCGCCGGTCGGATCCACTGCTGATCGGCCAACGCGTCGAGCCGCTGACTCACGGTCGATCTGGCGAGGCTCGTCAGCTGCACCAACTCCGTGCGGGTGCGGGCACGGCCATCGCGCAGGATCGCCAGAAGGGCGCCGGCGCCTGCCGGTTCGGTGGTCAACGTCCTGTCTCCATCTCTCCGGGTACCACGGTCGGTTGACACCTACCGATTATAACTACGCTCCGTGCATTTATGGTTGACGCTCGTCGTAACTCATCTCTAGTATCCGCAACATGCTCGATATACGACGATGGTCGGCGAAAGTCAGGGTGGAAGTCGTCGAAAGCGGCTTCTTAAGTCGGATCCGCGCCCGAGCCGCGAGGCAATCCGGCGCCCGCCCGGTGGGCGTGGCGGCAGCGAACCTGGCGAGTGCCACGGAGGGTGTCGAGACGCTCAAGCTCTGCGCACAGGAGGGCAGGTGGGTGGAATGCTGAGCATGAAGGGCATCGGCAAGAGCTTCCCGGGCGCCCGCGTGCTGTCGGACGTGGATCTCGACGTGCGGGCCGGCGAGGTGCACGCCCTCATCGGCGAGAACGGCGCGGGGAAGTCGACGCTGATGAAGATTCTCGCCGGCGTGCACACGCCGGACGAGGGGACGATCACCCTCGACGGCCGCACCGTCCTCTTCAAGCATCCGACGGACGCTCAGCGTGCGGGCGTGTCGATCATTTACCAGGAACTCACCCTCCTCCCGGAGCGGACCGTCGCCGAGAACGTCTTCCTCGGCCGTGAGCCCAAGCGCCTCGGTCTCGTCGACAGGGCGGCGATGGAGGCGGCCACCGCACAACTCCTCGAGGAGCTCGGTGAGGCCTCGTTCGGCCCGCGCGATCCGGTGCGGCGTCTCTCGGTCGCCCAGCAGCAGGTGGTCGAAATCGTCAAGGCGCTGTCGGTGGACGCTCGCATCGTCGTGATGGACGAGCCGACGGCCGCCCTGGCCGAGAGCGAGGTCGAGCTGCTGTACCGGCTGGTCCGCCGGCTGAGCGAGCGCGGTGTCGCCGTCCTCTACATCTCGCACCGACTGCGGGAGATATTCGAACTCGCCGACCGCGTCACCGTGCTCAAGGACGGGGCCAAGGTCGCCACCCTTCCGATCGGGGAACTCACCACCGCCGAACTCGTCCGGCTGATGGTCGGCCGTGAACTCACCGAGTACTACCCGGCTCGCGCGACGCGTCCTCCCGGCGAGGTCCTGCTGTCAGTGCGTGGCGGCGGCAACGCCGCTCTCGACGGGATCGACCTGGAGCTGCGTGCGGGGGAGATCGTCGGTCTGGCCGGGCTGCAGGGAGCCGGCCGCACCGAACTCGCCAAGGCGCTGTTCGGCGCCGAGCCCTTCACCCGAGGCGAGATGACCCCCCGGCGCCCCGGCTCGGTTCGGGACGCGATCGCCGCCGGAATCGGCCTCGTCACCGAGGACCGCAAGTCCGAGGGCCTGGCCCTGCACCAGACGGTACGGGACAACGCCCTCCTGGTTGCCCGCGCCCGTGGCGGACGTGCCGGGACCTCGGTCCTGGATCTCCTGAAGCGGGTGCGTCTCGCGCCGCCTCGTACCGAGACCGAGGTCAGGTATCTCTCCGGCGGCAACCAGCAGAAGGTCGTCCTTGCGAAGTGGCTGACGGTGGCTCCGAAGGTCCTCCTGTTCGACGAGCCGACCCGCGGCGTCGACGTCGGAGCGAAAGCCGCCATCCACGAGCTCATACGAGAACTCGCCGAGGACGGCATGACCGTCCTCATGGTCTCCTCCGAACTCCCCGAACTCATCGGGATGAGTGACCGCATCGTCGTCCTGAGAGAAGGCCGCATCGCCGGCCACCTGCCCGCGAACTCCTCGGAGGAAGCCGTGATGCACCTGCCACCTCCCTGGGTGAAGCGCGCCCTCGCCGCGCTCACCGCGCCTCTGCTCGCCCTGACCGCGCTGCAGGCCACACCGGCCCTCGCGCACGAGGGGCATCCGCACGGCGAGAACCTCAAGGTGCTCCTCTTCACCAAGACGGCGGCCGGCGCCTACCGGCACGGCTCCATAGACGCGGCTGTCCAGGCGTTCACCCGGATGGGTGCCGAGCACGGCATCCAGATGGACCGGAGCGAGGACGCGAACGTCTTCAACACGACCACCCTGAACACGTACGACGCCGTGGTCATGCTCCAGACCTCGGGCATGGTGTGGGACACGGACGCCCAGCGTGCCGCCGCCCAGGAGTACGTGCGCAGCGGACACGGAATCGTCGCGGTCCACAACGCCACGGACATGAACATCGAGTCGGAGTTCCCCTGGTGGGACCAGGTCGTCATGGCGGTGCCCATATGACGGCTCACTCCGCCACCGTGCGGGGCACGGCCAAGGTCGCGGACCGGTCGCACCCGTCGACTAAGGATCTGCCGGACCGCTGGGTGCGGACCGAGGAGTGGTACAACTTCGACAAGAACGCCCGCGGTGACGTGCACGTCCTGGTCACGGCGGACGAGACCACCTACGACGCCGGGTCCGCCAGGATGGGCGCCGACCACCCCATCTCCTGGTGCCGCAACGCCGAGGGCGGCAGGGTGTGGGCCACCGCCATGGGCCACGAGGCGGACTCCTACAGCGAGCCGTTGTTCGTGAAACACCTGCTCGGCGGCCTCCAGTGGGCCGGGGGCGCCGCCGAGGGCGACTGCGGTGGCACGGTCGCCGACCGTTTCCAGAAGGTCACCCTGGACGGCGCCCCGGACCAGCCCATGCAGCTCGACGTGGCTCCCGACGGCAAGGTCTTCTACATCTCGCGCTCCGGTGCGGTGAACGTCATCCACACCCACGACGACGTGCCCGAGACGCATGTCGCCGGGCGCCTCAACGTCTACCAGGGCGGCGAGGACGGCGGCGTGGGCCTGGCTCTGGACCCCGATTTCGCGACGAATCGATGGATCTACGTCAATCACTCACCCGCCGGCAGTGCCGAGATCAACCGAGTGTCCCGGTTCACCGTCAAGAGCGACGACACGCTGGACATGGCCAGTGAGAAGACGGTGATCGAGGTCCCGGCGTACCGGGATTCCGACGAGCCCGGCCACACCGGCGGCGGCCTCGACTTCGGCCCGGGCGGCAATCTCTACATCGGTGTCGGTGACGACACCAATCCGTTCTACTCGGACGGCTACGCCCCCATAGACGAACGACAGGGGCGGGAGAAGTTCGACGCCCAGCGCTCCTCCGCGAACACCAACGACCTCCGCGGCAAGATCCTGCGCGTCCAGCCGAAGGCCGACGGCGGCTACTCGATCCCCGAGGGCAACCTGTTCGAGCCGGGCACGGCCAAGACCCGGCCCGAGATCTACGCGATGGGCTTCAGGAACACCTTCCGCTTCGCCGTCGACCCGGAGACCGGCTGGATCTCCGCCGCCGACTACGGGCCCGACGCGAACCAGGCGAACCCCGACCGGGGCCCCGAGGGCACCGTCGAGTGGAACCTGATCAAGGAGTCGGGATTCTACGGCTGGCCCTACTGCGTGGGTGACAACACCCCCTTCAACGACTACGACTTCGCCGCGAGGACATCGGGCCCGAAGTTCGACTGCGGGGCACCGGTCAACGACTCGCCGAACAACACCGGCCTGACCAACCTGCCCGCCGCCAAGCCCGCGACGGTCTGGTACGACTACCACGCCTCGGCGAAGTTTCCCGAGATCGACGTCGCCGGCGGCGCGGCTCCGATGGGCGGCCCGTTCTACCACTACGACGCGGACAGCACGTCCGAGCGCAAGTTCCCCGAGTACTACGACAAGACGCCCTTCTTCTACGAGTGGAGCCGCAACTTCGTGAAGGAGTTCCGCCTCGACGACTCGGGCGGACTCCTGAAGATCAACCCCTTCGTCGCCCAACTCGCCCCCCGGGCGCCGATTGACATGAAGTTCGGCCCGGACGGCGCGATGTACCTCGCCGAGTGGGGCAACGGCTACGGGCACGCCAACACCGACGACGGCATCTACCGGATCGACTACGTCGCAGGCAACCGCGCCCCGTTGGCCAAGGCGAGCGCAACTCCCGATTCCGGGCAGGCCCCCCTGGAAGTCACCTTCTCCTCCAGCGGCTCCGCCGACCCGGACAAGGACGAACTCACCTACGCGTGGGACTTCGGTGACGGAGCCACGGCCACCGGCCCGAACCCCACGCACACCTACACCGCCAACGGCACCTACACCGCCCGGCTGACGGTCTCCGACAGCGGTGGCAGGACGGGCACCGCCAACGTGCCCATCACCGTGGGCAACACCCGCCCCAAGGTCACCTTCACCACGCCCGGCAACGGCAGCGTCATCGAATTCGGTGACACCCTCACCTACAGGATCGACGTGGACGATCCCGAGGATGGGGCCGTCGACTGCTCCAAGGTCGTGGTGACCGCAGCCCTCGGCCACGACAGCCACAGCCATGACACCGGCCAGTACACCGGGTGCAGCGGTACCATCACCACCAGCGCCTCCGGTCACGACGCCGCCAACACCTTCCTCGTCCTGTCGGCCGACTACACCGACGACGACGGCCTGAAGGGCACCACCAGCGTGACCCTCCAGCCCCGCCACAAGCAGGCCGAGTACTTCACCAGCCAGTCCGGGGTACGCGTCGTCGAACAGGGCGGTGCCGAGAACGGCAAGCGCATCGGATACATCACGAACGGCGGCTGGATCTCCTTCAAGCCACTGAACCTGTCGGAAGTCGAGTCGGTCGGCTTCCGGGTCTCAGCCCCCACGGACACCGGCGGCTCGATCGAGCTCCGGTCCGGCTCGCCGACCGGTGCGCTGATCGCCACCAGCCCCGTCCCGGCCACCGGCGGCTGGGACGACTACGTCGACCTCGACCCCGTCGCGGTCACCGACACACCGGACACCCAGACCGTGTACGTGGTCTTCAAGGCGCCGGTGGAGCACTCCTTCGACCTGGACGCGCTCACCTTCAACGCCTCCGAGGCCGGGTCGTCCGCTCCGCAGAGCGGTCGCACCTACACGGTGACGAGCGCGCACAGCGGCAAGCTGGTGGACGTGCTGCACGTGTCGAACGACAACGGAGCGGCGGTCATCCAGTACACGCCGAACGGCGGCGCCAACCAACGGTGGCGACTGACCGACGCGGGTGACGGCGCCTACACCCTGGCGGCGCAGCACAGCGCCAAGTGCCTGGACGTGCCCTCCGAAGGCGGCTCCCGCCTCCAGCAATGGGACTGTGTCAACGGCGCAGCGAACCAGAAGTGGCGACTCGAACGGGTTGAATCCGGTGTCTATCGGGTCATCTCGTTCGCCAGTGGGAGATGCCTGGACATTCCTGAAGCTTCTACCGCGAACGGAGTCCGGCTGACCGAGGCGCCGTGCAGCGCCTCGGCGATCAGCCAGCGATGGAAGTTCGACGAGGCCGGCTGATCCCTTCTTTCCCGCACCCGGTGCCTGCCCGCGTTCGTTCGCGGGCGGGCACCGGGTCTGTCGACGCCGAGGGTACGGCGTCCCATCGCGCGTACTACACCGAGGAGTTCGCCATGGACCGACGTGATTTCAACCGACGTGTACTGCTGGGCGGCGCGGTTGCCGCCACATCGTTGTCCGTCGCATCGGAGGCCGCCGTCGGCGCCACCGGGCCGGTCAGGACCGCCCCCGGCGGGGGCAGGACACGGCGCATCAAGCTGTACGCCGAGGCACTCGCCGACGGGCGGATGGGCTACGGCCTGGAGAAGGGCGGGGCGATGGTCCCCGGACCGCTGATCGAGCTGAACGAGGGCGACACCCTGCACATCGAGCTCGAGAACACCATGGACGTGCCGGCGAGTCTGCACGTGCACGGCCTGGACTACGAGATCTCCAGCGACGGCACCCGGGCGAGCGGGAGCGACGTGGCGCCGGGCGCCACGCGTACGTACATCTGGCGCACCCACGCCCCCGGCCGCCGTAAAGACGGCACCTGGCGTGCGGGCAGCGCCGGTTACTGGCACTACCACGACCATGTGGTGGGCACCGAGCACGGCACGGAGGGCATCCGCCAAGGGCTGTACGGGCCGGTGATCGTGCGGCGGAAGGGCGACGTGCTGCCCGATGCCACCCACACGATCGTCTTCAACAACCTGACGATCAACAACAGGCCGGCGCACACGGGCCCGCACTTCGAGGCCACGGCGGGAGACCGTGTCGAGTTCGTGATGATCACGCACGGTTCCGCCTATCACACGTTCCACCTGCACGGTCATCGCTGGGCGGACAACCGGACGGGCCTGCTCGCCGGACCGCATGACCCCAGCCGGGTGATCGACAACAAGATCGTCGGCCCCGCGGACTCGTTCGGCTTCCAGGTGATCGCGGGGGAGGGGGTGGGCGCCGGCGCGTGGATGTACCACTGCCACGTGCAGAGCCACGCGGACATGGGCATGGTCGGTCTGTTCCTGGTGAAGGAGCCCGACGGCACGATCCCGGGCTACGACCCGCACGCGCCGCACCCGTCGCACGAGCCGCCGCACAAGCACTGACGGGCGGTGGGGGGGGTGCCTCTATGTCTTTGGTCAAGGCACCCCTGTCGGGTTTGGGGTGGTTCGGGGTTGCTGGGGTTATGCGGCGAGCTCGACGTCCGTCGGTGTCCGGGATTCGTAGAAGGTGCCGTCGCGGAGCATGGCGGACAGGACGCTGATGCGTTGGCGGGCGAGGCGGAGGAGGGCCTGGGTGTGGGTCTTGCCGCGGGCTCGCTGGCGGTCGTAGTAGGTGCGGGAGGCGGGGTCGGCGTTCATGCAGGCGAAGGCGGACAGGAACATGGCGCGTTTGAGCTGCCGGTTGCCGCCTCGTGGTGCGTGTTCGCCGTGGATCGAGGTCCCCGACTGCTTCGTGGTGGGGGCGAGTCCGGCGTAGGAGGCGAGGTGGGCGGCGGTGGGGAAGCTGGTGCCGTTGCCGACGGTGACCAGCAGGACGGCGGCGGTCCTGACGCCGACGCCGGGCATCGACGTCAGGACCGGGGAAAGAGGGTGAGCCTCCAGCAGGGTGTTGATCTGGGCTTCCATCGCCCGGCGCTGGGTGTGGACGGCGGCCAGGGAGGCGGCCAGAGAGGGGATGACGATGTCGAGGGTTCCGGTGCCCGGAACGACGACGGTCTGCTCGTCCAGTGCGTCGAAGACATCGTCGATGAGCCGCTGGGCCATGCGGGGGGCCTTGGGCCGGATCAGTTCCACGAGTCTGCGGCGGCCGGCCTTGCGCAGGGCGGACGGGGAGCCGTGGCGCTCCAGCAGCCAGGTCACGGCCTGGTGGTCCAGACGCGGACCCAGGACACGCTCGAGGCTGGGGTGGAACTGGGTGAGCAGGCCGCGTATCCGGTTGGACGTGCGGGTGGCCTCGGCCGCGAGGTCCTGGTCGAAGCCGACCAGGACCGTGAGTTCGGCGGTGATCTCGTCGGTCAGCTCCAGGGACCGCAGGGTGTGCGGCATGGTGCGGGCCGCGTCCGCGATCACCGCGGCGTCCTTCGCGTCGGTCTTCGCCTCGCCCGGGTAGAGGTCGGCGATCCGGCGCATCGCCAGTCCGGGCAGATAGGCAACCTGGCAGCCCGCGTCACGGGCCACGGTCAGCGGGAGGGCGCCGATCGAGCCGGGCTGGTCGACGATCATCAGGACGGTGCCGAACTTGGCCGTGAGCTTGTCGAACACGGCCCGCAGTCTCGGCTCGCTGTTGGGCAGCGGCTTGTCGAAGACCTTCTTCCCGGCCGGGGTCAGCCCGTGGCCGTGGTGGGCACTCTTGCCGACGTCCAGGCCCAGGAACACGCCCACGTCTTCGATTTCGAACATCGTGCCCCTTCCCAAGGGGTGTTGACGGTGCCGGCCTCGGCTCGGGTGTCGTGCGCGCGCATCCACGTTATGCAGACCTGCCGCCCGCGAACTGCCCGGCGTTGCGCCGGACCGGACGATGGCCGGACCTCTCATCAGCGTCTCCGACGGCACCTCCCGGGCCCGGTGACACCACCCCCCAGGTCATCGACTTCGACAGGGGGACACAGTCATGCCGGGCCCGGAGGCCAGCGGCCCTCTTGCAGGACCGCGAAAAAGATAACGGGGCGTGCCCGCCCTGATGCGGTCAGTCGTTCCAGAAGCTCTGGCGTGCGACGGACCCGTGCACGGCCCGGCGGTACTGGCCCGGTGATGTGCCGGTGTGCTTCTTGAACACGACGCCCATGTACTCGGAGTGGCTGAAGCCGAGGCGCTGCGCGATCTGCTGCAGCGTCCAGTCCGTCGAGGACAGCAGCTCGGCGACGTGCCCGACGCGGACGCGCACGATCTCACCGTGGACCGTCCGGCCCAGACTCCGAAGGAACCGCTGGTCGAGCGCGCGTCTCGAGAGCCCGACGTGCCGGAGCACGGCGGCGACGGCCAGAGCCTGGTCCGAACGGTCACGGATGAACCGCAGGGCCTCGGCGACGAGGGGGTCCTGCACGGCGAGGATGTCCGACGACTGCCGGGTGACGAGACGGGTGGGTGCGATCAGTCGGAGGCCCGGCTCGAGGTCGTCGCCTCGCATCAGGCGGTCCAGGAGCTCCGCGGCGAGGTATCCCGTCCTCGTCGTGTCCGGCTCGATGCTGGACAGCGCCGGGGTCGTGAGGTTGCCGACGAGTTCGTCGTTGTCGACGCCGATGACGGCGACCGAGTCGGGCACCGCCAGACCGGCGAGCTTGCAGGCCTCCAGCACCTCCTGGCCGGCGATGTCGTAGCAGGCGAAGACGCCGACCGGCTTGGGGAGATCGGTAAGCCATTTCGCGAGAAGCTCGCGGTCGGCGGCGCGCATCCCCGAAGGCTGCATCCGGAACACCCCGGGGATCGAGCCGCGTTCGCGCACATGCTCTTCGAACCGGGCGCCGCGCTTGAGGGACCAGCCGAATCGTTCGTCGCCGCAGTAGGCGAAGTGCCGCAGTCCCCGCTCCTCGAAGTGCTGGACGGCCCACCGTGCGATCGTGCCGTCGTCGGTCTCCACGCCGGGCAGTTCGGGCAGGAGCCGTGCTGCGCTGAGATCGACCGTGGGCAGGCCGAGCCGCCGGATGAACGAGGCGGTCTCGGCGCTCTCGATCCGGGCCAGAACGCCGTGCCCGTGCCAGTCCTCGAGCCATGAGAAGTCGGTCTCGTGCCGGCTGTGCTCGGCGAGATACATCGACCAGCCCGGATGGGCTTCGACATATTTCCTGACGCCGCCCAGCACGCCGCGTGCGTATGCGTTGGAGGTTTCGACCAGCAGGGCGACATGACGTGTCTTCGGTGGGCGCATGCAAAAAGTCTAAGGAGGACTGCGGGATAACGCATGGCTCGGTCTCGGTCAACGTCCCTAATCTGGCAGGGCCATGGGAGGTCGATGATGACGCAGAAAGTACGGATGGCGATTGCCGGGCTCGGATTCGGAGCCGAGTTCATTCCCATCTATCAGGCACATCCGGACGCCGAGTTGGTGGCCGTCTGTCAGCGGACCGAGACGGCCGTGACCGAAGTCGCCAATCACTTCCGGATTCCGGGCCGGTACACCAGCTATGACGAGATGCTGCAGGACCCCGAAATCGACGCCGTTCACATCAACACGCCGATCCCGAACCACGCGGAGCACACGGTGTCGGCCCTGCGCGCCGGCAAACACGTCGCGTGCACGGTGCCGATGGCCACGACGCTCGACGAGTGCCGGGAGATCGTGGCCGCGGTCCGGGAATCGGGCCGGAAATACATGATGATGGAGACGGTCGTCTACTCCCGCGAGTTCCTGCACGTCCGGGATCTCGTGGAGAACGGCACCATAGGTCGTGTCCAGTTCCTGCGCGGTGCCCACTACCAGGAGATGGCGGGCTGGCCCGGGTACTGGGAGGGCCTGCCGCCCATGCATTACGCGACGCACGCGGTGAGCCCCGTGCTGAGTCTCGCCGGTGCGCAGGCCGAGAGCGTCGTGTGTATCGGTTCGGGCCGGATCGCACCGGCCCTCGCGGAAAAGTACGGTTCGCCGTTCGCCGTCGAAAGCGCCCTTCTCACACTCCGCCACTCGGACGTCGGCGCCGAGATCGCGCGCTCGCTCTTCGAGACGGCACATGAATACGTCGAGAGCTTCACGGTGTTCGGGGACCGGGCGAGCTTCGAATGGGAACAGACCCAGGGCTCGGGGCACGTGCTGCACACCGGCGAGGTCCCGAAAGTCATCGACGTTCCGGACTTCGCGCACCGGTTGCCGCCCGAGATCGCACCGTTCACGACGCGCGGGGTCTACGACGACGAGAACGAACACCTCTCGTTCGCTCAGGGCAGCGGCCACGGCGGATCGCATCCGCATCTGGCCCACGAGTTCGTCCGGAGCATCGTCGAGGACCGACCCCCGGCGATCGACGAGATCACCGCGGCCAACTGGACGTCGGTCGGTATCTGCGCGCACACGTCGGCCATGAACGGGGGAGCACGGGTGCCGATTCCCGACTACGAGGAACAGCTCGAGCAGCGACGGTCCGGGAACTGACCGGCAGTGCCGTCGAGGGTCGACCCGGGCAGCCCGGGGACGAAGACGAACGCGATGGGAGGACCGATGAAGGCAGGGCGGACGTTCGGGGTCAACACCTGGGTCTGGGCCTCGCCCCTGACCGACCGGCGGCTGGTCGAACTGGCGCCGCGCATCCGGGAGTGGGGCTTCGACGTGGTCGAGCTCCCGGTGGAGAACACCGGCGACTGGGATCCCGGCCGGGCGGCGAAACTGCTCGACTCCCTCGGCCTGTCGGCCACCGTCGTCGTGGCGATGGCACCGGGGCGCGAACTGGTCGCGGCGGACGGGAGGACCATAGCCGCCACCCGCGACTTTCTGAGCCATGTGATCGACACGGCTGCCGCCGTCTCCTCGCCGGTCGTCGCAGGTCCCGTCTACGCCTCGGTGGGGCGCACCTGGCGGATGAACGACGCGGAGCGGCGCGCCTGCTACGAGCAGCTGCGGGACGGTCTCGCTCCGGTAGTCGAACACGCGCGCGGAGCCGGCGTCACCGTGGCGGTCGAACCCCTCAACCGCTACGAGACCAGCGTGCTCAACACCGTCGACCAGACGCTCGAGGCGCTCACAGGCCTGCCGGCCGAAGGCTGCGGGATCGCCCTGGACGTCTACCACATGAACATCGAGGAGCAGGACATCCCCGCGGCCGTGCGCAGGGCGGGCGACCGGATCGCCCATGTCCAGGTCAGCGCGAACGACCGGGGCGCTCCCGGTGCGGACCACCTCGACTGGCCCGGCATCCTCACCGCTCTCGACGCGGCCGGGTACCAGGGGCCCCTCGTGATCGAGTCGTTCACCGGGGACAACGAGACGATCGCCACGGCCGCTTCGATCTGGCGTCCCCTGGCGCCGACCCAGGACGCGATCGCGGTCGGCGGGCTGTCCTTCCTCACCGAAGCGTCTCTCGGGTGCCGCAGTGCCCCGTGAGTTCCTCATTCCGCACCCGCAACGAAATGATGGAGAGGACCTATGCGACAACGTCGTAGATACACCCTTTTCACGGTGGTGGTGGCATTCCTGGTCTCGCTACTTCCAGGAATAGCCGCCAGCGCCGCGGAAGACGTCGCGGAAGACTATGATGTGCTGTTCTTCCACAAGACGACCGGCTTCCGGCACGACTCGATACCGGCCGCCCTCGCCGCCGTCGAACAGCTGGGCCAGGACAACGGCTTCGCGGTGACCGAGACGCAGGACGCCTCGGTCTTCACCGACCAGGGGCTGGCACCGTACGAGGCCATCGTCTTCTTCACCGACGGTGAGAAAACCCTCGATGCCGCTCAGCGGCAGGCGTTCGAGCGCTACATTCAGCGCGGCGGAGGCTTCGTCGGGCTGCACTCGGCGTCGAACATGGACAAGACCGACTGGCCCTGGTGGTCGGACCTCATGGGCGGCGCGTTCTTCAAGAGCCACCCCTCCGGCGGCGACCAGTTCCAGGAGGCGACCGTACGGATCGAAGACCCCGCGCATCCGTCGACCGCCGGTCTGCCGGCCGAATGGGTCCGTGAGGACGAGTGGTACAACTTCACCGCCAACCCGCGCGGGAAGGTCCACGTCCTCGCCACCCTGGACGAGTCGACGTACAGCCCGGGACCGGACGCCATGGGCGACGACCACCCGATCGCCTGGTGCTCCGCCTTCGACGGCGGCCGGACCTGGTACTCGGCACTGGGCCACAAGCCGCAGTACTACGATGAGCCGTTGATGCGCCAGCACATCCTTGGCGGCATCCAGTGGGCGGCAGGCGCCGCCGACGGCTCCTGCGGGGAGCCGCGCGAAGGGACCCCCACGGAAGCCTCCTTCGAGAAGGTCGCGCTGGACGACAACACCGCCAACCCGATGGAACTCGCCGTCGCCCCCGATGGGCGGGTCTTCTACGTCGAGCTCGGCGGCAAGGTGAAGGTCTACAACCCCGAGACCAGTGGCGTGCGTACCGTCGCGCAGATTCCGGTGCACCGCGGCAACGAGAACGGGCTGTTGGGCATCGCCCTCGACCCCGACTTCGAGACGAACCACTGGGTCTATCTCTTCTACAGCGCACCATCGCCGGAAGTGCAGCACGTCTCCAGATTCACCGTCGAGGGCGACACCCTGGACATGGACTCCGAGAAGGTCCTTCTGAAGATCCCGCACCAGCGGGAGGTGTGCTGTCACTCCGCCGGTTCGATGAGGTTCGGCCCCGACGGCAACCTCTTCATCTCCACCGGAGACGACACCGCGCACTTCGCCTCGGACGGCTTCGCCCCCATCGACGGGCGCGTCCACGACGAGCACAACAGCGAGGACGCCAAGCATTCGTACGACGCCCGGCGCACCTCCGGCAACACCAACGACCTACGCGGCAAGATCCTGCGGATCACGCCCAAGGACGACGGCACCTATGCGATCCCCGACGGCAACCTGTTCCCGCCGGGAACCGAGAAGACGCGGCCCGAGATCTACACGATGGGCCACCGCAACCCGTTCCGGATCGCCGTCGACGACGAGACCGGCTGGGTCTACGCCGGCGAGGTCGGTCCCGACGCCGGGGGCGACAATCCCGACCGCGGTCCGCGCGGTTA
Organism: Streptomyces sp. NPDC085946; assembly: GCF_044540485.1. NCBI lineage: Bacteria > Bacillati > Actinomycetota > Actinomycetes > Kitasatosporales > Streptomycetaceae > Streptomyces > Streptomyces sp. NPDC085946. The sequence goes on along the minus strand of NZ_JBITSF010000027.1, from coordinate 66,647 downwards.
CGACGAGTGGAACCAGATCCGCGAGGCGGGCAACTACGGCTGGCCGTACTGCATCGCCGACAACCAGCCGTACCGTGAATGGGACTTCGGCACCAAGACCGCCGGTGAGTCCTTCGACTGCGCGAACGGCCCCGCCAACAAGTCCCCGTTCAACACCGGCCTGGAGACCGTCCCGCCGGCCAAGGACGCTTTCATCTGGTATCCGTACGGGTCGTCGCCGCAGTTCCCGGAGCTGCCCTCCGGGGGCGGACGCTCCGCGTACGCCGGAGACGTGTACCACTACGACAAGGACCTGCTGGGTGACGGGCAGTTCCCGGAGTACTACGACGACGCGGTGTTCGTCATGGAATGGTCGCGTAAATGGATCGGCGCGCTCAGGCTGGACGACAACGGAAACTACAAGAGCTTCGAGCGGTTCATGCCGAACACCCTCTTCCGCAGCCCGCACGACATGGAGTTCGGACCGGACGGGGCGATGTACCTGATCGAGTGGGGTATGGAAGCGAACTGGGCCGGAGGTGGCGTCAACCCGGACTCCGGTCTCTACAAGATCAACTACACCAAGGGTGCACGGACCCCGGTCGCGAAGGCCACTGCCGACCAGGACTCCGGGCCCCTTCCCTTGAAGGTTTCCTTCTCCAGCGAGGGCAGTCAGGACCCGGACGGTGACGAGCTGACGTACGCGTGGGACTTCGGTGACGGTACGACGTCGGACGAACCCAACCCGAGCCACACCTACGCTGACGCCGGCCAGTACACCGCACGGCTCACGGTCACCGACCCGTCGGGACGCTCCGGTGCCTCCAACCTCACGATCACCGCGGGGAACACGCGTCCCGAGGTGACCCTCGAACTGCCCCACGACGGGCAGGTGTTCGACTGGGGTGACGAGATTCCCTTCCGGGTCTCCGTGAAGGACGCCGAGGACGGCACCGGCGACGCGATCGACTGCGCTCGCGTGACCGTGCAACAGGGTCTCTACCACGACGAGGGCGGCAACGCGCACGTGCACCCCGGTCAGTCGCAGAACGGCTGCGAGGGCGTACTCGTCACCCCGAGCGACGCGGAGCACGGAGAGGCCGCGGACATCGCGCTGACGGTGACGGCCAGCTATACCGACCTGGGAGGCGAGGCGAGCGCGCCGGCGCTGACCGGTGGCGTGACGAACTTCCTGCAACAGCGGCGCAAGGAGACCGAGCACTTCAGCGACTCGTCGAACATCGGTGTCGGCGACGCCAAGGACCAGGAGTCCGGCGGCGGTAAGGCGATCATCGGTCAGGGCGGCGCGTGGGCGTCGTACGAGCCCTACAACCTCGAAGGCGTCGGCTCCATGACGCTGCGCGCCGCGTCGGCCGACGACGCGACGGTCGAGGTGCGGCGCGGCGCGCCCGACGGCGAGCTGCTGGGCACCGCGCGGATTGAGGGCAACGCCCAGGTACCGCGGACGCCGGGCCCGGAGGGCTTCGGCAGCGCCGTCCAGCTCAACGGATCCGGCCCGCAGGAGAAGGTGGAACTGCCCCAGGGGATCGTCGACGAAGTCGAGGACTTCACCATCTCGACGTGGGTGAACTGGTCCGGCAACCAGACGTGGGCCCGGATCTTCGACTTCGGCAGCGGCACCGACAACTACATGTTCCTCACGCCGAGCGCGGGCGGCACCGACAAGCTGCGGTTCGCGATCACGACGGGCTCCGGTGAGCAGCAGATCAACGGCTCGCAGCAACTGCCCACCGACGGCTGGCAGCACGTCGCGGTCACCCTGTCGGGCACGAAGGGCACGCTGTACCTGAACGGGGAGCCGATCGGGACCAACGACAACATGACGCTGCAACCGTCGGACCTCGGCCGGACGAACCAGAACTGGATCGGCGACTCCCAGTGGACGCCCGACCCGCTGCTCAACGGTTCCGTCGACGACTTCAACCTCTTCGGCCGGGCCCTGACGCCGGACGAGGTGAAGTCGCTGATGACCGGACCCGGCGGCTCGGCCGGCGGCGACATCGCCTGGTACCGGTTCGACGAGGACGGCGGCGCCACCGCGGTCGACTCCTCCGGGAAGGGCAACGACGCGAGCATCCTGCTCGCCGAGGGCAACGTCCCCTGGCAGAGCGTGACGTTCGACCTGAAGCAGACCGAGGGGACCTTCCCGCTGCACCTGGTCTTCCCGGACAGCCAGGTGCGGGTGAACTGGATGGAACTCGTCGCCGGGGTCACCGAGAAGTGCTCCGACGCCGATCGGCGGGAGACCGTCTTCACCGGCGATGTCGACAGCAAAGTGCCGAACGCCGAGGTCGGCGACGGATGCACGATCAACGACCTCATCCTGGACGAGCAGACATGGAGCGATCACCGTGGCTTCGTCCAGCATGTGCGAGAGGTGACGGCCAAGCTCGTCGACGACGGCGTGATCACCAGGAAGGAGGCTCGTGGCATCAACCGCGCTGCCAAGCGAAGCGACGTCGGCCGTGCGTGACGCGGGTCGCTGATGCCGTACCGGACAGACGCGGGTGGCCCGGGGCGCATGCGCCCCGGGCCACCCGGGTTCGGCAGTGCCGGCGGCTTTGCCGCCGGCACTCGGCCGGCTGTCTCAGTTTCCGCCGAAGGCCGCGTCGAAGGAGGTGGACGGCGGGCTGAAGTCGAACTCCTTGAGCCGGGCGAGGGCTTCGGGTGCGCCGTGGAGGCGGTCCATGCCGGCGTCTTCCCATTCGACGGAGACGGGGCCCTCGTAGCCGATGGAGCGCAGCATGCGGAAGACGTCCTCCCAGGGGACGTCGCCGTGGCCGGCGGAGACGAAGTCCCAGCCGCGGCGCGGGTCGCCCCAGGGCAGGTGGGAGCCGAGGCGGCCGTTGCGGCCGTCGAGGCGGGTGCGGGCCTCCTTGCAGTCGACGTGGTAGATCCGGTCGCGGAAGTCCCACAGGAAGCCGACGGGGTCGAGGTCCTGCCAGACGAAGTGGGAGGGGTCGAAGTTGAGGCCGAAGGCGGGCCGGTGGCCGATGGCCTCCAGGGCGCGGTGGGTGGTCCAGTAGTCGTAGGCGATCTCGCTGGGGTGGACCTCGTGGGCGAATCGCACGCCCTCGGCGTCGAAGACGTCCAGGATGGGGTTCCAGCGCTCGGCGAAGTCCTGGTAGCCGCGGTCGATCATGGACGCGGGGGCGGGCGGGAACATGGCGACCAGGTGCCAGATGGCCGAGCCGGTGAAGCCGATGACGGTGTCCACGCCGAAGGCCGCCGCGGCGCGGGCGGTGTCGGCGATCTCGGCGGCGGCCCGGCGGCGCACGCCCTCGGGCTCGCCGTCGCCCCAGATGCGGGCGGGCAGGATCGCCTGGTGGCGTTCGTCGATGATGGCGTCGCATACGGCCTGGCCGACCAGGTGGTTGGAGACGGCCCAGCACTTCAGGCCGTACTTCTCCAGCAGCTGGTGGCGGCTCTTGAGGTAGGAGGGGTCGGAGAGGGCCTTGTCGACCTCGAAGTGATCGCCCCAGCAGGCCAGTTCGAGGCCTTCGAAGCCGGCGTCGCTGGCGATCCGGCAGACCTCCTCCAGGGGCAGGTCCGCCCACTGGCCGGTGAAGAGGGTGAAACGGTGGGTCATGGCAGGCGTCCTTGTCAGTCTTCGAAGGTGGGCACGGCGGTGTAGACGCTGTCCTTGGAGGCGCTCTCCTCGACAGCGGCGAGCACCCGCTGCACCTGCAGTCCGTCGGCGAACGACGGGGAGGGGTGGGTGCCGTCGGCGATGGCGTGAACGAGGTCGCGGGCCTGGTGGACGAACGCGTGCTCGTAACCGAGTCCGTGACCGGGCGGCCACCAGGCAGCCACGTAGGGGTGATCGGGCTCGGTCACCAGGATGCGGCGGAAGCCGGCGTGGGCGCCGGGCTCGGCGCCGTCGAAGAAGTGCAACTCGTTGAGACGTTCGAGGTCGAAGAGGAGCGAGCCGCGCTCACCGTTGATCTCGATCTGCATCGCGTTCTTGCGGCCGGGGGCGAAGCGGGTGGCCTCGAAGGAGGCGAGCGCGCCGGACGGGAAGCGGCCGGTGAACAGGGCGGCGTCATCCACGGTGACCTGGCCGCGGCCAGCTCCCGCGGAGCCACTCAGTCCCGCCGACGAGGTAGCGGGCAGAGGGCGTTCGGGCACGAAGGTCGTCATGTGCGCGGAGACTCCGGCGAGGGGCTCGCCCACCAGGTGCTGGGCGAGGTCCACGAGGTGGGAGCCGAGATCGCCCAGGGCGCCGGACCCGGCCGACTCGCGCTTCAGCCGCCAGGTGAGGGGGAAGTCGGGATCGACGAGCCAGTCCTGGAGGTAGGCGAGGCGGACGTGCCGGATCTTGCCGAGCCTGCCGTCCTTGATCATGGAGTGGGCCAGGGAAAGGGCGGGCGTACGGCGGTAGTTGAAGCCGGCCATCGCGATCCGGCCCGGGTTGCGTTCCGCCGCGGCGACCATGGCCTCTGCTTCCTCGACCGTGTTGGCCAGAGGCTTCTCGCACAGCACGTGCTTGCCGGCGTCCAGCGCGGCGATGGCGATCTCCGCATGACTTTCGCCCGGGGTGCAGATGTCGATGACGTCGATGTCGTCGCGGGCGATCAACTGGCGCCAGTCGGTCTCGACGGACGACCAGCCCAGCTTGTCGGCGGCGGCGTGCGCAGCCTGCTGGTTCCGGCCGCACACCGCGGCGAGATGCGGCTCGAGCGGCAGGTCGAAGGCTCGGCCGGCCGTACGCCAGCCCTGCGAGTGGACGGCACCCATGAAGGCGTAGCCGATGAGGCCGATCCCGAGACGGGGCCTGTGGGCGACGGTGGATTCCATATGAGTGAATTCTCCTTGAGCAGGCCGGGGGGGGGGGGGGGCCGCCCCCCCCCCCCCCCCCCCCCCGGCCCGGGGGGGGGGCGCCCCCCCCCCGGGGGCTGGGGGACCCCGCCGCCTATCGCCGCGTCC
>NZ_JBITSF010000027.1:0-61711 GCF_044540485.1 Streptomyces sp. NPDC085946 | reverse complement strand
GGTGGGATCCTTTCTGTTTGTCTCGCCGGGCCCCGGCGGGGGGGGGGGGCGGGGCCCCCCCCCCCCCCCGGCCCTTGGCGACGGTGAGGGCGAACCCTCCGAGGGGCTTACTTGAACCCGGTCGACATGTAGCGGTCGACGTTCTCCCTGTCGACGACGGCCGAGTACAGCGCGATGGAGGAGGGAATCTCGAACTCCGCGAGGCCGCCGACCCCCTTGCTCTGGCCGAGGGCGCGGGCGAGGTCGATCGCGGAGGCGGCCATGGTCGGCGGGTACAGGACGGTCGCCTTGAGGACGCTGCTGTCGGCCTTGATGGCCTGGAACGCGGCGAGCGAGCCCGCCCCGCCGACCATGAGGAAGTCGTCGCGCCCCGCCTGCTCGATGGCGCGCAGGGCGCCGATGCCCTGGTCGTCGTCGTGGTTCCAAAGGGCGTCGAACTTCGACTGGGCCTGCAGCAGCTGGGCCATCTTGGCCTGCCCGGACTCGACGGTGAAGTCGGCGGCCTGGCGGGCCACCTTCTGGATGTTGGGGTAGTTCTTCAGCGCGTCGTCGAAGCCCTGGGTGCGCTGCTTGGTGAGCTCCAGGTTGTCGAGACCGGCGAGTTCGATCACACGGGCGCCCTGCTTGTCCTTGAGCTTCTCGCCGATGTAGTGGCCGGCGTTCAGGCCCATGCCGTAGTTGTCGCCGCCGATCCAGCAGCGGTACGCCTGCGGGGTGTTGAAGATGCGGTCCAGGTTGACGACGGGGATGCCGGCCCGCATGGCCTTGAGCCCGACCTGGGTGAGCGCCTTGCCGTCGGCGGGCAGGACCACCAGGACGTCGACCTTCTTGTTGATGAGGGTCTCAATCTGGCCGATCTGCTGGGCGGTGTCGTTGGAGCCCTCGGTGATCTCCAGGGTGACGTCCTTGTAGCTCTCCGCGCGCTCGTGGGCGTTGACGTTGATGGCGTTGAGCCACCCGTGGTCGGCCTGCGGGCCGGCGAAGCCGATGGTGACCGGCTTGCCGGGCTTGTCGTTGGAGGCGGGAGCCTGCGCGGCGCCGTTCTTGGTGCCGCCGGTCTCGTTCGAGGTACAGGCGGTGAGCATGGCGCCGGCCGAGACGGCGGCAGTGCCGATGAGCAGTCTTCTGCGGGAGGGGTTCATTTCCTGAGCCATGGTGGTGCCTCTCCTTGCGGTGGCGCTTTACTCGTGGGCGGTGCGGCGCTGGATGAGGACGGCAACGACGATGATCGCGCCCTTGGCGATCTGCTGGGTCGCGGTCTGGAGGTTGTTGAGGGCGAAGATGTTGGTGATCGTGGTGAAGATCAGGACGCCGAGCACGGAGCCGGTGATGTTGCCGCGGCCGCCGCTGAGCAGGGTGCCGCCGATGATCACGGCGGCGATGGCGTCGAGTTCGTAGAGGTTGCCGTTGGTGTTCTGGCCGGAGCCGGCCAGGATGATTAGCAGGAAGGCGGCGATGCCGCAGCACAGTCCGGACAGCAGGTACAGATACAGACGCTGGCGCCGCACGTCGATGCCGGCGAGGCGGGCGGCCTCGGGGTTGCCGCCGATGGCGACGGTGCGCCGCCCGAACGTCGTGCGGTTGAGCACCAGCCACCCGATGACGCCGACGACCGCGAAGACGATCACGAGAGGCGGCACACCGAGGACGTACGCGTCCTTCTCGCCCAGATCGAGGATCTCGGGGATGGTGACGATCTGGGTGCGGCCGTCCGTGATCTGCAGGGCGAGGCCACGGGCGGAGGCGAACATGGCCAGGGTGGCGATGAACGCGACCATCCTGCCGTAGGCGATGAGGACGCCGTTGACCAGGCCGCAGCCCAGGCCCACGGCTATGGCGGTGAACAGGACCCCGGCGAACCCGTACTCCTGCGTCGCGACCGTGGTCGCCCAGACCGAGGCCAGCGCCACGATGGCGCCGACCGACAGGTCGATCCCGCCGCCGATGATCACGAAGGCCATGCCGACGGTTACCACGCCGATCACCGACGCCTGGGTGAGCACGAGTTGGAGATTGCTCACGGCGAGGAACTCGTCCGGCTTGGTGACACCGCCGACGATCACGAGGATCGCGAGCACGCCGAGCAGCGACAGCGTGCGCACGTCGAGCCGGAGTCCGAGTGCGGGCCGGCGCTGTGGCGGCGGGGCGGAAGCGGACTTCTCGGCCGCGGATACGGCCGCGGACTGCGTCATGATGCGTGGTTCCCTTCAAGTACGAGATCGAGTACGCGGTGTTCGTCCAGTTCGCGTGCGGGGGAGGTGTGCACGACGCGTCCTTCGCGAAGGACGAGGACGCGGTCGGCGAGGCCCAGTACCTCCGGGATCTCGCTGGAGACCACGAGGACGGCCAGGCCCTCGTCGGCCAGGCGCCGGATCACGGCGTACAGCTCGACGCGGGCTCCGATGTCGACACCGCGGGTGGGTTCGTCCAGTAGGAGGACGCGGCATCCCCGGAGCAGCCAACGGGCCAGGACGGCCTTCTGCTGATTGCCGCCGGAGAGGTTCTTGACCTGGGTGTCCGTGTTGTCCGGGCGGAGCACCAGGTCACGCGTCACCTGCTGAGCCGCGGCACGCTCCGCCGTCCGGTCGATCCATCCGAGGCGGGAGAATCGGCTGAGGGTGGAGACCGAGACGTTGCGGGTGACGGACTCCAGCATCAGCAGAGCCTGTGCCTTGCGCTCCTCGGGAGCCAGACCGATCCCCGCGCGAACGGCGGCCCGCACGTCGCCGGGCCGGACCTCCTCGCCGTCCACGAACACCTGGCCGGACGTGGGCCGGCGGGCCCCGTACACGGTCTCCAGGATCTCGGTACGGCCGGACCCCACCAGGCCTGCCAGCCCGACGATCTCCCCGGGCCGGACCTCGAGGTCCAGCGACTCGAACTCGCCCTGAAGGCAGAGTCCTTGCACCCTCAGAACCGGCGGGACCTCGGAGGTCACCGGGTCGGCAGTACGAGGGGAGAAGGGGAACACGTGGTCGACGCTGCGGCCCGTCATCAGGGCGACGATGTCGCTGGTGGGCGTCGACCGGGTCGGCAGGCTGTCGGCGACGGACCGTCCGTCCTTGAGGACGGTCACACGGTCGCCGATCTGACGGATCTCCTCCAGACGGTGCGAGATGTAGACGACGGCCACGCCGTCGGCCGTCAGCCTGTCGACGATGCGGAAGAGGTTGCGGACCTCGTCCGGGTCGAGAGCGGCCGAGGGCTCGTCCATCACGATCAGCCGTGCGTCGTGGGACAACGCACGGGCCATCGAGACGATCTGCTGCTGCGCGGCCGAGAGATCGGCGACCGGCGCCGCCGGATCGATCTCGGGGTGGCCCAGTCGCGCCAGCAGGGCGGCGGCGCTCTCCCGGGCGACCCGGGGGCGCACGACGAACCCCGCGCGCGTCGGTTCATGACCGAGGGTGATGTTCTCCGCCACGGACAGGTGCTCGACGAGGTCGAGCTCCTGATAGATGGTCGCGATGCCGAGGCGCATGGCGTCGACCGGGGACTTGAACCGCGTAGGACTGCCCTGCCAGACGATCTCGCCGTCGTCCGGCTGATGAGCACCTGCCAGGACCTTGATCAGGGTGGACTTTCCCGCGCCGTTCTGGCCGAGGAGGCAATGGACCTCGCCCTCGTTGACCGAGAGGTCGACGCCGGCGAGAGCACGGACGCCCGGGAAGGACTTGGTGATCCCGGTCATCTTGAGCAGCGGAGCCGGTACGCCGGCTGATTCGCTGAGATGGGTTGTTGGCGGCATGGGATGGATCCTCGGTTCGGTGGGACTCAAGGTCGGGCGCTGCTGTTCTTCGTGGCCGGTGCGGACGTCGTGCGAGGCGCGTGGCAGGTGCTCCCGCGCCCGACGGCTCGCGAAGCCCGGTCGTGGTGGTGGCCGGGCGGTGGCCGAGGCGCCCCACCGTCCGCAGGGCTGCGACGGTGGGGCGGGTCTGGGCGGCGTCGAGCCGGGACGACGGGCCCTGCCGGCGATCGGACGGGCTGCTGCTGCGGCGGCCGTGCCCGGGCCGGCCGGTGACGGCGTCACCGGCCACGTCGTGAGCGAGCGCGGCATCTCCGACGTGGGCTTTCAGGAAGCCGGTGTCACGGCCGCACGGCTGTCCGTGGGGATCGGCATGGTCGCGGCCGATGTTGCGGGCGGTCCGTGGTGTAAGCCCTGATGGGCGTCGGCTGGCCAAGACGTCGTGCGCCTCATGTCGCCCTCCTGCCGCCGACCCGTTCTTCCGTTCCTGGCGCGGTGAAACCTAGCAGCGTTTTCTTGGTCGGGGAAGAACTTACGACAACGGAACAGTCACTTTCGACGAAGCAAAGACAAATCGCGGGCTCCGGTGTAGTCGGAGTGGATCGCTCCGCTTCGCCCTGGGGAGAGTCCCCTCGCTTGAGGGGGAGGTAACCCGACTTTGTCTTATAGGAAGCGAAAGTTAAGTCTTCTGCTGCGTAAGGTCTTTCAAGTCATGCAGAAGAAAGCTATGTTCACCATCGACTCACTCGAAGGATGGTGCATCGTGACGGATGCCGGCCTTCCCGCTCCGGCACGGAGGACGACCCGGTGTATCGACGACACACGGGGAGGCGCCTGGACGCCGAACCGCATCCGGGGCACGGAACCCGGTTCCGTCCGTGGGCCTGCCACGGTGAGGGGCAGCCGGCAGTGGTGAGCATCGCTCCTGCCCCGTACCTCCCAGAACCCTGGCCCAGGACCCCTCTCCGCCTTCCACAGGCGCGTCCTGGGCCAGGGCGCCGGTCCGCTGCCGGGCGTCCCGCGTGCTCGGTGGCTCCGGCGCCATGAACGGGTCCGTGCCGAGCGTGGAGTCACCGTCCTCGGCACGGGCCATCCACTCATCACACGCACAGGAACAGCAAGGAGGCGCTCGCGATGACAACGTCGACACGGGCAGTGCCACGTACGGGAGTCTGGCTGATCGGAGCGCGCGGCTCCGTCGCCACCACAGTGGTCGCCGGATGCGCGGCCGTCGCGGGCGGGCTGCAGCCGGCCGTCGGGATGGTGACCCTGAGTCCGCGCTTCGCCGGCTGCGGTCTGCCGGAGCCTGGGTCACTGGTCTTCGGCGGCCACGACGTCGTCTCCTGCCCGCTCCCGAAACGGGCCGAGCAACTCGCCGCACAAGGGGTCCTCCCGTACGACCTGCCTGCGGCCGTGGGCGGTGAACTCGTCGCCGCGGACGCCGAGATCCGGATCGGTGGCCCGCTCGCGGCCGATCCGCGCAGCGACGATGCGCTGATCAGCCAGTTCGCAGCGGACATCGATTCCTTCCGGACGCGGAACAACCTGGCCCGGTGCGTGGTGGTCAACGTCGCGTCCACCGAGCCGGCGGTCCGCGAAGGGGACGGGCGGCTGCCGGCCAGCTCCCTGTACGCCGCCGCGGCACTGGGCGCCGGCGCCTCGTACGTGAACTTCACTCCGTCGACCGGACTGCACCATCCGGCGTTCTCCGGACCGTACGACGTTCCGGTGGCCGGGCGGGACGGCAAGACGGGGCAGACGATGCTGCGCTCGGTGCTGGGCCCGATGTTCGCGCAGCGTGCGCTCACCGTACGGTCCTGGTCGGGAACGAACCTGCTGGGCGGCGGCGACGGCGCGGCGCTCGCCGACCCGGCCGCCGCCGCCGCGAAGAACGCGGGGAAGGAGCGGGTCCTCGCCGACACCCTGGGCACGACCCCCGAGGGCGTGGTGCACATCGACGACGTGCCGTCCATGGGCGACTGGAAGACGGCCTGGGACCACGTCGCCTTCGAGGGTTTCCTCGGCACGCGGATGGTGCTCCAGACCATCTGGCAGGGGTGCGACTCGGCCCTCGCGGCACCGCTCGTGCTGGACCTGGTCCGACTCGTCGCCCGCGCGCACGAAGCGGGGCTCGCCGGCCCCTTGCCCGAGTTGGCCTTCTATTTCAAGGACCCCGCTCCGGGAGCTCCTTCGTCGCTCGCCGAACAGTACACGGCGCTGCTCGACTTCGCGGAGCGGCTGCGGGCGGCGGGGACATGAGTGGAGCGCGTGACTGGGCCCGGCTGCTCCGGGTCTCGGCACTGTTCACGGTCCCCGGGGACGCGCTCGCCGGGGCGGCGGCAGCCGGTGTGCGCGTCGACCGACGCGCGATGTTCGCCGTCGGATGCTCCCTGTGCCTCTATGAGGCGGGCATGGCCCTGAACGATTGGGCGGACCAGGACGAGGACGCGCGCGAGCGTCCGGACCGGCCCCTCCCGTCGGGTCGGATACGCCCGGCGGCCGCTCTGGGAGCGGCCATCGGGCTGACGGGGGCGGGCCTGGTGCTGGCGGCGCGCGCGAGCCGACCGGCGGCCACGGTCGCCGGGGCGCTGGCCGCCACCGTCTGGGCGTACGACCTGAAGCTCAAGCACACGTTCGCGGGACCGGCGGCCATGGCCGCCGCCCGGGGCCTGGACCTGCTGCTGGGCGCGGTGGCGGCCGGAGGACGCCCTCGGCCCGCCGTACTCCTTTCCACGGCCGCTCTCGCCGCACACACCTACGCCGTGACTCAGGTCTCCCGGCACGAGACGACAGGCGGTTCCGGCGCTGCTCCCCTCGCCGCGCTGGCGACGAGCGTCGTCATCGGCGCGGGCATCGGGTGGGAGAGTTTCCGCAGCCTGCGCGGGCCGGACGCCGTGGGTGGACCGGACGCGGTGGGACGAGCGGTCCTGACCGCACCCGAGCATCGGGCGATCGCCCCGCGCAGCGGCGAGTCGGCACGAGGCCGAAGCCCGTCGCACGCCCTCACCGTCCTCGCCCTCGCCACCGCCTATGGCGCGACGGCCACCCGTCCGTACGCGCATGCCGTCCTCAACTCCTCACCCGCCTTCACTCAACGCGCAGTGCGAGGCGGCATCGGCGCGCTCATCCCCCTCCAGGCAGTTCTCGCCGCCCGCGCCGGTTCCCCGGTTCTCGGCGGGGCGGTGATGGCGCTGCTGCCGATGGCACACCGCTTCTCCCGGAAGGTGAGCCCGACATGACCCTGCGCCTGGCCTACGGGACCAACGGCCTCACGGACCTGCGGCTGAACGATGCGCTGTTCCTTCTCGCCGATCTGGGCTACGACGGGGTCGGTCTCACACTCGACCACATGCACCTCGACCCCGTGGTGGAGGACCTGAGCGTCCGTGCCGGACGCCTGTCCCGAACGCTGGCGCGGCTAGGACTGACGGTGACCGTCGAGACCGGCGGACGCTACGTGCTCGACCCGCGCCGCAAGCACGGCCCGTCGCTCCTGGACCCGGATCCGGACGGTCGCGCTGCCCGGGCCCGGTTCCTGGTGCGCGCCGTGCAGGCCGCCAGTGACCTGGAGGCGCACGCGGTGCACTGCTTCAGCGGCATCCTCCCCGAAGGTCTCGACCGGAACACGGCCTGGGATCGGCTCGCCGACGAACTGGCGCCGGTCCTCGCCGCGGCGCGGAGCCTGGGGGTTCCGCTCGCCGTGGAACCCGAGCCCGGACATCTGCTGGCGACCCTGGACGACTTCCACCGCCTGCGCCGCCTGCTCGGCAGTCCGGATGCGCTCGGTCTGACCCTGGACATCGGCCACTGCCAGTGTCTGGAGGCGGCGTCTCCCGCCGAGTGCGTCCGAGCGTCGGCGCCGTGGGTGCGTCACGTCCAGATCGAGGACATGCGCCGCGACGTCCACGAACATCTCCCGTTCGGGGAGGGCGAGATCGACTTCCCGCCGGTCCTCGAGGCACTCAGCGATCTCACGCGGTCCGGCTACCAGGGCCTGGTCACCGTGGAGCTGCCGCGGCACTCCCATGCCGGCCCGGGGCTCGCCGAGGAATCCCTCCGCTTTCTGCGCGGCCTCGGGAAAGGAGCACGCGCATGACCCCATCGCTCACCGACGATCTCGCCGTCCTGTGGGAACGCCTCGACGCCCCGGCCCGGGCCTGGCTGGCGAACGCGGTACTCGATGTCGCCGCTGCGGACCACGTGTCACGACGCCCCGTGTCCCTTCTGGAACTGCGCTTCGCGGAGGCAGGCCGGCACTGCGGGAGTCTCGAGGACGTCGCCCGTGTCCTTCTCCTGCACGCGGCACAGCCGGATGTGGGCGCCCTGACCCGGATGTACACGCGCAGTTCCGGCGCCGAACGCCGCGCCGTGCTGCACGCCCTGCCGTTCCTGGTGACGGGCCCGGACGCCCTCCCGCTGGTTGAGGACGCCCTGCGCACCAACGACACCCGGCTCGTCGCCGCCGCCGTCGGCCCGTACGCCGCCCGGCACCTGGACGCCCACAGCTGGCGGCACGCCGTCCTGAAGTGCCTGTTCACCGGGGTGCCCCTCGCCGAGGTGTCGGGCCTTGAGCGTCGCGCGGCCGGAGACGGCGAACTGGCACGCATGCTCACCGACTTCGCGGCCGAGCGCCGTGCGGTGGGGCGCCCCGTCCCGGCGGATCTCGACCGCGCCCTGCGCCTCACCACCCAGGACTTCTGATGCGTATCTTCGATCCCCACATCCACATGACGTCGCGGACCACCGACGACTACGAGGCGATGTACGCCGCGGGCGTGCGCGCGGTGGTGGAGCCGTCGTTCTGGCTGGGCCAGCCCCGCACCTCCCCGGCCTCCTTCTTCGACTACTTCGACTCCCTCCTCGGCTGGGAACCCTTCCGCGCCGCCCAGTACGGCATCGCCCACCACTGCACGGTCGCCCTGAACCCCAAGGAGGCCAACGACCCGCGCTGCGTGCCGGTGCTGGGCGAGCTGCCCCGCTATCTGGTCAAGGACCAGGTCGTCGCCGTCGGGGAGATCGGCTACGACTCGATGACCCCGGCCGAGGACACCGCGCTGGCCGCCCAGCTGCAGCTGGCCGCCGACCACGGTCTGCCCGCTCTGGTGCACACCCCGCACCGCGACAAGCTCGCCGGTCTGCGCCGCACCCTCGACGTCGTCCGCGAGTCCGCCCTGCCGGTGGACCGGGTGCTGGTGGACCACCTGAACGAGACCACGGTCAAGGAGGCCAGGGACAGCGGCTGCTGGCTGGGCTTCTCCGTCTATCCGGACACCAAGATGGACGAGGAGCGGATGGTCGCCGTCCTGCGCTCCTACGGCCCCGAGCAGGTCCTGGTGAACTCCGCCGCCGACTGGGGCCGCAGCGACCCGCTCAAGACCCGCAGGGTCGGCGACCTGATGCTGGCCGAGGGTTTCTCCGAGGACGACGTCGACCGGGTGCTGTGGCGCAACCCCGTCGCCTTCTACGGACTCAGCGGCCGGCTGAACCTCTCCGTCGCCGAGACGGGCGCCACCCACGAGGGCAACTCGATCCTGCGCGGCGGGGAGTGAGCGATGCGCTTCCGCCATCCGGACGGCACCACCGTCCACCTCGCCTACTGCACCAACGTGCACCCCGCCGAGACCCTCGACGGCGTCCTCGCCCAGCTCCGGGACCACTGCGAGCCCGTCCGCCTCCGCCTCGGCCGCGACCGCCTCGGCATCGGACTGTGGCTCGCCAAGGACGCCGCCCACACGCTGATCAACGACCCCTCCGCCTTGCGGACGCTCCGGGCAGAGCTGAAGCACCGACGCCTGGAGGTGGTCACCCTCAACGGCTTCCCCTACGAGGGCTTCGGTTCCGGCGAGGTCAAGTACCGCGTCTACAAGCCCGACTGGGCGGACCCCGAACGCCTCCAGTACACCGCCGACCTGGCCCGCCTGCTGACCGAACTCCTGCCGGACGACGTCGCCGAGGGCAGCATCTCCACCCTTCCCCTCGCCTGGCGGACCTCATTCGACCATTCGTCGGCCGTGGTCGCCAAGAGGGCGCTCTCCTCCTTGGCCGAATTCCTCGACACCATGGAGCGGTTCACCGGACGGTCCATTCGCATCGGGTTGGAGCCGGAGCCGGGCTGCATTGTGGAGACCACGGCCGATGCGATCGGCCCTCTCTCCGAAGTCGGCCACGACCGGATCGGTGTCTGTGTCGACACCTGCCACCTCGCCACCTCCTTCGAGATCCCGGCGACCGCGTTCGGCGCGCTCCAGGCCGCGGACATCCGCATCGTCAAGGCTCAGTTGTCGGCCGCCCTGCATGTGGAGGAGCCGCACCTGCCCGAGGCGCGCCGAGCGCTGGCGGCCTTCGACGAGCCCCGATTTTTGCACCAGACACGGGTGAGGACGGAGACCGGAATCCGAGGCGTCGACGATGTGGGGGAGGCCCTCCGCCTCGGAGGCCTGCCGGTCAACGCACCCTGGCGGACCCACTTCCACATGCCCCTGCACGCGGTCTCCACCGGGCCGTTGACATCCACGCGACCCGCGCTCCGGGACTGCCTGGCCCATCTGGTCGGCGGGCCCGTCGCGCGTACGCACCATCTGGAGGTCGAGACGTACACCTGGCAGGCCCTCCCGCCTGAACTGCGCCCCCGGGGCCGCGCCCAGCTCGCCGACGGCATCGCCGCCGAACTCGCCCTCGCCCGCGACCTCCTGACGGACCTCGGCCTGAAGGAACTCCCATGAGCACCCCCGCGCACGCCACCGGCGCCCACGACGGCCCCACCCCCCTGCTCGTCCTCGACGTCGTGGGCCTCACCCCCCGCCTGCTCGACCACATGCCCCACCTCAAGGCGCTCGGCCGCTCCGGCTCGAACAAGGACGGCCCGTCCGCCTCCGAAGGCCTGCTGATCCTCGGCCTCGCCGAAGGGCACCCTCTCGAACCCCACCTACGACTTAACGGGCCGGACCGCCTTCATCACGGGCAGGCCCTCCGGCATGGTCCTGGCAGCCGCCCGGGCCTTCGCCGCCTCGGTATTGCCGCCGCCTTCGTCGACATCGAGGAGAAGGCCGTGCAGGAGACTGCGCAGATACTTACCGACCTGGTAGCGCGCGGTGGTCACC
Source organism: Streptomyces sp. NPDC085946 (assembly GCF_044540485.1). Taxonomy (NCBI): domain Bacteria; kingdom Bacillati; phylum Actinomycetota; class Actinomycetes; order Kitasatosporales; family Streptomycetaceae; genus Streptomyces; species Streptomyces sp. NPDC085946. Next base: position 50,866 of record NZ_JBITSF010000027.1, on the reverse strand, counting down.
AACCGGCCGGATTCGATCGTCGGCACCGGCCACTCGTCGGCGGGGCGATCTCATGAGCAGGTCACGCGGGACTAGGGCCCGTGAGCCACGCCGGGCACCTCATCCGGGAGGGTGGCAACCGCAAGGTTCCGGATCGGAGGGCCCGGGAGTGCCTGTACGGCTCGGGTTGAAGTGCCTCGGCGTGGCCTACCGATGTCGAGGGCCATCGGCTGGAACTCGGGCGGGGGGTTGCCCGTGTTAAGTAATATGATCCGCCAACTTATGTTCAGAGTCAAGCAAAAGGGTGCAGTGCTTAAACCTATGGTCGGGTCTTGACGGTCGGAAGTCAGGGCCGAAGCTGTGTCGCCGGGGACCCCAATCCGGTACTGCTGGAACGGAGCCACCCGGAAGTAGGGCCTGCCGTGAGAAGCATGGGCAGCCTCGCCGCCCATGGCAGCGGGAACTCCGCTGCGGGCGCTCGGCGGGCTTCTCGATGCCGATGATCGGGCTCTCTCAACTGCCAGGATGTCGGCGGGTTCCGGACTCACCGCGGCGGGGCCGGAACCGTTTGGTCCTCCGGGGGGAGAGGCACGTCGAAAGCGGACGAGTGGTGGGCCTATCCGTCGGCCACCGCGCGGTCGACCGCAGCGGGGCTGAGCGCGTGCTGGATCACCATGAGGGACGCTCCGATCACGCCGGCGCGGTCCCCCAACTGGCGGACACGAATGTTCAGGTGTTGGGTGACCAGGGGGAGGGAGCGGCTGTAGATGGCTTCCCGCACGCCGGCCAGGAGGTGCTCGCCGACGTCGGAGAGGTCACCGCCTATGACGATCGCGCCGGGGTTGAAGAAGTTCACCAGCGATGCCAGTACGTCTCCGATGTCCCGGCCGGCTTGACGGATCATTTGTATCGCGGCGGCGTTTCTGGCCCGGACCAGTCTGACCACGTCCTGGCTGTCGGCAGCGTCCTCGCCAAGGTCCCGCAGCCGTTCTGCGATCGCCCATCCACTGGCGACGGCTTCCAGGCAGCCGATATTGCCGCAGCGGCAGACCCGCTCCGGCGCAGTGGTGACCTGGATGTGGCCGATGTCTCCGGCCGCCCCCTGGGCGCCGCGGTGGAGGCGGTGCTCGGTGATGATGCCGCAGCCGATCTCGGTACCGACTTTGACGAAGAGCAGGTGCTCGGCCTGGGGACTGAGCGCTTCGTGCTCGCTGAGAGCCATCACGTTGACGGCGTTGTCGACCAGGACGGGCGCTCCCGATCTGTGTTCGAACCAGCCCGGTACATCGAAGCCGTCCCAGCCGGACATGACCGGCGGGTTGACGGGCCGGCCGGTCGTGTGCTCGACGGGGCCTGGGAGGCCGATACCGATCCCGCATACGTCGGCGAAACTGTGTCCGGTTTCAGCCAACAGGTTCTCGAACTCCTGGACAAGCCACTTCAGGACGTACTCGGGTCCCTCGCTGATGGCCATGTCCTGGCTGCGTTCGGCCAGCACCTGGGTTGCCAGGTCGGTCACGGCGACCCGAGTCTGTCTGGTGCCGACGTCGGCGGAGAGCACGACCCTGGCGCCGGCATTGAAGGCGAACGACACAGCGGGTCGGCCGCCCGAGGAGACCGCGTCCTCCTTCGGCACGATCCACCGGTGCTCGAGAAGGGCATCGATGCGCTGGGCCACCGTGGACCTGGAGAGACCGGTGAGTTGCGCCAATTCGGCGCGGGTCTGCGCCTGGCCGTTGCGCAGTAGCGCCAGAAGGGCGCCCGCGCCTACCGGTTCCATGGTCAACTCCGCGTCTCCTCATGTTGTGATGGCTCTCTCCAGGTATAAGCATACAGACCTCGATACTTTTGCTTAAGGCTTTGCGTAAACCCTTCTTGTGATCCAAATTGCAGCCCATATCGGACGAGATTCGGTGAAAGATCGCGCTGTGGTCACCGCAACCAGGGGCATGGCTCGCAATCTTGATCACCCGGCTCGGCCGGTGCCTCGCGCCACTGCTCCGAGAGGTATGACGCGGTCCGGCATCAGGCGGTGGAGGGCTGCACGCATCCGCAGACGCTTTCCGTGAACCGGGGACCCACCACGAATGCGACGACGCGCATCGGCTGCCGTCGACCGGAAAGGAGACGGGAGCTGCCTCGGTTGGAACAACTGTGCGCGGTCGTGCGCCGACCGTTACGCCTTCTTGTGTGCGGCCGTACTGTCCCGGACCACGAGGGTGGTCGCCAGCTCGACCCGGCGGCTCTCCAGTTCCTCACCGTCGATCAGTCTGAGCAGGGTGCGCAGGGCGCTTCGGCCCATCTCCTTGAGCGGCTGGCGCACGGTCGTCAGGGCGGGATGGACCCAGCGGGCTTCGGGCAGGTCGTCGAAGCCGATCACGCTGACGTCGTCGGGCACGCGCAGACCGGCCTCGGCCAGCGCCTCGTACCCGCCGATGGCCAAGTGGTCGGAGCAGATGAAGAGGGCGGTCGGGGGCTCGGGCAGTGTGAGCAGAGCCCTGACCTGCTCGGCGCCGCTGGCCCGCTCGTAGGTGCCGTGCCGCAGCAGTTCCGGCGATACCTCGACGCCCGCGGCGGCCATCGCCGAGCGGTAGCCCGCAAGCCGGGCTCGGGCATAGAGGTGGTCGGGCGGACCCGTCACCAGTCCGATGCGGCGGTGACCCAGCTCCAGGAGGTGAGCGGTCCCCTCGTAGGCGCCGGCCCAGTTCGTCGTGCCCACGGACATCACATCGGGCGACGGGTCGCTGAGCGGGTCGATGACGACGCACGGTACCTGTGCCCGCCGCAACCTCGTCAGCTGGTCCTCCGTCGGTTCGATCAGGCCCAGAACCACCCCGGCGCTGCCGCGTTCGAGGATGCGGTCCACCCAGTCCCGCCCCCGGTGCCTGCCGACGGGCGGGGAGGTGCGCGCCACCGAGATCACCACGTGGACGCCGGCCTCGTACGCCGCCGCCTCCATGCCGCTGGCGACGCTGGCGGGCCAGGAGCCGTCGAGCCCGCTCACCACCAGGTCGACGGTCCGGACGGTCGGTCCCTCGGCGGAGATGCCGCGACGGACGTACCGGTGCTCACGCAGGGCCGAGTCCACCTTGGCGCGCGTGTCCTGCGAGACGTCGGTCCGGTCGTTGAGGACCTTGGAGACGGTGGACACCGACACTCCCGCCGTCTTGGCGATCTGGGCCAGAGTGGGCCGCGGCAGCCGGTTCGCGGCTCGCAGACCGCTGTCCGCCGACGTGATGTCATCCAGCACGGTTCAGTCCTTTCGGTGTGACGGCCAGAGCTTCGCCCACCGACGGCCAGGCACGCAGACGTGCCGCTTCCGGTCCGGTGGCGGTAGCGAGCGCCTCGGCCATTGCCTCGTCGAGGAGCGGCTCGATGTGCACGCGGCGGTCCGTTCGCGCGGAGGCCACGGCGGCCGTCACCATAGCGAGGCTGAGCACGTTGCGGTGCACTTCCCCGGTGGGCGTGACGCCGGTGCGCAGTGCGTGGACGAACTCGGCCAGCGCGCCCGCCACTCCTTCCGGAACGCCGTCGTCGCTCCCGGTCCCGCTCTGCGGCGGCAGCCGGCCCTCGGACTCGTGAAGCTCGGTCTCGGGCGGGCCCTCGCCGTCCCAGACGGCCGACCCTAGCTCGGCGCTGAGCCGCCAGGCCCCGTTCCAGGAGGTCTCCAAGCCACCGCTGCACCAACTGCCGTTGTACACGTACCTGATGCCGCCGGCCATCTCGAAGACGGCCGTGGCGGCGGCGTCGCCCGCGTACCAGCTCCAAGAGGGGTTGTACTCCTCGCAGCGCACCGACACGGGATCGGCGTTCAGGAGCCAGCGGGCGGTGTCGAACGGGTGGATCGCCATGTCGAGCAGGAGCGGATGGGCCATGGTCTCGCGGAATCCGCCGAAATGCGGGGCCCGGAAGAAGTCGGTGGTGAGGATGCCCGGCCGGCCGAGCAGGTGCGCGCGGTCCCGGAGGGCGTCTAGGTGCCGGTTGTACCGCCGCGATTGGCTGACCATGAACAGTTCGCCCGCCGCCTCGGACGCGGCGGCCAGCCGCAGTGCCTCGGGCACCGTGGCGGCTACGGGTTTCTCGCCCAGGACGGGCAGTCCGAGGGCCAGTGCCGCCAGTGTCACGGGCAGGTGGGCCTCGGGGACGGTCACGTCCACGACGGCGTCGGGACGCGTGGCCGCCGCCAGCGAGGCCAGGTCGTGACCGGTGGGCGTTCCCGGCACGCCCAACCGGTGCACGAGGGCCTCGGCGTGGGCGGGGACGCGGTCGACGACGCCCGCGAGTTCCGTGTCCGGCGAGGCCAGGACGGCCCGGATCCAGACACGGGCCATGCGGCCGGCCCCCACGACCAGGACGCGCAAGGGACCGCGGTCGGACGGGATCGTTCTGAAGGTCTGGGATCTCACGCCTGGTCGCCGCCCCGTTCGAACCAGCCGGATTCGCTGTGGATCAGCCTGGGGACCGTCCGGTCGGCCTCGGGCGCCGCCCAGCGCACCGCGTTGGCGATGACGCGGCGGACGTGGGGATGGTGGTAGACGGGATAGTCCTGGTCCCCGGGACTGAAGTAGAAGATCTTTCCGTGGCCGCGCCGGAAGGCACAGCCGCTGCGGAACACCTCGCCGCCGCTGAAGGAGCTGAGGAAGACCAGTTCGTCGGGGACGGGGATGTCGAAGTACTCCCCGTACATCTCCTGCTCGTCGATGACGAACGGGTGGGGTACGCCGGCCGCCACGGGATGCGTGGGGGCCACCGTCCAGACCACTTCGCGATCGCGTCCGCTGCGCCAGCGCAGCGTGCAGGTCGTGCCCATGAGCCGGGTGAAGATCTTCGACAAGTGCCCGGAGTGCAGCACGACCAGGCCCATTCCGGCCAGCACCCGGCGGTGCACCCGCTTGACCACCTCGTCCGACACCTCGCGGTGTGCCAGGTTCCCCCACCACGTCAGCACGTCCGTCGCGGCCAGCACGTCCTCGGTCAGCCCGTGCTCCGGTTCGTCCAGCGTCGCGGTCCGCACCTCGGCCGTCCCGCCCAGATGCTCGGCGACGGCCCCCGCCACCGCCCCGTGTATGCCCTCGGGGTAGCGCGCCGCGACCTCGGGGTTCTGCTGCTCGTACCGTCCCTCGTTCCAGACGGTGACCCGCAAGGGTCTCGGTGTGGCTGTTGACATGGCTTCTCTTCCACGGTGCGATGCGGGCGACGAGCGACGGCAGATCCCGCTGGGGGAGGGATGCCGTCGCCGGCTGGGGGCGCTGGACGAGTACTGGCACTCGAAATGCAAAAGTTTCGAAACAACCGATACTGAAGCTAGAAAATCATAGTGGAGGACATCAGGGCGCCCCTGGAAGCGGCGTGGACGACCCGCTTGGCGTCCGTCAGGACGGACCTCGGGCACACGGTTGCCGGCGTTGCGGCCTCCGTCACGACTTCCGCCGCTTCGTCCGCCGTTTCAGCGTGCCTCACCGACTGGCCCACAGCAGCCCGCGCTCGGTGAGCGCGCGCACCTGCGGGGTGTCGAAGTCGTTGGGTGCGTGGCCGAAGACGGAGGCGAAGACCCGGCCGCGCCCCCACGTCCTCGTCCATACCGCCGGTACGGACGTGACACCCGGCCGGTTCTCGTCGCCGTCGACGGTGACGGTCGCCAAAACGTCGATCAGGGGATCGCTGAGCAGCCAGTACCGCTCGGAGCGGGCCTCGAAGTCGGACAACCCGCTGATCACAGGGTGGTCGCTGTGCTCCGCGGCCAGTCGCACCCGGCGACGGCCGGACTCCGACGGGTCGAGCTGGAACCTCCCTCCGACGAGCAACTGGTAGTCGAAGTCTTCCCGGAATGCGTCCACCAGCCCAGCGCCCCAGCCCGCGAGTCCCATGCCGCCCCTGACGGCGGCCCGAAGTCCGGCGCTCTCCTTGGGCGTGATCTCGCCCCCGGACCAGCACTGGACCACAAGATCCGTCTCGGCCAGAAACTTCTCGTCCTCGTAGACCTCCAGGCAGTCCTCGATGACCACGTCGAATCCGTGCCGGTCGAGGAAGGGCAGGAAGAGGTCAGTGGTCTGGACGGGGCTGTAGCCCTCCAGACCGCCGCGCACGATCAACGCCCGTCGTCTGGCATAGCTCATGGTGCTCCATCGGTCCTCTCGACAGGGCCGGGAAAGGCGGACTGCACGTCGCTCCGAAATTTTGCGCGAAAACAAGTAACGCTGGATGGACTGGACTGTAGGAACCGGCCCGGTAGCCGTCAAGAGATGGCGCAACGCCCGTCCGACGGCCCGGGTTCCGGCCGTCCGCGCGGTCGGCGTACGGGAACGTGCCCACCTGCACCCGCAGATCGGGACGGTGGAAGGCGCGGGGCCGCACGGTCGTCCGCAGCCGACGGACGGCCACGCGCAGTGTCGATCGACAGGCTGTGCCGCGCCGCGGATCTGCCGATGGGGAGCTGCGCCTCTCTTTCGCGGCACAACGCGGGCCGTCCCCGTCGTAGGCGGCGACCAGGCCGGCCCGAGGCCGAGCGCTGTGCGGTGCCGGTCCGACCCTTCCCACCGGCACGAAAAAAGTTTCGAAACGTTGCTCTTGCGCTTCCTGCCTTGTCCAGGAACCGTATAGACATCTCCGACGCGAGATGCAGCCGACGGGAACGGCAGCCGATGTCTCGCGAGTACTGCAGCCGTTCTGTCTCTGCAGCACCTAGACCGTGTCCCGTAAATGCCCTGTGACATGCCGGTTGAGCTGCTCGTTTGCCTGTCATCCGGCGAGGGTGAGGTTGTGCAGGCGGGCGATGCCGAGCATGGCGTGGTGGACGCCGTCGGCTCTGAGGCGGCAGTCGCGCAGGATCTTCCAGCTCTTCATGTGGGCGAAGGTGTGCTCGACGCGGGCGCGGACCTTGCGGTGGGAGGCGTTGTGCTCCTCCTTCCAGGTCGGCAGTTCCTCGTCCTTGTGCCGGCGGTAGTGCGGGATGGTCAGGCCGGTGCCCCGGTAGCCGCCGTCGGCGATCACCGTGGGGGTGGTGCCGACGGCGGCCTTGGCGCCGGAGTCCTCCCAGGCCCGGCAGTCGTTGCGGTTGCCCGGCAGCGGCCTGCCGACGGCGACGACCAGGCGGGTGTCGGCGTCGATGACGACCTGGTGGTTGGTGGAGTAGCGGTAGTTCTTGCCGGAGGCAGCCACGGCCCGGTCGCGGGTGGGGACCAGCGTGCCGTCCACGATGAGCACCGTGTCCTTGCGGAACCGCCGCCGGGGCTGGAGCGCAAGAGCTGGTCCGAGGTGGGCGACGATCCGGTCGGCGGCCGACTTGGAGACGCCGAACAGTGGAGCGAGCTGGCGCAGGGTGAGGTTGGTGCGCCAGTACGCGGCCACCAGCAGCACCCGGTCCTCCAACGGCAGCGACCACGGCCGGCCCTTACGGACCGGATCGGCTCCCTCACGCCGCAGCGCAGTGATCAGCTTGTTGAACTGCCGCGGACTCAGCCCAGTGAACGGCCCTATCCACGAGGGCTCCGACGCCGTGATCACACCAGCCACAACAAGATCATCCCACCTCTGACCAGCAGTTACGGGACAACCTCTAGCCGCACTTGCCGAGGAGAGAACCTCATGCCCCGAGTCCTGTCGGACGAGCGCCGCGATCTGCTCAAGGCGATCGCCGACTTCTGCCGCCGCGAATGCGGGACCAAGGAACAGCGCGACACACTGACCGCCAACGGTCAGGAACAGCACAACCAGAAGCTGTACGAGAAGATGGCGGGGCTGGGCTGGCTCGGCATTGCCATCCCGCAGGAGTACGGAGGCGCGGGGCAGGGGATGACCGATCTCTGCCTGTTCCTCCAGGAGACCTCGTACGGGCTGGCGCCCATCAGCGGTTTCGGGACCACCGTCATCGCGGCCTCCGCCTACGAGAAGTTCGGCACCGAGGAGCAGAAGCGCACCGTCCTCGAAGGCGTGGCCGCCGGCCGGGTCGAGGCCATCTCGATGTCGGAACCGGGCGCCGGCTCCGACGTGGGCGCGCTGACCTGTCGTGCCGAACGCACCAGCGGCGGTTACCTGGTCAACGGCCAGAAGACCTGGTGCTCCAACGCGCACTTCGCCGACCACATCCTGCTGATCGCCCGTACGGAGCAGGGCGTGTCGAAACACCACGGGCTCACCCAGTTCATGGTGCCGGCCGACGCCGAAGGCCTCCAGGTCAGGGGCATCGACACCATGGGCGGCAAGGACGTCAACGATCTCTACTTCACAGACTGCTTCGTACCGGACTCCGCGGTCGTCGGCGAGCCCGGACAGGGCTGGACGCAGCTCATGACCGGACTGAACCTCGAACGGATGATCCTCTCCGCCCTGATGCTGGGCGTCGCGCAACGGGCCTTCGACGACACCCTCACCTACGTCCGCCAGCGCGAACAGTTTGGCCGCCCCATCGGCTCCTTCCAGGCGCTCAAGCACCGGATCGCCGACATGGCCACCGAACTCGAATGTGCCCAACTGCTTCTCGACGACGTCGCCGCCGCGATCGACGCCGAACCCGGCCGGGTGTTCGCGCGCGAAGCGTCCATGGCAAAGCTCAAGTGCACCGAGCTAGCCAAGCACGTGACCCTGGAGGGCATGCAGATGATGGGCGGCTACGGCTACGCCACGGAGTACGGCATGGAAGCCCTGTTCCGTTCGACCGTCGTCTCCACGGTGTACGGCGGAACGAGCGAGATCCAGCGGGACATCATCGGCAAGACCTACGGACTGTAGAGGTCGCGATGCTGACCACACGATTCTGCGAGACGTTCGGTGTGGAACACCCGGTCGTCCAGGGCGGCATGCAGTGGGTGGGTCGGGCCGAACTCGTCGCCGCGGTGGCCAAGGCGGGCGCGCTCGGTTTCCTGACGGCGCTCACCCAGCCGACGCCAGAGGCGCTCGTCGAGGAGATCGCGCGGTGCCGGGAGCTGACGGACAAGCCGTTCGGCGTCAACCTGACCATCCTGCCGTCGATCAACCCGCCTCCGTACGGCGAGTACCGGCGCGCGATCATCGAATCCGGCGTGAAGGTCGTCGAGACCGCCGGCTTCAACCCCGAGGAACACCTCCCGGAGTTCCGCGCCCACGGGGTGAAGGTGCTACACAAGTGCACCAGCGTCCGGCACGCGGTGAAGGCCGAGAGGATCGGCGTCGACGGGGTGAGCATCGACGGGTTCGAGTGCGCCGGCCACCCCGGTGAGGACGACATCCCCGGCCTGGTCCTCATTCCCGCGACCACGCAGTGGGTATCCGTTCCGGTGATAGCCTCCGGCGGGTTCACTGACGGCCGCGGCCTGGTGGCCGCCCTCGCCCTGGGGGCCGAGGGCATCAACATGGGCACCCGCTTCCTATGCACCGCGGAATCCCCCGTGCACCGGCGCGTCAAGGAACAGATTGTCGCCAACAGCGAACTCGACACCGAGCTGATCTTCCGCCCCCTGCGCAACACCGCCCGGGTGGCGAGCAACTCCGTCAGCCGGAAGGTCGTCGACATACTCCGCGATGGAGGGGAGTTCTCGGACGTACGGGACCTGGTCGCTGGCGCTCGGGGGCGCAGGGTGTTCGAGGTCGGGGACCTGGACGCCGGCATCTGGAGTGCCGGCTTGGCCCAGGGCCTCATCGACGACATTCCGACCGTCGGGGACGTCGTGCGACGCATCGTGGCGGAGGCTGAGGAACTGATCACCGGACGGCTGGCCGCTGTTCGTCGGGCGTCGTCGGCCCGGACCGACCAGGAGATCGGAAGATGCTGGACATCGCCGAGGAGCTGAACCGGTAGGTCAGGCAGGACCGCGACTTCGCGGTGGCCACCGTGGTGGCGGTCGGGGGCAGCGCGCCCCGCGGGCCCGGCGCCGCGCTCGCGGTCGACACCGCAGGGACGGCCGTCGGATCGGTCTCCGGGGGGTGCGTGGAGAGGACCGCTTACTACAGCTGAGCCGGGGGTGCCCACGTCTCGCCGTACCTGACCGAGCACATCAGGCGGTTCGGCGAGTGCGGCACGCACGAACTCGGCATCGAGCCTGACGCGTACCACCCGGAACTCGACGTCGACTTCACCGCGTTGCGGGAGCAGGAGCGGACCTGACCTGACCTGAGCACCACCGGTCTCGGTGAAGCCGCCTGATGCCGATGGACTCCGTCACCGCCCCCGTACGCGAGGGCCGGTTCCCCTGCGGCGCCGAGCGCGCCCACGTCGCCGACTCGGGCCCGCCGGCCGGTAGGGGGCCAGGAGCCGCTCGACGGCCGGGCCGGCGGGTCCGGACCTCACCTGGACGCCGCCCTTCCCGGGTTGCCGTAGTAGGCGTCGGGACCGTGCTTGCGGGTGTAGTGCCTCTCCAGGAGGTGGCGGGGTGGCAGTCCCTCAGGTGCCAGGGACAGGGTGTGCAGGGCGATGTCGGCGACGGCCTCGCAGATGATCGCGTGTTCCAGGGACTTGCGGGCCGACGTGCCCCAGGTGAACGGTCCGTGGTTGGCCACGAGCGCGGCGGGAACCTCCAGGGCCCGTTGGTCGTCCCCGTCGAGCAGGTCCACGATGACGCGGCCGGTGTTGTACTCGTAGTCCTTCTTGCACTGCTCCGGGGTGAGATCAGAGGTGCACGGGATGGGCCCGTTGAAGGTGTCCGCGTGGGTGGTGCCGAGGACGGGGACGTCCCGGCGTGCCTGGGCGAAGGCGACGGCGTGGGTGGAGTGGGTGTGCGTGACCCCGCCGATGGACGGGAACGCGAGGTACAGGCAGCGGTGGGTCTCGGTGTCGGTGGAAGGACGCAGGTTTCCCTCGACCACCGCGCCGTCGGACAGCCGTACCGTCACCAGGTCGTCGATCGTCAGGTCCTCATAGCGCACGCCCGAGGGCTTGATGACGAAGACGCCCGCATCGCGGTCGGCTCCGCTGACGTTTCCCCACGTCAGGGTGGCGAGCCCGATCTGGGGGATGGCGAGGTTCGCCTCCAGCACCTCCTGCCTCAGGCCGTCGCGCACGGTGGTGGTCATGGGCATGTCTCCTTCGTGCCGGTCGTATCTCACAGGGCTGTGCCGGTCGTATGTCACAGGGCCTGAGCCAGTCGCTGGTACGCCGCGTTCCAGCGGATCTCCTTGGCCAACTGGTCGTATGTGGTGTCCGCCCCGATCGTCAGCAGTTCCACGCCGGCCATGGCGGCGTAGTCGGCGAGGGTCTCGGCGTCGACGGCCGAGCTGAGCACCGTGTGGTGCGGTGCGCCGGCGAGGAGCCAGCTCTCGGCGGACTCAGCCAGCGAGGGGCGCGGCTTCCACACGGCGCGGGCCACCGGGAGCCGCGGCAGGCGCTCGCTCGGGCCGACGACGTCGACCTCGTTGGCGGTCAGCCGGAAGCGGTCGCCCAGGTCGGAGAGGCCGACGACCACGGCGGGGCCCTCGGCGGCGTCGAAGACCAGGCGGACCGGGTCCTCGCGGCCACCGATGGAGAGGGGGTGGATCTCGCAGCTGGGCCGGGCGGCGGCCACGGAGGGGCAGACCTCCAGCATGTGAGCGCCGAGGATGCGCGGGGTGCCGGGGCCGAGGTGGTAGGTGTAGTCCTCCATGAAGGTGGTGCCGCCGGGCAGTCCGGCACCCATGACCTTCATCACCCGCAGCAGGGCGGAGGTCTTCCAGTCGCCCTCGCCGCCGAAGCCGTACCCGTCGGCCATCAGCCGTTGGACGGCGATGCCGGGGAGCTGGCGCAAGCCGCCGAGGTCCTCGAAGTTGGTGGTGAAGGCGGTGAAGCCGCCGTCGGTGAGGAAGGCACGCAGGCCGAGTTCCTGCCGGGCCGCGTAGACCAGTGACTCGTGCAGGACACCGTCCGGGCGCAGCGCCGGGACGGCGTCGTACAACTCGCAATACTCTGCTGCGAGTTCGGCGGCCGCCTTGTCCTCGATCTCGTCGATGACCGACACCAGGTCATTGACGCCGTAGGTGTTGACGGAGAATCCGAACCTTATCTGGGCCTCGACCTTGTCGCCCTCGGTCACGGCGACGTCGCGCATGTTGTCGCCGAAGCGGGCCAGGCGCAGGGTGCGGGAGGCGTGACGGCCTGCGGCGGCGCGGGCCCAGGTGGCGATCCGCCTCACCACCCGGGCGTCCGTGGCGTGCCCGGCGACGATCTTCCGGTCGATACCGAGCCGGGTTTCGATGTGGGCGAACTCCCGGTCGCCGTGAGCGGCCTGGTTGAGGTTCATGTAGTTCATGTCGATGCTCGACCAGGGCAGCGACAGGTTGTACTGGGTGTGCAGGTGCAGCACCGGCCGGTCGAGGGCGCTGAGCCCCGCGATCCACATCTTCGCCGGGGAGAACGTGTGCATCCACACGATCACGCCCACGCAGGCGTCCGACGCGTTCGCCTCCAGGCACAGCCGGCGGATCGACTCGGCGTCGGTGAGCACCGGCTTCCACACGAGACGCACGGGGATCTTGCCTGGGGCTCCCAGGATCTCGGCGATGCTCCGGGACTGATCGGCGACCTGGCGCAGGACGTCGTCGCCGTACAGCCCCTGACTTCCGGTGAGAAACCAGATCTCGTGGCTGTCGTACGGCTGGGCTGCTGTGGTCATGATGCTTCCTCTCACAGGGCTGTGGGGCACGGGCGGTTCACGGTCCGGCTCACGCGGACGCCTCGGCGCGCAGTCGGCGCAGACGGTGCATGACCTCGTTGGCGCCGCGTCCGAAGTAGTCGTGGAGCAGGCGGTACTCGGCGTAGAGGCGGTCGTATGCCTCGGCCCGCTCGGAGTCGGGCAAGTGGACGGCCTTGCGCACCTTGCCCATCGCCTGGGCCGCGGCCCGGATGTCGGCGTAGGCGCCCGCCGCGACAGCGGCGTGCATCGCCGCTCCGAGAGCGGGCCCCTGCGTGGAGTCGACGACGCTGAGCGGGCGGCGGGTGACGTCGGCGTAGATCTGCATGAGCAGCGCGTTCTTCGTCAGACCGCCCGCGATGATCAGTTCCTCGACCGGGACGCCGGACGTCTCGAACGCCTCGATGATGGTGCGGGTGCCGAAGGCGGTCGCCTCCAGCAGGGCCCGGTAGACGTCCTCGGGCCGGGTGGACAGGGTGAGGCCCACCACGACGCCGCTGAGGTCGTGGTCCACCAGGACGGACCGGTTGCCGCTGTGCCAGTCCAGGGCGATCAGGCCGTGCTCGCCCACCTTCTGCCGCGCCGCGAGGGTGGTCAGATACTCGTGCGGGATCTGTCCCAGGAGCTTGGCACGTTCGGCGTACTCGGCGGGGAACCCTGTGCGCAGGAACCAGGCGAAGATGTCACCGACACCGCTCTGCCCGGCCTCGTAGCCCCATAGCCCGGGCAGGATGCCGCCGTCGACCACACCGCACATGCCCGGAACGCTCGCCCGCCGGCCGGAACTCATCACGTGGCAGGTGGACGTGCCCATGATGGCCACCATCCGGCCTGGCTCGACCGCGGCGGCGGCGGGCGCGGTGACATGGGCGTCGACGTTGCCGACACACACCGCGATGCCCTCCGGCAGACCCGTCCAGGCCGCCGCCTCGGCCGTCAACCGCCCTGCCAGGTCGCCGAGCCGGCCGATGGGCTGGTCCAGCTTCTCGGACACGAAGCCGGCGAAGCCGGGATTCAGGGCGGCGAGGTAGTCGGGCGCGGGGTAGGCGCCGTTCTGGTACTGGCCCTTGTACCCGGCGGTGCAGGCGTTGCGGACATATGTGCCGCACAGCCGCCACACGATCCAGTCGGCGGCCTCCACCCACCGCTCGGTGCGGTGGTAGATCTCCGGGTCCTCCTCCAGCACCTGCAGCGCCTTGGCGAACTCCCACTCCGAGGAGATCTTTCCGCCGTACAGCTCCAGCCACGGCTCCTTGCGCTCGGCGGCCAGTGCGTTGATCCGGTCGGCCTGGCCCTGCGCGGCGTGGTGACGCCACAGCTTCACGTACGCGTGCGGGCGGCTCTCGAGGCCGGGAAGCTCGCACATGGGAGTGCTGTCGGCGAGCACTGGCAGGACCGTGCAGGCGGTGAAGTCGGTGCCGATGCCGATCACCTGTTCGGACCGTACGCCGGAACGGGACAGCGCTTCCGGGACCGCGTGCCGCAGGACTCCGATGTAGTCGGCGGGGACCTGCAGGGCCCAGTCGGCGGGCAGCGGGGTTCCGTCGGGCAGTTCCCGGTCGAGGACCGCGTGCGGGTACGCGTACTCGGCTGCCGCCACCTCCGCGCCGTCACCGACCCGGACCACCACGGCCCGTCCGGACAGCGTCCCGAAGTCGACTCCTACGACGTAGCGATCGGAATGCTGGTGCTCAGCGTGTCCGGCGTTCACCACGATGACGCCCCCTTGTTCGATATGTCGACCATTAGTCGAGACTTGACTGGCGGTTGTCCGCCTGGATGCGTGCCGCGGCGCCGGTCCGAGAAGTCGGGAACCTCGCACGGCGGAGCGGCCTGTGGGCGGCATCAACGCCTGACTGCGCAGTCATGTCTGATTGCGCAGTCATGTCTACGCAGTCAGAGCGGAGCCGTCAAGAGTTCTGTCCTGGGTTTCTCGTCCCGCGTGCGAGGTGCGGTGCCGGGTCCTGCCCAGTGGGAAAGTAGTGCTCGACGAACTCGTTGCGGAACTTCCCCGACGGGTCGAGCCGTGCCAGCAGCCCCCGGAACGCGTCATGGCGGGGGTACAGCCCTCGCAGGGTCTCCGGATCGGCGGTGAAGACCTTGCCCCAGTGCGGTCGGGCGGCGAAGGGCGCCAAAGCCCTCTCGACGGCCCGGGCCGCCTCCGTCGCGCGTACCGCGTCGGGGCGCCAGGTGAAATGGAACGCGACGGCATCCCGCTCGTACGCCGGACTCAACCACAGGCGGTCGGCCGCGACCGTACGGATCTCACCGACCTGCAGGACGGGGGAGATCCGCTCACGGATCGCGTTCACGGCGTCGAAAGCCGCCACGGCGTCCGCGCGGTCCACGAAGTACTCCGACTGGAGTTCGTCGCCGCTGCTCGGGGTGAAGCCCATCCGGAAGTGGGGCAGCCGTGCATGCCAGGGGCCGGGCGTGCCCAGCTGCTCGGTGCACTGCTCGGCGGGCATGCCCGGCACCGGGTGACGTGGGCCGTCGGCGAGCCGGGCGGCCAGCCACCGCTCGGGTGCCTCCTCGGGTGCCGTCCGCTTGACCCAGACCTGGTTGATCCGGTCCGTGCGCCAGTCCGTGAAGAGGCTGACGCTGTAAGCCGCCGCCATGACCTCGTCGAACCGCTCACGCAGCGCGGCCGTCGGCAGTCCTTCGTAGACCCATTGCCGCACCTCGAACGCCGGCACCAGGTCCAGGGTGATCCGGGTGACCACCCCGAGGGCGCCCAGGGAGACGACCGTACCGGAGAAGTCCGGAGCATCTCGCTCGATGGTCACCAGCTCACCTTCGGCGGTGACCAGCTCGATCGCACGGACCGCCGACGCCAGGCAGCCGTTGCCCACCCCTGAACCGTGGGTGCCGGTGGCGCACGCCCCCGCGACCGAGATGTGCGGCAGCGAGCCCAGATTGTGCAGGGCGAAGCCCGACCGGTGCAGCACCTCGGTGAGCTCCGCGAACCGCAGCCCTGCGCTCACGGTGACCGTGGCCTCCTGCTCGTCCAGCTCCGCCACCTTCGGCAGACGGGCCAGGGAGACCAAGTCGCCCCGTGTGTCCGCTATGGCGTTGAACGAGTGCCCGGTGCCGAGGACTCTCAATGAGGCGCTGCCGGCGACGATGCGCCGCAACTCGTCGACGGACACGGGCTCGTGGAATCGCTCGGCGTTGAATTCTATGTTTCTCGCCCAATTGGCAGTGGACATGGCCATCGGCTGTCTGTTCCTTCGATGTGATGAGACGTCCAGGTGAAGACGTCCGGGTGATGAGGCGCCGGGAAGCGGAAGAACCGCAGGCGCGAGGCAACGCCGCCGCGGAGAAACCGGGCGGCACGGCCGTCTGCGCGATGCGTGACGCATGTGCGTCGTCGCAGGTGAAGGGCTGTGCGCGGCAGCGAGCAGGGCGGCGGCACCTGGTGGGACGCACGTGGTGCCGCGCGGGTGCTTGCCCGGTTGATCGTAGCGGGAGGGCACAGGTGCCGGTCCGGGTCCAGGTTGCGTTACGAAAATGTTCCGGGGGCTTGACGGTTACCGTCTGACTGCGTAGACATGGCTGCGCAGTCAGACCTACAGGCCCTCTGCCGGGGGCTCGGCCATCGGAGGCATCATGACGCAACCGCAAGGATGGGCCGGCGGTACCGGCGCGCCCCGGAGCGTGGATGTGGCCCGGTTGGCCGGGGTATCGCAGAAAACGGTGTCGCGGGTCTTCAACAACGAGCCGTACGTCTCCGCCGACGCGCGCCGACGCGTTCTCGCGGCAGCCGAGAAGATCGGCTACCGGTTGAACCACGCGGCCCGGGCACTGGCCTCGGGACGGACCCGGTCGATCGGTGTGGTGACGCTAGGTACGGCTCTGTACGGGCCCGCGTCACTGCTCATGGGCATCGAGCGAGCCGCCCGGGGCACGGGTTACGCGCTCCGCGTGGTCAACACCCTGGAAGGCGATCCAGGCGGCATTGCCGGAGCCGTCACCTCGCTCCTCGAGCAGGGCGTGGACGGCATCGTCATCTCCGAGCCGATCGACGAGGAAGGGGGTGGCGGAGCGGTCCCGGTCGGTGTCGACGTGCCGGTCCTCGTCCTCGGCGCACCCGCGCCCGTCGAGGCCGCGCGCACCCTGGCCGCAGGGGTGGGCGCCGATCTGCTGGCCCGCGCGGCCACCGATCACCTCCTTGATCTCGGACACGCGACCGTCCATCACCTCGCCGGGCCACAGCGGTGGTACGCCGCCAGGGACCGGCTGGAAGGATGGCGGGCGGCGCTGGCCGCCCGGGGCCGAAGCGAGCCGCCGGTCGTCGAGGGCGACTGGTCGGCCGCGTCCGGATACACGGTTGGCCGCGAACTGGCCGCCGACCCGGATGTGACCGCGGTGTTCGCGGCCAACGACGACATGGCCATCGGGCTGATCCACGCGCTCACGGAAGCCGGCCGCCGGGTGCCGGAGGACGTCAGTGTCATCGGCTTCGACGACGTCCCTGTCGCCGCCTACATCACCCCTCCCCTGACCACGATGCGCCAGCCCTTCGACGCCGTGGCCCAGGAAGGACTCAGACGTCTCGTACACGCCATCGAGAAGCCCGACGTGGACCTGCCTCCGGCGCAAGATCCGCCGGTCGACCTCGTCCTGCGCGCCTCGACCGCATCCGCGCCCTTCTTGACCACCTCGGGCCGCGGGCGTGGCGGAGCCGGCCCTTCCAGTGAAGCCCGGCACACCAAGCCGTCGGCGAGCGGAAACCTGTCCGAACACCCCTGATCAGTGGCCGAGCAAGCCGCCGGGTGACCGCCTGCGCGATCTCCCGGCAAGCCGCCGCACCACACCCAGCCCCCTCATTGCTGCTTCCCGTCTCCGCGACCCACTGATGTGCGAGCTTCCGTGACGCGGGACCGCACCAACTCCGTCTCACCTCGCTGTTCCCGCACTCCTGCCGACTCCGTCCAGCGTCTTCCGCGGACGGACTCCCCCCAGTGCCGCACGTGCGAGCAGCCATCGAAGCCGTGTCCCCCCATACCGGCATCGATCTCCTGATCATCGTCTTTCCTCACCCGTACCGCATGCCCTCACAGGCATGCCTCACCGCGCCTATCGGCGGGAGTTCACCATGTCCAGATCACTTACCTCCTCCCCCATGAGCCGACGGCTGTTCCTCACCGCCACGGGGGCCGTGTCCCTCGGCGCTGCCCTGAGCGCCTGCGGCGGCGGTGACGGCGGCAGCTCCGGCGACTCCTCCAAGCCGGTGCCCCAGGCCGACATCGACAAGGCCATGAAAACCCCCACCGAACTGACGTTCTGGACCTGGGTCCCGAACATCGACAAGGAGATCGCCCTCTTCGAGAAGAAGTACCCGGCCATCAAGGTCAAGGTCGTCAACGCCGGCCAGGGCGTGACGCATTACACCAAGCTGCGCACGGCCATCAAGGCCGGCAGCGGTGCTCCGGACATCGCCCAGATGGAGTACCAGGCCATCCCGACCTTCACGATCACCGACAGCCTGCTGGACCTGGCACCTTACGGCGCCTCGCGGTTGAAGGACACATTCGTCGACTGGACGTGGCAGCAGGTCGGCGGAGACACGGGCGAGATCTGGGCGATCCCGCAGGACACCGGCCCGATGGGCATGCTGTACCGGGCGGACATCTTCGACAAGCACGGCATCAAGCCGCCGGCGACCTGGGAGGAGTTCGCCTCCGCCGCGCGTAAGCTCCACAAGGCCGACCCGAGCGTCTACCTGACCAACCTCGCGGCGAACGAGGCCGCCGCCTGGCACGGCCTGCTGTGGCAGGCGGGGGCCAAGCCCTATGACCTCACCGGCAAGAGCCACATTGCCATCGACGTCAACGACGTCGTCTCCAAGGAACTCGCCGCGTTCTGGGGCGGCCTCGCCAAGGAAGGCGTCATCAGCACCGACCCGGACTTCACCGACGCCTGGTACTCCGGGCTCAACAAGGGGAAGTACGCCACTTGGATCACCGCCGCCTGGGGTCCCGCCTTTCTCTCCGGTTCGGCCAAGGCCACCGCGGGCAAGTGGCGGGCGGCCCCGCTTCCACAGTGGGACGCCGCCAACCCCACCTCCGGCAACTGGGGCGGCTCCACCAGCACGGTCATCAGGTCGACCAAGAACCCCATCGCGGCCGCGCAGTTCGCACAGTTCCTCAACAGTGACCCGGCCAGCGCCAAGATGTTCGCGACCGAGCAGTCGTTCTTCCCCGCGACCAAGAAGCTGCTCGCGGACCCCTCCTTCACCGGCGCCACCCCGTCCTTCTACGGCGGTCAAAAGGTCAACGAGCTGTTCGCCGACATCAGCGACACGGTCAGCACCTCCTTCGAGTGGCCGCCGTTCCTCGACCAGGCCGCGACCGACTGGACCGAGACCGTCGGCAAGTCCCTCGCCGACAGGACCGACAGCGGCGCCGCCCTCGACGCATGGCAGAAGCGGCTCACGACCTACGCCAAGAGCCAGGGCTTCACCGTGGCCTAGCACCGGCGGCCGGTCCCGGGCCACGGCGCTGACCGTCGGCCCGGGACCCGCGACCTGACATTCTCGACCTCAAGAAAGGCCCGCTGATGACTGCCATGACCGCGGCCTCCGCCAAGGGCACGCGCCGAGCAGGACCAAAGCGCCGGCTCGGCCGCCTGCGCCACGGTGCGGCAGGCCCGCTGTTCATCGCACCGTTCATGGTGCTGTTCCTCCTGCTGTTCCTGACCCCGCTCGGCTACGCCGCCTACCTCAGTCTGTTCGAGAACCGGCTCATCGGCGGGACGACCTTCGTCGGCCTGGACAACTACCTGACCGCCGTCAAGGACCCGCTCCTGCGGGAGGGCGTTCTGCGTGTCGCGGCGTTCTTCGCGATCCAGGTCCCCGTGATGCTGCTGCTGGCCCTGCTCTTCGCCCTTGCTCTCGACAGCGGCCTGCTCCGGCTCGCGAAGGTGGTCCGGCTCGGCATCTTCGTTCCGTATGCCGTCCCGAGCGTCGTCGCCACTCTCATGTGGGGCTATCTCTACGGCCCCGACTTCGGGCCCTTCGCCCAACTGGGCAGGGAACTCGACCTGCCGGTGCCGGACTTCCTCAGCAGCAGCTGGATGCTAGGCAGCTTGGCGAACGTCGTGACCTGGGAATTCGTCGGCTACAACATGATCATCCTGTACGCCGCCCTCCGCACGATCCCCACGGAGCTGTACGAGGCGGCGGCGATGGACGGCGCCGGTGCCTGGCGCATCGCCTGGTCCGTCAAGCTGCCCGCGCTGCGGCCGGCGCTCATGCTCACCCTGCTGTTCTCGGTGATCGGCAGCTTCCAGTTGTTCAACGAGCCGAAACTGCTGCGCACCGTCGCGCCGAGCGTCATCGACAGCTCGTACACCGCCAATCTCTACGCCTACACGCTTGCCTTCACCGGCCAGCAGGTCAACTACGCGGCGGCGGTCTCCTTCCTCCTCGGACTGGTCATCGTGATCTTCTCCTACGCCGTGCTGATCATCGCGAACCGCAGGAGGAGTTCATGACGACGACCGAGCCCGTGATGACCGCCGTACCGGCGAAACCGGTTCCTCCCGCACGAGGGCGGCGGCGATCGGCCCGCCGTCGCCGCAGCACCCCGCTGACGATCGTCATGCTGACCGTGCTGGCCTACTTCCTGCTGCCCCTGTTCTGGCTGCTCGTGGCCTCGACCAAGAACACCCAGGACCTGTTCAACAGCTTCGGGCTGTGGTTCTCGGACGCCCCGCGCCTGCCGGCGAACATCAAACAGACCCTGACCCATGACGACGGTGTCTTCCTGCACTGGCTCCTCAACACGGTCCTCTACTCCGTCGGCAGCGCGCTCGGCGCCGCGCTCCTGGCCAGCGCCGCCGGCTACGGGTTCGCCAAGTTCCGCTTCCGCGGCAACGGCGCGGCCTTCAACCTCGTACTCGGCGCCATCATGATCCCGACCACGGCTCTGGCGATCCCGACCTATCTGCTCTTCGCGGAGGTGGGGCTGGTCAACACCCCCTGGGCGATCGTCCTGCCCTCTCTCGTCAGCCCGTTCGGCCTGTACCTCATGCGGATCTACGCAGCCGACGCCGTCCCGGACAGCATCCTGGAAGCCGCCCGGATCGACGGAGCCGGAGAGCTGCGGATCTTCGTGCGGATCGCCCTGCGGATGCTGGCCCCCGGCCTGGTGACCGTCATCCTCTTCACGCTGGTCGCGACCTGGAACAACTACTTCCTGCCGCTGATCATGCTCAACGACCCGCAGCTCTTCCCGGTCACCGTCGGCCTCGCCTCCTGGGCCGACCAGGCCCAGAACGGCGGGGCGGGGGCCAGCAGCGACATGCTCCCCCTCGTGGTGACCGGCTCGCTGATCTCCGTCATCCCCCTCGTCGTGGCCTTCCTGATGCTCCAGCGGTACTGGCAGAGCGGCCTGTCCGCCGGCGGCGTCAAGCAGTAGCCCCCTTCACTCCCCCTCGGAGGTTCCTCCATGGCGGTTCTGCCCGCCCGTGTC
This sequence comes from Streptomyces sp. NPDC085946, assembly GCF_044540485.1. Lineage (NCBI taxonomy): Bacteria > Bacillati > Actinomycetota > Actinomycetes > Kitasatosporales > Streptomycetaceae > Streptomyces > Streptomyces sp. NPDC085946. The sequence goes on along the minus strand of NZ_JBITSF010000027.1, from coordinate 29,838 downwards.
CTGTTCGGCGCCGCGTACTACCACGAGTACACGCCCGCCTACGGCGGCACCCAGCCCGACAAACAGCTCAAGGCGGACCTCGACCTCATGGCCGACGCGCACTTCACCGTCATCCGGGTGGGTGAGTCGGTCTGGTCGACCTGGGAGCCGGAGAACGGACGGTTCGACCTCGACTGGCTCCAGCCGGTGCTCGACGGCGCCCACGAACGCGGGATCTCCGTCATCATCGGCACCCCGACGTACGCCGTCCCGCCGTGGCTGGCCCGCCAGTACCCGGAGATCACCGGCGAGACCGCCACCGGACGGCGCCTGGGCTGGGGTGCCCGCCAGGAGGTGGACATCACCCACCCGGCGTTCCGGTTCCACGCCGAGCGCGTGATCCGCAAGATCACCGCCCGGTACGCCGACCACCCGGCCGTCATCGGCTGGCAGGTCGACAACGAGCCCGGCCTGCACCTGCTGCACAACCACGGTGTCTTCCAGCGCTTCGTGGACCACCTGCGGGAGAAGTACGGGGACGTCGAGACCCTGAACCGCGAGTGGGGCCTGGTCTATTGGTCGCACCGCCTGTCGACGTGGGCGGACCTGTGGACGCCGGACGGCAACGAACAGCCCCAGTACGACGTCGCCTGGCGGGAGTTCCAGGCCCGGCAGGTCACCGAGTTCATCGGCTGGCAGGCGGACATCGTCCGTGAGTACGCCCGCCCCGGCCAGTTCGTCACCACGTGCATCTCCTACACCCGCCAAGGGGTGGACGACGACGCGATGACGGACCGCCTCGACGTCGCCTCCGGCAATCCGTACTACGACATGCAGGACGGTCTGCTGCTGCCCGACCCCACTCCCGACACCCACGAACAGAAGTGGAAGACCACCGGGGTGTGGGCGATGTACCGGACGGCGGACTGGATGTTCTCCTCACGCCAGGAGCCGTTCCTGGTGACCGAGACCAACGCCCAGAGCATCGGCTTCGCCTGGGACAACCGGCCCGGCTACGACGGCCAGTGGCGGCAGGCCGCCTGGGCGCACGTCGCACGCGGCGCACAAATGATCGAGTACTGGCAGTGGCAGACCCTGCGCTTCGGGGCGGAGACCTACTGGGGCGGTGTCCTCCCGCACAGCGGCCGGCCCGGCCGGGCGTACGCCGAGATCGCCCGCCTCGGCGCGGAGTTCGACACCGCGAGCGCGCTCGTCGCGGGGCTGGAGCCGGACGCCGACATCACGATGGTCTACTCGACACCCAGCAAGTGGCTGATGCAGAAGTACCCGCCGCTCGCGAACGGTGACGGCGAACCGGACGCCGACGCCTACCACCGGTTCTTCGACCCCTTCTACCGAGGCGCCTTCGACGCCGGCCGCCAGGTACGCATCGTCCACGCCCGCCAGCTGCACGATCCGCACGGCAGCGGGGATGCTCGGGGGCTCACACCCGAGGAGGCCGCACAGCGTCACCCGGTCCTCGTGGCACCGGCCCTGTACGTGGTCGACGACGGGACGCTCGACTGGCTGGAGGCGTACGCCCGGGCGGGCGGCCACCTGGTCCTCGGTCCGCGCACCGCCTACGCCGACCACGAGGCCCGGGCCCGCCACGAACCGGCGCCCGGACGTCTCGTCACCGCAGCGGGTGTCCGCTACGACGAATTCAGCAACCTGACCGGCGACGTCCCGGTCCGCGCGGTGCCCGGAGGCCTGCTCGACGTGCCCGCGGACGCCGTGGCGGCACAGTGGATCGAGGGCCTCACCGTCGTCGACGCGGACGTCCTCGCCCACTACGAGCACCCGCACTTCGGCCGGTGGCCCGCGATCACCACCCGCCGTCACGGCGAGGGCCGCGTGACCTGCGTCGGCACGGTGCCGGGCCGCGGCCTCGCCCGGGCGCTAGCCGAGTGGCTCGCCCCGGCCGCCCGCAGCGGCTGGCACGGCCTGCCCGCCTCCGTGACCGCGGCCACCGGTACCGCGACCGACGGACGCCGCGTCCACATCGTGCACAACTGGAGCTGGGAGCCCACGCGGGTGCCTGCCCCGGCGGACTTCCGCGACGCCCTGACAGGCGCCCGCGTCGACGCCGGCTCGGCTCTGGAACTCGGTCCCTGGGACGTACGCGTCCTGGTCTCCTGATCCGTCCCTTCAAGGAGGATTCATGCAGAGAAAGCTGTTCGGCCGGACCGTCGGTGTCTTCACCGCGGCATCCGTGATGCTCGCCCTGCCCATGGTCAGCGCGCAGGCGTACAACCCCACGGGCGGGATCCTGTACCAGCTCGGCAGCGAACCGTGCCTGAAGGGGCGCGGCAACTGCGCGGTCTACCCGAAGTCGGCACAACTGCCGAGCGGACGTCTGGTCGCGTCGTTCGAGAAGTCCACGGTCGTGGCGGAGACAGGAAGCGCGGACAAGCAGACCCTCCCGGTCTACAAAAGCGACGACCACGGCACGTCCTGGCAGCCCCTGTCCGAGGTCAAGGCTCCGGCGTACCTCTCCGACGACCCCGCGTACGCGAAGTACACCAGCAACTGGACCAACCCGTACCTCTACACGCTTCCGCAGGACGTCGGGGACCTGAAGCAGGGCACCCTGCTCCTCGCGAGCGTGGTGTCGGGCGACGATGCCTACTACAAGGAGCGCAAGGCGGCCGACCCCAACTGGACGCCGTCCAACGACGGAGACCGCAGCGACATGGCGATCGCGCTGTACTCCAGCGCCGACGAAGGCAAGACCTGGAGAGTCGTCAACGTCATCGCCACGGGCGGCTGGCAGGGCGGCAGCGCGGGAGCCGTCGGCAAGAACGTCGCCCGCGCGAACACGCACCAGCAGGTGGACCCCCTGTGGGAGCCGTACCTGATGGTCTACCAGGGCAAGCTCGTCTGCTACTACTCGGACGAGAACGATTACCTCGGCTTCGACCCGGCGACCGGCATCCCGGTGCTGGACCCCGCGAACGACACCGCCCCGGACTCGCACGGCCAGATCCTCGTCCACAAGACCTGGGACGGCCGCAGCGCGCAGTGGAGCGATCCTGTCGTCGACGTCGCCGGACAGACCCAGGACATGGGCGGCGGCAAGAAGGTGATCGGAGGCGGCCGGCCGGGCATGGCGAACGTCGTCCCCACGACGGACGGCAAGTGGATGATGCCCTTCGAGTACTGGGGCGGCGGAGCCACCACCAGATATCTGATCGCCGACAACCCGCTGGAGTTCCACCGCGACTCCTCCACGGGCACGGACGTCACCTCACTGCCGCTCGACGCCGGCTCCCGCCCCCTCGCGATCTGGGGCAGCCCGGTCCTCATCAGTCTTCCCGATGGGCGCCTGGTCTACAACGCCATGAGCAGCGGCAGCGTCTGGGTGAACGAGAGCGGGCGCAGCGACGGCGTGTGGAAGGAGTACCAGACGACCTCACCGGCCGGATACAGCCGCAACCTGCAGTATGTCGAGGGCACCGGCCGCATCGTGGTGCTCAACAACGAGGGCACGTCGACGCTCCGCTACGCCGAGGTCGACCTCGGCCACTCGGACGGCGTCTACCACCAAGTGGTGAACCGGAAGACCGGCCAGGTGATCGGCACCGGAGACAACACCAACGACGCCAACATCGGCAACGGTGACGTACCCGACGTCCGCCTGGAGCGCGCCGGTTCGGCCGCGAATCCGGACACCCAGTACTGGCACGTCGTGGCCGAGCCGAACGGCGGACGGACGCTGCTGAACAAGTCGGGCGGTCGCGCGGCGGCCATCTGGACGGGCAGCGCGACGGCCGGGCAGCGGATCGGCCAGTGGGTCGACAACAGCGCCACCGGCAGCTGGAACCTCGTCGAAACCGGCGACGGGTACTACCGGCTGCAGTCCGTCAAAAACCCCGCCCTGTACCTGACCGGCGCATCCGACGGGGCACCGCTCACCCTGCAGTACGCGACCGCCGACGGCTCCCAGGACTGGAAGCTCGTGCCGTAGGCGGCGCAACACGGGGCCAGGCACCGGGATCCCGGGAGCGGCCCGCGGGCGCCCTGGTCGTGGCGGACGTACGCTCCGTCCGGCACGACCAGGGTAGCCGTCGACTGCACGGCGGGAAGGCACCCGCACCCCGATGACCTGGACGACCCCGTCCCACGAGCGAGCTGTCGAGCCACACGTCAAGCCTTCCGAGCAGGCCCCCTACCGCGGTGCAGGTCAGCAAGTCGGAAACCTTCCGGCTTGCTGACCGTTTGCTGGCCCGGAGGCAGCGATCAGCACTCTGACCTGCGGAAATACCCAACCACAGGACCGCGTGTCGGAGGTCTCTCCTCGCACCTGAAACGCCACGAACGGCGACTTGCCGGCGGCACCAGTGGGTGCCGCCGGCAAGTCGCCGAGCAGACCGGCAGATGGTGCGGGAAGTGATCCGGGTCATGACAGGGGGGAGAGTTCGAAGCGGTCGAACACCATCCAGTGGTTGCCGGACGAGGCGTTCTTCCCGACGACCTTGAACTGCAGGGTGTGCTGACCGGCGGAGAGTCGTCGTCGAACTCCCTTCGCGGGGCGGGCCGGGACGCGGCCCGCATCGCCCGCCATCTGGCCGCCCGCCTGGGGCGCCGCTGACCCTCGCCCTCTTGGTTCGACGTATGTCAACATAGACGCGTGTCGAATGCGAAGGTGCTGCCGCTGCTCGAACCTGACGGCCAGGGTGCGGCGCCGTGCTGCCCGCCGCTGACCGAGCGCCCGTTCACCGCTCAGGAGGCGGAGACGGCCGCGCGGATGTTCAAGGCCCTGGGCGACCCGGTGCGCCTGCGGCTGTTCTCCGCCGTCGCCTCCCACGAGGGCGGCGAGGCGTGCGTGTGCGACATCTCCGACGTCGGCGTCTCCCAGCCGACCGTCTCCCACCACCTGAAGAAGCTCAAGGAGGCCGGCCTGCTCACCTCCGAGCGGCGCGGCACCTGGGTGTACTACCGCGTCGAGCCCTCCGTGCTGGCCGCGATGGGCAAGCTGCTGACCATCGCGCCGGCCACGGCCTGACCGCGACCAGACAGACCTGCTTAGCAGCGACTGCGTCAGTCGTGTGCAGGTCGAAGGGTGAGCTGGGCGCGGTGGAAGTCGTAGTGCTGGGTGGGGTAGCGGTACAGCTCCGCGCGGGTCATCCAGTCGTGGAAGAAGGGGTCCCACCGGGGCGGGTAGTGCATGCCGCGTCGCAGGGAGGCGGCGCTCTCGCCGTCCAGGCGCCGGTGCAGGGCAGCGAGCGTGCGGTCCATCTTCGCTCCCATCCGGCGGTGGTTGTAGTAGCGGCAGCCGGCTACGGCGCTGAGGTAGTTGATGACGTGGAACGGTCTGGCCGCAGCGTCCAGGCAAGCGGCGAATGCCCTGCTGACGGCGCGCGGCAGCCTGGCGAAGACGCCCAGCAGGGGCAGGAGCGCGCGCACGAGCATGTAGCCGAAGAGCATGTGGAACAGCAGCTGCTCGTTGGTCCACCGCGTCCCGTCCGTCGGACGGCGCAGCTCGGCGCCCGCTTGGCCAAGGAGCTGGTGAAAGTCGGACCGGACGCGCTCCAGCTCGTCATGAACAGCCTGCCGGTCCAGTGGGCCTGGTTCGTCCACGGCGCTCACCCCGCCCGTTCGTCTTTTCGGTTCGGCCACGGCCGCATGCTCGGGTGCACGATGATCCTCGCTCGGCAGCCCTGAATGCGGTCTGCTCCCCAGTCTCCGCATGGGCCTTGCCCTCAGGAAGTGGAGATCTTTACGCGAGTAGGTCGGCGATCTCGCGGGCCGCTTCGCGGGCGGGGCGGCCGACGCCGATGAGGGTGGCGGAGGCGGGGCCGGTCCAGTCACCGTAGCCGAGCAGGTGCAGTCGTGGCTCGTCCACGGCCCGTGTGCCGGCGGTGGCGATGTGCCCGCGGCGGCTGTCGGGGGCAGGTTGGTCATGGGCATCGGGTTGCCGGAGGATGAGGACGGCTGCCGCGAGGGCCATCTGCTCCGCTCGATGCCGGGACTCGGCCTCGGCAGTCCGGGAGTCCTTGAGAGCTTCCTTCAGGCGGACAACTTCCTTGCGGAGTCGCTTTTCGCCTTCCGGGGTCTGGTGCGTTTCCGTACGCACCCGCGCGTAGAACTCCTCCTTGAGGTCGGCGTGGCGCTTTTGCAGAGCCATGCGGTGAACACCGGCCTCCGCGGCGAGCGCCACCACTGTGAGGCTGCCGTTGGAGCAGGTGGGCGGACAGGGCCCGGCGGGCGTCGCCGGAAGACATCAGGTCCGGCAGCCGGGCGGGGTCGACGAATTCGACGGACTTGATCTCGCGGTCGGGTAGCCGGATGGCGGCGATCTGCTCGTTGGCCCACGTGCCGCCGTCGTAGACGTGCAGGATCTCGCCGGGGAAACGTATGTCAGCGGGCACGTTGAGGCTGTCGGCGCTGACCCAGTCCACGGCGAGCCCGCAGTCGACTGTCGTAGTGACGCCGAGTTCCTCGCGCAGTTCCCGCGCGGCGCCCTGGGCCGGGGATTCGTCCGCATCGACGGCGCCGCCCGGCAGGAGGCAGGTCGTGCGGTAGTCGACGCGCTGGATCAGGACCCGGCCGCGCTCGTCGGTGATCAGCACGGACGTTCCGGCCCACAGGGCGGCCGAAGCGCGTAAGGCCCCATACTCCTTGCCGGTCATCCTCGTGCTGGGCGGCGCGTCCGGGGAGGGCGTGGTGGTCATCAGGACTCCTTCGTGGATACCCCGGTCTTCAGGCCGGGGAGGAAACGAAACTCCCGCGGAGCGGGGCAGGGAAAGCTGGTTCGCCCTCTGGCGGAACGGAGTTGTCAGTGGTGGCCGGTACGACCTCGGGCTTGCAGCTGTTGCCGACGACCACCACCCGCACGTCGACGCCGCTCTGGGCAAGGAGTGTCGCCTGCGCGGCTGCTTCCTCGGCAGGGCGATCGTTCATGGTCAGAACGACGACGTCGACGCGTGGGCGGGGCATGGGGTTCCTCCAGGCCGTCGGGGTTGTTCAGGGCGTGGGGACGGGGATGTTGGTGAGGTGCTCGGCCTGGCGGGCGACGAGCGGGGCGAGGTGAGGGTGGACGCCCCGGGAGCACGCCTGGAGGAGCTGCCCGAGGGCGATGAGCTCCCCGGTCCGGCCGGCATCCGTGTCCAGGACGTGGGCGAACTCGCGGCGGATCCGGGCGGCGGTCGCCGGCGCGGCCAGCGAGTACGCGTGGAGCAGGCCCAGGTCGTAGCCGACGGGAAGCCGACCCCAGTTCTCCCAGTCCAGCAGGACCAGGGGCGCTCGTGTCAGGTTCGCCCAGTGTAGATCGGCGTGCCCGGTCGTCGTCTCCCGGATTTGGACGGGGGCGATGCCGAGGAAGCGGCGGAAGTTTCGGTCGATCCAGTTCTGCCGTACCGATTCCCGGTCGGTGGGCACCGTCGCGAGCGTTCCGAGCGCGGACTTCAGCTCCGCCCACCAGGAGTCGGGCAGAGCGATGTCCTGGTTGAGGACGGGAGTGCCGCTGGTGACCGGTGGGACGGACACGTACTCGGTGAGCTCGGCCCGGTAGGCGATGTCCGGTGCGGTCCAGTCGAGGACGCCGCGAAGCCGCGGCCGCGGTACCGACCGGGGCACGCGCGTGTCAGCGGTCGCCGTCCCCTCCCATAGCCGTCCGCCCGCCTTGTCGGCCTCGGCGGAGACGATGCGCAGCCAGCAGTCCCCGGCCCGGCGCCCCAGGGTGCGGCCCTGCCACCCCCACACCTCCGGACCCGACGCGGACACCCGGAACTGCTGCGCGGCGGCCGCGTGCGCGCGACGCATCCGGTGGAGCTCGTCACGCTCCGTCGGAGCGGCGAACACCGCCTGTCGCACGGCCTGTTCCACCGTCACACCCCCTCCGCCACGACGTCGGCCACAGGATGTTCAACAGGACCGGGCAGCACCACGTCACGCCCCGGCCACCGGAACACCAAGCGGCAGTGCAGCTTGTCCAGAACGTCGCCGGCGGGCAGCGCATCGTCGGGTGTACCGGCCGGGAAGACCGTCAAAAGGGGATCGGCGTGCTCGTCGTTGGCGTCGGCGCGGATGTGACGGTCCCAGGCCTGGACCGTGGCCACCAGCCGCTCGGCGAGCTTGGGTCCCTGCTCGCCGAAGGCGCGCACGACCCACTCCCACTCCTTGCCCTGCGGGCTGTCGCCGTCCTTGGTCTGGACGTGGAACAAGTAGGCCAACGACGCCTCACCGATGATCGCGGGGGCGTCGCGGTCCTTCGCGATGCCGGTCACTTCTTCAGCGGGCTCTAGGTGGACGGCCAGCCGGCAGAAGCTCGACAGGGTGGTGGCGGCGTACAGCTGCAGGGAGCCGAAGTAAGAGTTCGCCCCCATGGTCACGCCGGTCGCGACCTCGTGCCGCCGCCCGCGCAGCGCCTCCTCCAAGCCCTCCGTGCGGGCGACGGGACCGTCGTCGAAGCGCAGTGCCAGCGCTCCGTCGAGCAAGGGGACGATCGGGGCCGGACGGGCCTGCTGCCCCTGGTCGCGGACGAAGCCGCAGGAGGTGAAGCGGCGAGTGTGCAACACCTCGCCGCGCCGCTCGAACGTGATCGCCCTGGTGTAGCCGCCCATCTCCAGCGGCAGGACCAAACGCCCACCTTCGGCCAGCTGCTCGCGCCAAGCCGGTGAGATGTCCCAGCAGTTGTAGGTGATCATGCTGCCGTCGAAGCCGCTGCGGGGGACGAGGTGGGCGGGCGCGCCGAGTGGGGCGTCGGCTTTGACGGCGGTGACGCGTCCGCTGCCGGCCTCCGTGAGGAACGCGCGGGTGCGGCGTACGACCCACGGGTCGATGTCGACGCTCACCACGCGCCCGTCGGGTCCGGCTACGTGGGCGATCAGCTCGGCGTTGTAACCACCGGACCCCGCCTCAAACACGATCGCACCCGGCCCAAGACACAGGCTCTCGAGCATGTCGGCCTGGAGCCAGGCCGCGGACACCGAGCTGATGGCCGTCCCGGTCTCGTCACGTCGGGTGATGACCGCCCGGTCGCCGCCGTCGTACGCGTCCGCCAGGTTCACTTCCGGAGCGAAACGATGGCGCGGCACCGTCCGCAGCGCGCTGCGGACGGGCTCGGACGGGGCCCAGCCGTCGTCGATCACCGTCTGCGCCATCGCCTGGCGCAGCCGGACGGCCTCACCCGGCTCGCCCGGCACGGGCGGCCGCTCGGCGGCGAGCGGGTAGGAGACCACAGGCGGCAAGTTCGGGATGACGCCGGGCCACACGCTGTCGATCGCGAGTGCGGCCGGGACGAAGACCTCGTCCACACAGGAGAGAGTGTGCAGGTCGAAGAACTCCCAGCGGTCGAACAGCTCCGGCTCCGCGTTGGTCAGGGTTCCCGTCCACGCGGTGATGCGGACGACGGCCGTGAGCCTCGGGATGCCGTGGCTGTCGTCCACCAGCATCGTCACCACGTACGCATCCGCCGGGTCGGCGACCAGGCCCGTCTCCTCGGCGAGCTCGCGGACGGCCGCGGCGGCGAAGCCCTCCGGGCCGCGGGTCTTGCCGCCGGGCAGTTCGAGCGTGCCGCGGCGAGAGCGGCCGAGCAGGACCCGGCCGGCGCCGTCGGTGACGACCGCGAGGGCGCCGGTCAAGGCATGGGCGGTGGTCGGCCGCTTCTCGACGGCCCTCGTGGCGGCGTGGCAGGGGCCGCGCAGGACCAGGACGGCCAGACCGTCCGCGTCCAGACGTTCCACCGTCTCCCAGCCGGCGGCGAGCACGGCGATCTCGTCCTCGTCCAAGGCGATGCCGCGCCGCTCTTCGGGCGTGCTCTCCGCCACCGGGGTGATGACGACGAGAGCGCCGCCGTCCCGCAGCCGCTCACCCAGCCCGTGAAGGACGCGCCCCCTGTCCTGCACGAACGGGTACATCAGGCGCAGCGTGATCAGGTCGTACCCCTTTTCATCCAGCGGGGCGGGGTCGTCACGCTCGATGTCCAGGTGCAGCCAGCGCACGCCCTCGACGCCGGCGTGCTCCTCGCGGGCCCGGGCGAGCGCGCTGTCGGCGAAGTCGCACGCGTCCACGGTGTAGCCGAGGGAGGCGAGGTAGGCGGCCAGCTCACCCGTGCCGCAGCCCACGTCGAGCGCCCGGCCACCGCCATCCGGGGCGGAGGTGTGCTCGGCGAGGATCTCCCGTTCCCGCTCACCGACCTGCCGAAAGTTCTTGCCGTTGCTGAAGTGCTTCTCCCACTCGTCGCGGGCTGTGTACGTCAACGTGCTGCTCCTCGTATATAGGCGTGTGGTGTTCAGGGGTGTTGTGCGGTGCGGAGCCGGGCCAGCATGCGCCGGCCGCGCTCGATGAGCTCGGGGTCGCTGTGGGCGGCGCCGTAGGAGATGCCGGAGACGGAATCCAGGACGGACAGGACCGTGAGGTGAGCTTCTTCGTCCAGGGTGAAGCGGCGACCGTAGCCGTCCATCACGGCCTGGTAGAGGTCGGGCCGGCCGTGCCAGGCGTCGGAGAGTCGTACGAAGTCCCGTACGGCCGGGCCGTCTTCCGACCGCTCGAAGTCGATCACGTAGAGAGCGTCGGCGGTCTTGTCCCAGCGCAGGTTGCGGAGCTGGAAGTCGCCGTGCGTGTGCACCTTCATCAAGGGGGTCAGGCCGGCGGCCCTCTCGGCGGTGGCGCGGATGAACTTCTCGTCGCCGGGGCCGAGGTGGGGCAGGGCGCCCGCGAGGTGGCGCTCCAGCTTCCCCAGCGGCAGGCCGTCAACGGCCGGCCGGGGCGAGGCGCTGTGGTGAATGGCCGCCGCGAGTTGCCCGATGCGATGGAAGATGAGGCGCTGCTGCTCGGGCGGGTGGATGGCGCCGTGCAGGGTTCGGCCGCCCACCGCAGTGAGCACGACGGCCCGCAGCGTGGGGTCTGCGGCCACCAGCCGGGGTGCGGCCGCCCTGAGGCCGGGGACCCAGCTGCGAAGGGCGTCCACTTCACGATGGTGGAACCGGTCGTTCTGGTGGATCTTGACGTACCACTCGCCGCCCTCGGCGCCGGCCGCCCGCCACACGCGGCTCTCCCCCCGCGCCCAGGACGCGTCTCCCCACTCGGTGATCCGGCCGACCGCCTGCTCGGTGAACGCGCGCACCGCCTGGTCCGGGACCGCGCCGCGCGCGGCGGGTTCAGGGAGCAGGACCAGCCGGTCGACGGACCGGTCGTAGGCGATCGGGTCGCCGGGCTCCTGGAAGTGCACGGCCATCCGTGCGCCGGCCCGGTAGGCATCCAAGCCGGCGCGGCAGTACGCCACCATCGGCTCCGGCAGGGCGTCGAAGGAGAACCACCCCATGGCGTCGCACACATGGGGCTCCATGACCTCCGGGGTGCCCTCCCACCGCTTCACCTCGAAGAACACCCCGATCCGGGCTCCGCCGGAAGGGGCCCGGTGGTGCACGGTGACGGCCGCCCGGACATCGGCCCGGTCGATGACGACACCGGCTTCCTCCCGGGCCTCACGCACCAGGGCGGCGACCATGTCCTCCCACGGCCCGTCCAAATGCCCGGACACGAGATGCCAGCAGCCGGCCGCGTACACGTCACCGGCCCGCCGGGACAGCAGCACCTCCGGCTGCCCGGCCGCCCCGTTGCGTACGGCGATCAGGTGGACGTCGAGCGGCTCGGTGTGCCGCTGGGTGCCGCTCACGCAGCGCCGCCGGGGCGGCGCGCGAGCAGCACGCTGAACACCGCGTCCTCCCTCAGGACGCCGCCGGCATGGTCCTGGAGCAGACGGAGAGCGGCGACCTCGAACTCGCCGTGGCGGCCGGCGAACAGGGCGGGGCGGGCGAAGCTGGTGGTGCGCAGGTAGCCGAGGACGTCCCCGGGAGCCCAGAGGCGGGAGACGAGGAAGCTGCGCTCGGTCACTGCGCTGAACGCGGAGTCGGCCAGGTCGTCCTCGTAGGAGCGGCCCGGCTCGGCGTAGGTGCCGCGGGTGCCCGCGCGCCGGTCTTCGCCGAGGTAGCTCTGGATCAGTGCCCGAAGGGCGGCCGTCCAGTCGGCCTCATGGGTCCAGAGGCTGCCGTCGCCCATGATCGCCACCACCGTGTGCGGCGCGGCGACCTGGTCGGCCATGGACAGGACTCTCGGGCGGGCCATCCAGTGGAAGGACCGACAGCAGGTGATCAGGGTGGGCGCCCGGCCGGGCGCGGCGGGGACGAAGGTGTGGGCGGCGCCGGTGAAGACGTCGGCCGTGCACGCTCCGCGGACCGGTTCGAGTGCGGCGCGGGCCGACTTCAGCATCGAGGCGTTCACGTCGACCAGGTCGATGTGCGCCAGGCGGTGCAGGACGGGCAGCAGCGCGCGGGGCACCTGTCCGGTTCCGGTCCCCAGGTCCAGCAGGACGGGGGCGGGCATACCGTGCTGGGTGGCGGCCAGGAGGTGAACCGCGGCGTCCGGTAGGCCGGGACGGTAGCGGGCGTAGCCGGCGGCCGCGGACCCGAACAGGGCATCGTCCGAAACCGCCGCAGAGGCTGGTCGGTCGGGGCGGATCATCGTGCATCTCCAGGCTCGCCAGGGGAAAGCTGCCAGGTCAGTGCGCCGTTCGGGCTGGTGGCCCGCTGGCCGCCGTCGGCGTCGAAGTGGAGCCGGAAGACGTCCGGTGCACCGGCCGCCCGCCACCGGCCGGCGACATCCTGGATCTGTGCCCAGATGTCCCGCGGTCCCGAAGTGGTCACGTCCCACCGGCGGTGGCCGACGGCCCGCACGCGCATCCACGACCGGCACTCGGGCGCGCCGATCGTCAGTTCCGCGGCGCCGAAGTCGCGCACCAGGCCCGGATAGAAGTGGTCCAGGGCCAGCCACATGCCGCGCGCCGTGTCGGGCGGCGGTGCGAGCCGGCTGCGCTGCGTCCACCCGTCGGCCGTGGTGATCTGCGCGCGGAAGGCGGCGGACAGGAACAGCCGGTCGAAGCCGGCACCGGCCCGGTGACCGAACTCGACCGCCCGTAGCTGGGCCTCCACGCTCCCATCCCGTCGTTTTTCGATCACGGCCAAGCCCGGCCACGACGGCGACGACGTCCCGAGCGTCATCAGCGCGCGCCCGCCCGGCGCCAGCTGCTCCACCAGGGCCTGCGGCACGTGGCGGACGGCGAAGGAGACGAAGATTCGGTCGTAGGGCCCTGCGGTGGCCCACCCGGTGGTGCCGTCCTCGGTCACCGCGGCCGGCCGGTAGCCGAGGGCGGACAGCCGTTCGCGGGCGGCCGCGGTGACGTGTGGGTCGATGTCGAGGGTGACGACGCCCGCGTCGCCGCACATGAAGCAGGCCGCCGACGCGGTCACCCCGGCGCCGGTCCCCACATCCAGCACCCGCTGGTCGGGCCGCAGGTCCAGTTGCTGCAGCAGGTCCGCGGTCAGGCTCATCGTGCTCGACATGGCGGTCATCACGCCTCCGCGGCGCGGCCCGGGAATGCGGCCGAGGATCGGCTCTCCGTCGTGCTGGATCGCGACGCTGTCCCCGCTGTGCAGCCGCTCCAGCAGCTCCGCCCGGTCGGCCGGACGGGAGAAGTCGAGCAGATCCCAGCGCGGCGGCGTCTCGTCGGGGGCGCTGCGCCGCACGTACGCCTGGGGCATCAGGATTTGGCGCGGCAGCGCGAGCAGGGCCTCGCGCACCGGTCCGGGGCCGAGCGCTCCGCTTTCCTCGAGCCGGGCGACCATCGCCGCCCGGGCCGCCACAGCCCTGGGGGTGTCGCCGGCGGGCTGCGCCGGAAGGAGGGGCGCGGCGGGCGCAGTGGGGTCGCTCAGCACGGTGCACTCCAGGGGATCGAGTGGTGAAGCAGCGGGCATCGCCGCCGAGTTCGGCACCGTGCTCACGAGGCATCGCCTCCGAGTGCGCGCTCGTGCCGCGTGTCGTCGGTGCGGGCGGGGGTGGGCACGGGGGGAGGGGACGTCCGGGCTGCGGGCGGCGACGGCAGAGAGGCGGCGGGCGGATCCGGCATCTGCCGTAGCGCGCGGATCGGAGAGCGGGCGAGGACGACGAGCGGGATCAGGAGCAGGAGGGTTCCGGCGGTCAGGCCGGGCCGGACACCGATCCACGTGCCCAAGACGCCGGCGAGGAGCGCGGCCACGGGCCGGGCGCCGGACGTCAGCCAGGTGCTCACCGCCTGCATCCGCGCCTGCATCCCGGCCGTGGTGACGATCTGGCGGATGGATCGCTGGGTGGTGCCCGCAGCCCCGGCGCAGGCGAGCTGCACAAAGAGCGCCGCACCGATCGTGATCTGCCAGGCACGGCCGGGGGAGGCGAGCAGCAGTGGGAGCTGGGTCAGCGGGGTGATCGCGAGCGCGGCCAGCATCATCGGCCCCGGCCCGCACCGGCGGGCCAACGCCGGTGCGGTGAGCGCTCCGGCGGCTGCGCCCAGCGCGCCGAGGCCCAGCACCACGCCGAACGCGGTCGCACTCATCGCCAGGGACCTCAACAGATACAGCGCCCAGAGGGTGTTGAGCAGCCCGAGGGCGAACGAGGTCGTGGCGTTGACCAGGGTCAGGGTCCACAGCCGGTCATCGCCGCGCACGTACCGCAGGCCCTCGCCGATCTCGCCGCGCAGCCGGCGGGTCTCCCGGCGGGCGCGGGCGGGTTCGGCGGGCTGGATGCGGGCGGTGCACACGGCGCTGATCAGGTAGGAGGCGACGTCGCCGAGCAGGGCCCGTGCAGGGCCGAGCAGCGCGGTCAGCGCAGCGCCGAGGTGGCTTCCGGCGGTCGCGGCGACCGCGAACAGTGCGCCGACCCGGCTGTTGCTCCGCTGGATCAAGGACCGGTCGACGAGGCTGGGCAGCAGGCTGATGGCCGCCGCGTCGTGGAGCACACGCGCCGCCCCCTGCACCACGGCGACGATCATGAGCTGCGTGAGGGTGAGGGCGCCCAGCGCGGCCGAGACCGGCACGGTGGCGAGCACCGTCGCGCTCACCAGGTCCCCGACGATCATCTGCCGGCGCTTGGAGTACCGGTCGGCGAGCGCGCCGGCATGCAGGGCGAGCAACGCGGGAGGGAGCTGCCCGAGGAACGCCAGCCAGGCGACCTGGGCGGTGGTCGCGTCCAGGTGGAGCACGGCCAGCACCGGCAGCACCATCTGCGTGATCGAGCTGCCGGCCACGCTCGCGGCCTGCCCGGTCAGGTACCGGCGGAAGTCCCGGTGCCGCCACAGCGAAGTGCCGGCGACGGAGAGGGGCTCATCGCAGGTCGGCACGGGGTACCTCCCTCGGCTCCGCCAGGAGCCCCCGCAGCACGTACCTGGACTCGGCCTGGGACCGTCGGCCGGGTCCGCTACCGGCGGGTGTGCTCACCCTGCTCACCAGCCCAGCTCGGAATAGGGGCGGCCTTCGGCGATCGCGGTGATGGCCGTGCGGGTGTAGGAGACGATCGGGTCCGGCAACTCGTCCCGCGGCCACCACTGCCAGGTCAGACACTTGTCATGCTCGCGAACCTTAGGGGTGCCCTCCCACCGGCGTGCTCGGAAGACGAGCTGCATCAGGGGCAGGCTGCCCGGGGCGTCGACGACGTGGACGACGTGGACGAGCTCCACGTCCGCGGCGTCGATGACCAGCCCCGCTTCCTCCCACGCCTCGCGGACCAGGCAGGAGAGCGCGGACTCCTGCTCACACCGCCCGGCAAGGTAGTGCCAGGTGCCGCCCGCGTACTTCGACTCGGGGTGACGCAGGCCGAGAAGCACCCGGCCTTCGGCGTCTTCGAGGTGGAGGTGGACCCCGACGCCGTTCAATACCGTCCGGCTGCCCCCGTCCCACACGGCAGGAGCCACGGCCGACGCGGTGTCCGGGGGATTCTCGGCCGCGTGCCGGCGAATCAGGTCCCGGGTGGCGGGGCTCAGGCGCAGCCGGTCCAGTTCGTCGGGGGCGAACCAGCGCATCAGCACGCCCTCGTGCAGCCGGAGCCGGTCGGGGTTGCCACGCCACCGGCCGGCGAAGACCTGGACCGGGACGCTGAGGCCGTCGATGCTGCTGGCGGCCTCCACGGCGTAGGGCTTCAAGTCCTCGAGGCGTAGGTCGGGCACCTCCTCGGACAGCTCCCGCAGCAGGGTGTCCTCAAGGCTCTGGTCGTCGTGCGTGCGACCGCCGCCGAGAAGGGCGAACGCCCCCGACTCCCAGATGAGGCCGGGCTTGTGGTCGCGCAGATGAAGCAGGTACCGGCCGGCCCCGTCGTGGATCAGCGCGGAAGCGTTCACCGGCTCCGGCAGGCCGTCCAGGCCCGCCGCGAGGAGCTTCGCGCGCAGTGTCGGCGAGGTGACCTTCGGCTGCGGGAGCCACCGGGCACCGGAGACCTCCTCGTCCTGCAGCGCGATCATCGGCGGCTCCTCGCCGGCGAGGTAGAAGACATAGCGGACGTCATAGTGGCGATGAGCCGGTTCCCCCTTGGAGGGGCTGGCGTCGATGTCGTGGACGTCGATGTCGATCGGGAAGCCGAGCAGCTGCCGGGTCAGACACAGGGCGCCCGGCGGGATCCCGGCTTCCTCCGCCACCTCGCGCAGCGCCGCAGCGAGCAGTGTGCGGTCCCCGGGCTCGACGTGGCCGCCAGGGGCGAGCATGAGACCGCCGGTGGCCCGGTGCCGGATGTGCAAGACCCGGCCCTGCCGGTCGATGACGACGGCGCTGCACGTGACGTGCCCGGGCAGTGTCGTCCGGGCGGTCGCGTCGACGGGCCGGTCCAGCGCGGCGAGGAGGTCGGCCAGGGTGTCACGCTCGCCGGGGTGCCGGCCGAGGTACGCCTCGACGGTCCTGCGGATCGCGGCGGAGCTGGGTGGCATGGGCGTCGTCTCGCCTTCGGTGTCAGGGGGCGGGCAGGCGGGGGAAAGAAGCTCCAGTGGTTCAGCTCGCCGTTCCGTGGCCGGACGGCTTGGCGCCTCGGGGGCCGGGTACGCCGCCGGTCGGCGGTGCGATTCCGTACTGGGCGGCCTGGGCGATGAACATGTCCCGGTACAGGCCGCGCTTGCGGCAGATCAGGTCCGCGAGGATCCTGTCGCCGCCTGGTTCGACTGGCGTCAATGTGTTCCCGTCTTGTGGACGTGATGGTGGCGTCGCCGTGCTCAACGACGCCGCACGCTTTCGAGCACCTGTTCCTTTCGGACGCGTTGTGCGCCCTGTGATTCAGCGGTTTTCCGAGGGTGCGCAGTGCATCGACCCTTGCCGCGCAGGGCGTGCGGCTCGGGGGAGGTTGGCCGAAACGCCGACGTTCGGTCGCTGCGGCCGTCGGCTGTCAGCCAGCCCTCTTCGCTGGGACTTCACCCTGTTCGCCCGGGGTGGACGGCAGGCCCAGGCGCAGCGTCATGACCGCGTGGTCGGTCAGCCCCGCTTCGCGGGCTTCTTGGTGGTAGTCGCAGGCCAGGACACGCTCGGCGTGGGGTGTGGAGACGAAGAGGTGGTCGAAGCGGAAGCCGTTGCCGCTGCGCCCGAACCAGGAGTGGGCGACCTCGTCGGGGTGGAGGTGGCGGAAAGCGTCGGTGAGGCCGGCGGCCCGGAACGAGTCGTAGAAGGCGTACTCCCACTTGCCGAACACCTTGTGCGGGGGCTGATGGCCGCGCTCGATGACGTTGAGGTCCCCGGCCACGATGACGGGCATGCCCGGGAAGGCGGCAAGCAGCCGTGGCAGGCTCTCGGTGACCGCCTCCTGGAAGGCACGCTTGGCGACGTTGCGCTGGTCCTTCGGGCCGCGGGAGGGCACATACAGGCCCAGCACTCCGATGTCGTGGCCGCCGACGGTGACGCGGGCCGCCGGGGCCCGATGGGGGGTGACGGTGACCGGACTGGGGACCGGCTGGACGTCGCTAGAACGGCAGGCGATGACCGTGCGGTAGTCGGGCGTGGACGGCTGAGGGGCGATCAGGGTGGCGTATCCGCGCTCGGTGAGCGCGGTGACGAGGGCGTCGCCGCCCCGGGTGGAGGACACCTCGGTGAGGATGGCGATGTCGGCGCCCTCCTGGCCGGCGATCCATTCGGCCTGGCGGCGCGAGCGCTCCGGGGAGGCGTGCTGGGCGTTGAACAGCAGCAGCCGCACGGCGTCGGTGGCCGGCCGGTGGGCGGGTCCGCCCGCGGTGATCAGGGACAGTTGCTCGGCGGGAGAGGTCATCGGCCGGCGCCCTTCTCGTCGAGGAACACCTCGCCGGCCGCGTCCAGGTTCTGCTGGAGCCGGCCGAGGGTGTCGCGGACGAAGACGAGTTCGTCGGCGGTGAGCGGCGTGCCGATGGCGGTCAGGTTCTCGGTGACCTGCTCGGAGCGGGTGAAGCCGACGAGGACGGCGGCGTTGTCGGCCCGCTGCAGGCAGTACTGCAGGGCGACGCGAGTCAGGACGGCGGAGGTATCGCCGAACCGCTCGCGCAGCGGCGCCAGGCCGTCCTGGATGATCTTCAGCGAGGCGGGGGTGAACCAGGCCTTGCGCAGCCGGTGGTCGCCGGGCGCGAAGACGGGCGGGCGGTCGGGGTCGTACTTGCCGGTGAGCAGCCCCTGGGCGAGCGCTTTGTTGATCAGCACGCTCGCGCCGAGGGAGGCAGCGAGGCCGAAGATGTCGGGCCGGCCGGCTGCCGGCGGCGGGGTCAGGGCGTTGTAGCGGGCCGCGAGGTAGTCGGGGCGGATCTGCTCGGCGAGGTGGGCGAAGCGGGCGTACTTGTCGCCGCGCTGTTCCTTGGCGACGGTGACCCGCTCGGTGGCGTAGCGGTGCGGGCCGCGCATCCCGACGGCGGTGACCAGGCCCTGGCGCTGGAAGTCGCGCATCTGGGCGACGGCCGCCTCCAGGTAGCGGTCGTCGGGCCCGAAGTCGGCGTTGTGGAAGAAGTAGATGTCCAGGCGGTCGGTGCGCAGGTTCTCCAGCGTGGTCTCGAACTGGCGGCGCATGGCCGAGGGGAGGTACGCGTGGCGGGCGGTGCCGCGGTGGTAGCCGACCTTGGAGGACAGCACCACGGTGTCGCGGGGGACGGTGGCGGTGAAGTCGCCGATGATCCGCTCGGAGTGCCCGTGTCCGTACACGTCGGCGGTGTCGATGAGGTTCGCGCCGAGTTCGTAGGCCCTCTCCAGACCACGGCGTGAGGCGGCGTCCTCGGCGGTGGACCAGCCCATCGGCAACCCGAGGTTGTGGTCGGAGCCGCCCAGGGCCCAGGCGCCGATCCCGATCGGGTGAACGGACAGCCCGCCGGCCAGGGTGCGGCGCGCGAGGGAAATCGGAGCACTCACAGGAAGTACCTCTTAACTCTCAATTAGTAGCAAACACTGATGAATCTCGTGCGGGAGTGAGTATGGTGCGTCGCGTGACGACACAACCTCCCTTCACCGAACTTGACTTGAACGCGATCGCCGAACGGCGGTGGGTCGACCGCGGCGACTTCACCGAGGCGGAGTTCGCGCGCGCCCGCGCGTTCTACGAGCAGATGCGCGCCGATGACGAACGCCTGGAGCAGGTGCGCGCCGAGGCGGCCGCGTTGATCATGGGGTGGACCGGGCACAAGCCGCGCGACGTCGGCTCCTTCGGTACCCGGCTGAACCTGGAGAGTTCCGACCTGGACCTGGGCATCGGCTACCCGGTCGAGGATCGCGACCGCCTGCGGGAGGTGCTGGCGCCCCACACGACGTTCCTGGGCGAGCGCAAGACCCGCTTCTCCACCTCGCGGCTGGTGTTCTCCTTCACCCTGGACGGCATCGAGATCGATCTGAGCGCGCTGACGGTCGAGGATTACGCCGTCGCCTGCCGGATGCTGGACCAGATCGATACGACCATGACCCTGGACGAGCGCATCGCGCACACCTGGGTCAAGCACCTGCTGCGCAGCTGGGGCCGCACCGACGAGTACGCGACGTGGAAGCTGGTCACCTATGCCCGCTTCTGCCCGGAGTTCAACTGGGTGCCGATCCCGGAGAAGACCGGCGCCTGAGCGCGGGGTGCCGAGCGCCCCGCCCGCAACGCGGTTGCGGGGCACCCGGGCCCTGGCGGGGCGCTCACGCACAGGACTCGCCCGCGTTGATCAGCTCCCAGCTCGTCGCCGAGGCCCACCGGCCGTGCTCCCGGGCGAGGGTGGCCGCGTGCTCACCGGACAGATGGCGGCCGACCTCGGCCACGGTGGTGGCCATCCGGTCGCGCAACATCCCGGCCCGCGCATCCAACGCGGCCTGGATGCGCGCGGACAGGGCCGCCTCGCGCTCGGGCCGCTCGAGGTCGTACTGCTCGATGGCGTCGATCACGTCGCCAAGGACCTCGTAGGCGGCGTCCTTCAGCACCACGCGCGCCTGCCGGACGACGTGTCTGGGCGCGCCGTCGAGGACCTTCTCCAGGCTCTTGAAGGTGTAGTCGAGGACGAAGTGGCGGTCCACCCACCGCTGTGCCCAGCCGCTGGCGACGCCGATGCGCCAGTCCCGGTAGCGGCAGGCGACGCGGCCCATGAGCGGCTCCGGCTGCCCGGTGAGCCCTTCGGCGGTCGCCTGCCGGGTGTAGGCGGCGCCGATCAGGCACTCCATGCTGACGAGCATGGAGCTGATCCCGGTGTGCAGCGGCCGGCCGGTGGTGTGCGCGGCTACCCACTCCTCGTCGCGTACGCCGCGGATGATCTGGCGCGACCCCAGGCCGGGCTCCGGGCGCAGCAGCAGATCGGTGCGCCCCTGGAAGGCGTGGGTGGCCTTCAGCTCACCCAGGCTCATGAGCGGGTCGAAGGTGATGTACGTGTAGCGGGTGGGGACGCCGAGCACGGACAGGGTCCGGATCGCCAGGGCGTTCTGCTCGGCGGTCGTCTCCTTGTTGAAGCGGGTCAGGATCGAGTCGACGCCCGACTCCACGCCGAACAGCATCCGCCGAAGACCCAGGGCGACCAGGGTGCGCCACATGCAGGCCCGCTCGACGTGCCACGCCTCGTCCCGGTCGGTGCGCACCGTCTGGTCGATACGGCAGCTGGACTCCCAGGTGCGACTTCTCATTTCGATGTCATCCATGGTTCTCGCGTAGACGCCATCGATGTTGGCTGGTCAGGACGTTGATGTATTGACAGCTGGTGAGGAGGCCTTGTGACATCGAATGAGAAGCTCTAGCGCACCGAAGTGAGAAGCCCATAGGGATGGGCATCTGACCTGCTGTTTTGCTTCCTTGCTCGGGTAGGCGGCACGTGCTTGGGGAGGCACCAGCAGGGGATGGCGCGTGGACTTACAGACCTCAACAACACAGGGAAGATGCTGAGGCGCGAGGGCGAAGGCGGTGACAAGGAATGCCCCACGTGTGTGGGGAGCACGAGGGTCGCCGTGAGGTCGTCCAGGGCTACGAGGACAGACCCCCGCGTGTGTGGGGAGCACGGTGGGCTGGCCATCAGGGCCCCTGCGATGCAGGACAGACCCCCACGTGTGTGGGGAGCACCCTTATCGACCTGCTGGTTCACGGGCCAACAGGCTAATTTTTACTCATTTTACCCGAGCTCCGTGTCGGCATGACATAGAGCAGTGTCAGTGGGGCCCGGTAGCGGCGGCGCACGTTGAGTGGTGCAGCGGGGCGTCTGCCGGACATGCTGCGGAAGAGAGAGTCGTGGCGGACTTCGTTGCAGGCAGGAAGCCGTCGGATGCCGTGAATGGTCTGCCGCTGGCCCAGTCGACAGCTGCCTTGCAGTTGATCCCTGGAATCATTCCCTGTCTGGTTCGCCTCCAGCGGCTCGCTGCCGTCGACGCTTGTCTTCCTGAGCGCCGGATGCTCCCCGTCTGTCACGGAGCAGGCTCCCGTCATTGCTGAAGGAACAAGTGATCAGCAGCACGGCAGCCCTGACCCAGGAAGGATCCCTACAACGACCTCTACACCGCGGGAGTGACGGTCTCGCCGCCCGACATTGCGGTTCTTCCTGCTGAGCAGACCTCGGATGGTGACTGATGACTGAAGTATCAGCAGGGAAGGAACGCTCATTTTGTGCCACCGGCGCCGCACACCTGCGAAAATCCGCACATGAGTTCCATGCCGCCCCGTAAGGTAACCCAACTGTGTTCCGAGCCGGATTGCGGGCAGCCTGCCGCGTTCTCCACACGCACGAAGAGCACCTGGTGCGACGCCCACATCACGGAGATTCTGCGTGAGGGCGGCCTAGAACCGCTGGAGCCCTTCACGAAACCGAAAGCGTGGCGCCTGACCCGGTGCCTGGCATGCGGCTGTGAGGCGCACTATCGCTTCGAGTACACCCTGGAAAAAAACGCGTACGGGGAAGCGACCTGCCGGGCCTGCTACTGGCGGCAGTGGGCGCGGGAGGCTCGGCAGGCCATGGGCGCGTACGCGGACCTGAGCCCGGTTCCGGAGGCCCAGGCGCGCGAGCACGCTGAAAAGAACGGATACGACTACCTCAGCGCGCTGACCGCCCCGTCCTTCTCCGACGACCCGCACCATGTCCGGTGCCGGTACTGCGGTCGCTTGAGCGCCGCGCGGCTGGGAGATATCGGGTTCGGCTGCCAGTGCCAGATCAACCCTCGGCGTGAGCGGCAGACGACCAAGCCCGCCGGGTCCAAACAACGCGACCTCCTCAAAGACAGCGAACTGCCTGTCCTCGACTGGTGGGACCACGAGCAGAACGACACCGCCACCTGGGAGACCGTCACCGTCAAGGCCCGGCGGGAGGCAGCCTGGCGCTGCCCCGACTGCGGACTACGGTTCACGAAACGGATCCTCGATATGGTCAACATGCGCGAGTGCCCGGAGTGCGAACCGAAGCGACGCGCTGAGTGGGAGGCGGAGTACGCCCGCTATCAGACGACGCCGGTCGCGGACGTGCCCGAACTACTTGCCAGCTGGGACGACGAGGCAGATCCCCAGATCGTGATGGTCGCGGACTACCCGCAGCGTCAGCTGCGCTGCCCGCGAGGGCACCGCCCTCGCCAGTCTCCGCTCACGTATCTGCGTAACGGCTGCCCGTCCTGCCATGGCCAGGACACACGCGCGACGCGCCTTGAGGCGATCGAGGCCGATCCCGAGGCCTTCGGGCTCAACGCCGAGATCGCCGCACAGTGGCACCCGACCAAGAACGGAAAGGCTCAGCTGTCGAAGGTGTCGCCCGGTTCGCGCAAGCTCGTGTGGTGGCGGAATCCAGACTGTGGCCACGAGTGGCAGGAGACACCGGCCCGCCGGGAGCAAGGCCAGCGTCTGCGCTGCCCGGAGTGCCGCACGATCCTCGACTCGCTCGCCTACCACTTCCCCGGGCTGGCGGCGGAGTGGTCGCCGGCTAATCCGTTGTCCGCGTGGCAGGTGCGCCCGACCGGTCAGACCTCGTTCACACCTGCCTGGATCTGCTCCGCAAACCCGGATCACGCATGGCAGGCGGCCCTGTCCTCACGGGCGAACGGCAGCGGCTGCCCCGAGTGCCGGGAGCACGGCAAGTCCCGTATAGAGCTTGACCACTGGGCCGCCGCAGAGCGCGCCTTCGGCCGGGCATCGTCCGGCCAGTCGGTGCGGCACGAGGCATTCACCCGGCGCGCGAACTGGCTTATCGACATCACGGTCGAGACGGCCGGAAAGCAGAAGCTCGCCATCGAGTACGACGGCTCCTACTGGCACGCGGACAAGACCGACCTCGACATCGAGAAGTCCCGTGACCTGCTGGCCGCCGGATATCTGGTGGCCAGACTGCGCGAGCATCCACTGCCACCGCTGCCGATCGATGACCCGAACTACGAGGAGTTCGTCGTGTACTCGGCGATGCCTACGCCGGACGAGACGATCGAGCGGGTGAGAGAGTGGACGAGCAGACGGGACGAGGGGCCAGGAGCCCAGCGCTGAGGCCAGTTGCGGCGGAGGTGACCGCCGTCTCCTCACCCGATGAAGGCATCAACCGGCCGTCTTCGAAGCCACTCGCTCGGGACAAGCTGTCTGTGGGCCCAGCCGTACGAACATCAACGTGGCGCGGTGAACGTTAGAGGGCGTCTGAAAAGCCTGTCAGCGGGCTGGTCTTGGGAGGCGGCGCACCAGAAGTATGGCCATGGCGAGGTAGACGGCGTTCTCCGAGCAGACCCGCAGGTACTCGTAGTCCTTCGACAGGCGGCGGCACCGTCCCAGCCAGGCGAACGTCCGCTCCACCACCCAACGACGCGGGACCACCGCGAACTGGGGCACTGCCGGCGGCGGTGTCCCCACCCGGGCCCAGGTCGAACGGAAACCACCGTCACGGCGCTGCACGATCTCCACGGTGATACCGGTGGCCTCCAGAGCCCAGGCGTGGAAGTCGGCACCGCGACAGCCCTGGTCCGCCCATACGTGCCGCAGGCGCGGAAAGGCATCGGCAGCCCGGGCGAACAGCACCACGGCGCCATCGCGGTCACCCACACTGGCCGGGCTCACGCACGTCACCAGGATGGTGCCGCGGGTGTCGACGAGCAGGTGCCGCTTGATGCCGCTGACCTTCTTGCCGCCGTCGTAACCGTGCAGGCCGCCACGTTCACTGGCCCGGACACTCTGGCTGTCCACGACGGCCGCGCTGGGAGTGGGATCCCGGCCGAGCTGCACCCGCTCGCGTTCACGCAGCGCCGTCAGCATCTCTTCCCACACGCCGTCCTTCTGCCGGCGTCGCCAGTAGTGGTAGACCGTCTGCCACGGTGGTAAGTCATGCGGCAGGAGTCTCCAGGCACAGCCGGCCCGCAGCCAGTACGCCAACGCGTTGAGGATCTCCCGTCGCGTGTGCTTTGCCGGTCGCCCACCAGGTTTGACCGCCGGAACCAGCGGACGGAGGATCTCCCACTCCTGATCGGACAGATCCGTCGAGTAACGGGTACGCAGCCCGTACACTCCAGCCCCCGAACACGCGTCACCACCCCGCTACCAGAGGCTTGCCCGCTGACAGGCTTTTCAGACGCCCTCTAGGTCGCAGTCAGGGACCGCTCCCGGAGAGGTCTTCATCCAGATCATCGAGGCGCGCAGATCGAAGCTGGCAAGGTAGCTGTCTGAGGTCTTGTCGCATGAGATACAGGTAGCGGCGCGTCGGCCTGGGGCGTGCAGTGCCGCGAGGGCTACGTCAACGACCAGGGGTAGGAGGCGTCGCTGCCCACGCGTCCTTCTAACCGGGCATGTGGCGGGCGGGATTCCGCAGCCGCGCGGGAAGGCCTCCCGAGGTTGGCGGTGCAGGGAAATTTCCACGCAACCCCTGCTTGGTTGTTGCGCATTGTGGGATGGTACTCACAGTACGTCAGGGGGACGCCGGGGGAGGCGCGTTGTCAATGGTGGATCTGAGTCCCATGCAGCTCTTGGTCGTGGGCGTCATCGTGCTCGGAATCGTGGCGCTGATCGTCTTTGGTCTGAGGCGAGGCTCGCTGAAGAGCGCCAACATTCAGGGTCTGGGCATGCGGGCCGGTGTGGAGGGCGGCCAGGAGGCCAAGCCCGTCACCAACCAGACGATGCAAGTGGACCGCTTCAAGTCCAAGCGGTCCCGCTTCCGGATGGTGAAAGGTGCGAAAACATCGTTCCGTCGGGCCCGGTTCAAGCACAGCGTCGTGGAGATCCTGCCGGACGACGGAACCGTCCCGCCCGAGGGCACGAACCCCGCCGATCCCCCGACAGGCAGGAATCCCCGGTAGCGGTCCGTATCGGTGCACGGTGTCATGAGGGGGATGGGAAGAGCGGGTGCACGAACCGGCAACACCTCACCGGCACATCGACCGTGCCGAGCAACTGGAGAGCGCGGCCCGCCTCACGGCCCGGGACGAAGACCGCGGCGGGGAACGGCAGGCACTGTTCTTCGAAGGGCCGCAGGACATCGGCAAGTCGTCCCTGCTGCTTGAGATCTACGACCGCCACGCGGGGAATGGCGTGTACTTCGTCGACCTGTCACGGACGGCGGTGGAACACGACGTGCTCGAACAGCTTTCCATGCAGGCGCGGGGCCAAGACATCAGCGTACCGGGCTACCGGACCACGCGAGACCGGCACGCGGAGCAGTCGAGATCGGCCGAGGTCGCCTTCACCAACGTCCGGGTGCGGAACTCGGCGATCCAACTGCTTGCTCAGGGAGAAGACCGGGTCCTGCGCCTCGCTGCCCTAAGCGATGCTCTGCTGGACAACCTGGTCGCCGATGCGCGCAGGCCCGTGATCTGCCTCGACAGCTTCGAGGCGTGCGCCCGGCCGATGCGCGACTGGCTCAGCCGGAGCCTGCTGCCGAACCTGCTGTCCAGACGCGAGGTCAGCGTCTTCCTGGCCGGACGGAGCGTGCCGCGCCTGCCCCACCCCCCGTACTCCACGGCCGTCCAGACGCTGGTGCTGCCGCCGTTCGACGTGGAGGCCGTGCAGGACTGGATCGAGAAACTCGGATTCGCCAGCCTCAGGGACAAAGCCGTGGTGATCCAGCGCAGCCACGGCGGCGTGCCGGGGCTGCTCGCCGAGTTCTTCGCGTGTCATATAGAACCCGGCGACCCCGCTCCGCGGCATCCGGACGGCCGACCGGCCACCGCCACCGGTGACGACGGCCACGACAGGGAGGGCTGATGCCATGACGCAGGAAAACGTCTTCCGGCGGGCACTGGCGCACTTCGACCGGCTCCCCGCCGATGAGGGACGGCTACTCGAAGCGCTCGCCGTGCACCAGTGGTTCGGCACGGACATCGCGCTGTACACGGCGGCGAACCTCGATGTCGGAGTGCCGGCGGAACACGTCCTAGCCTCCCCCTTCGTCGTCAGGGACCGGGTTCCGTACGGCGGACCGGGCGGCGACCCGCAGTACGCGATCCGCTCCGCGCTGCGCACCGCGTTGCACGACCGTATGCGCACCGAGCGGACGGCCGTGTACCAGGAGGCCCACAGGATCGCCTTTACCTACTACAACCAGCCTCTGCAGCCGCTGCGTACCGACCGGCTCATCTGGTACGTGTATGAGATCCGGCACCTGCTCGTTTTCCGGCCGGAGCTGGTGGCGGAACGGCTCGCGGCGTTCGCGCACGAGGCCCTGATCGCCGGCCACGCCGAGGCCGCGGGCCGGGCAGCGGCAGAGGTGGCCGACGCACCCGTCGCGCCGGGGGCGCGGTCGCTGGCCGGGATCATCCAGGCCGTGGCGGTGATCCTCAACGCCCCGGCCCACGTGGAGCGGTCCACGATCGTCGCCCTGGACGACCTCCTGGCACGCCACGGGACCCCCTCCGACCCGACAGCCACCCGACTCGTCTCGCTCGCCCGCGACCTCGTCGTGCACTACACAGAACGACCCGCCCCGGTCACGCCCCTGACCGCGCTGGTCGTCCCCGACGCCACCACGACGGTCGACCCGCGCGGCATGCCGGTCCTCGGCGGCGAGCTACGACTGCTGCAGGACCTGGCTCATCCAGACAGAACCATCACCACCCGCACCCATCGTGTGAAGCTCGTTTCCAGATCCATGGCCCTCCACCAGGTGACCACCAAACTGGCCACGGAGGACCGGCCCGGCCGGCGGAGCATGGTCCTCGCGGACCTTCTCCCGCAGGACCATTGGGACCGCCTCGAAGTACTCCACCTCAGCGAACGCGGAGTCAGCCCGGTGACCGTCCTCCCGGCGAACGAGACGGTCCGCGTCATGGCCCGTGGCGTCGGCCGACTCCTAGCCGGCGGTGAGCAGCCCCCCGAGAACTCGACGCGCGCGGAGCTGTCCCGGCGGCTGGACTCTCTGGGATGGCGCAGCGGCACCGAGGAACTCACCGCCCTGTTGCGCCGGACAGGGCAGGCGGACGACGTGGAGGAGGCCCTGCGGCAGCGCGTCGAAGGCCTGATGCGCTACACCCCGCTCGTCGCCCTGCTGGACGTCCACCCGGGGCTGCCTTCCGAGGTGACCTACCAGTACGAGGAGGACTGCGTCACGCACCGCGACGGCTGGGGCCGTGTCGTCATCTCCCTGGACCTGGCCCTTCCCCGCGCGCTGACGAACCGGTTGGAGTTCGTTACCCCCGAGGGACTCGTCCCCGCGGATGTCCAGGGCCGGGAAGGAACCGAACTCGTACGCGTGCGGAACGAGCGAACCGCCTCCACCACACAGCAGTTCGCCATCGAGACGGCCCGGCCGACGGACGACGACGGCGAGGACGAGGGCATGGCCCGCATCCTGGTCGACCTCGGCTACCGCCTGCCGGACCGCGAGTTCAAGGACGCCCTGAGAACCGCGTACCTGTGCATGCTGCTCTCCGCGCTGGCCCTGCTCCTGCTCTTCCTCGACATCACGCTCGTCTCCATCGTCGGCACCGTCCTCGCCTCGATCGGGGTACTGGTCGACGTCTCCCGGGACGGCAGCCACCACGAGGGCAACGAACCGCTGCACGTCTACACCGGAAAACCCATGTTCTTCCTGCGACGCAGCAACGCGGTCGCGGCCATCGCGGCGTCCGCCGCACCCAACGCCAACTCACTCCTGGGCAGCCTGGCCGCCTCCGGAGTGGCCTTCCTGTACTGCCTGGCCACATGCCTCATCGTGGTGAGCGTCAAGAGGGCCGCCCTCCGCCCCCTCCCCGAGCCGAGCGGCCACGCCTTCAGAGCGCTCCGGCACACGTAGGGCTCCAGGATCCGGCGAAAGACCCACCACGGAAGCTCCCCATCCACTCCTTCGGTTTGCCGCTCTGGCCCCTGTGCCGCCTGTGGACCGCTGGGGCTTACGCGGCCGCCAAGTCCACCACGTGGATCACACAATGCGCAGCGGCACGCCCCCAGGCCACGCTCACCGTGTCCGGCATGATCAGCCGCCCCCGGCCGATCGCCAGATGATTACCGCCGGCCGGGACGGCGGGCGCATCATGCGTGCCGAGGAGTTCGCGGCCGGGCCGCGCCCGTGCCGCGTGGTTGCCCGTCGCGTCTTTCATCCCCGGTCAGCGGCGAGAGCACCGGTGGCCGCCCTGTCGCCCGCTTCCCAGCAGCCCGTACCCCTTGGGCAAGGGCGCTGGCCTACCGCCCCGCGCCGCGTTCCTGCGCGTCGGCCAGCGGGGGCGGTGTGTGCCGCGGCCACGGCCGGTCCACCTGTTCCGCCACAGCTGCCCGGAACGCTTCCAGCAGGACGGATCCGGGATATGTGCCGAACGCTTCGTACTTCCAGCGGTAGTAGCACGACCAGTAGCTGACCACGCGTCGCTCTGTGCGTGCGAAGAAGGCCGGATTGCGGGCGATGAACTCCCCGTAGAGCTGGCGCTGGGCCGAGCCCGGGCTGGAAAGCTCGCAAAGCCCTCGACTGATGGCCTCGAGGATCTCCAGCACGTATTCGCCGGCCAGCTGCACTACAAACGGCACCACCCACGGCTCGCTCGACGCCACGAGCTGCTCGAGGTGGCGCTGACGGACCAGGCCGTCACTGTGCCGGGAGTACAGACAGTGCAAGACCAGCCGCTGAGTTCCGGTCAAAGGCGCTTCCAGGCCGGCGTCCAGCTCGTCGTTGTAGATGCGCGAGGGAATGGCGACCGTTTCGCCCTGGACCTCGACCTCGAACGGCAGCAGCGGCGCGGTACTGGCGTCTGGCATGACGGCCAGAACACGCTGCACGTCATCGGCGAGACAGGCCGGAAACGCTGCCGCCAGGACGTGGGCGGCGCTCGACGGATCCCGAGGCAGCTGCACCACACGAGGATAGGCGGCGAGCCCTTCCGCTCCTCAGCCACCCACCTCAGTGGGACCGGCCACGCCGTGAGCGGGGCGGCCGACCGGCCGCACCTGAAAGGGCCGGCCGCGCCCGCCGGGACTGCCGACCTCCGCTCTCTGCGACCGGTACGCCCGTCACGGGTTCACGTCCGACCCGGACCAGTACACCGACCAGCGCATGGTCCGCCACCCCTAAACACCCGGCAACACACTCCCGCCCCGGGCGGAGCGGCCGGGGCTTGCGGGGCTAAGGGCTCGCAGAGAATCAACATGTTGGTTTGATCTTCATGGTGCTGCTGTTGGCGAGGAACGCGGTGACGTCAGCGGGTGTTCGGAATCTGGCTGTCGAAGATGGAATGGTGCAGCCGTATTCGGCCAGGAGGGGCT
>NZ_JBITSF010000026.1:0-83398 GCF_044540485.1 Streptomyces sp. NPDC085946 | reverse complement strand
GGGGGGGGGGGGGGGCGCCCCCCCCCCGGGGGGGGGGGGGGGGGGGGGCGGGGGGGGGGGGGGGGGGGGGGGGGGGGGCGCGCCCCCCCCCCCCCCCGCGCGTCACGGCGCTTTCGGCGGCCGCGGCACCCGGTGGCACGGCGGGTTGCTTCCGCGGCACGGATGCGGGACGGTTGCCGGAGTACACCTGATCGACGACTTGGTTTCCCACAGCAGAGAGGTGGTGGGGCGCGCGCCACGCGCGCCCCCGCTTGTGTTCTCTTCCCGAGGCTCTTCCGCCGGTCCCCGCGACGCCGATCCCCCCGTCGGCGCGACGTGGCTCGACGCCCCCCACCCCGTCCTGGTCGCCGACCGGGACGGAGTCGTCGTGGCCGCCAACCGGGCCGCCCGGACCCTGCTGCCGGACACCGAGGACGGCGACCGGCTGCGCAACCGCGTGCCGTCCTGGCTCGCCGACGCGCACCGCGGCATCGCCGACGGGACGCACGCCCCCGGCGCCGGGCCGCTGAGCGGGACGATCGGCGAACGCTTCTACGCGGCCCACCCGACACCGTCCGCGGGCGGCGACGTGGTGTGGTGGCTGGTCGACGAGACGGACCGCCGCCTCGCCGAGGCGGAGCTGCGCAGCGCCCAGGAGCGCTCGGTGATCCTGGCGGAGATCTCCAGCACCCTGCTGTCGTCGCTGAACGTCCCGCGCTGCGCGGAGGTGGCCGCCCGCATGGCCGCGGAGCACCTCGCCGACGCCGCCGTGCTCGTGGCCCCGCCCCAGGGCCGGCGCTACCCCCTGAGCTACGCCCGGCGCGGCGGGCCCGTCGTCCAGGAGACCCGCCAGATCGACCCGCGCACCGTCCCGGGGCTGGCCGAGGCCCTGCAGGGGTTCCCGCCCGTGCCGGCCCGCTGGATAGACCCGCGCGACATCCCCGACTGGATGATCCCCCCGGGCTTCGCGGGCCCGGTGGGCTCCGTGAGCGTGACGCCGCTGCCCGGGCACGGCGTGCCCGCGGGCGCGCTCGTCCTGCTGCGGTCCAGCACCGAGCAGGCGTTCACCCCGGGCGAGGAGCTCTTCGCCCGGCTGTTCGCCGCCCGCGCGGGCGCCGCCCTGTCCGCGGCACGCCTCTACAGCGAGCAGGCGTCCGTCACCGCCACGCTGATGCGGGAACTGCTGCCGCCTGCGCTGCACGCCGTGCACGGCGTGGAACTCGCCGGCGGGTACCGGCCGGCGAAGGACCACGAGCGGGTCGGCGGCGACTTCTACGACGTCCACCCGGGCGCGGACGCCTCCGAGGAGACCCTCGTCGTCCTCGGTGACGTGGCGGGCAAGGGACTGGACGCGGCGGTCCTCACCGGGAAGATCCGCAACACGCTCCAGGCGCTGCTGCCGCTGGCCGCCGACCACGAGCGGGTGCTGAACCTGCTCAACGGCGCCCTGCTCACCTCCCACCACACCCGGTTCGCCACCATGGTGCTGGCCTCCGTGCGCCGCCGCGGCGGGCGGGTGCACCTGCGGCTGACCAGCGCCGGGCACCTGCCGCCGCTCGTGGTCCGCGGCGACGGCACGGTGGAGGAGGCGCCCACCCACGGCACCCTGGTCGGCGCGCTGCCGACCGTGAAGGCGCACACCGCGGAGATCGTCCTGGCGCCCGGCGAGACGTGCGTGCTGTACACCGACGGCATCACCGAGGCCCGCGGCGGACCGCTCGGTGACGAGCTGTTCGGGGAGCACCGCCTGCGGCAGTCCCTGACCGAGTGTGCGGGCCTGCCCGCCGAGGCGGTCGTCGAGCGGGTGCAGATGCTCGCCGCGCAGTGGCTGGGCCACGGCGCCCACGACGACATGGCCGTCGTCGCCATCGGCTCTCCCCGCGGCGGCCCGCTGACCGTCGTCCGGGGACCGTCCGGCGAGGACGGCGCGGACGGCGCGGACCCGGATCCGGCGGACGACGGTGGCTCCCCGGCCCGGCGCTCCTGGAGGGACGGCATGCGCAGCGCGGACCGGGGCAGGTCTGCGCGGAGCGACGGAACGCACGGCGGGACCGAGGACGACGGGAGGAACGGGTGAGCGACTCCCCCATGTCGGCGGCCGCCCTGCGGGACGGGCTCTGGGAGGCGGTGGTGAACGGCGACGAGCACGCCGCCGCCGGTCTCGTCCACGAGGCGCTGCGCACCGGGTGGGACGAGGAGGGCCTGCTGATCGACGTCGTCGCGGCGGTGCAGGCGAAGGTCGGCACCGAGTGGGCGGCCGACCGGATCACCGTCGCCCAGGAGCACGCGGCCACCGCGATCAACGAGCGGGTCATCACCACCCTCGTCGACCGTCCGGACACGGCCGGGCAGCCCCGCCCCGTCCGCGGGCGGGTCACCGTGAGCTGCGTCGACGGCGAGTGGCACGCCTTCCCCGCCCGGCTGGTCGCCGAGGTGCTGCGGCTGCGGGGCCGGCAGGTCGACTACCTGGGCGCGCAGACGCCCACCCCGCACCTGATCGCCCATCTGCACCGGACCAACCCCGACGCGGTCCTGCTCTCGGTCTCCCTGCCCACTCATCTGCCGACCGCGCACGCGGCCATCACCGCCTGCCAGGCCGTCGGCGTCCCCGTGCTGGCCGGCGGCCGGGCCTTCGGGGCCGACGGCCGTCTCGCGTACGCGCTGGGCGCCGACCGCTGGGCGCCCGACGCCCGCGGGGCGGCGGCCGTCCTGGACGCGGGGCTGCCGAGGCCCGCCGTCACTGCGGCCCGGCAGGTCGTCGACGACCTGCCGCACCTGGCCGACCAGGAGTACACGATGGCCGTCCAGTCGCGCGGCCGGCTGGTCAAGCAGACCCTGGCCGACCTGGAGAACCGTTTCCCGGCGCTGCGCTCCTACAGCCCGGCCCAGCGGGAACGCACCGCCGAGGACCTGGCCCACATCGTCGACTTCCTGGCCACGGCGCTGTACGTGGACGACGCCGAGGTGTTCACCGACTTCCTGTCCTGGACCGCCGGCATCCTCCGGGCGCGCGGGGTGCCCCCGCACTCCCTGGTGGCCGGGCTGGACATCCTCGCCGGGCAGTTGCCCGACTTCCCGCGCAGCCTGCGCCTTCTCCACCAGGGCATCGCCGTCCTCGGCGGCCGCCCCGCGTCCCCCGTCCCCGGCCCCGAGACCCCCGTATGACCGAGCTTCCCTCCTCCGAGTTCCGTCTGTCCGTCGACGTCGCGCCGCCCGTGCTGACCGTGCGCGTGGCGGGCGACCTCGACTACTGCACCAGCGGCGACCTGGTCGACACCGTCGCCGGGTACCTCGCCCGCGAGCCGGGGCTGCGCGACGTGCGGCTGGACTTCGGCGAGCTGACCTGGCTCGACTCCACGGGCCTGTCCGCGCTGCTGATGGTGCACCGCCACACCACCGATGCCGGGGCGGCCCTGCACCTGGACAACCGGCCCGACGTGCTGGAGCGCATGCTGCGCCTGACCAACGTCCTGGACCACCTCACCGGCGCCGGCGGCGGCGCGCCGCGGCAGGAGGACGACCAGGCCACCGGCGCCGGCGCCACCTGACCCGGCGACGGCTCGCACCCCCTCCCCCGCGCCCGGGGCGCCCCCGCGGCTCCGTTTGATCCCGGGGAGGCAGGGCACTCCGCGACAACGGACCGACAGGGCGCGGAAGTGGAGGTCGGGAGTGGCCGTTCGCCATCGATTGATCAAGGTCAGCCCGCAGACCGTGTGGACGGTGCTCGCCGACGGCAGCCGGTACGCGGAGTGGGTGCCGGGCACCTCGGAGTCCCGCCCGCTGCGCGGCCAGTGGCCGCAGGAGGGCTCGTCGATCACGTACATGGTCCGCCTGGGCCCGGCCCGGCTGACCAACGAGACCGTGGTGCGCCGGTGCGAGGAGGGCTCCGTGCTGGAGCTGGAGGCCCAGGCCGGGCCGCTCGGCACGGCGCGGATCGCCATCGAGCTGCGCCGCTGGGGCGAGCACTGCCTGGTGATCGTGGACGAGCACCCCCTCCAGGGCCCGGGCGGCCTGCTGCACAACGTGGGCGCGGAGGCGGTGATCCAGCTGCGGCACCGCGCCATGCTCCACCGGCTGGCCCGGGTCTGCGAGGCCGAGGCCGGGGAGCGGCACGAGCCCGGGGCGAAGGCCGCCGCGGGCACCGGCCGGCCGGAGGGCGGGCATGCCTGACGCCGTGGTGATCGGGGCCGGTCCCAACGGGCTGGTCGCGGCGAACCTGCTGGCCGACGCCGGCTGGAGCGTCACCGTCCTGGAGGAGCAGGACGAGGCCGGCGGGGCGGTGCGCCACGACACGGGCGTCGACCCCGACTTCGTCAGCGACGTCTTCAGCTCGTTCTACCCGCTGGCCGCGGCCTCCCCGATCGTGGCCGGGCTGCGCCTGCAGGACCACGGGCTGCGCTGGACCCACGCGCCGCACGTCCTGGCCCATCCGCTGAGCGACGGCAGGTGCGCGGTCCTGGACCGCCGCATCGACGTCACGGCGGCCTCCCTGGACGCCTTCGCCCCGGGCGACGGAGCGGCCTGGCGCCGGCTGGACGAGATATGGCGGCAGGTGCGGGAGGACCTGCTGCAAGCCCTGTTCACGCCCTTCCCGCCGGTGCGCGCCGGGGCGCGTCTCGCCCTCCGCCTGCGCGGGGCGGGCGGGCTGCGGCTGGCGCGCAGCCTGCTGCTGCCGGTGCGGCGCATGGGCGAGGAGGAGTTCCGCGGCGAGGGCGGCAGGCTGCTGCTGGCGGGCAACGCGCTCCACGCCGACCTGGCCCCGGAGGCCGCGGGCAGCGGCGGCTTCGGCTGGCTGATGTCGATGCTCGGGCAGAGCTACGGCTTCCCCGTCCCGGTCGGCGGCTCCGGCGCCCTCACCGCGGCCCTGGTCCGGCGGCTGACCGCCCTGGGCGGCACCGTGCGCTGCGGGCAGCGGGTCGGCGAGATCCTCGTCCGCGACGGGCGGGCCGTGGGCGTGCGCACCGAGGGCGGCGAGATCGTCCCGGCCGCGCGGGCCGTGCTCGCGGACGTGTCCGTGCCCGCCCTGTACGGCGAACTCGTCGCCCCGGAGCACCTGCCCGCCCAGTTGCTGGCCGACCTGCGGCGCTTCCAGTGGGACTTCGGCACGTTCAAGGTCGACTGGGCGCTGGACGGCCCGGTGCCCTGGCAGGCCGAGCAGGCCGCGCGGGCCGGCACCGTCCACCTCGCGGACGGGGTGGACGAACTCACCCGCTTCGCCGCCCAGATCGCCATGCGGCAGGTCCCGGACCGGCCCTTCGCCCTGTTCGGGCAGATGACGACCTCCGACCCGTCGCGCTCGCCCGTGGGCACCGAGTCGGCCTGGGCGTACACCCATGTCCCCCGGGAGGTCGCGGGCGACGCGGGGGACGAGGGCCTCACCGGCGCGTGGGACGCCAAGGAGCAGGAGATCATGGCCGACCGCGTCGAACGGCAGGTCGAGCGGTTCGCCCCCGGCTTCCGCTCCCGGATCCGCGCCCGGCGCATCCTGGCCCCGCCCACGCTGGAGTCCCTCGACGCCAACCTGCGCGACGGGGCCATCAACGGTGGTACCACCGCCCTCCACCAGCAGCTCTTCTTCCGTCCGCTGCCCGGCGCCGGGCGGCCGGAGACCCCCGTGGGCGGGCTCTACCTGGCGTCCGCGGGCGCGCACCCGGGCGGCGGGGTGCACGGCGCGCCGGGCGCCAACGCCGCCCGCGCCGCACTGCGCCGCCACCTGCCGCCGGGCCGGTTCCGGATGCAGCGCGTCCTGGCCCGCCGCGACCGCGGCGGCACGAAGCGTCCGCACAGCGGCCGGCCCGACGGCGCGTGACCGGTGAGCCGGCCGGCCTCGCCGGCGCGCCGCGCCGGCGGCGACCGTCCCCCAGCACGTTTTCCCACCCCTACCGCCGGAGGCGAACGATGACCCACGACGGACCCGACCGCGCCCATCAGCGGCCCGCGGGAGTCGACACCAGGACGGTGGAGGCCCTCGGGGCCCTGTCCAAGGCCCTGGAGACCACCGAGCGGGCCCGGGGTCACCTCTACAGCTTCCACCAGTTGACGGGGAGCGCGGACTTCGAGCTGGACCGGGCGGTGCGCCTGCTGCGCGAGGCGGGCCACGAGGAGTGGGCCGAGCGGGTGCGCACCGAGGTGCTGGGCCGCAACGTCATCCCCGGGCACTGGAGCTTCCAGATCGTCGAGGCGTACGACGACACGTACCACCAGCCCTTCCGGGACCTGGAGCGCGCCGCCGTCGAGGAGCTCGCCGGCGGCCGGCGGCACCTGTACGAGGCGGAGCTGAAGGAGGAGCGCCGGACGTCGGGGCACCCCGACCACGCGGCGCGCCCCGACACCACGTCCGAGAGTCCCGCGGAGGCGCAGGAGCGGAACCGGGCCGACGCGGACGTGTGAGCCGGGACGGGGCGGGCCCGGACCGGGCGGCGGCACGCCGGGGGCCGAGGGCCACGGGGTGAGCCGCATCCGGGTCCGGCCTCCCGGCCGAAGCAGGGGGTGAGCCCGGCAGTACCGGGGGGACAGACACCGGTACCAGCCGGCACGGAGGGAACGGCCCATGGCACACCGCCCGCTCGAGAACCGCACCGTCGTGGTGACCGGCGCCGCCCGCGGCCTGGGCGCGGCCCTGGCCCGGGAGCTGTCCCGCCGGGGCGCCCGGGTGGCGCTGCTCGGCCACGAGAGGGCCGGCCTGGAGGCGGTCGCGGACTCCCTGGGGACGCCCGCCCTGGCCTGCGAGGCCGACATCACCGACGCCGAGGAGCTGGCCCGGGCCGCGCGGACGGTCCGGGCGCGTCTGGGCCCCGTGTCGGCCGTCGTGGCGAACGCGGGCATCGCGCACGGCGGTCCGTTCGCGACGTCGGACTTCGCCCGCTGGCGCCGTGTGATCGACGTGAACCTCACCGGCAGCGCCCTGACGGCCCGGACCTTCCTGCCCGACCTGACGCGGACGGCGGGTTACTTCCTCCAGGTCGGCTCCCTGGCGTCGCTGGGCGCCTCGCCCATGATGAGCGCGTACTGCGCCTCCAAGGCGGGCACCGAGGCCTTCGCCCACGCGCTGCGGGCCGAGGTGGCCCATCAGGGCGTGGCCGTGGGGATCGCCTACCTGAACTGGACGGACACCGACATGATCCGGGACGCCGACCGGTACGCGGTGATGCGGGAGCTGCGCGCCGCGATGCCGCCGCCCGCCCGGCGCGTGCTCCCGGTGGAGCAGGTCGCCGCGCGGCTGGCCGGTGCCGTGGAGCACCGCCGGACCGCCGTGTACGTGCCCGGGTGGCTGCGGCTCGCCCAGGTCGGCCGGGCCACGCTGCCGCCGGTCGTGCTGCGGGTGGCCCGCCACCGCATCCCCCGGCTGGAGTCCGGCGGGCCGTTCCGTGCCACGGGCCCGCTCGGCGCCGGGGGGCGCGCCGACGAGGCGGCCGCCCGGGCGGACGGCGAGGGGTGAGCCGGCGGGCGGCCGCGCGTGCGGCTCAGACGGTGCCGAGGCCGGCGTCGGGGTCGTCGAGGAGGGCGATCCGGACGGTGATGCGCTTGCCGACCGGCTCCCGCTGCACCTCGAAGCCCTCCGCGACGGCCATCACGATCTCCAGGCCGTGCTGGCCGACCCGTCCCGGGTCGGCGGCGCGGGCCACCGGCAGCACCGGGTCGCTGTCCCAGACCACCACGTCCACCGTGGCGCCCACGACCCGCAGGTCGAGGGTGACCGGGCCGGGAGCGTACTTGCGGGCGTTCGTCACCAGCTCGCTCACCACCAGCTGGACGACGTCCCTCGCCCGCGCGGACACCGGTACCCCGTGCTCGGCCTGCACCCGGCCGAGGAACTCGACCGCGAGATGACGGGACCGGGCGATGCACGCCCCGTCCCCGTCCAGCGCGACCGTCGTCTGCACAGGACCGGGATGCGACGCCATACGGCCCTCCCCCGAGGGAACTGGCTCCATCCGGACCGCCTTCACTACCCCGTTCATACGCCCGCGCATACCCGCGGCTGTCCGCTCCACGCCCTTGGTGCCCCGCCTCGGCGAGGTCATTCACATGAACCCCCCATAAGATCCAGAAATCAGGGCAGCCTTCCAGCCACGAGCACTGGCCAAAGTTTCACCGATTGTTGTTGTCGAGGGAAGAGTGACAGAGAGCAGCGGCACAGCGGAGCAGGACAGGCTGACCATCACCCACGCGTCCGTGGAGGGCGTCAGCGTCGTCACCGTGCGCGGCGAGATCGACCACCACACCGGTGGTCCGCTGCGCCGGGCGCTCACCCGCCCCGGTTCGCCGGGGATCGTGGTGGACCTCAGCGGCGTGACGTTCATGGACTCCAGCGGCATCAACGTCCTCATCACCGCGCAGCACACCGCCCTCGAGACGCAGGGCTGGCTGCGCCTGGCCGGCCCCTCCCCGTCCGTGCTGCGCACGATGCAGCTCGTCGGGCTCGACGAGGTCATCGCCTGGTACCCCACCCTGCGCGAGGCCCTGGACGCCTGACGGGCGGGTGTGACGCCCGGCTCCGTCCGGGCATGAATCCGCCGACCGGGGAGACCTGTTGAAGCGAACAGGGGTTCGCCCACCACCGTCGAGGGGGACTGTCATGCCGCTGGCCACGCCGCGCGACGCACTGGCCATCACCGCCGCGGCCCTCGCAGGGGCCGTCGTCGCCGCACACTGCTGGGCGCACCACCGCCCGCGTACCCGCCCGGCCGCCGGGGCCGCCCCCGTCCTCCCGCCCGCCGCCCCCTCCGGGACCGGCGACCCCGAGGACGTGCTGCGGCGGTACTGGAGCCACCTGCACCCGCTGGTGTTCACCTCCGCACCCACCCGGCCCGTCGTTCCCACCGCGTGACACCACGGCGCGTCCGGGCGGCGGAGCCGCCGCCCGGTCGCCGGGGGCCCCGGCCGGCGGCACAGTGGGGAGGGGGACCGCGCGACGAGGAGGGTGTCGTATGTGCCGGTGGCTCGCCTACTCCGGGACCCCTGTGCTGCTCGAGACCATCCTGTACCGGCCCAGGC
Organism: Streptomyces sp. NPDC085946; assembly: GCF_044540485.1. Taxonomy (NCBI): domain Bacteria; kingdom Bacillati; phylum Actinomycetota; class Actinomycetes; order Kitasatosporales; family Streptomycetaceae; genus Streptomyces; species Streptomyces sp. NPDC085946. The sequence goes on along the minus strand of NZ_JBITSF010000026.1, from coordinate 74,422 downwards.
ACTCGCTGATCGACCAGAGCCTGCACGCGCGGCTCGGCGTGGAGACGACCAACGGCGACGGGTTCGGCGTGGGCTGGTACGCCGACGCCAGGGACGGTCCGGGGGTCATCCGCGACGTCAGCCCGGCGTGGAACAACCGCAACCTCCGCGAGATCGCCTCGCACGTGCGCTCCCCGCTGTTCTTCGCCCACATCAGGGCCTCCACCGGGACGGCCGTCCAGCAGACGAACTGCCACCCCTTCCGGCACGGCCGCTGGATGTGGATGCACAACGGGGCGATCACCGACTTCCACCGGCTGCGCCGCGACCTCGCCCTGGCCGTCGACCCGGTCCTCTTCTCGCAGATCGAGGGCTCCACGGACTCCGAGATCATGTTCTTCCTCGCGCTCACCTTCGGGCTCGACCAGGACCCGCCCGGGGCCGTCGCGCGGATGACCGGTCTCGTCGAACGGCTCGGCCGGGAGCACGGCGTGCGGTTCCCGCTCCAGATGACGGTGGCGGTCACCGACGGCGAACGCACCTGGGCCTTCCGCCACTCCAGCGAGGGGAACTCCCGCTCGCTCTTCTTCAGCAGCCGCGTGGAGACCCTGCGCAAGCTCCATCCGGACGTGACGTTCCTCCAGGAGGTGTCGGACGGGACCCGGCTGATCGTCTCCGAACCGCTCGGCGACCTGCCCGGCGCCTGGAACGAGGTACCGGAGGGCAGCTACCTCGTGGTGCATCCGGGCACGGACGAACCGGGCAGGGACCACCTGCGGGCCTTCACCCCGGCGGAGCCGTAGCCGTCCCCCGGCCGGGCCTCACACCAGCCGCCCGCCCAGGGTCGCGCGCCAGGCCGGTGAGCCCTCCGGGGCGGCGGCCGGCACGGCGGGCCGCGAGCGGCCGCCCCGGGCGAAGAAGTCGGCGAGCGGCAGGATCGCCGCGCCCACGGTGACCGCGTCGGGGCCGAGCCTGCCGAGCTCGATGCCGACGCGTTCGGCGGGGTAGCGCAGCGCGTAGGACAGGGCGTGGGCGCGCACCGCGTCCAGGAAGCGGGAGCCGAGCTGGAGGCCCGCCCAGCCGCCGATCAGGATGCGCTCGGGCTGGAACAGGTTGATCAGGTCGGACAGGCCCGCGCCCAGGTACTCGGCGGTCTCGTCCAGCACCGCCGTGGCCACCGGGTCGGGCGTGCCGCCGTCCGCGGGGTAGGCCGCCGCGAGCATCGCCGTCAGCGCGGTCTCCTCGTCGACCGCGCGCGGCGGGCGCCCGCCCGCCTCCCGCCAGCGCTCCAGCAGCGCCTCCGCCCCGGCGTACGCCTCCAGGCAGCCCAGCGCGCCGCAGCGGCACCGGCGGCCCCGCACGCGCACCGTGAGGTGCCCCCACTCCACCGCCCGGCCGCCCTCGACCTCGTCGGTGACGACGCAGGCGCCGACGCCGGAGCCGAAGAGCACGACCACGGCGTTGCGCGCGCCGCGTCCGGCGCCGAACCACATCTCGGCCTGGCCCAGGGTGCGGGCGCCGTTGTCGATGAAGTAGGGCACGTCCTCGGGGAGCCGGCCGGAGGCGCGCAGCATCCGCTCCAGCGGGACGGCGTCCCAGCCGATGGTCTGGCCGTGGACGACCGCGCCCTCGGCGGAGCGCTCGACGATGCCGGGCACGCCGATGCCGACGCCGAGCAGGTCGTCGGGGGTGAGCGCGGCGGTGTCCATGACCTCGGCCAGGCCGTCGCGGATGTGCCCGGCGATCAGCTCGTCGTCGTAGGGGCCGCGGCGGGCGGTGTCGGTGGTGGCCAACGGCCTTTCGGCGCGGGCGAGTTCGGCCAGGGACAGGTCGAACAGCTCGACGCGCACCCGGGTCTCGCCGACGTCGACGCCGATCATGTGGCCGCCGCGCGGGGCGACGCGCAGCAGGGTGCGGGGGCGGCCGCCGTCGGACTCGACGCTGCCGGCCTCCTCCAGGAGGCCGTCCGTGAGCAGCTCGGCGACGACGTTGCTGACGGAGCCCGAACTCAGCCCGGTCGCGGGGCCGAGCGCGTTGCGGCTCATCGGCCCGTCGAAGAAGAGCCGCCGCAGCACGGTGGCGCGGTTCTCCCGTCGCAGGTCACGGACCGTCCGACCGTTGCGCGTTGCCACTGGACCCCCTCGTTGTGCTTGCCTGCCCGCAAGATACCCCGTGACCACTTCCGCCGGATCTCCTGGCGGGTGTTTTCCGTACGGCTTAACTCACCATCTAAATTAAGCCATGAGGCGCTTCGGGAGTCGAACGTGTGACGACGGCCGGAACCGGAGCGGTGAAGTGACCGCCAGCAACGTCGCCAGCGACCACTACCACCACTGTCGCGAGGACATCGGCCTGATGCGGCGGCTCGGCGTCAACGCCTGCCGCCTGTCGGTGACCCGGCCGCCCGGGTCGGCATCGTCGACGGCCTCTCCCCCGCCCACGCCGCCACCGACCGCCCCGAGGACCGGGCGGCCGCCCGCCGCGCGGACGGCCACGCCGACCGCCGGTGGCTCGATCCCGTGCACGGCCGCGGCTTCCCGGCGGACATACGCGAGGGGTACGGCGTGGACCTCCCGGAGGAGCCGGGCGACGCGGAGACGATCGCCGCGCCGCTCGACCGGCTCGGCCTGAACCACCACTTCCCGCGGACCGTGGCGGACGACCCCGGCGGCCCGGCTTCGTACGCCCGTGCCGTGCGCCGCGCGGGCGTGCCGCGCACCGGCATGGACCGGGAGGCCGACGCGGGCGGCAACGAGGCGCTGCTGCCGCGCCTCACCGACGAGTACGGCGCCCGCGGGCTGTACGTCACCGAGAACGGCTGCGCCTTCCCCGACGGCGCGCGGCCCGGCGGGACGGTGGACGACCCCGAGCGCCAGGACTACCCGGTGGGGCACCTGGCGGCGTGCGCCTGCGCGGCGCGCGAGGGCGCTCCCCTCGCCGGCCGCTTCGCCCGGTCGCTGCCGGACAACTTCGAGCGGGCGTACGGCTACGCCGAGCGCTTCGGCCCGGTCCGCGTCGACCACGCCGCGCAGGCCCGCACCGTCGAGGGCTCCGGCCACCGGTACGCGGACATCATCCGCGCCCACCGCGGGAGCGGGCGCCGCGCGGCCCGACCGCGCGCACGGCGGGAACGGGCGTCGCGCCCGGGCCCGTCGGCGCGTCTCCCCGGAGGTCCGGCCGGGCGCACCGGTGAAGACGGCCGGTCAGAAGAGCCGCTGCTGCTCGCCGTCCGCGGCGCGGCGCCGGGTGCGGCGACGCGCGCGCCGGACCGGGGTCTCCTGCCCGAACAGCGGTTCCGTGCCGCAGGCGTCCGGCTCGGCCGGCACCGGCACGCTGCCGGTGCCGACGTCCAGACGCAGCGGAGCATCCAGGTCGAAGTCTCCCGGTGTCATGGCCGTCCACGGACGCCCCTGGTGCTCGCTCACGCCACTCCCCTACCCCGGCCGTACCCCGCATTATCCGGTGCCGGAGCGCGGGTGGGCGGCCGGTGTGCTCCCCACGCCCGACGTGCCGCCGCACCCGGTGCGCCGGCGGCGGACGCCGGCACCGCGCCCGTCCGCCCGGCGCGGGCGGCGAGGACCCGCCGACCGGGCCGGCCCGAAGCGCCGACCGCCCACGCCCCGGACGCGGCGGCCGTCCGGCCGGCCGCCCGTGGGGTGATGACGCGTCAGACCTGTGTGAATCGTGTGGCAGTCGGCGACGCGGCGGCACGGCGTGCAGTAATTAGGTGAATCATGAACCTGTTCACCCGCGGTGCGTCGCTGCGCCGCCAGGCACCGCCCGCCGCCCACCTGCCCGCCGACGACCCGTCGGCGCCCGCCCCCGCCCTCCTGGATCCCGCCCTGGCGGCCCTCACCGGGGAATGGGTGGTCGACCCCGCGCACAGCAGGATCGGCTTCTCCGTCCGGCACGCCATGGTCACCACCGTGCGCGGGGCGTTCACCGAGTACCAGAGCCGCCTGTACTTCGACGGCCGTGACCCGGCCCGGTCGCGCGCCGAGATCGTGGTGTCCACCGGCAGCGTCGACACGGGGGTGGAACAGCGCGACGCCCACCTGGTCGGCCGCGACTTCCTGGACTCCGCGACCTACCCGCACATGCGGTTCACCAGCACCTCCGTGCGCGTCGAGGGCCCGGACCTCTACCGCATGACCGGCGACCTCACCATCAAGAACAGGACCCGTCCCGTCGTGCTGGACCTCACCTACATAGGCCAGGTCACCGACCCCTTCGGATACCAGCGGGCCGGCTTCGACGGCACCACCACCATCAACCGCACGGAGTGGGGGCTCACCTACGACTCCCGGCTCGCCGAGGGCGGCGCGATGGTGAGCGAGAAGGTGCGCCTGCAACTGGACATCGCCGCCATCCGCACCGCCCCTCCCGCCTGACCGGCCGGAAGCGGCCGGGGCGGGAGGGGCGGAGAAGCGGCGCACGGCCGGGCCGGTCAGACCCGGGTGGTGAAGCGCTCCCAGACGCGGTGGGACCCCAGCAGGTCGTTCAGTCGCCGCAGCGCCTCGGCGCCCGACCCGGCGAGGACGACACCGGGCGCGTCGGCGGGCACGCCGGCCGCCCTCAGGGCCGCCTCGCCGCCCGCCCAGACCCCGATGGCCTTGCCGTGCCGGAACGCCTCCGCCAGCAGCAGGCCGACCCGCGGGTCGCACGGCGCCGGTGCCTCGCCGGCCGGGGCGGCCTTGGCGTCGCGGGCCCCGTACGCGTCACGGCCCGCGGCGGGCACGCCGGCCACCAGGACGGCGTCGAACTCCACCGAGCGCGCCGTGACATAGGTGCGCTGCACCGTCACGGCGGCGGCGCCCGAACCGAGCGTGCCGCCGGTCGGCGCGACGACCAGCGGCACCATGCCCGCCTCCAGCACCGCCTCGCGCACGGCCCGTACGCCGTCGAGGTCGCCGTCGGGGCCGGTGACGATGCCGATGATGCGTCCGTCCACCGGCCAGGTGTGGCCGACCTGGGACAGCGCCGGGCTCGGCTCGACGTCGGCGAGCGGGACGGTGGGCTCGGGCGCGGGCAGACCGAGGCCCTCGGCGACACCCGCGCACAGCTCGGGGTCGATGTTGGCCAGCACCTGCAACGCCCTTTCCTTGACGGCCTGTTCGTAGCACTTGCCGAGTTCGAAGGTGTAGGCGCCGATGATGTGCTCGCGCTCCACCGGGCTCATGCTGAGCCAGAACCGGCGGGGCTGGCTGAAGTGGTCGGAGAACGACTCGGGGGCCTCGCGCACCTTCCGCGCCTCCGGCACCCGCACGGGCGTCTCGACGAAGGCGCCGTCGCCGGCTCCGGCCATGAAGGGGCAGCCGCCGTCGAGGGAGTTGGGCCGGTAGGGGGCGGTGCCCCGGTGCACGGCCGTCTGGTGCATGCCGTCGCGCAGCATGTCGTTGACGGGGGCGTGCGGCCGGTTGATGGGCAGCTGCGGGAAGTTGGGGCCGCCCAGGCGGGTGATCTGGGTGTCCAGGTAGGAGAACAGCCGCCCGGCCAGCAGCGGGTCGTCGGTGATGTCGATGCCGGGGACGAGGTGGCCGACGTGGAAGGCGACCTGCTCGGTCTCGGCGAAGTAGTTCGACGGGTTGCGGTCGAGGGTGAGCAGCCCGACCGGCTGCACCGGGGCGAGCTCCTCGGGGACGATGTTCGTCGGGTCGAGCAGGTCGATGCCCTCGAAGGTCTGGTCCGGGGTGTCGGGGAAGGTCTGGATGCCCAGTTCCCACTGCGGGTACGCGCCGGCCTCGATGGCGTCGGCGAGGTCCCGGCGGTGGAAGTCCGGGTCGACGCCGTTGATGATCTGGGCCTCCTCCCACACCAGGGAGTGCACGCCCAGCTTCGGCTTCCAGTGGAACTTCGCCAGCGTCGTGGAGCCGTCGGCGGCGACCAGGCGGAAGGTGTGGACGCCGAAGCCCTCCATCGTCCGGTACGACCGCGGGATGCCCCGGTCGGACATGTTCCACAGGGTGTGGTGGGTCGCCTCGGTGTGCAGGGTGACGAAGTCCCAGAAGGTGTCGTGGGCGCTCTGCGCCTGGGGGATCTCCCGGTCGGGGTGCGGCTTGCCGGCGTGGATGACGTCGGGGAACTTGATCGCGTCCTGGATGAAGAAGACCGGGATGTTGTTGCCGACCAGGTCGAAGACGCCCTCGCCGGTGTAGAACTTGGTCGCGAACCCGCGGGTGTCGCGCACCGTGTCGGAGGAGCCGCGCGAGCCCAGCACCGTGGAGAACCGCACGAACACCGGGGTCTCGACGTCCTTGGCCAGGAAGGCCGCCTTGGTCACGGTGGCGGCGGTGCCGTAGCTCCGGAAGACGCCGTGCGCCGCCGCGCCCCGGGCGTGGACCACCCGCTCCGGGATGCGCTCGTGGTCGAAGTGCATGATCTTCTCGCGCAGGTGGTGGTCCTGCAGCAGCACCGGCCCGCGGGGCCCGGCCTTGAGCGAGTGGTCGGTGTCGTACAGCCGCGCGCCCTGGGCGGTGGTCAGGTAGGCGCCGGCCTGTGCCGTCCGTGCCTGGTCGGTGCCGGTGGCCTGACCGGTCGGCGACACGGTCTCCGGGCCGCGCTGGTCCGGCTTGGGCGGCAGCGGCTCCCTGGGCTCGGTCGGCTCGGCCACGGACGGCGACTCGGGCCCCGGCTTCCCGGGGATGCCCTCCTCCGGTCCCGCGCCCTCGCCCTGCACGGTCCCGGTGACCTTCTCGACTGCCCGCTTCACGGGATTGGCCTCGCGCATCGATGTCCTTCCATGTGGGTCACGTCGTACGCCGTCCGCGCCGGGCGCCGGACGCGCGTGATGACTCCCGGCCCGCCGCGGGGCGGGCCGGGAGGGGGGTCGTTCCTGGGGCCGGCACGCGGGGAGGGCGGCTCCGCCCGCCCTCCGCCGGGTCCCGGCTAGTCCTCGTCGCCGCCCTTGCCGGTACCCGGCTCGGCCAGCCTGCGGTGGGCGGCGGCCTTCACCCCGTCGGGCAGCACCCGGCCGGCCAGGCCCTGCGCCTTGGTCTTCAGGGAGCCGGTCACGACCTTCTTGCGGCCCGCCGTCACCGCCTCGAACGCCTGCCGGGCGACCTGCGCGGGGTCGTCCTTGTCCATGGTGCCGACCCGGGTGTCGTCCTCCATGCCCGCCCGGCGGAAGAAGTCGGTGTCCGTCGGCCCCGGCATGAACGAGGTGACCGTCACCCCGGTGTCCTTCAGCTCCTCCTGCAGCGCCTGCGCGAAGGACTGGATGAAGGACTTGGAGGCGTTGTAGACCGGCTGGAAGGACCCCGGCATCATCGCGGCGGTCGACGACGTGAACGCCATGCGCCCCTCGCCGCGCGCCACCATCTCGCGCAGCAGGGGCTTGGCGAGCCGCACCGTGGAGGAGACGTTGAGGTCGATGACGGACTGGTCGTCCTGCGCGGCGGTGTCCACGAAGGCGCCGCCCCGGCCCACGCCCGCGTTGAGCACGGCCACGTCCACCGTGAGCCCGGTGGTGGCCGCGACCAGCCGGTCCACCTCCGCCGGGTCCCGCAGGTCCGCGCGTACGCCCCGGACCTGGACGCCGGTCTCGCGCAGCCGCTGCACCGCGTGGTCGAGGCGGTCGTCCTCGGCGTTGATCACCAGGTCGTAGCCGTGCTCCGCGAACTGCCTGGCCAGTTCGAATCCGATTCCGCTGGATGCCCCGGTCACCAGGGCGAGCGGCCTGTGGTCGTCCATGGGGACGGAGTAACCGCGCTCGGCCCGCCCAATCGTTGACCATGAGACGGACCTGCGGGAATCAGCCCACGTCCCACAGGAACCGGTGCGTGTGGATCGCGAAGTACGGGAACGTCTGCACCCGCTGGACGCCCTCGATGGGCCGGACCACGTCGTTGACGAAGTCCAGCAGGTCCCTGGGTCCCGGCGCGACCACCTCGGCGAACAGGTCGAAGCCGCCGGAGGTGAGCACCGAGTAGACCACCTCGGGGCGTCCGGCGAGCTCGTCGGCGACGGTCCGCGGGTCGCCGTCCACGCCGACGCCGAGCAGCGCCATGGCCTGGCCGCCCATCGCCATCGGGTCGGTCACCCCGACGACCTGCACCGCCCTGGAGTCCAGCAGCCGCTGCAGCCGCTGCCGGGCGGCGGAGGCGGACAGGCCGACCTTCGGGCCGAGGTCGGCGTACGCGATGCGGCCGTCGGCCTGCAGCTCCCGCAGGATGGCCCGGTCGATGTCGTCCACTGTCGTCCCCTCGTTCGTCTTGGCCGCCGGGCCGGAGCCGCCCGGCGGATCAGCCCGCCAGTTCCGCCAGGGCGGCGGCGAAGACCTCGGTGTGGGTGTCCACGTCCTGCCCGGTGGTGTCGGGGCACATCAGCGCCATGTTGTGGAACGGGGTGAGCAGGATGCCGCGGTTGGCGAGGTAGAGGTGCAGGAAGTCCTCCAGCTCCCCGTCCGCGGCCGCCGCCGACTCGGTGCCGGTGCGCGGCGCCGGGTCGGTGAAGCGGTACTCGGCGCGGGCTCCGAGCCGGGTCACCGACCAGGGCAGGGCGTGCGCCTCGATGCCCGCGCGCACGCCGGCCTCGAACCGCTCGGCCAGCGCGGCCATGTGCGCGAACGCCCCGTCCGTCAGGACGTGTTCGAGGGTGGCGCGCATGGCGGCGACCGACAGGGCGTTGCCCGCGAGGGTGCCGCCGACGCCGCCCATGTCGACCAGGTCGAGGTCGTCGCGGCCCAGCAGCCGGTCGGCCAGCTCGGCGGAGAGGCCGTACGCGCCGGCCGGGATGCCGCCGCCGATGGCCTTGCCGATGGTCAGCATGTCGGGTTCCAGGTCCCAGGCGGCGGTGCAGCCGCCGGGGCCCGCGGAGAAGGTGTGCGTCTCGTCGTTGATCAGCAGGGTGCCGTACCGCCGGGTCAGGTCGCGGACGCCGGCCAGGTAGCCGGGCTCGGGCAGGACGATGCCGATGTTGGTGAGCGCCGGCTCCATCAGGACGGCGGCGACGTCGCCGTGGGCGAGCGCGCGTTCCAGTCCGGCCAGGTCGTTGAACTCCGCCACCCGGCTGGTGAGCGTGACGTCGCAGGGGGCGCCGACGTTCCCGGCGCGGGCGGTGCCCTCCCCGTCCGGGCCCACGACGATCAGGGACTCGTCCACGCTGCCGTGGTAGCAGTAGCTGTTCACCAGGATCTTCGGGCGGCCGGTCACCGCCCGGGCGAGGCGGATCGCCCACCGGTTGGCGTCCGTGGCGGTCAGGGAGAAGCTCCAGCGCGCCAGTCCGAAGCGGCGGGTGAGGTCGGCGCCGACCCACTCGGCGTCCTCCGTGGGCAGCATCGCGGTCGCGCCGCCGAGCTCGGCGAAGCGCCGCTGCACCGCGGCGGTCACCGGCTCCGGGGAGTGCCCGGCCATCGCCCCGGTGTCGCCCAGGCAGAAGTCGACGTACTCGTGCCCGTCGACGTCCGTGACCCGGGCCCCGCGTGCGGTGGCGAGGTAGCGCGGGAAGGCGCCGGCGGTCTTGTTCATCCACGTCATCGGCACCTTGCCGAAGAGGTGCCCGGCCCCCGCGTACGCGGCCCGGGAGCGCGGGTTGCGGCGCTCGGCCTCGGCGCTCTCGCGGGCCAGGAGGTGGTGCAGGCGGGCGCGGTCCATGACATGACCTCCGGAGAGCGGCGAACGAATGAGCAGACCCTACGATCGATTCCGCTGCGATCTCAAGATCTGACGCCGTAATCACGTGCCGAGGTGCACGACCCGGGCCCAGTCGGGCGGCGTGTCCGGCACGTGGTCGTCCTCCTCCCAGGGCCGGGCGGCCCGCGGCCGGGGGAACAGGCCGATCACCGTCCGGCACGGCGGCCGGGTGGCCGGCCAGGGGGTCTGCCCGTCGGTCAGGACCACGACGACGTCGGGCCGGGGCCGGGCCCGCAGGGCCCGGGCGAAGCCCGCGCGCAGGTCCGTGCCCCCGCCGCCCACGAGCGGGATGCCCTCCGCCCGGCACAGCGGGTGGACGGTGCCCGCCGCCGCGTCGCACGACAGCACGCCGACCAGGTCGCGGCGGCCGCCCACGGCCCGCGAGATCGCGGCGACCTCCAGGAGCGCGCTGCCCAGCTCGGCGTCGCCGACGGAGCCGGAGGTGTCGACGACCACGCACACCCGGGGCGGCCGGCGCCGCAGGCTCGGCAGCACGGCGCCGGGCACGGCCGCCGAGCGGCGCGCGGGCCTGCCGTACGTGTAGTCCTCGCCCGCGCCGGAGGCGGACGCCGCCGAGCGCACGGCCGCGCCCAGCAGCTCCCGCCAGGGCTGCGGCGGGTGGAAGACCTCCTCGGCCCACCGCCGCCAGCCCCGCGGCGTGCCGCCCGGCCGGGCGGTGATGCCCTGTGCCACCCGGAACCGGACCGCGTCGCGTTCCTGCTCGCTCAGTCCGTGGGCGCCGTCCGGGCCCAGGTCCCACGGCCGTTCGAGCCCGTCGGCGCCGCTGCCGCAGTCCAGCCAGGCCAGGTGCGCGGTGTGCGGCCCGAGCCGGAACCGGCTCAGGTAGTCCTCCATCGGCCTGTCCTCGGGCAGCCCCAGCGCCGTCGGGACGACGGCGTCCCGGGGCCGGACCAGCCCGTCGCCGAACGCGTCGTCGTTGATCTCGCAGTCGGCGGCGATGTTCATCCGCAGCCGCTCCGCCGGGCCGGTCAGCCCGCGTTCCCGCGCCACCCGGTCGCTGCGTCCGTGGTGGTCGCGCAGCAGGTGCGACACCTCGTGCACCCAGACGCCGGCCAGCTCCTCCACGGGCGTGCGGTCCACGAACACCGGGGAGACGTAGCACCGCCAGTGCCGGTCGACGCCCATCGTCGGCACCCGCCGCGACGCCACGACGTGCAGGGCGAACAGCGCCGTCGCCAGGTACGGCCGGGCCCGGGCGGCGTGCAGGCGGGCGGCGAGGAGCTTGTCGAGGTCCAGGGCGCCCGCCGTGCCCACGCCCGTTCCGGCACCCGTGCTCATCGGCCCGCCGCGGACGCGGAGCGGGCCGCCACCCGGTCGGCGCGCCGGGACAGGGAGACCACTCCGGCGAGCCGCTCGATCGACGCCGGGACGTCCCAGTCCTCACGGCGCAGGGACGCCAGGGTGGTCGCGGGGACGACCACGACGTCCGGGGCGCCGGTCTCCACCGCCCGGACCAGCAGCGCCCACGCCGCGTCCCAGCGGGACCGCTCCGGACGCCTGCGGACGGCGTCCACCACACCGTCGAGGACGGCCTGGCGCAGGTCGCCCCGCTCGGGCAGGACGGCACCCGCCGGATCGGCGAGCAGGTCCTCGGGGTCGGGGAGGTCCATCCGGTCCAGGCCCGCCAGCAGCTCCAGTCCGGGACCGTCCCCGACGGTGCCCCTGACCAGCAGGGACAGCACGTCCCGGGCGGATCCGGCCGCGGTCGCGAAGGCGACCAGACGCAGGGTCATCTCCCAGCTGCGGGGCGAGGGCCACGGGCCGCCCCGGCGGGTCTCGCCGGTGGGCAGCCGGTGCACGAGCCCGGGGCGGGCGGTGAGCAGCCCGCACACCGCGCGGCGGGCGAAGCGCACCGCCTCCGGCAGGCCGTGCGGGTCGAGCCGCGGCAGGGTGGCCCGGGGCCAGACCCCGCCGAGGCCGCGCACCACCACCTCGTGGTCGTGGGTCCACCGGAGGTGGACGAAGCGGTTGGCCAGCGGCGGGCTCAGCTCCCAGCCGTCGGCCGCCGAGGCGCGCGGATTGGCGGCCGCGACGATGCGGACGCCGGGCGGCAGCCGCAGGGCGCCGACGCGCCGCTCGAGGACGAGGCGGAGCAGCGCGGCCTGCACGGCCGGCGGCGCGGTGGACAGCTCGTCGAGGAACAGCAGCCCCTTGCCGGCCCGGACCAGGCGGACCGCCCAGTCCGGCGGGGCCATGGGCACCCCCTGTTCCGCGGGATCGTCGCCGACGACGGGCAGGCCCGAGAAGTCGGACGGCTCGTGGACGCTGGCGATGACGGTGGTCAGCGGCAGGTCCAGGGTCGCGGCGAGGTGGGTGAGGGCCGCGGTCTTGCCGATGCCCGGCTCGCCCCACAGCAGGACGGGCAGGTCGGCGGAGACGGCCAGGGTCAGGGCCTCCAGCTGGATGTCGGGGCGGGGTTCGGTGGTGGTGTCGCGCAGCAGGGCCAGCAGGTCGTCGGCGACGTCCAGCCGGGAGGCGCCGGGCGTGTCGGTGACGGTGGACGGGGTGGACGTGTGCATGGGTGATCACCTTCGGGAAGCCGTGGGTGGGCCGGGCGCCGGTGCCCGGGGAAGGGCGGGACGTCCGGGAGCGTGGAGGGGCCGGGCCGGTCAGCGGGTGGTCGTACGGCGCGGGCGGTCGCGGCGGGAGCGGCGACGGTCCGGGCGGTGGCCGCCCGGGCCGGGGTACAGCACGTCCCCGAGCCTGGGAGGAGGCCCGGGCAGGGGGCCGGGACCGGAACCGGGGAGGGCTCCGCCGAGGCCCGCCCGGTACAGGCCGTAGGCGATCCGCCGTTGCGCGGCGGCCTCCAGCGCGTCCCGCAGCGCGCCGTCGCGCGGCACCGCGCCGGGGCCGAGCAGGCCCTCGACGGCGGCCAGCGCGCCGGCGGTGTCGCCGTGGCCGAGGCGTTCGCGGATGTCGGCCAGGCAGTCCGGCCGGCGGTGCGCCCGGTCGATGAACCGGAGGCACGGCAGCGGGGTGCCGGTCAGCGCGACCAGCAGCTCCTCCCGCCGGAGCTCCGCCGGATCGTGGTCCAGGGCGACCAGGACACCGTCGACCAGGCCGACACGGTGCCGGGCGCCCCGGCACTCCACGAGCCACGGACGCCCCGGCCCGAGCGGCGCCCGGGACGGTCCGGCCGCCGGGACGCCCGGCACCAGGGCCGAGGCGACCAGCGGGTGCAGCCGGCCGGGCTCGACGAGTCCGGCGCGGAGCAGCGCGAGGTCGGGCGGTACCCAGGTCGCCGCGTCAGGCAGGACGGGCAGCGCGCGGACGCCGCCGGCCGCCGGCGCCGCCGTGATCCGCGGGGCGCCCCGGTCCGCGGCCGGGTCCACGACCAGCCACCGCCGGGCCCCGAGCCGCACGGTGACGCCGCCGGCGGGCCGCCCCTCGGCGCGCAGCAGCAGGGCCGCCTCGTCCGCCCACCGCTCCACGGCCCGGTGCCGCCCCTCGGGCCCCGCCCCGACGGGGCAGCCGTGGTGTGCGGCCGGCGTCCGGCCGGTGTCCGGCCGATGTCCGGCCGGCGGTCCCTCGGCGTCCGGTCCGTGTCCGGCCGGCGGCAGGTCGGCACCCGACCGGGCCCGCAGCTCCCCGGTCCGGCGCGCGTCCCACAGGTGGCGGTGCAGGTCGAGCCGGAACCGCCGGTCGGGGCGGGGATGCGGATGGTGGCCGGCGCCGTCCGTGGGGCGGGTGCCGTCCCACAGCGCCAGGCCGAAGCGCTGGCCGCCGTCCGCCCAGGCCGGCGGGGTACGCACCACGAGGTGCACCGGCCCCGCGCCGTGCGGGCCGTCGGTGTCGTACCGGGCCAGCGTGAGCGTCAGCCCGGGGCGCAGCAGCCCGTCGGGGGCGATCCTCGGCAGGTGCCAGCGCAGCAGGTCGGGCGCCAGGTGGCGCAGATCGTCGCGGACCCGGGCGGCGAGGTCGCGGCCGTGCGTGCGGGCCAGGGAACGCGGGTGGAGGTCGACGTCGATGCCCGCGGCGGCACAGGCCCCCGCCCAGTCGCCGGCGTGGCGGCGGGCGGTCGCGGTCTCGATCATGGACGGCGGCACGGCGAACTCGCGCACGCGCCGCCAGAGGGAGAGGCGGGGATCCCCGTTCGCGGGGTGAGCGGCCATCAGCACTCACCTTGCGCGGACGGGACCCCCCATCTGGAAACGGAGTGGGTCGTCATCGCGGCCGACCGTAGTGCTCCCGCCCACCGGACCGCCACCGCTTTTCCCGGTGGGACGACCGCCGACGCGGGGTACGAGGGTTGCCATCAGCGACGTGACCGCTTCTGCCGTGAGGAAGAACCGACGATGACCGACGACGCGTACCTGGTCCTGCTGGACGGCACGGACACCTCCCTCGGGGTGCCCCTGGCGGCCGTGGGGGAACCGGCCTGCCTGGAGACACCGGCGGTGCGGGCGTGGCTCGACGCACAGGGGGTCGCCGCGACGTCCCCGCAGCTGTACGTCGTCCCGCCCGAGGAGACCGCCGCCATCCCCGAGGACGCGCAGCGCCTGCCCGTCCCGCTCAGCGCCGAGGAGCTGAGCCGGGTGCGGCACGAGACCGCCGCGCCGCCCGTGGCCCGGCTGGAGGAGGAACTGCTGGCCTACCGGTCCTGCGCCGACGGCCGGGACGCGCTGCTCGCCCGCGCGCTGGCCGCCGGGGTCCCCGCGCACCGCATCGCGGAACTGACCGGCGAGGACCTGGCGGTGATCAAGTCCGCCGTCCACTGACGGGTGGGAACCGGGTCCGGGCCCGCCGAGCGGCGAGGGCCGGACGACGGTCAGGTCCGCCGCCCGCCGACCGCCGCCCGCCGACCGGTAGGAGCGTGACGGTGATCAGGTCCGCTGTCTACTGACCGGTGAGAACGTGACGGTGACCAGGTCCGCTGTCCGCTGTCCGCCGACCGGCGAAGGCCGGGGCCGGCGCCGGGCCCGCCGAGCGGCACCGGCCGGCGGGCCGTCACGAGGCGGCGTGCGGTCCGCGCGGGCGGCCGATGGCGAGCAGCGCCGTGTCGTCGTCCAGCCCGTCGCCGAAGCTCTTGAGCAGCCGGGCGAAGGCGTCGATCACCGTGCGGGGTCCGGCGGGGGCCAGCTCGGCGGCGAAGGCGCGCAGCGCGTCGTAGCCGTACAGCTCGCGCTTGATCCCGGTGCGCGCCTCGGTGAGGCCGTCGGTGTACAGCAGCAGGGTGTCGCCGGGGTGCAGCGTGGTGCGGACCGTGGTGAACGACGCCCCGGGCAGCGCTCCCACCAGCATGCCGCCGGGGGTCGGCAGGTAGTCGGCCCGGCCGTCGGCGCGCAGCAGCAGGGCCGGGGGGTGCCCGCCCGCGGCGAGCCGGACGTCGACCGTTCCGCCCCGCGGTTCCAGGACGCCGAGGAGGACGGTGCAGTACCGCGGGTCCCCGTCCCGGTACCGGTCCAGCAGCGCGGTGTTGAGCCGGGCGAGCGCGGCCGCGGGTTCCGGGTCGTGCAGGGCGGCGGCCCGCAGGGTGTAGCGCACCAGGGACGTCACCGCGGCGGCCTGCGGGCCCTTGCCGCAGACGTCCCCGAGGAAGAAGGCATAGCGCTCGTCGCCGAGGGGGAACAGGTCGTAGAAGTCGCCGCCCAGCTGCATGGTCGAGGCCGTGTGGTACGAGGAGGCGGCCTCCATGCCGGGCACCTCGGGCAGGCTGGCCGGGAGCAGGCTCTGCTGGAGGACGGTCAGCGCCTCGCGCAGCTGCTCGCGGTCGGCCTCGGCCTGGTGGCGGGCCTCCTCGGCGGCGCGGCGGGCGCGCAGCAGCTCGGCCTCGTAGGCGCGCCGGTCGGTGGCGTCGAAGACGGTCGTGCGGATGAGCAGGGGCCGGCCGTCCTCCCCCGTCTTCACCGTCGACGTGATGAGCACGGGGAGCCGGGATCCGTCCGCGGTCCTCATCTCCAGGGCGATGCCGCCGACCTGGCCCTGCATGCCCAGGAGGGGCGCGAAGTGCGTCTCGTGGTAGAGCCGGCCGCCCACGGTGAGCAGGTCGCTGAAGCGCCGGCGGCCCACGACCTCCTCGCGGGTGAGGCCGAGCCAGTCCAGCAGCGTCTTGTTGATCTTGGCTATGGTGCCGTCCATCAGCGTGGACAGGTACCCGCACGGCGCGGACTCGTAGAGCTCCTCCGCGCTGTCCTCCAGCAGCGCGGAGAACTTCGCGTCGATGAACGGGCGCTCCTCGTCGTGCCGTTCGGGACCGGGGCCCGGATCGTCCGTCACGGGAGGTCCCCCACGAAGGCGATGACGGCCTCGGCGGTGGCCTCCGGGGCGCTGAGCTGGGGGCAGTGCCCGGTGGCGGCGAGGGTGACCAGGCGGCTTCCGGGGATGGCCGCGTGCACGTAGGCGCCGACCTCGCGGGGCGCGATGGCGTCGTGTTCGCTCTCCAGGATCAGGGTGGGCACGGCCACGGACTTCAGGTCGCGGCGGTTGTCGGAGAGGAACGTGGTGCGGGCGAAGACGCGCGCGATCCGCGGGTCGGTGGCGCAGAAGCTGTTGGTGAGCTCCTCGCTCAGCTCGGGCCGGTCCGGGTTGCCCATGATGACCGGGGCCATGGCTCCGGACCAGCCGAGGTAGTTGGCCTCCAGCGACTCCAGCAGCTCGTCGATGTCGTCGGCGCTGAAGCCGCCGCGGTAGTCCCCCTCGTCGATGTACCGGGGCGAGGGGCACACCATCACCAGGGACCGCAGGCGGTCCGGGGCCGCCGCGGCGGCCAGCACCCCGACCATGGCGCTGACGGAGTGGCCGACGAACACGGCGTCCCGCAGGTCCAGCTCCTCGCACACCTCCACCGCGTCCCGGGCGTAGCCGTCCAGGGTGGCGTAGCGCTCCTCCTGCCAGGCCGCGAGGTCCGAGCGGCCCGACCCGACGTAGTCGAACAGCACGACGCGGAAGTGCTCGGCCAGCGCGGGAACGACGAGGCGCCACAGGTTCTGATCGCAGCCGAACCCGTGCGCGAGCACCACCGCGCGGCCGCCGACCTTCCCTGTCACGCGGACGTTGTTCCTGCGCAGGATGGTCATCGCACCATCCTCGCACGTCACCGAGCAGACCTCCTCACGCCGTGGACCGCCGGGGGCCGGGACCCGTTCACGGCGGTCCGCCTCGTCCGTGGCGGGACCCGCTGTAGGCGGCCTCGCGCAGCCGCCGCAGCCACTCGGTGGGGCGCAGGCCGGGCAGCCGGTGGGCGTACGGGTCGTAGGAGACGGTGCCGTGCTCCGGGGCGGGGGCGGGCTCCTGGAGGGTGAGGGCCGCGAAGGAGCGCCAGGGTTCGCCGGCGGCGGCCGCCCGCAGGTCGAAGCGGACGGGTGCCCGCAGCAGCGCCTGCCGCAGGGCGGGCAGGGCGACGTCCACCGCGTCGTGCGGGCCCCGCTCGGGGAAGGCCGCCAGCACCCGCACGCGGTCGCCCGTCCGGTACGACACGAGGGTGGAGTACGGACCGGACAGCGCCCGGTGCCGCGGCAGCGGCAGGTGGCGGCCGAGCCGGCCGGCGCCGCTGGAGGTGAGCAGCAGGTCCAGGGGCGCGCCGGAGCCGCCGGCGTCCTCGACGCGCAGCGCGAGGCCCAGGCCGTCCGGCACGTTCCCGGGCAGGCCGAGCGCCCGCGACCACCGCGCGGTCACCCGGTAGGAGCCCGGCCGGTCCAGCCAGGGCACGTTCCACGACCCGTCGGCGGTGCCGTGCACGTCCAGGCGTCCGGTGCACAGCACCCCGTGGGGGTGCAGCGCCGGTGCCGCCCGGCGGCCGGCCAGCCGCCGGGCCACCCGGTAGGCCGCCGCCGCCACGGGCGCGGACCGCTCCGGCCCGGTGTCCGCGCCCGTGGCGGCGGTGCGATGCCGCAGTGCCGTCATGCTGCCCACGCCCTTCCCGCCGCGGAATACCGCGGCGCCGCCGTCCGCGCCCTTCCGGCCCCGGAGTACCGCGACAGCGTGGTCCCCACGCGCTCCGAGCGGCACAGGACCGCAACGCGGCCCTGTCCGTGCGGCCGATGGCCGAGGACCGTCCCGCCGTCACACCCGCGCGCCCGACGGCGGGGCGCCGCGAGAGCCGTCACGGCCGCGGGCGGATGACGGCGCGCACGCAGCCGTCCGTCTTGTGCTTGAACATGTCGTACGCCTTCGGCGCCTCGTCCAGGGGGACGGTGTGGGTCGCCAGGTGGGCGGTGTGCAGCTCGCCGGCCGCCAGCCGCTCCAGCAGCATCGGGATGTAGCGCTGGCCGTGCATCTGCGCGCCGCGCACGGTCAGGCCCTTGTTGATCACGGCGCCGAGCGGGAACTTGTCGACGGCGCCCGCGAAGACGCCCAGGATGAAGACGCTGCCCGCCTTGCGGCAGGCGTGGATGGCCTGGCGCACGGCGGTCGGCCGGTCGGTCTGGAGCCGCAGCTGCTGCTTGGCCTGGTCGTACAGGTGCATCGGGCCGTCGCTGTGCGCCTCCATGCCGACCGCCTCGATGCACACGTCGGGGCCCCGGCCGCCGGTGCGCTCGCGCAGTTCGGCGGCGACGTCCGTGGCGGTGTAGTCGAGCGGCTCCGCGCCGGCGTACCGCTCGGCCATGGCCAGCCGTTCGGGGAGCCGGTCGATGGAGATGACCCGCTCGGCGCCGAGCAGCACCGCCGCCCGGGCCGCCATCTGGCCCACGGCGCCCGCTCCCCAGACGGCGACCACGTCGCCGGGCCGGACGCCCCCGAGGTCGGCGCCCATCCACCCGGTGGGCACGGAGTCGGAGACGAACAGGGCGCTGACGTCGTCGACGCCTTCGGGGACGGGGAAGGCGCCGTAGTCGGCGAAGGGGACCCGGACGTACTCGGCGTGGCTGCCGCGCAGGCCGCCCATGGCGTGGGAGTAGCCGAAGATGCCGGACGTCTCGTAGCCGAAGAGCGCCTGGCCGATGCCGGGGTTGGTGTTGGTGTTGTCGCACAGGGACCACAGGTCGTTGGCGCAGTACCAGCACCGGCCGCAGCCGACGAAGGAGCAGACGACGACCCGGTCGCCGACCTTGTGCCGGCGCACCCCGGGCCCGGTCTCCACGACCTCCCCGACGAACTCGTGGCCGATGACGTCACCGGCCCGCATCGCGGGGATGTAGCCGCCGATCAGATGGAGGTCGGAGCCGCACGTCGTGCCCGCCAGGAGCCGCACGATGATGTCCTGGTCGTTGTGCAGTTCCGGGTCCGGGACGTTCTCGACGGACAGCTTGTTCACGCCTTCCCAGCACAGTGCCTTCACAGCACTCCCTCCCCACCGGACCTGCGGCCGAGCAGCCCGATGACCTTGCCGCCCGGTGTCGGGCGGGTCGTGGCGGGGGTGTCGGGGTGCAGCACCTCCCCGGCCTCCAGGATGGCCTTGGCGTCGCGCAGCGCCCGGCGGATCTCCTGGCGCGGGTCCTGGCCGGCGAGACGGCCGGGCAGGGAGGCCTCGGCCGCGGACGGCGGCTCCTTGAGCCGGACCGCGAGCTCGGTGCCGCGCTCCCCCGGTGCCGGGCGGACCTCGACGTCGATCCGGTCGGCGTACCGGTCCAGGGGTTCGGGCAGGGCCCCGTCGGGGCGGACCTCCTTGGGCGGGAGGTTGACCGTCACCGTGAGCCACCGGTCGTCCGCCGGGTGGGTGGCGCGCCCGGCCGGCCGGGCCTTCCGCGCCACCGCGATCCCGGCGGCGAGGACCGGAAGACCCCACAGCATCCTCTTCATGGGTCCCCTTCGGCGTCGCAGCGGTCGATTTCGCACGGTCGGCGGGTTTCCCCGGCCGACGCGTCGAAACGGCGTGACCTGTCCGGGGTGTGCGGGGGTGCCGCGGTCAGTCCGGGACCGCCCGCGGACCGCGCCCCTGCGCGCGGGCGGCTCCGCTCACGACTGGTACGGCTGCCGGTGCGGCTGCCCGAACGGCGCGCCGCCCTCGCCGCCCGCGGCCTGGGCCTGCAGCTGCTCCGCCTGTTCCCTGGTCAGCTTCTGCTCCGCGCCGCAGAAGGTGCACTGCGTCATGTACGAGGTCGAGAAGGGGAAGAGCGGCACGAAGAACAGCGTGAACTTCGTGACGCGCTTCCTGAGCGTGTGCGCGGAGGGGTTGCCGCACCGGCCGCAGACCAGCGTGAGTATCGCGAGCTGGTACAGGTACCCCTTGGTACCGAAGATGATCATGAGGTGGTCCTTCCCTGGTCGGAGCCTGCCGACACCCTGTCGGCGAGCGGCCGGATGCCGTGACCCCGCACAGTCTCCTGTACGGGACCGCGCCCTGGCGGACGGGTATCCCACCGCGGCGCCGCGCACCCGTCCGGTCCGCCGCGCACCCCTCCCGGTACCCGGCCGGCGACACCCTGACGTCACTCGTCCGGGTGCGGATCCGGGGTGCCCGTCGGCCGGTCGGGTGACGGCGGGCCGCGGGCCGCCCGGCCCGCCGGTACGGTGCCGCGGTGACCTCAGCGCCCACCGCCCCCGCCGGAACGCAGCCCTTCAGCACCGCCGACCTCGGCACCTTCCTGCTGATGTCCTGGCTCCGCGAGAACCCCCAGGGAGACGTCCCCTGCCTGCTCGCCTGCTGTCTCGGGAACGGCGCCGGCGGTCCCGCCGGCTCCTCCGCCGCGGTCGGGCAGCTGCTGCGCAGCGCCGGACTCGCCGTGGGCGGGGACATCGTCGACGGCACCCGGCGGCCCGGCACGGCGATGAGCCTGCTCGTCGTCCCCGGCTCCGCCATGCTCACCATGCCGCGGTTCACCACCCAGTTCGTCCCGCCCGCGGGCTGGCTGGAGACGGTCGCCGCACGCGGCTTCGCCTACCTGCTGATGACCACCCGCCCCTGGCCCGACGCCGAACCCGGCGATCCCGGGACCCTGGTCTCCTTCGTCGCCGACGAGGAGACCCGCAAGGCCGCCGCACAGGTCCTGCTGCCCGCCCGCAGCCTGCGCACCTGACCCTCACGGCCCTTCGCGTCCGGCCGGACCGGCCGGCGGCACCCCCTTCCGGACGACCGTCCGGGAGGGGGTGCCGCGTGCGGCGGGCGGGTCAGCAGCCGCCGCGGTCGTAGTACGGGACGTCCCCGTGGTTGCCCTCGTCGGCGTGGGCGCCGCCCGAGCCGGACCGCCACCGCGGGGCACCGTCACCGCGCGGGCCGATGCAGGTGAAGGTGTTCTTGATGTGGTTCCCCAGGCAGGTGTACTTGCCGTGGCCGAGCCTGTAGCCGTTCCCGTGCGCGTACCTGCCGGAGGCGTGGCCGGTCTCCGCGCCGCCCGTGATGTCCGGCGCGCACCCGCCGGCCCGCTTCAGGGTCCGGGCGCCCCGGGCGGTGGCGAGGTCGAGCCGCTCGAAGGACGTGCGCGTCGGGTCGGAGCGGTCCGAGCAGCCGCCCGAGGACGACCGGGTGGTCCCCGCCTCCCGGAACATCGAGGTCGCGGGGGCGTGACCGGTCCTGGTGACGGCGAACGCCTCCCCGGCGCCGCCCATCACGACGGCGCCGGGAGCGACGAGGAGCGCGAGCGCGGTCAGGACCGATCGGATCCTCGCGCCCGCCGGGGGGCGGCGCGATCAGTCCGGTGACGGGGCGTCGAGCACCCGGCCCGTCACGGCCGGACCCTGCGGTGCGCCCTCGTCGTCGGTGGGCTGCAGGCCGACGTGCTCCGCGGGTTCCACGGTCCGGTCGCGGACCGTCGGCACCGTCACCTCCACGCTCTGCTCGCCGGCCGGGACCGGGACCCACAGTCCGAAGTGGTCCAGCCCGGAGAGCGGCACCTCCCCGTCCGGCACCTCGCCGTAGAGGTCCCGCAGCCACTGCGGGTCGACGTCCTTCGTGGACAGCTCGGGACGGCCGCCGACCGGTACCGCCACCAGCGCGGCCACCAGGGGTACGTCGGCCGGCTCGGACAGTTCGGCCTTCCAGCGCAGCGGCCGGCCCTCGGTCACCTCGTCGGCGACCGGTGTCACGCGCAGCGTGGGCCGCGGGTCGTCGTCGGTCACGGTGACGCCGCCGGCGTACGCGCCGACGACCGTGCCGCGGACCGCCTTCACCAGCACCTCGTGGGAGAGGTCCCAGGCGTACCGCTTGTTGCCCGTCACCTTCACCGGCAGGTCGATGCCGGGGCCGCCGGCCCGGACCGTGACGAGCCGGTCCTCGGTCTCCCCGGTGGCCGGGTCGACGACGTACAGCCGCACGGTCCCGGTGCCCTGGCCGGACAGCCGCACGGGCACCTGGTAGGTGCGCTCGCCCGAGTCGCCCTCCCGCACCTTCAGACGGCCGACGTCGACCCGGGTGAGGGGCGCGGCCTGCACGGCGGGGGTGCCCGCGCGCCAGGCGTAGGCGTCCATCAGCCAGGCGCGGCCCGTGCGCGAGCGCGGCGTCAGGTCGAGGGAGGCGATCCGGCGCAGGTCGAGACCGGCGCGGACGGCGGCCTTCAGCGGGACGCGGAGTTCCTGCGCCCAGTAGGAGGCGGTGCGTTGGCTGCCCGGGAGTCCGTCGGCCCCCACCCGGCCGAGGACGGCGCGCCGCCCGTCGGCGTCGGTCACGGAGACGTCGAACCGGGTGCCGCGGCTGCCGGGCGGCACGATGACGCGCAGCGCCAGGTCCGGGGCGTCCCGCAGGGACACGGGCCGGTCGGGGTGTACCCGGGTCGCGGTGCCGGGGGCGGACCAGGTCAGCGCGACCGCGCGGCGGCCGGTCTCGCGCTGCGGCCACCAGTACGCGAAGTGCGGGGACGCGCCAGGCGTGTCCTGGTCGAGGCAGGCGACGCGCGGGTCGGGGTCGACGGCGGAGCAGAGCCGGCCGCCGGTCACCTTCACCTTCCCGTCGGGCAGGAACCCGGCGCCCCGCCCCGCGCCGACCGCGTGCGTCAGCACACGGGCGGGGTCGGCGGAGGGGGCGCGGCGGCCGGTGCCGTCGACCAGTTCGCGGACCCGGTCGTCACCGGCGACGAACAGCCGCGCGGCGGCGGCGATGTAGGTGGCGCCGGCGCGGTGCTGCTGGTCCGCGGTGAGCCGGGTGGCGCGGCCCGGCGAGCACACCGGGTCCGGGTCGTCGGGGTCGGTCGAGAAGTCGTCCTGGGCGGGCGCGGCGGCCTGGCCGGGCGTCCACTCGCTGTTGAAGAAGTTGTGGTTGGCGCCCGTCATGTACACCGCGCCGTGCAGGGCACTGCCCCGGCTGACACCGCGGGTGCCGTCGACGTACACCTGGCCCTGGAGGTCGGAGACGTCGCCGTCGCAGCCCGGCAGGATCGTCAGCGACGGCACGTCGGGGACCGGGTTGTGGCCGAAGACGGTGGGGCCGATGAGGACGGTGCCGCGGATGGTCCAGCGGGCCCGTCCCGGCTGTCCGTCCTGGTCGGCCGGCGGGGGGTAGAGGCTGTCCATGGCCGCCCTGTTGACGCCTTCGCCGCCACGGGAGTGGCCGACGAGCAGGACGCGGGACAGGTCGGTCCGCGGAGCCTTGCGGACGGCCGGCGGCGCGGCGGACGGCTGCGCGGCCCAGTCCGCCCAGCGGGCCAGGTGCGCCCGGACGAGCGAGGAGCGGGCCTGGGCGCCGGCGTCCTCGACCGCCGCGTCCTGGCCGTTGATCCCGTTGGCGGAGACGGAGACGGTCACGTAGCCCTGGGAGGCGAGCAGCTTCTGGTCGCGCAGGTATCCGCGGTGGCTGGGGACGGGCCGGGCGCCGGCGGCGCAGGGCCAGTCGATGGTGACGGCCTCCTCGCCCCGGCCGGGCACGTAGCAGGTCACGTGGCGCCCGTGCAGGAACAGGGCGACGGGGCGCCTGCCGGGGGCTCCCTTCGGCGCGACGACCACGCCGCGCATCTCGACCGGGGCGGCGAGGCCCGGCAGCCGGACGGGGTCGAGCGCGTACTCACCGGTGACCGTGGCGAAGCGGCCCGGCCGGCCCGGGTCGACGGCGCCCGCGGGGAGCCGGGGCGGCAGCTGCGCGGCGGGCCGCCGGGCGTGCTCGCCGGCCCCGGCCGCCGTGTCCAGCCGGCGGCCCGCCGACCGCACCTGGAGGTCCGCCGGGTCGCCGAGCGGGTCCATCTCCGCGGCGTCCAGCGGCAGGCGGAAGGTCCGGCCGTCCTTGCCGGGCGTCGGCACACCGACCAGCCCGCCGTCGCCGTGGAACTCCACCCGGGCGTCACCGGGCGGGATCCGCCGCGGCGCGCGCCACTCCAGTACGTCGCCGTCGCCGGTGAGCCGCCAGCCGGGCGGCAGTTCGCCGTTCGCGGCGGCCGGACCGGCCGCGGGCGGTTGCGGCCGGGCCTGGGCCGCGCCGGGCGCCACCCCCACCACGGCCAGCACCGCCACGGCGGCGGCCCCTATGCTCCGGGCACGTATCAACGCCTCACTCCTCCGACTTCCCGGGGCGGGAACCTCCGCGCCGCGCGGACGCCCCTCGGTGCAGAGGAGGGGCTGGAGGACCTCCGGGTTGCTCGGGGGAGGCGGGAGTCGGCGTCGGGCGAGGCGGCGCGGGCCGCCCGTCCGGGCGTCAGGTACGGGGAGGCGGGGCGGGGGCGGCCCGGGGGAAGGCCCGCCGGTACTGGCCGGGCGACACGCCCAGGTGCTTCAGGAAGTGGTGGCGGAGGTTGTTCGCCGTGCCCAGGCCGCTCAACTCGCCGATCCGCTCGACCGGGAGGTCCGTCGACTCCAGCAGGACCCGGGCCCGTCCCACCCGTTGGTCGAGGAGCCACTGGAGCGGGGTCATGCCGGTGGCCGCCTGGAGCCTGCGGTAGAACGTGCGCGGGCTCATCCCGGCCCGCCGGGCGAGCCGGGCGACCGTCAGCGGCTGGTCCAGGTGCTCGCGGGCCCACCCGAGGACGGGCGCGATCCCCCGGTCGTCCGTCGCCGGTACGGACATCTCGATGAACTGCGCCTGCCCGCCCGGCCGGTGGGCGGGCACCACCATCCGCCGGGCCAGCTGGTTGGCGACGTGCGCGCCGAGGTCCCGGCGGACCAGGTGCAGGCACAGGTCCAGGCCGGCGGTCAGCCCGGCGCTGGTGAGGACGTCGCCGTCGTCCACGTAGAGGACGGACGGGTCGACCTCCACCTTCGGGTAGCGCTCGGCCAGTCGGGCGGTGTGCATCCAGTGGGCGGTGGCGCGGCGCCCGTCGAGCAGCCCCGCCTCGGCGAGGGCGAAGGCGCCGGTGCACAGGGAGACCACGCGGGCCCCCGCGGCGTGGGCGCGGCGCAGGGCGTCGGTCAGCTCCCGGGGCAGGGGCCTGCCCTCCTCGACGCAGGCGTCGGGCACGGAGGGCACGACGACGGTGTCGGCGCCGTCGAGGCCGTCGAGTCCGTACGGGGTGCGCAGGGTGAGCCCCGCGCCGGCCGCCGCGCCGCCCTGCTCCCCCGCTCCCGTGCCGCACAGCCGCAGGCTGTACCAGGGGTCGGCCAGGTCGGGCTGCGGCTTGCCGAAGACGGTGCAGGGGATGCTCAGTTCGTACAGGTCCCAGGACGGGACCCCGATCTCCTCGGTGACGACCACGGCGACGGTACCGGCACTCATGACCCCAAGCCTATGGCAGAAATTTGGTGGACCCCGGCACTGCTGCCACTGTCTCCGCGCACCGCCCGCTGCGACCGTGGTCCCGACGTGATGATCCGTCACGTCGCTCACCGATCCCAGGAGTTGTGGCATGAGCACAGAACAGCAGGCCGTCACCGTCGTCGGGCTCGGCGCGATGGGTTCGGCGCTGGCCGCCGCCCTGCTGGACCGGGGACACCCGACCACCGTGTGGAACCGGTCCGCGGACAAGGCCCGGCCCCTGGTCGAGCGGGGCGCCCGCCAGGCCGCGACGCCCCGGGAGGCGCTCGCCGCCTCCCCCCTCACCATCGCCTGCGTCCTGGACCACACGGCTCTGCACGCCGTTCTCGACCCCGTCGCCGACGCCCTGGCGGGCAGGACCCTGGTCAACCTCACCTCCGGGTCCCCGGAGCAGGCCCGGGAGGCCGTCGCGTGGGCCCGCGGCCACGGCGCCGAGTACCTGGACGGCGCGATCATGACCACGCCGCCCGGCGTCGGCAGTCCGGAGACGATGGTGCTGTACAGCGGCTCCGCCACCGTCTTCGAGGCCCGCCGTCCGACCCTGGCGGCCCTCGGGGACCCCGTGCACCTGGGCACCGACCCGGGTCTGGCGTCCCTGTACGACGCCGCGCTGCTCGGCCTGATGTGGTCCACCCTGACCGGCTGGCTGCACGGCACGGCCCTGGTCGGCGCCGAGAAGACACCCGCCACGGACTTCACGCCCGTCGCGGTCCGCTGGCTGGCCGCGGTGACGGGCTTCATGACCACGTACGCGCCCCAGGTGGACGCCGGCCGGTACCCCGGCGCCGACGCCACCGTCGACGTGCAGATCGCCGCCGTCGACCACCTCCTGCACGCGGCCGCGGCACGCGGCGTCGACAACGCCCTGCCGGAGCTGCTGAAGGCCGCGATGGAACGCGCCCGGGACGCGGGGCACGGCTCCGACAGCTTCGCGAGCGTCGTCGAGGTGCTGAGGAGGCCGGCGGAAGGGCGGTGAGCGCGCGTCCCGAAGGGCACGCGGCGGCCCCGGTGCACGCGCGGGGCCGGTTCGCCGGGGCGCGGCGGGACGGACCGGGCCGGGTGCGGAGCCACCCCGCCCGGTATCCGACACGTCGTCAGTCGCCGCGCGCCGTCCCCCACTTGGCCAGTCCCCGCAGGACGGGGCCGCGTCCGCGGTCGGGCACCGTCCAGAGGGTCTGGCCCCGCACGCCCCAGCGCTCCAGCAGGGCGTTGGCGGCCTGGAAGCCGGTCGTCGCCGCGCGTTCCATCAGCGCCACCGGCAGGTCGGTGCGCACCAGGTCGCCGGCCATCACCAGGCCGGGGTCCGGGGTGCGCACGGTGGGCCGGCCGGCGTGGCCGCCCACCGGGAACAGCGGGCAGTCCGCCCGCCACTCGTGGCGGGCGTCGACGACCGCGGCGGCCCGGGTCTCCGGCCAGATCCGGTGCAACTGGTCCACCAGCCGCTTCTGCTCGACCTCGCGGGGGGCCCCCGGCGGCACCGCGTAGGCGTGCAGTTCGACGACGGACCCGCCGGTGCGGGCCGCCCACCGGGCCGCCTCGCCCTCCCAGCGTTCCAGCACGCTGACGTTGTCGAGCGTGCCGTACCCGCTCGTGCCGAGGAACCCCGGCCGGTCGCGGGCGACGGGCCGGTCCAGCCACAGCCGGGTGACCAGGAACGGCGGGGCGCTGCGCAGGCGGGCGATCCGCTCGCGCCACGCGGCGTCGCCGAGCGCGCCGGAGCGGGCGACCAGGGACCGCAGGCCGGGGGTGTCCAGGGCGAGCACGACGGTGTCGTGGCGGTGCTCGCCGTCGGCGGTGGCCACCTCGTAGCCGCCGTCCCCCGTGGGCGTGACCGCCTCGACGGCCGTGGCGGTGCGCAGGTCGGCGCCGTGGCCCGCCAGGTATCCGGCCAGGGGCTCCCACAGGGCCGCCGGGAACGGCTCGCGGGGCACGTCGAACAGCAGCCCCTCCGCGGACCCGAGGAAGTAGATGTGGAACATCAGCACCATCTCGGCCGCCGACAGCTGCCGCGGATCGGCGAAGAAGCTGCGGGAGAACACCTCGAACGCCAAGTGGCGCGCCCTGGGCGGGAAACGGACCGCCTCCAGGAAGTCGTACGCGCTGACCCGGTCGAGGCGGGCGTACACCTCGGGGACGCGGACGTCGAGCAACGGCAGGGCCGCGACCGGGTTCACGCGCCGCAGGTCCTTCAGGCGGAAGGAAGGGCTGAGCGCGGCGAAGCCGAGGGCGCTCCACGGCGGGGTCCGCGGCACGTGCCGGAAGCTGTCGTGCAGGCCGCTGCTGTGCCGCAGCGGGTAGTCCGGCAGGGCGGTCAGCCGCTCCAGGCGGGGATCGGTGCGGCGCAGCAGCCCCCGCAGGTTGTAGTACTGCCGGAAGAAGGCGTGGAAGCCGCGGCTCATGGTCGCCGCGGTGCCGTCGGCGAGTTCGACCGGCCAGCCGCCGACGCGCCCGCCCAGGTGGGGCAGGCGCTCGTACAGGGTCACGGCCACCCCGCGTTCGGCGAGCGCGGTGGCGGCCGCCAGGCCGGCGATGCCGCCGCCGACCACGGCGGTCGTGGGGCGGGGGCCGTCGATCCGCGCCGCTCCGGGCGGCGGCGGCAGCAGGCGGGCGCGGCGGTCGCGGCCGCGGCGGGCGCCGTCCGGCCGGCGGGGCGGGGTCATCGGCCGGTCTCCCGGGTGCGGTCGGCGGGGCGGGCGGCGAAGGGGACGCGGTCCTGGCCGGAGCGGCCGGCTTCGGAGGGCTCCCGGTTCCGGTCGGCGCGGGCGGCTTCCCGGGGTGCGCGGTTCCGGCCGGAGCGGCCGGCTTCGAAGAGCACTCCGTCCCAGCCGGAGCGGTCCGCTTCGAAGGGCACCCCGTTCCGGCCGGAGCGGTCTGCTTCCCGGGGCGCGCGGTCGCCGCGGGCGGCGACGAAGGTGTGGGTGATGCCGGTCTGCCAGCCCGGCAGGGGCAGGGCGCGGACACGGTCGAAGCCGGCCGCGCGGACGCGGTCGGCGAACCGGTCGGCGGTGTCGAACTCCACGACGCTGCGCCACAGATGGCGGTACAGCTCCCCGTCGCCCAGCACCGTCGCCGCGGGCTGCACGATGCCCCGGCAGACCAGGGTCCACACCAGCCGGTCGGCGCGGCGGCCGCCGAGGGTGTACTCGTGCACGCCGAGCCGGCCGCCGGGCGCCAGCAGCCGGTGCGCCGAGGCCAGGACGGCGTCGGGGTCGGACACGTTGCGGAAGAGGTAGGCGGCGAACACCGCGTCGAACGGCCCCTCCACCCCGGCCTCCGCGAGCCGTTCCGCCGGGGCGTGCGCGAATGTCACCCCGTCCGGCCAGGGTTTGGCGGCGGCGCGTTCCAGCATGCCGGCGGAGGCGTCGACGGCGGTGATCCGCGCACCCGGCAGGACGGCGGCGAGCGCGGCGGTGGAGGCACCGGTGCCGCACCCCAGGTCGAGCACCCGCAGCCCGACACCGCGGCGGGGCAGGCCCAGTCGGCGCACCGAGCGGCGCAGATGGGCGTGGTAGCCCGGATTGGCGGCCACCAGGGAGTCGTAGCTGCGGGCGGCGTGATCGAACGCGGCGGCGAGGTCTTCGTCGCGCAACAGGGTCATCCGGTCTCCTGGAACAGGGGTGTGGGGCGGCGCTTCCCGGGGTGGCGCCCCGGGGGCGGGGCGTCGGGCGTCCGGCGGGTCACGGGTCGTCGAAGGGGCGGCGCGGCAGGCTGGGGAGCTCGACCGCCGAACGGAGCATCGGCCCGACCGGGGTGCGCAGGCCGACGGCGAGGTCCTCGTGCAGACGGGTCCCGCCGTCCAGGAAGAGCAGCAGCCGCCTCATCGGCACCCGGGCGAACAGGTGCGAGAAGAGCGCGGGGCCGTCGGCCCGGCCGCTGTCCAGGGCGCGCAGGAAGACGGCGTCCATGGCCCGGGCGCGCGCCGAGTGGGCGGGGGGCGGCACGGGCCGGCGGCCCCGCAGCAGGGCGGCGGCGACGGCCTGCGTCTGGCGTTGCAGGCCGGCGAAGGTGTAGCCGGTCGACGGGCGGGTCGCGCCGCCGGCGGCGCCGATGCGGAAGACCGAGGCCCCGACCTGCCGGGGCAGCGGGGCGTCCGTCATCGGGATCACCCCCGTCTCGGTGGAGCGGACCTCCAGTTCGCCCAGCCGGAGCACGTCGTCGGCGTACTGGCGGACCGCCGCCTCGTACGCGTCGTGCGTCAGCACGCGGGGCGAGAACTCGGTGTACTCCACCAGGGCCTCGCGGCGCCCGGTGGGCAGGACGTAGCCGAACGACAGGCCCCGGTCGGGCTGCGGGGTGCGGAAGTCCATGAGCTCCGCGGTGCCGGGGTCGAAGACCGGCCGGGCGGTGCGCACGTACCAGCCGTGGAAGTGCTGCAACAGGGTGGTGCGGGCGGCGGGCAGGCTGCCCAGCGGACGGGAGTCGAACACCCAGCGGGCCCGCAGGACGCCCGGCCGCCCGTCGGCGTCGCGCAGCAGCACCCGGGCCCCGTCGCGCACGTCCTCCACGGTCTCCACGGTCGCTTCCAGCCGCCGTACGCCCGGACAGCGCGCGAGGTCCCGGCCGACCAGCGCCTCGAAGTCGTCCGACCGGATCATCTTGTAGCGGAGCGGCGCGATGTCGTCCTCGACGGGGGCGCCGGCGGGCGGGCGCACGCGCAGGCGCCGCCAACTCGCCGTGACCGCGGCGTCGTAGCGGCCGGGGCCCGCCTCCCAGTAGCACCAGGTCCGGCACGGCGGGCGCAGCGGGCCGGGCGGGGGGTCCACGAGGACCACCGACGGCGCCCGGCTCCCGGCGGAGCGGGTGGACAGGCGGTGGGCCAGGGACAGTCCGGCGGCTCCCGCGCCGATGACGGCGACCTGGGCCTCGAACACCACGGTTTCCTCCTCCCCGCCGACGGCCGGCGCACCCCGTCAGCATTCCTGGCCGTGTGCCCGATCGGATGCAGGTCACTCGGACGTGCGACGGGTGTCGGCCGGTGCGGTGCGGCCCGCGCGTGGAAGGGATGTCACGCGCGGGCCGCCCGTTGCCTGCTTTTCGGCCCGGGCCGCATCCGCGCCCACGGTACGTGCCGAAAGCCGTGGGTAACGGAGCGTTCTGCGATCACGACGAGAGGAATCGGGATGCGCCCCTCACAGGCGAAGGAGCACCACACGGGCGGACCGCCGCCCGCCCCCCGCCTGGTACCGCTGTCGGGATCGCCCGCACGGGCGCGGCCGGACGGCCCAGCGGCCGGACCGCCCGACGCGTGGGCGGTGACGGGGACGGCGCCTCTTCCGCCGGGCGTCGGCGACGCACGCGCCGTCGACGAGGACGTGCCCGCCGCCGTCGGCCGGGTGCTCGGCCATCTGCTGGCCGAACGCACGGCCCGCGCGCGGGCCGTGGACCCGCTGTTCGCCGAGGACCTGGCCGGGCGGGTCGCGCGCTTCACCGAACAGGGCGGCCGGCGCATGCGCGCACGGCTCCTCTGGGGCGCGCTGCGCGCCTGCGGCGGCGACGGCGACGCGGCGGTGGCGGCGGCCCTGCGGATCGGCGCCGCGCTCGAACTCGTGCAGACCTGCGCGCTCGTCCACGACGACGTGATGGACGGCGCCGCCCTGCGACGGGGCCGCGCCGCGCTGCACGTGGAGTTGGCGGAGCAGTACGCCGGAGCGGGCGCGGGGGGCCCTCGGGGCGAGGCGGAGCACGCCGAGGGGGCCGGCGCCGGCGCGGAGGGCGTCGGGGGCGGCACCGAGGGGCTCGGGGCTGACGCCGAAGGCCTCGGGGCCGGTGTCGCCGGGGCGTCGCGTGCCGGGCGTTTCGGGAACGCCGCCGCCATCCTCGCGGGCGATCTCGCGCTCGCGTGGGCGGACGACGTGGTGGCCGAGACCGTCCTCGCTCCCGAAGTCGCGGCCGTGGTGCGGCGGATCTGGAGCGACCTGCGCACGGAGATGGTGGCCGGCCAGTACCTGGACGTGCAGGGGCAGGTCACGGGGGCCTCCTCGCTGCCGCGGGCCCTTCGCGCCGCCTGCCTCAAGAGCGCCCTCTACTCCGTCGAACGGCCCCTCGCGCTCGGCGCCGCCCTCGCCGGGGCGGACGCGGCCACCCTGCGGGCGCTGTGCTCGGCGGGCCGCTGCGTCGGCATGGCCTTCCAGCTCCGCGACGACCTCGACGACGTCTTCGGCGACTCCCGGCGGACCGGGAAGCCCGCGGGCGGGGACATCCGCGAGGGCAAGGCGACGTACCTGGTCGCCCTCGCCCGGGCCCGTGCCGAGGCCGCCGGCGACCGGGACGCCCTGGCCGTGCTGGAACGTTCGCTCGGCAGCGCCGCGCTGTCGCGGGCCGGTCTCGACGAGGTGCGGGAGGTGCTGGTGCGGACCGGCGCCCGGGACGCGGTGCGGACGAGGATCGAGCGGCTGGTGGCCGAAGGGCTGCGCCACCTCGACGGCGCGCTGCTCGACCCCGAGGGCGGCCACCGGCTGCGCCGCCTGCTGGGCTCCGTGGCCGGCGGCCCGGGCCCCGCCGCGTCCGGCCCCGGCGACGACGCCACCAGCGCCGGCCGCGACGCCACCACGGCCCCCGGCCGGGACGCCGTGACCGCCCCCGGCCGGGACGCCACCACCGCCCCCGGCCGGGCCCCCGACACCCCGTCCGCCCCGCCCCCGGTCCCCCTGGGGCCCGCCGTGCCCCCGTCCGCCCCCGTACCCGTGTCCCTGCTCGCCGGCACCGAGGAGACCCGCCGATGACCCGTACCCTGCCCGGACGCACCGACCACGTCGTGGTCGTGGGAGCCGGGCTCGCCGGGCTGTCCGCCGCCCTGCACCTGCTGGGCGCCGGCCGCCGCGTCACCGTCGTCGAACGCGACCCGCTCCCCGGCGGCCGCGCCGGACGCATGGACCTCGGCGGCTACCGCATCGACACCGGTCCCACCGTGCTGACCATGCCCGACCTCGCCGACGAGCCCTTCGCGGCCGTCGGGGACAGCCTGCGCGAGCGCGTCGAGCTGATCGAGCTGCACCCGGCCTACCGGGCCCGGTTCGCCGACGGCAGCACGCTCGACGTGCACACCGACGCCGACGCGATGGCCGCGGAGGTCGAGCGCTTCGCCGGTGCCGGCGAGGCCGCCGGCTACCTGCGGCTGCGCGCCTGGCTCGAACGGCTGTACCGAGCTCAGATGCGCCGTTTCATCGACGCCAACTTCGACTCGCCCCTGGGCCTACTGACCCCCGACCTCGCGCGCCTGGCCGCCCTCGGCGGGTTCGACCGGCTGGACGCCCGCATCGGCCGCTTCCTGGGCGACGAGCGGCTGCGCCGCGTCTTCTCCTTCCAGGCGCTGTACGCGGGGGTGCCGCCGGCCCGGGCGCTCGCCGCGTACGCCGTCATCGCCTACATGGACACCGTCGCCGGCGTGTACTTCCCGAAGGGCGGCATGCACGCCCTGCCGCAGGCCATGGCGGACGCCGCCGGGGACGCCGGGGCCGACCTGCGGTTCGGGCAGGAGGTGACCCGCCTGGAGCGGACGGGCGACCGGATCACCGCGGTCGTCACCGACCAGGACCGGATCCCGTGCGACGCCGTCGTCCTGACGCCCGATCTGCCCGTCGCGTACGTGCTGCTCGGCCGCCCGCCGCGCAGGCCGCTGGCGCTGCGGCACGCGCCCTCCGCGGTCGTGCTGCACGCGGGCACGGACCGCACCTGGCCGGAACTGGCCCACCACACCCTCTCCTTCGGTGCGGCCTGGCACTCCACCTTCCGCGAACTCACCCGCACCGGGCGGCTGATGAGCGACCCCTCCCTGCTCATCACCCGGCCCACGGCCACCGACCCCTCGCTCGCGCCCCCGGGCCGCCACCTGCACTACATCCTCGCCCCCTGCCCGAACACCGACATCGGGCCGCACGCCACCGTCTGGAGCGAGCTCGGTCCGCGCTACCGTGCCGAGCTCCTGCGGGAGCTGGAGCGGCGGGGCCTCGACGGCATCGAGGGCGCGATCGAGGCGGAGTGCCTGGTCACCCCCGCGAGCTGGCACGCCCAGGGGCTTGCCGCGGGCACCCCGTTCTCGGCGGCCCACACCTTCGCCCAGACGGGCCCCTTCCGCCCCCGCAACCTGGTCCGGGGCACCGCCAACGCGGTCCTCGCCGGCTGCGGCACCACACCCGGCGTCGGCGTGCCGACCGTGCTGCTGTCGGGGAAATTGGCCGCGGCGCGGATCACCGGGGGCGCGGGGCGCGCCCCGGCGCGCACGCGCACCCCGTCCACCCGTCAGCAGGAGGCCCGCGCATGACCGACCGTGAGCTGGACGCCGCGGGGATCACCGATCCCGGGCTGCGGGCGGCCTACCGGCACTGCCGCGAGCTCAACGCCCGCCACGGCCGGACGTACTTCCTCGCCACCCGGCTGCTGCCCGTCGAGCGCAGGCCCGCCGTGCACGCCCTGTACGGCTTCGCGCGGTGGGCCGACGACATCGTGGACTCGCTCGACGCGACCGTCGGCGCCGAGCGGCGCGGCGCCGCGCTGTCCGCGCTCCAGCACGGTATGGAGAAGGGCCTGCGGGACGGCGACGGCGGCGAACCGGTGGTGCGGGCCCTCGCCGACACCGCGCGCCGCTACGGCATCGACCACCGGCACTTCGCCGACTTCATGACGGCGATGCGGTCCGACCTGGTGGTCACGGACTACCCCTCCTACGCCGACCTGCGCCGCTACATGCACGGCTCCGCGGCGGTGATCGGCCTGCAGATGCTGCCCGTCCTCGGCACGGTCGTGCCCCGCGAGGAGGCCGAACCGCACGCGGCCGCCCTGGGCGTGGCCTTCCAGCTGACCAACTTCCTGCGGGACGTGGGCGAGGACCTCGACCGCGGCCGGGTGTACCTGCCGGCGGACCTGCTCGCCGCGCACGGCGCCGACCGGGAGCTGCTGCGGTGGTGCCGCGACACCGGACGCCACGACCCCCGTGTCACCGCCGCGCTGCGCGCGTTCGAGGCGCTGACGCGCGGCGTGTACCGGGAGGCGGCGCCGGGGATCGCCATGCTCGACCCGGTGGCCCGCCCCTGCATCCGCACCGCGTTCGTGCTGTACGGCGGCATCCTGGACGCCGTCGCCCGGACGGGTTACGCGGTGCTGCACCGCCGCGCGGTGGTGTCCCGGGCGCGCCGTGCCGCGGTGGCCGCCGACGGGCTCGCCCGGGTGGTCGCCGCCCGGCTGCGCGCCGCGCACGGCACCCGGCCCGCCGCGCCGGACGGAGCGCGGCCCGCGCCCGGGACACAGCCCTCGGCCGAGGCGCCCCCCGCGCCCGGCACCCACCCCCCGGCCGACAGCGCGCGGCCCGCGTCCGGCGCGTCGCGCCGGCCCGTCCACGAGGAGGTCGTGTGAAGCCCGTTCCCCCCGGCCCCGCGGGCAGGCGCGCGCGTCTGCCGCTCTCCCTGCGCAGGCGCCCGGTGCCGTGGGAGCGCCAGCGTCCCACCTGGCGCGAGGCCAAGCCCGCCCTGATCGCCGGGGCCCTGAAGCGGGCCCAGGCCCGCCCGTCCGGCAACTGGTACGTCGTGGCGGCGTCCCGGGACGTCCGCGACGACCGTCCGCTGGCGCGGACCGTGGCGGGACGGGAGCTGGTCGTCTGGCGCGGCTCCGACGGCCGGCCGGTCGCCGGCCCCGGCGTCTGCCCGCACCTGGGGGCGCCCCTGGGCGACAGCCCCGTGCGCTGCGGCACCCTGGTGTGCCACTGGCACGGTCTCGCCCTGGACGGCGCCTCGTCCGCCGGGTGGGACCCGCTGCCGGCGCACGACGACGGCGTACTGGTGTGGGTACGGCTCGACGCGGCCGGCGGCGAACCGCCCCTGGACGCGCCGGTCGTACCGCGCCGGCCGGACCCCGCGCGCGCCCTGTCGGCCGTGTACGTCGGTGTGGGGACCTGCGAGCCCGAGGACGTCCTGGCCAACCGCCTGGACCCCTGGCACGGGGCCTGGTTCCACCCCTACTCCTTCGTCGACCTCACCGTGGTCGGCACCCCCGGCACCTCCGGGGACCCGGCCGACGACACGTTCACCGTCGACGTGTCCTTCAAGGTCGCCGGCCGACTGGTCGTACCGGTCCGGGCCGAGTTCACCGCTCCCGAGCCGCGCACGATCGTCATGCGCATCACCGAGGGGGAGGGCGAGGGGTCCGTCGTGGAGACGCACGCCACCCCCCTCGGGCCGGACGCCGCGGGCCGGCCCCGCACGGCGGTCGTCGAAGCCGTGGTGGCCGCCTCGGACCGCACCGGGTTCGCCGTGGCCCGCAGGGCGGCCCCGGCGCTGCGCCCCCTGGTCCGGGCGGCCGCGGGGCGGCTGTGGCGCGACGACCTCGCGTACGCGGAGCGGCGCTGGCGGCTGCGCTCCACGGGACGGTTCCCCGGCTGACGCCCTCCGCCGTGCCGGCCGGGCCGCGGTCCGAGAGGATGGCTCATGGACTTCGACACGGTCGCCGACGAGTTGTACGGACTGCGGCCGGAGGACTTCACCGCCGTCCGTGACGCCCGGGCGGCGGCCGCCCGCGCGGCCGGCGACCGGACGCTCGCGCGGCAGATCGCCGCCCTGCGCCGCCCCGGTCTTGCGGCCTGGGCCGGCAATCTGCTGGTCCGCGCGGCGCCCGGTGAGGTGGAGTCGCTGCTCCGGCTCGCGGAGGGCCTGCGGCAAGCCCACCGCGACCTGGACGGCGCGCGGTTGCGGGAACTCGGCCGCCGCCGCACCGACGTGATCGGCGCGCTGTCCCGGCAGGCGCGCCGGCTCGCGGCCGAGGCCGGCCACCCGGTCGGCGAGAGCGTGCGGCGCGAGGTCGAGAACACCCTGCACGCCGTGCTGGCCGATCCCGACGCGGCCCGGCAGTGGGCCGCCGGCCGGCTGGCCGCGCCACTGAGCCCGACGGTCGGCTTCCCCGCCGTCGAGGAAGGGGCCGCGCCCCCGCGAACGTCCTCGGCGACGGCGCCCCCGCCCCCTGCCCGGCCCTCCACGCGCCCGGCCGGGGGAAGCGCTCCGCCGCCCGCAAGCACCCCGCCCCGCCCGGCCGCGAACCGGGTCCCCGGAGCCACGGCCGCGCGTCGGACCGCCGGGACCGGAGCCACGCCGGCCCACCCCGCCGCCGCGGCCGCTCCCCGCGACTCCGCCGTGGAAGCCGCGCGCCGGCGCCGGCTCGCCGCGGCCCGCGAGGAGGCCGCGGACGCCGAGCGGGAGCTGCGGGCCCGCCAGGACGAGGCGGCGGCGTCCGAGCGCGAGTCGGCGGACGCCCGGGCCCGGGCCGACCGGCTCCGGCAGCGGGTGCGCGAACTGGGCGAGGAGCTGAGGCGGGCCGAGGAGGAACACCGGGAGGCCGTTGCGGCCGAGCAGGCGGCGCGACGCCGGTCGCGCGACGCCGACCGGCGGGTCCGTGCGGCCCGGGAGCGCGCCACGGCAGCCACCGACCGGGCCGCACGCCTCACCCGCCGGGACCGGTGACCGGCAGCCGCCCTCTCACCCGCCAGGACCGTTGCCCGGCAAAGCCGCACCCCTCACCCGCCGGAACCGCTGCCCGACGAAACCGCACTCCGGAACGGCGGCGTCAACGCCCACCGAATCCCCACGGTCACGGCCACCCGACCGGACCACACCCCTCACCCGCCAGGATCGCTGACCAGCAACCGCACCCTCACCCGCCGGAACCGCTGCCCGGCGAAGCCGCACCCCTGGGCGGCGGCGTCAACGCCCACCGGATCCCCGCGGTCACGGCCGTCCCGAGCGGGCGGACGCACAGCCCCTCGGCCGGCGGCACCCGGGGCAGCCACAACTCGCGCGAGGCCCACACCGGCAGCAGGGACACGGCGTTGGCGGCGAGCACGCCGTAGGGCAGGCGCGCGACGAGCGGGACCGGCGGGTTCAGCAGCAGGAAGCGCGCCGCGCTGCGCGCCTCCGGGGTGGCGCGCAGCTCGCTCCGGTAGGCGGCCAGGCGCGCCGCGAGTCCGGCGCGGTCCGTCGGCGGGTCGGGGACGCCGAGCGCGGTGGCGACGCGCGCGGTGTCGGCGACGTAGCCGTCGCTCTCCTCGTCGGTCAGAGGGCGCGCGCCGTAGCGCTGGTGGGCGCGCAGGAAGGTGTCGGTCTCCGCGACGTGCACCCAGCACAGCAGGTGCGGGTCGGAGGCGGCGTACCGCTGTCCGTCGGCGGTCGTGCCGTTGACCGTGGCGTGGACGGCGCGTACCCGGTCGCACGCCTCCTGGGCGGCGGCGGCCGGTCCGTACGTGGTGACGGCCAGGAAGGTGCTGGTCCGTTGCAGCCGTCCCCAGGGGTCGCCGCGGAAGCCGGAGTGCCCGGCGACCGCGGCCATGGCGAGGGGGTGCAGCGACTGCAGGAGCAGGGCCGACAGGCCGCCGATGAACATGGCGGCGTCCCCGTGCACCCTTCTGATGGGCCGTTCGGGGCCGAACCAGCGCGGTCCGGGCGTGCCGTGGATGCGGGCCCGGTTGCCGGGGCCCTCGGGTCCCGCCACCCGGGCGAAGATCGCCCTGCCGACCCGGTCGCGCAGCCCGGGGCCGCCTTCGGGGAGCAGTCTCATGGTCATCGCGTCCTCCCGGCCCGTACGGCGGCCCGTCAAGTGGAACCCCTCCCCACCGCGTCGCATTCCTCGGCACCGCTTCCGTCCCGGTCGTGCGCCCGGAGGCACCCCGAAGCCCGACGCCTTCGAGGCCGGCGGCCGCTTCCTCCCCGCCGCCCGGAAGGTCCGGCTGCTGCGCGCCGCCGTCCGCCACCACCTGCGGCGCGAGGGCCGCTGGGACACGGCGGCGCCGGGGGTGCCGATCTGCCAGGAGGACATGATCGGTCGGCCCTGATCCGCCATCTCGTCGGCGACACGTGCGCCGACCGGCTCGACGTGCCCCGCACCCCGTGGGACACGGCCGTCAAGGCGGTCCCCCGTCCGCTCGGCGTCCTGGAGGGCATCGAGGACCGCTCCCCGCTCGGCGCCTGGGCCCTGGACCGTCTCGGGCACCTGACGACCGTCTTCGAGCTGTCCTCGCTCACCCGGGGACGCGTGATGCACTGCGCGATCCCCGAACACCTCAGGAAGGAGTACGGCGTCTCCGGCTCGGTCCCGCGCACCCGCCGGTGGACGCCCCCCGCGCCGACGGTGACCTGACCGCCCGCGGACGGCGGGCCGTCCGGTTCATCGCCGTCCGGGCGGTCCCGGCGGGCCGTCGCCGTCCACCGGCGCGCGGCCGGGCGGGGCCTCCCCCGCGGTGAGGTGTTCGAGGACCTCGACCAGCTCCTGGCAGGCCCGCTCCACCGACCGGCGGGTGTTGTGCTGCTCGATGATCACGGCCGACAGCAGCAGCGAGGTCAGGGCCATCGAGCCGTTGAAGGCCTGGAGTTTGAACATCACCTCGGTACGGGTCAGCCCGGCGAACGGCCCGGTGCCGTCCGTGGCCGCGACGGTCGCCAGGACGGAGGCGAACAGGGCGCACAGGACGCTCCCGGCGAGCTGGAACCGCAGGGCCGCCCAGATCAGCAGCGGGTAGACGAGGTAGAGCAGGCTGATCCCGCTGTGCGTGGCCAGCGGTACGACGCCCCCGGCCACGGCGGCCAGGACCAGGGCCTCCTTCCAGCGGGCCAGGTCCGGCGCCCGGTGCGCCCCGGCGAGCAGGAGCAGGGCGGGGGTGACGAGCAGGACGCCCATCGCGTCGCCCACCCACCACGCCAGCCAGACCGGCCAGAAGCCGTCCGCGCCGAGTCTGCCGGTGAGGACCAGGGTGCCGACGCCCACCGTGGAGCTGATCAGCATCGCGGCGAGCGCGCCGAGGAAGACCAGGGCGACGCCGTCCCGCAGCCGGCTCAGGCCGGTGCGGAAACCCGTCCTGCGCAGCATGAGGTAGGCGCAGAGGGGGGCCGCGGTGTTGCCGGCGACGTTGCCGAGCGCGGCGGGCCGCAGGGCGGTGAGGGACATGATGACGAGGAGGGCGCCGAGCGCGATGCCGGGCCAGCAGCGCAGCCCGAAGACGAACAGGGCGGCCAGGGCGACCCCGGTGGGCGGCCAGATGGGGGTGAAGACCGCGTCCCCGACCGCGAGCTGCCGGAGCAGTCCGAGCCGTCCGGCCGCGTAGTAGCAGGCGGCGACGGCCAGTACCTGAAAGCCGTAGACGACCACTCGGCGCCGATCGCGGGTACGCACCACAGTTGCCATCAGACACCGCCGCCGGTCGATCGGCGAGGCGGTCGCGGCCGCGTCCTGTCCCGGGGCTGGGAAACCGGTGCGAGGCCGGACGGGTGGGACGCGGAACCCTCGCGGCCGACCACCAGGACCGCCGCGTCGTCCTGGTGGCCCACCCGCTCGGCGCCCTTGATGACGGCGGTGGCGAGCGAGGCCGCCTCCAGGCCCGCGACGGCGGCGATGCCCGCCAGCCGCACCACCTGGTCGAGGCCCTCGTCCAGGCTCAGCGCGGGCCCCTCGACCACGCCGTCGGTGACCAGGACGAAGACGTCGCCCGCCGAGAGGCGGTGCAGGGTGACCGGGTACTCGGTGCCCGCCAGCACGCCGAGGGGCGGCCCGCCCTCGTCCTCGGCGAGGCCGGACCGGCCGTCCGCCGTGGCCCAGACGTACGGTATGTGCCCGGCCCGGGCGCTCTCCAGGACGCCGGTCGCCGGGTCGAGCCGGATGAACGTGCAGGTGGCGAACAGGTCGGTGCCGAGGGCGAGCAGCAGGTCGTTGGTGCGGGCGAGGAGTTCGCCGGGCTCGCTGGTGACGGAGGCGAGGGCGCGCAGTCCGACCCGCACCTGGCCCATGAAGGCGGCCGCCTCGATGTTGTGGCCCTGGACGTCGCCGATGGACAGGCCGATGCAGCCGTCGGGCATCGTGAAGGCGTCGTACCAGTCCCCGCCCACGCTGAGGCCGTGGTAGGCGGGCTGGTACTCGACGGCCAGGCGGAAGCGGGGAACCTCCGGCAGGGTCGTGGGCAGCATGCCCTGCTGGAGGGCGACGGCCAGTTCGACCCGCGACCGCTGGAGCTCCGCGCGTTCCCGGGCCTGCGCGGTCAGCGTTCCGAGCCTGGCGAGCAGCTCGTCACCGTCGTCGGTCGGACGCTTGCGGGGCATCGATCACTCCGGCCGGGTCACATGGCCCACTTCTGGTGAAGTCGTACCAAATCCCAGCATTCTAGCCGTGGAGCGTCCTCCCGGCGTGCCGAACGGGGGCGGGCTGCGGCCGGCGGCGGGTCGCGGGGCGTTCCCGGGCCGGCGCCGCGAGGGAGGCTCACCCGTCGCGGGACGCGAGCGGCCCGCGGTCCGACGCGGGCCAGACGTACGGCAGGTCGTCCGGCACGCCCGGGAACTGCTCGGCGTAGGCGGCCGGGTCCTTGCGCACCAGTGCCGACTGGTGGCTGCGGTGCACCGCGGCGTCCCCGAGCCAGGGCGGGAGCTCGCCGGCGTCCGCCAGTTCCCGCTGGCCGCGCACCGGGCCGTGGTGGACCGTCGCCAGGTCGGCGACGAGGGTGGCGGCGCAGCTGTCCTGGTGGCCGCGCTCCCGCCACACCCGGCAGATCTCCAGCCCGTACCGGACCAGCGCCTCCTCGTACCCCGTCCACATCCGCACGGCCGGGTGGTGGCGCCATCCGTAGCCGGGCACGATCAGGCCGCGCAGGACCTGCAGCGCCTCCACCCGCTGCTTGCCCAGTCGTCGTCGGTCGAGGGCCGTGGCCGATCGCGAGAAATCGGCGTAGGGCAGGAAGGTCTGCATCGTCCTGTCCGTTCGGGGCGGGGGCCGCGCCGCCGGTCACGGGGGTCGTCGGCCGGGGCGTCCACGGTAAGGCCGGCCACCCCCGCACGCTCGGTGATCTTCCTCCGGCCCACGGTTCCCCGCATTGGCATGGACCTGTCGGGCAAGCACCGCTAAGCTCTGCCCCGCTCCCATGAGAGCGCTCTCAGAACGTGGTTGTTCCACCCCCACCTTGCTTGGAACGACGAAGGGTCACTTCCCCATGAGACGCATGAGACTCCAGCACGTCGCCCTGGCCGCGCTCCTCGTCCTCGGCGGCTGGGCCGCCGGCGGGACGCCGACGGCCGCGGCGGACGACTCCTCCGCCACCGCCGCCCAGGCCGACCCCGCCTCCCCCGCCCTGCTCCGGGCCATGCAGCGGGACCTCGGTCTGACGCGGTCCGAGGCGGAAGCCCGGCTGGCCGCCGAACGCCGGGCCGCCGACCTCGCGCCGCGGGCCCGGAAGGCCGCCGGGGACGCGTACGCGGGCTCGTGGTTCGACGCCCGCAGCCGGCGGCTGACCGTGGCCGTCACCGCGGACGCCGCGGACACCGCGGTCCGCGCCGTACGGGCCGCCGGCGCCGACGTGCGCACCGTCGAGCACAGCGCGCGCCGGCTCGACGCGGCCAAGGCGCGCATCGACCGCCTGTCCGCGCCCGAAGGGGTCGGCAGCTGGCACGTCGACCCGGCCGCCAACACGGTCGTCGTGAACGTCGTCCGGGGCGAGCAGGCCGACCCCGGTGTGCAGCGGTTCCTCGACCGGGCCCGCGAAGCCGGACCGGTCACCGTGCGGACCGTCGCCGCCGCCCCGCGCACCTTCGCCGCGGGCACGGTCGGCGGCGACCCGTACTACACCGGCAACGTCCGGTGCTCCATCGGCTTCTCGGTGCACGGCGGGTTCGTCACCGCCGGCCACTGCGGCCAGGCGGGCGCCGGGGTCAGCGGCTGGGACCGGTCGTACATCGGGACGTTCCAGGGCTCGTCGTTCCCGGAGAACGACTACGCGTGGGTCAGCGTGGGCAGCGGCTGGTGGACCGTACCGGTCGTCCTGGGCTGGGGAACGGTGCCGGACCAGCTCGTGCGCGGCTCGGCCGAGGCTCCGATCGGCTCCTCGGTGTGCCGCTCCGGTTCCACCACGCGCTGGCACTGCGGCACGGTGCTCGCCAAGAACGAGACCGTCAACTACAGCCAGGGTGCGGTCCGCCAGATGACCAAGACCAGCGTCTGCGCCGAGCCCGGAGACTCCGGCGGCTCGTTCCTCACCGGCGACCAGGCCCAGGGAGTCACCTCGGGCGGCTGGGGCAACTGCTCCAGCGGCGGCGAGACCTGGTTCCAGCCGGTCAACGAGATCCTCGGCCGCTACGGGCTGACCCTGCACACGGCCTGACCGCCGGGCGCCGCGAAGGGTTCCGCCGGGCCCCCGGCGGAACCCGCCCGGCGTCCGCGCATCGCACATGTCTGTCCCCCGGACCCGCCGCGGCGGGTCCGGGGGACAGACATGTGCGATGTCCGGTGTCCGGGTGTCAGAGGGACGGACCGCCGAGACCGCCGGTGCCCGCGTCCCCCGGCCGGATGCGGCCGCGCCAAGCGCCGGTGTCGCCGTGCTCCTCGACGAACTGCTTGAAGCGCTTCATGTCGCCCTTGACGCGCCGGTCGATGGTGCCGATCATGTCGCCGACCTTCTCCACGGCTCCGCTGGGCTCGACGTCCAGCACGAGCTCGACGCGGGTGTGCGTGTCGTCCACGCGCTCGAAGCGGACCGAGCCCCTCTGCTTGGTGTCACCGCTGGTGCTGCGCCAGGTGATGCGCTCGTCCGGGAGCTGGTCGACGATCTCGGTGTCGAACTCCCGCCGGATCCCGCCGATCTTGGTGGTCCAGTGGTTGTGGCGGTCGTCCAGCTGCCTGACCTCCTCGACGCCCTCCATGAAGTTCGGGAAGGACTCGAACTGCGTCCACTGGTTGTAGGCGGTGTGGACGGGGACGTCGACTTCCACCGTTTCCTTGACCGTGCTCATCTGTGCGCCTCCGTGTGTCGCTGATCGTCCCGCGGGAGGCCCTTCGGGCCGCACGCGGGTTCTGACCCAGGACGACGAGTACCCACGCAGCCCGGGCTAACCGGCCGTGCGGCAGGATGGGGGCATGAGCGTAGTCAAGATCAACGTACTGACCGTGCCGGCCGAGCAGCGCGAGGTGCTGGAGAAGCGCTTCGCGTCCCGCGCCCACGCCGTGGAGAACTCCGACGGGTTCGAGTGGTTCGAGCTGCTGCGACCGGTCGAGGGCACCGACCAGTACCTCGTCTACACGCGGTGGCGCGACGAGGAGTCCTTCCAGGCCTGGATGGAGGGCCCCATGAAGGCGGCCCACCAGGGCGGCGGCGGCGCGGACGGCGGCGAGCGC
This sequence comes from Streptomyces sp. NPDC085946, assembly GCF_044540485.1. Taxonomy (NCBI): domain Bacteria; kingdom Bacillati; phylum Actinomycetota; class Actinomycetes; order Kitasatosporales; family Streptomycetaceae; genus Streptomyces; species Streptomyces sp. NPDC085946. Next base: position 31,195 of record NZ_JBITSF010000026.1, on the reverse strand, counting down.
CCCAGGCCGGCGGCGAGCGGGTCGACGCTGTGGTCCTTCGAGGTGGTGCAGCAGGCGGCGCCGCCGCAGGCCTGACCGGACGGAGGCCGGCGGTCCGTCAGCGGACCGCCACGACGACGTAGCTGTCGCCGTACTGCCAGACCGCGCCGGCCTGGGCGAAGCCCGACTGCCGCAGCAGCCGCACATGGGCGGACAGCGACAGCCGGGCCGCTCCGGCCGGAGCGTCCGCGGCCTGCCGGAGCCGGCGTTCGGCGAGCAGGTCAGCCAGTTCGGGGTCCCCGGCGGCCGCCGTCCACCAGGACGTCCAGTCCTCGTGGGCGAAGACCCGCTGCCGTTCGGCCCGGCGGCGCCCGACGTCGCCGCAGATGCCGGCCAGGGCGGGGGCGTCCTGCGGGAAGTGGTCCCCGTTGACGAGGACGCCGCCGGGCCGCAGCACCGCCGCGAGTTCCCGGTAGGTGCGGCGCAGCGCGTCGAGGCCGAGGTAGTGCAGCGCGGTCGTGGAGACCGCCGCGTCCAGCGGGCGGTCCAGGCCCAGGGCGGCGGTCCAGCCCTCCTCGCCGATGACGGTGTCGACGTAGCGGGCGGCGTCGGCGTGGTGGGTGCGGGCCAGTTCGAGCAGGACGGGGTCCCGGTCCACGGCGACGATGTCCGCGCCGGGCAGCCGCCGGGCCAGGCGGGCCGCCAGCGACCCGGGCCCGCAGCCGAGGTCCGCCACCAGGGGCCGGGCCGTACGGCCGCCGGTGACCTGTTCGACGACGTCGGCGATCACCGTGAAGCGCTCCTCGCGGTCGACGGCGTACCGCTGCTGCTGGCACTCCCACCGCTTGACCCATCGTTCGGCCGTCTCCAGGCTCAGCCCCATCCGGTCGTGCCACCTTGCCGTCTCGCACCTGTCCCGCTTCCTGCTCAGACCTTACAGGTGGAAACGGTTCCCATTCTCCTCTTGGTGGTCCGGTCAGCCCACCGAGGCGAGAACGGTCAGCAACCGGTCGATCTCGTCCGCGGTGTTGTACACGTGCAGGCTCACCCGGACCGAGTCGGTCTGCTCCCCCGCGCTGCCCTGGCAGTGGCTGTCGGAGCGGACCATGAAGCCGTGGCTGTAGAGCAGGAACCCCAGGTCGCCCGAGGAGATCTCGCGGTGCCGGAAGGTGACGATGCCCCGGCGCTGCTGGACGGGCGAGTCCGCGGCCAGGCTGGTGCGGCAGCCGAGGATCTCGTAGCCGTCCAGGTGGCGCAGGCGGTCGGTGAGGCGGGCCGCGAGGGCGGCCGTCCACCGCTCGATCCGGTCGGTTCCGGCCGCGTCCAGCCAGTCCAGCGCCGCGGTCAGGGAGGCGACGCCGACGGTGTTCGGGGTGCCCGACCAGCCGCCGGGGACGAACTCCGGCCCGCGGACCTGGCGGGCCCAGACCGCTCCGGTGCCGGGCAGCGCCATCGCCTTGTGCCCGGAGAAGACGACGAAGTCGACGTCGAGTCCGGCCACCGACACCGGCAGGTGGCCGACGCTCTGGGCGGCGTCCAGGCAGATCACCGCGTCGTCGCCGACGGCCCGGCGGATGCGGTGGACGTTCATGTCGCCGCCGTAGACGTGGTGGACGTGGGTGACCGCGACGAACCGGGTGCGCGGTCCGGCGAGTTCCGCCAGCGCGGTGTGGTCGTAGTCGCCGGAGTCCCTCTGGTACGGCATCGGCCGGACGCCGACGTGCACGCCCTGCGCGGCCAGCAGCCGCCGGGCCTCCAGCCAGGGCTCGATGTTCGCCCGGTGGTCGGCGACCGGGACGACGATCTCGTCGCCGTCGGCGAGGAAGCGCGGGAGCCAGTCGCGGGCGAGGGTGCGCAGCCCCTCGGTGGTGCCGCTGGTGAAGTGCACGGCCGAGCGCTCCGGGGCCGGGTCGTCCAGGAACCGCTTGATCCGGTCGCGGCCCCGCGCGACGAGGTCCGTGGTCCGGTTGGCCCAGGGGTAGGTGCCGCGCCCCGCGTTGGCGTTGCTGGTGGTGAGGTAGTCGTGGACGGCGTCGAGGACCGCCCGGGGCTTCTGCGCGGTCGCCGCGCTGTCCAGGTAGGCCAGGCCGGGGTGCCCGGTGATGATCGGGAACTGGGCGCGCAGCGCCCGCTGCCACTCCCCCAGTTCGTCGAGGGCCACGCGGTCGGGGGTGCGGGTGCCGGACGCGGTCATGCCGGTCAGTCCCGCACCAGGGGGGCGCCCGCGTCCCGCCAGGCGATGATGCCGCCGGCCAGGCTGCGCACCTCCGGGTGGCCCATCCGGGTCAGCAGCGCCGCGTACCGGGCGGACTTCTCGCCGACCGGGCAGGCCAGCAGGACCGGGCGGCTGCGGCTGAAGGGCAGGCCGCCGCGCAGCAGTTCCTCGAACACCTCGTCCACGATGTTGACCGAGCCGTCGATGTGCAGGGCGGCGTAGGCGAAGGCGCTGCGCAGGTCGACGACGAGCGGCCGGCCGGTCTCGACCCACGCCCGGGCGTCGGAGACGTTCAGGGACGGGGCCTCGCGCAGCTCGGCGTCGGACACGTCGGCCGGGGAGTTCCGGCGGGCGGGCCGGCCGAACAGGTCGGGGCGCCGCTGCCGGACGTAGCCGAGGTAGCTCTCCACGCGGTCGCACACGATGAAGACCGCCGTGCGGCGCTCCCCCTGGTCCGCCAGCTCCTCGTCGGCGGCGCGCAGTTCGCGGACCGCGCCGAAGTAGGCGGCCCCTCCGGTGGGTCCGGCCAGGATGCCGCACCGGCGGTTCAGGGCCAGCATGCCCTCGATGGCGTCGTCGGCGCTCACCGCCTCGATCGTGTCGTAGGTGTCCGGGTCGAACAGGCCGACCTCGCGGGCCTCGTCGATGGTGCGGATGCCGGGGATGAAGTCGGACTTGGCGGCGACCAGCCCGACCACCCGCACGGCCGGGTCGTGTTCCCGCAGGACGCGGGCCACGCCGGTCGAGGAGCCGGCCGTGCCCACGCACGCGACGAACCAGTCCGGGGCCCGTCCGTCGAGGTCCTTGACGATCTCCGGGCCGGTGCCGGTGAGGTGGGCCTCGGTGTTGCGCGGGTTGAAGTACTGGTCGGTGTGCAGGTAGGCACCGCCGGGTTCGGACAGCGCCCGGTGGAAGAGGGTCAGCGGGTCGTCGGTGGCGGTCGGGTCCAGGCACTCGCTCTGGCCGGGCAGTTCCTCGATCTCCGCGCCGAGCAGCAGCAGCAGGTCCTTGATCTCGGGGACCCGCATCCGGTTGGTGACGCTCTTGAAGGTCAGCCCGTGCATGCCGGCCAGGACGGCGAGGGCCTTGGCGGTGTTGCCGCTGGACAGCTCCACGACCTGGCTGCCGGCCTCGGCCGCGGCGGCCAGGTGGGGGCCCGCCATGCTCCAGGCGGCCCGGTCCTTGACCGAGCCGAACGGGTTGAACAGCTCCAGCTTGGCGTACAGGTCGATGTGGCGGAGTCCGTGCACGGACGGGTCGATGCGTACCAGCGGGGTGTTGCCGATGGCCTCGGTGATGCTGTCGTACCTCACTGCGCCTCCCCTGCAGGTGTGATCGGCCAGTACTCGTCGTCCAGGCACCAGCGCCACGCGCCGCCCTCCCGCCAGGCGGCGACCTTGCGGGCGGCGGGCCGGTACTGGGCGTGCGAGGCGTGGAAGTCCATGCAGTACCCGGCGGTGTTGGCGAAGGCCAGCAGGTCGCCGGGCTCGGGGCGGCGGGGCAGGAAGACCGTGCGCCGCGTGATCAGGTCGGTCTCCAGGCACAGGGCGCCGAAGAGGTGGACGGCCACGGGACGGGCGCGGCCGTCGTCCGGTGCGGGGTCCCTGCGGACGAGGACGGGGTCCACGAGCACGCCGTGCTCCTCCAGCGCCACGTCGTCGGCCTTGGCCGCCAGCCGGACGAGCAGCGGCCCGTCGCCCTCCGGTTCGCGCACCTCCAGCACCTTCGCCAGCGTCAGTCCGCACTGGTCCAGCAGCGCCCGGCCGGGTTCGGTGTACAGGTCGTACAGGTGCTCCAGCAGCAGCGCCGCCAGGGGCCGGCCGCCCAGCGAGGCGGCGGGGTGGGCGAGCAGGGCGTCGAGGTAGCGCGCCCCGGCGACCGGCCGGTACGCCGGGTACAGCCCGAGCGCGCCGCGCAGGGTGCCGGCCTCGGCGCGCAGCCCGTAGCCGTGGCCGCCCCAGGTCAGGGGCGGCCGGGTGCCGAGGACGGCGCCGGTGAGCTCGGTCGTGTACCGCTCCCACTGCTCGCCGTGGGCGAGGTAGCCGATGCCGAAGCCTCCGCCGACGTCCACGGCCCGGGGCCGCAGCCCGCGGCTCCGGCACTCCTCCAGCACCCGCAGGCAGCCCTCGAACGCCGTCGCCTTCTCGGCGAGGCTCGTGGTGTCCAGGTGGTACGCCACGCCCGTCAGGTCGACGACGTCGCGGTGCCGTTCGACGGCGTCCAGCAGCGCGGCCACCTCGCCCGGGGGCGAGCCGAAGCGGCTGCGCCGGCTCAGCACGCGCACGCCGGGTGCCTCGAACCCGGTCAGCCGCAGCAGGACGCTGACCCGGGGCAGCTCGTGCTTGCGCACCAGTGCGGCCAGTTGCTCCAGTTCGTCCCGGGAGTCGACGCCGACCGTGATCGAGGTGCGGGCGGCCAGCCACAGGAACTCGGGGTGCTTCGGCCCGGAGGCCGTGATCCGGTCCGGGGTGAAGCCGGCGCCGAGCGCGTGCTGGAGCTCGCCGAGCGACGCGACGTCCACCCCGGCGTCGGTGGCGGCCAGGCGCCGCAGCAGGGCGCTGGACCGGTTGGCCTTGTGGGCGAAGAAGACCCGGCCGGACAGGCGGTGCTCGCCGTACACCGACCGGAAGTCCTCCACGTTGGCGGCGGCCCGGTCGGGAACGACCACGTGCAGGGGCGATCCGAGCCCGTCGGCCAGGGTGTGCAGCAGCCCCGCGGCGGCGAGCAGCGAACGCAGTCCTCCGTCCAGCCGCGGTTCGAGATACAAGGGCTCCCCGCCCATACCCGGCCCCTCCCCCAGCGCCTAGGCACCCGACATCCCGGGCACAGCCGACCACTCCCCGCGGTTTGCCGTATAACCCTCTTCCCTTCCGCGAGTTGATTTACGCGTTGCGGTCGCGAGGGCGGCCGGGAGGCGCCCCGTGCCGGGTGGCCGGCGCGCCGGGCGGCGGCCTCGGCGAGCCGCCAGTCGCGGCCGCCGAGGGTGCGGGCCTTGACGTAGACGTCGGCGGTGAGTCCGGCGAGCCGGACGGGGCCGGGGCTGACGAAGTCGGGGCGTTCGGCCTTGGCGAGCAGCAGGTCCTCGACGATGCGGCTCGTCCGGTCCAGTTCGTCGGTGACGAGCCGGACCGTCCCCTCCCGTTCGGCGGGGTCGTCGCCCATCAGCTCCAGGTGGCCGCGGACGATGGTGAGGGGGGTGCGCGGTTCGTGGCCGGCGTCGTCGACGAACTCCCGCTGCGCGGTGAACGCGCGCTCCAGCCGGTCGAGCATGGCGTCGGACGTCTCGGCCGGCGCTGCCACGTCGTCCCGGCCGTGCACGGGGAGGCGGCGGGTGAGGTCCTGCCCGGTGAGCTGCGCGGCCGCGGCCCGCACCAGCCGTACGGGCGTCAGGATGCGCCCGGCGACGACCCGGCCGATGCCGGTGGTGAGCAGCAGCGCCACGCCCGAGATGACCGGCAGGATGCGGAACACCTCGTCGGCCCGGGCCTGTTCGCGCCCCGGGTGGAAGGCCACCACGAACGCCGCCTCGGGCTTCCCGCCGTGCCGGGCGACGACGGCCTTCGCCCAGCGGATCTCGCCCGCGGGCCGGTGCAGGGTGCCGGTGGAGCCGGGCGCGGCGAAGACGCGGCGGCGGGCGCCGGGGTCCCGGTGCAGGGGCGGCGCCGCGGGGATGTCGCGCTGCTGGACGATCTGCGCCGGGCCGCCGTCCGCGCGGCCCACCAGACCGACGAGCTCCTCGTCGGGGTCGGCGTACCGGCGTTCCGGGAAGACCCGCAGCAGCCGGGCCGGCTCGGTGAAGGCGCGGCCCGTGCGCGGGTCCACGCCCCGCTCCTCGAAGTGGGCGAACTCGCCGGCCTCCTGCGCCGGCAGACCGGCGGCCCGGTGGTCGGCGTCCCGCAGCATCAGCGAGCGGGTGAGGGCGGCCACCGAGCCGAGCGCGACCGCCCTCACCAGCATCAGCCACAGCGGGATGCGGACCCGGGCGGAGATCCGCCGGCGGCCGCGGTCAGCCGTCGCCGGGGCCGGGGCCGTCGTCCCCCGGTCCGTCGTCGCCGGGCCAGTCGTCGTCCCCGGTGGCTGCCTGGCCTCGGTCGTCGTCATCGACCTCACGCGCTGGGCGGTCGGTCGCCGGGGGCCGGGAGACGACCTCGTCGCCGGGCGCCGGTCCGGGCCGGGTGGGCGCCGGTGCGGGGGAACCGCCGTCCAGCTCCACCTCGGCCGGGACCCGGGGCGTTCCGGGACGGTCGGTGAGCGCGAAACCGGTCGCGGCGACACCGAGCGGGATCGCCACGACGGCGGCCGGCGCCGCCATCCGCTGTGAGAAGGCCGTGTCGTCATCCTGGGGCCGGCTGCCGCCGGTTCGGATGAGCCCGGGACGAGGACTTCTTCATCCGCGCGCCGCCGGCCGGCCCATCCTGGCACAGCGCGCGGGACCGGCGGCGGGCGCGGGCGCGGGGTACGCTGCGAAGGACGGCAGTCACGGCGGCGCGCACGGTCGCCGCCCGGCCGCGGGTCACGGGGGCCGGGCATGCCCGGCCGGTTCCGCGGGCGCGGCGACCGGACCCGGGTGCCTTCCGGCGGGAAGGGTGCGTCGAGCGGGACGGTGGTGCGCATGGAGTGGTCCGAGTTCGCCGAGGAGATGGCCCGGCTCGCACGGCACCTGCTCGAGCAGGAGTCCACACAGGCCACACTGGACGAGATCGCCGCGGCGGCCGTCAAACTGGTCGGCGGCTGCGACGCGGCGGGCATCCTCGCCCTGCACAAGGGCCGCGCGGTCACCCTGGCCGCCTGCGGTGACGTGGTGGAGAAGTCCGACCGGCTGCAGGGCGAGCTGTGCGAGGGGCCCTGCTTCGACGCCGCCAGCCGCGCCGGCGGCGAGCGCCTCTTCCGCATCGCCGACCTGAACGAGCCGCAGCCGGAGTGGTCGCGGTTCGCGCCGGCGGCCCGGGACCTGGGCATCGGCAGCATGATGGGCTTCCTGCTCTACACCCGCCAGGAGGATTTCGGCGCCCTCAACCTGTACTCCTACCGTGCCGGCGCCTTCACCGCCGAGAGCGAGACCGCCGGCTGGCTGCTCGCCTCGCACGCGGCCGTCGCCCTGGCCAGCGCCCGGACGGTGGACCAGCTGGAGCACGCGCTGGAGACGCGCCACGCCATCGGCGAGGCCATGGGCATCCTGCGGGAGCGGCACGGCCTGAGCGAGGAGGCCGCCTTCGACGCGCTGCGCCGCATCTCCCAGCACCACAACGTCAAGCTGCGCGATGTGGCGCACTCCGTCCTCGCCGAGGAGCTCGGGGGGTCCTGAGGCCGCGGCCGCCCGGGCCCCATCCCCAGCTCTCGCCCACGCCTCCGAGGAAGCAGGCGAATCGTCCCGTCCGCGGGAGGACACGGCACGCGGAACGGGGTACCCGGCGGACGCACGAAGCCGCTGCTGCAGAGGCGACTTTGTGAGGTGTCGTGGTTCGGACCGCAGCCACGGCACCGCTGGAGGCTCCGGAGCCGTCCCGGCCGCCACGTCGCCGTGGCGGCACGGGATCAGTCCGCCGCGTGGCGGACCACGGCGACGGGGCAGTGCGCGTGGTGCAGGACGGCCTGGCTGACCGACCCCAGCAGCAGGCCCGTGAAGCCGCCCCGGCCACGCGCGCCCACCACCACGAGCCGGGCCCGGGCGCTCTCCTCGACGAGCGTGGCGCGCACCCGCCCCCGGACCGTGCGGCGCTCCACGGCGACGTGCGGATGGTCCCGCTGGTGGCCGGCGAGCGCCTCGGCGAGCACGTGCTCCGCCTCGTGGTGCGGACGGTCCGCGTCGTACGTCACGAAGGGCGGGTCGGCGGGGCCGTCGTAGGCCGGTTCCGTGCGGGCGTTGTACACGTGCAGTGCCCGCAGGTCCGCGCCGTGCAGCGCGGCCTGCGCGAAGGCGAAGGCGACGGCCGGCCGGGCGGCCGGTGAGCCGTCCGCCGCCAGCAGCACGGGGCCGGACGGCTCCGGGCGGCCGCGGACCACCAGGACCGGGCAGCGGGCGTGGGCGGCGAGGTGCACGGCCGTCGAACCGAGCAGCAGACTGCCGAAGGCGCTGCGGCCGTGGCTGCCGACCACCAGGAGCGAGGCGGTGCGCGACTCGATCTCCAGCACCATCAGCGGCTCGCCGACGGCGACCTCACGGGTGAGGTCCAGGTGCGGGGCGGCCCGGCGGGCGCGCCGCTCGGCCTCGGCCAGCGTGCCGTCCAGCAGTTCCCGTACCCCGGCCGCGGACGGGTTCCACGGCGGTCCGCCGGGCGGCACGTGCAGCGACGGCCACCCGAAGGCGTGCACCAGCCGCAGTCCCACACCGCGCAGCGCGGCCTCGTGCGCAGCGACCTCCACGGCGTGCAGGCTGGACGGCGAGCCGTCCACTCCGACCACCACCGGCTGTGCCATGTCAGCGCCTCCTTCGCCCGGGCCCCGCCTTCCGTGGTTCCCGCGCCGCGGACTTCGACCCGGCTCCGGGCCGATTCGTCACCGGCCGCGCCGGGTGCGGGGCACCGGCACCGCACGGGTGGAGCAGGGGGTGGTCATGGGCCTCCCGGGAGCCGCCCCGGCACGCGGCCGGACGCCGGAGGACCGCCCGCCCGGCCCGGTGCCGGGCGGCGACGCGCGCACCGCCCGCTTCGGCCGGCCGGCCCGCCGTTCACCCGTCGGGCGCGGTGATGCGGCGTCCGGTGAGGCGCTCGGGGCGGATCTCGACCCACAGCGGGCGCCGCCCTCCCGCCCACGGATCGCTGTGCGCCCGCTCGTCGAGCCGGCGGACCTCCTCGGGGTCGGTGACGGCCCGGGCCGTGCCGACGGCGAGGACGCTCCAGCCCTGGCTCAGGGCGTCGTCGACGTGGTCGACCTCGAAGGCGACCTCGGTGCCGACGGCCGCGGCCGGGGTGGCGTCGGGTGCGGTGCGGTAGACCAGGGTGCCGTCCACCACCTCGTAGTTGACCGGCAGCACGGCGGGACCGTCCGGGGTGGTGAGCGCCACCCGTCCCACCCCGTGGCCGGACAGCAGCGCCCAGCACTCCTGCGGGCCGAGCTCGCGCAGCCGCGGGCGGAGCAGTGCCTGCCCCTGCCCGGGCGGCCGGTCCCGGCCGGCGCCCCGGAGTTCGACGAGCGTGGTGCCGAGGGCGTCGGCCAGGCGGAGCAGGGTCGCCGGCGACGGGTCGGCGGCGTGGGTCTCGATGTAGGCGAGGTACCGCGGCGACATGCGGGCGCGGCGGGCGGTCTCGTCCAGCCCGAGGCCCCTGCGCCGGCGGGCCGCCGCCACGCGCCGGCCGACGTCCCCGGGCTGCGGGACGCCGCCGGGCCCCCTCCCGGCGTCCGCGTCCGTGCCCTGCGGCTCCCCCATCGGATCCCTCTCGGGGCCGGGACGGTGGAGGTGAGCGTCCGGCCCGGGGAACACCAGCGTGATCTCGCCCGTGTCCGACCAGCGCACGTCGTACGGGGGCGTCCCGTCGTCGTGGTGGAGTCCGACGATCTCGCCGTCGCGCCGGACGGCGCCGGTGGCCGGGCTTTCGACGATCAGACGGTCGCCAAGGTGAGCCTGCATGACCGCGCCCTCTCCCTCGATCGGTCCGCCCCTTCAGCATCACGCCCGGGTCTGGCGCGCGCCAGGCGGCGAAGGTCCCGCCGCAGGGGGCCGGACGGCCCGCGCGCGGGTCACGGCAGGATGGAGTCGACGTACCCCCCGTCGACGCGCAGTGCGCCTCCCGTGGTGGCCGAGGCCTGGTCGGAGCTGAGGTAGACCACCATGTTGGCGATCTCCTCCGGTTCGATCAGCCGCTGGAGCAGGGACTGCGGCCGGTGCTCGCGCATGAAGACGCGCTGGGCCTCGTCCCAGGGCAGGTCGCGGTCCACCAGCTCGTAGACGAAGTCCTCCACTCCGGCGGTGTGGGTGGGGCCGGCGATGACGGAGTTGACCGTGACGCCGGTGCCGGCCGCCTCCTTGGCGAACCCGCGGCCGACCGCGAGCAGCGCCGTCTTGGACACGCCGTAGTGGATCATCTCGGCGGGGGTGACCACCGCGGAGTCGCTGGCGATGTACTGGACGCGGCCCCAGCCGCGCGCGGTCATGCCCGGCAGGAACAGGCGGGTGAGCCGCACGGCCGACAGCACGTTCACCTCGAAGTAGCGCCGCCACTCCTCGTCGCTGATCTCCAGGGGCGCGGTGGCGCCGAAGATGCCGAGGTTGTTGACGAGGATGTCGACGTCGGGCAGCCGGTCGGCCACCTCCCTCGCGCCGTCCTCGGTCGTCACGTCCGCGGCCACCGGCACCAGGTCGGCTCCCGGCACCTCCCGGGCGAGCCGGGCGACGCTCTCCTCCACCCGCTGCGGCGTACGGCCGTTGACGGCCACCCGGGCCCCGGCCCGGGCCAGGCCGGCGGCGATCGCCGCGCCGATGCCCTGCGTGGAGCCCGTGACCAGTGCCGTGCGGCCCTTCAGATCGATCTGCATCCGTCCCGGTTCCTTTCGACGTGCACGGGTGCGCCGAGTACCCCGTTCCGCTTCCCGGCGGCACCGGCCAAGTTATTTGCACACGCCGCATATCCGCAAGCGCAGGCTATACGCGACCACATATGCATTCAACTTGCTTAAGTCAATCAATGCTTCCTATATTTGCCGCCTCACCCGCTCCCCGCGCCCTTGACGGAGGCCTCTTCATGTCCGACGCCGTTGTCCCGTCCCCCACGGCCGGGGGTCCCGCCCCGGCGAGGCCGGCCGCCGTGGTGGCGGTGCTGGCCCTCGCCGGCATCGTGGTGTCGCTGATGCAGACCCTGGTCATCCCGATCGTCCCGGAACTGCCCCGGCTGCTGGACGCCCCGGCCTCCGACGCCGCCTGGGCCGTGACCGCGACGCTGCTGGCGGCGGCGGTGGCCACCCCGGTCGTCGGCCGCCTCGGCGACATGGCCGGCAAGCGCCGCATGCTGCTGGCCAGCCTGGTACTGCTGGTGGCGGGCTCGGTGGTCTGCGCGCTGTCCGACTCCCTGGTCCCGATGATCGTCGGGCGGGTACTGCAGGGCCTGGCGGCCGCGGTGGTCCCGCTCGGCATCAGCATCATGCGCGACGAACTCCCGCCGGAGCGGCTCGCCGCCTCGACCGCCCTGATGAGCGCCTCCCTCGGAGTCGGCGGCGCCCTCGGCCTGCCCGCCGCCGCGTTCATCGCCGACCACTTCGACTGGCACGCGCTGTTCTGGACCTCCGCCGCCCTCGGCGTGGCCGCGCTCGGGCTGGTGGCCGCGCTGGTGCCGGAGTCGAAGGTGCGCACCGGCGGCCGTTTCGACCTCCTCGGCGCCCTCGGCCTGGCCGTCGCCCTGGTGACGCTGCTGCTGGCGATCTCCAAGGGGGCGGACTGGGGCTGGACGAGCACGGCCACCCTCGGCCTGTTCGCCGTCGCCGCGGTGGTGCTGCCCGCGTGGGGCCTGTTCGAACTGCGGACCCGGGAGCCGCTGGTGGACCTGCGGGCCACCGCCCGCCGCCAGGTGCTGGTCACCAACCTCGCCTCGGTGGCGTTCGGCTTCTCGATGTTCGCCATGTCCCTGGTGCTGCCGCAGCTGATCCAGCTGCCCGGGCAGACCGGCTACGGGCTCGGCAGGTCGATGCTGACGGTGGGCCTGGTGATGGCCCCGTCGGGGCTGGTGATGATGGCCATGGCCCCGGTGTCCGCCGCCCTCACCAAGGCCAGGGGCCCGAAGAGCACCCTCATGCTCGGCGCGCTGGTCGTGGCGGCCGGGTACGCGCTGAACATCGTCCTGATGTCGCAGCTGTGGCACCTGCTGCTGGTCTCCTGCGTCATCGGCGCCGGCATCGGCTTCGCCTACGGTGCGATGCCCGCCCTCATCATGGGTGCCGTCGACCCCTCGGAGACCGCCGCCGCGAACAGCCTCAACACGCTGATGCGGTCCATCGGCACCTCGGTCGCCAGCGCCGTCGCGGGCGTGGTCCTCGCCCAGATGACCACCTCCTCCGGCGGCTACGCGCTGCCCTCGGAGAACGGCTTCAAGGTCGTCATGGCCATCGGCGCCGGAGCCGCGCTCCTCGCCTTCGCCGTCGCGTCCTTCCTCCCGGCCCGGCGCGCCGCCGCCGGGCCGTCACCGGTCGCCGGGGAGCCGCACGAGCCCGCGCGGACCACCCGGGCGTAGCCGTCGGTCAGTGGCAGTGGCCGCCGTCCGGGCCGGCGGCCCCCGGCCCGACGTCCGTGCGGCAGAAGCAGGACGACCGCACCGGTACGTCGGCCAGCGCGGCGGCCAGCTTGAGCTGCTGGGCCACGAGGGCGGCCTCGCCGGTCCGGCCGGTCCTCGTCAGGCACTCGTGGAAGCCGTGCAGGGCCCAGACGTTGCCCGGGTGCTGGAGCGGACGGGGCAGGGTGTCGTCCAGGCCCAGGTCGGCGCGGTAGACCGCCTCGGCCTCCGCGATCCGGCCCTGTTCCAGCAACAGGGCGCCGTAGGCGTGCCGGGTGGGCTGCATCCAGCCCCAGGGTTCGTCGTAGGGCAGGTTGTCGTCGAGTTCGACGGACCTCTCCAGCGCGGCGAACGCGGCCTCGAAGTCGCCCTTGCGGTACTCCAGTTCACCGTCCAGCATGGCCGCCGCGACGGCGAGGATGTCCTGGCAGGTGTTGTTGAACAGCGTCCTCGTCCCGGGAACGCGCCGCACCGCCGCGCGGAAGAGCTCCCGCTCGGCCTCCGCCAGGCCGGTCCGGCCGGTCGCCGAGAAGGCCACCGCGCGGGCGTAGTGGAGCATGGCGGTGGTGACGCAGTACAGCTCCCGGTCGGCCGGGAACGGCAGGGCCTCGATGTCCGCCCAGCGGCCGAAGCGGATCAGGACGTGGACGCGCATGGCCAGGAAGCCTTCGAGCCAGTCCGCCATCGGCGGGCTCTGCACCCGCAGCAGCGCTCCGGGGACGGCGGCCTCCAGCTGCGCGGCGGTGTCCAGGGCGACCTGCGACTGGCCGAGGAACATGGCGCCGTAGATCTTGAAGTGCAGGTTGTGGGCCCGGTAGAGGGTGTAGAAGTTCATCGCGCCGGCCCGCTCCAGGAACTTCTCGTCGGCGGCGATCGCGTCGCTGTTGGCCGACACCACCCGGCGGTAGTCGCCGCACAGCACGTCGAGGTGCGAGGGCATGTGGTGGAGGTGGCCGGCGTCGGGCACGATCCCGCGCAGCCGGTCGGCGACCGCGAGCGCCGCCTCGGGGGTCGGGGACATCTCCATCAGGTGGATGTACAGGTGCAGGACGCCGGGGTGCCGGGCTCCGGCGTCCGTGTCCAGGGCCGCGTCCAGCACGGCCTTCGCCTCCGGCGTCCGGGCGCCGGCCGCGGGCTCTCCGGTGCGGAGGTCCCACAGCTGCCAGGGCGTGAGGTTCATCAGGGCGTCGGCGTAGAGCGTGGCGACGTCGGGGTCGCCGGGCGCGAGGTCGTGGACCGCGCGCATGCGGTCGGCGTAGGGCTCGTTCCAGACGGAGCAGTCCTCGACGGCCCGCGCCTGGGGGTAGCGGGCGCGCAGGGCGCCGATGAGGGCGCGCTCCACGTCCGTCGCCCCGGCCGACGCGGCGTGCGCCCGCTCGACCGCCCCGTGCGTGCGTTCGACCGTACGGGCCAGCTCCTCGCCGTCGAAGGAGTCCCACGGCTTGTTGTAGTTCGGGCCGAGCGCGTAGGCGATGCCCCAGTGCGCCATCGCGCAGCCGGGGTCGGCCTCGGCGGCCCTCTCGAAGCAGGCGACCGCCTCCTCGTGGTTGAAGGCGTACGTCCACATCAAGCCACGATCGAACCAGAGCTGGGCCGGTCCGGAGGTCGTCGTGACGGGACGGGTGTACGGGCCGAGGTCGTAGTAGTCGTCCATGCGGGATCTCCCGTCGTGACGAAAACACTGCAAAGGATGGTAAAGGCGAGGATAACGGCTGCGCGCGTCCCCTTCCGCCGCGGCGCGGTGCGCCCGGGGCCCCGCGCGCCGCGGGCGGCGGGCACGTCGTTCGTTGGTGGCCGGCTTCGCCACTGGGCTGGCAGCCCGCCGCCGGGGCTCCCTAGGATGTACTTCCCGTCAGGCCAGCCCAGTTGGCGCGGCACCACGCAGGGGGAACGATGCCCATAGAGAAGCAGCTGTCCACACAGATCGACGCCAACGTGCCGACGGCCGCGCGGATGTACGACTACTACCTGGGCGGCAAGGACAACTACGCGGCCGACCGGGCCGCGTGCGAGCAGCTCGACCGGGTCGTCCCCAGCACCCGGCGCCTGGCCCTGAACAACCGGCGCTTCCTGCAGCGGGTCGTCCGGACGCTGACGCGGGAGTACGGCATCCGGCAGTACCTCGACCACGGGTCCGGTCTGCCCACCCAGGACAACGTGCACCAGGTCGCCCAGGGCATCGACCCGAGCACCCACGTGGTGTACGTCGACAACGACCCGATGGTGCTGGTCCACGGACGCGCGCTGCTGGAGCAGGACGAGCGCACCGCCGTCATCCACGCGGACATGCGCCGGACCGACGAGATCTTCGACCACCCCGACACCAAGCGGCTGATCGACCTCGACGAGCCGGTGTGCGTGCTGTTCAACTCGGTCTTCCACTGCATCCCGGACAGCGACACCGACGGACCGCTGGCGGTGGCCGAGCGCGTCCGGGAGCGGCTCGCGCCCGGCAGCTTCATGGTGATGTGCCAGCTGGTCAGCGAGGACCCCGAGGTCCGGAAGTTCGTCACCGACTTCATGGACCAGGCGACCCAGGGCCACTGGGGGCGGGTCCGCGAGGAGAAGGACGTCGCCCGGCTGTTCGACGGTCTGGAGATCCTCGAACCGGGGCTCGTGGAGGTGTCCACCTGGCGTCCGGACAGCGAGGTGGCGCCCCGTCAGCTCTCCCAGGAGTGGATCGAGTTCGGCGGAGTGGGACGCGTTCCGCTGCAGTAGCGCCCGGCGCGGACGACGACGTGGAACGCCCCTCACCGGACCAGGAGGGGCGTTCCACGTCGTCGTCCACCGGGTGGTGACTCACTCCGGGTAGCGCTGCTCCATCGTCGTCCGGAGCAGCTCCAGCGTCTCGCGCGGTTTCAGGGCCTCGTCCGCGAGCCGGTCGAGCGCGATGCGGTACTCCTCCGTCTCGTCCCGGTCCTCCAGGAAGTTGGCGCTCCTGATGTGCTCCAGGTAGACCACGTCGGGCAGGTCGAGGCCGCCGAAGCGCAGGTAGGTGATCGGGATGGCCGGGGCCGACGCGTTCGTCACGCTCAGCGGCACGATCTGCACGGTGACGTTGGGGCGCTGGGCCATGTCGACCAGGTGCGCGAGCTGTTCGCGCATCACCTCGGCGCTGCCCAGGACCCGCAGCAGGACCGACTCGTCGAGCACCGCCCACAGCTGGGGAGCGTCCGGGCGCAGCAGCAACTGGGCCCTGCGGGTGCGTAGTTCCACCCGGCGGGCCACCTCGCCGGCGGACGCGTTGGGCAGTCCGCGCTCCACCACGGCACGGGTGTAGGCCGGGGTCTGCAGCAGACCCGGCACGTACTGGATCTCGAAGGTGCGGATGGTGGCGGCCGCCTCCTGCAGGCCGACCAGCCGGTCGAACCACTCGGGCATCAGCCGCTTGTCGTACCGCTGCCACCAGCCCGGCTCACCGGCCCGCTGCAGCAGCTTGAGCAGCACCGCGGACTCGTAGTCGTCGGTGCCGTACAGCTCCAGCAGGGCGCGGACGTCGCTCTCCGACGGCGGGCGGCGGCCTTTTCCGGACTCGATGCGGGACAGTTTGGCCGCGCTGAACCCGGCGGCACGCGCCGCCTGTTCCTGGGTGAGGCCGGCATCCTCGCGGAAGCCCGCCAACTGCACTCCGACCAGCATCTTGAGCAAGGTCGGAGCCGGCTCGGGCCTGTCCAGATAGGGTTCCAGGCGGGAGATGCGATGCGACGCGGCGGACATCCAGGCTCCCAGTAAACCGGCACAAGGACGGCTAACACTATCGCACGCCACCGGGCCGCACCGCACCTGCCCGCGCATGTCCTACGGGACTACGGAAGTGGGCAGTTGGGCTCCGCTTGCTCCGCGGGCCGTCTCACAGCAGGTGGTCGAACTCGCCGTCCTTGGCCCCCGCCAGGAACGCCGCCACCTCCGCCTCCGTGTAGACGAGCGCGGGCCCGTCGGGGTCACGGGAGTTGCGCATCGCGACGCCCCCTTCCGGGAGGGCGGCGACTTCGACGCAGTTCCCCTCGGCGTTGCTGTGCCGGCTCTTGATCCAGCGGGCGTCCAACGCGCTCGCCCGTACTCCGTTCCGCACTGGTGGCACCGCAGCCTCCTCGTCGTACCTGTGTCCCACCCGCGTGCCGCGCCCCGCCGGACGGCCGGGGTGTCCGTCCGCCGGACGTACGCACCTCGGCCAAACTTCGCGCAATTTCTTGTGCAATTGCACGCGGACGTCGTCAGCGTGGATACTAGCCGTGGCGTCAACCCCCGTGCTGACGCCGCGTCCTGACGTCGCATCGGGGAGATGACGTGTCATCACCTGCGCCTCATGTGCTCCGGCCGCCGAGTGGGGCCGCGGCGTACGCGGTCGGCCCCGCGGCCGGCGCCGACCGGTCCGGCAGGCTTGCGCGCGGCTCGTACACGGCCGCGTACGCGGAGCCGTCCCCGACGCCGCAGGCACCGGGCGTCACGTCCGCCCGCGCCGTGCTGAGCGTCGAGTGCAGCCGGGCCGGGTTCGCCCGGGTCCGGTCCTTCACGCGGGACACGCTGCACGCCTGGTCCCTGGACCACCACCGCGACGACGCCACCCTGGTGATCACCGAACTCGCCGCCAACGCCGCGACCCACGCGGCGCCGGGGAGCGCCGGTGCGCCGCAGATCCGGCTGGGGCTGAGTCTGCACCCCCTGCACCTGCTGCTCGCCGTCTCCGACCCCGACGACAACCCGCCCGTGCACACCCCCGCCGCCTGCTCCGACCTCCTGGAGCACGGCCGGGGCCTCGGCATCGTCGACGCCCTGTCCGAGGCGTGGGGCTGGACCCCCGCCCCGCCGGCGGGCAAGACGGTCTGGGCCCGGTTGTCGACCTGCCCACCCACCTGACACGACTGCCGCGGAAAGGCCCCCGCCATGCGCAGCGCTTCGACACAGCAGCCGGGCAGCGCGCGTCCCGAGCGCGCCGAGCCACCCACGGGCGTGGCCCGGACCATGCCGCTGATGGCCCTGGACCGTGTGCCCTGGCGCGACATCCAGGACTCCACCGGCTGCGCGGCGGCCATCCCCCTGCTGCTCAACGGCATCGCCTGGGGCGACGCCGACACCGCCCGGGCCGCCCTGGACGACCTGCGGAAACGGATCTGCCAGTTCGGGTTCGTCGTGGAGCAGGCGACCGCCGCCACGGTCCCCTTCCTGTGGGAGCTGGCACGGCTCCCCCACGTGACGTGCCGGCCCCAGATCATCCGGTTGCTCAAGAACATCGCCGACGCCCGGCAGTGGGAGACCACCGCGTCCGCCTATCCGAAGCTGCTCAACCGGCGTGAGAACCCCGTCGTGTGGGAGCGCGCGGCGCGGCAGGCGGTGCGGGCGCGGCGCGGTGAGCTGAAGCGGCTGATGGCCGACGAGGACACCGAGATCGCCCGCGCCACGACGGAGCTGGCCCGTTCCCTGAGCGAGTGAGGACCGGGTGAGGCCGCCCCCGCGGGGCGGCGCGGGGCTCGTGGACCGCGGTGGCGCGCGGCGCGGCGGAAGCGTGCGGACGGTCCGTCGCCCCAGGTGACGCCCTCGCCTCCGGGGGCCCGGCAGTGTAGACATGGCACATGGTCCGACTCTTGGGTCGATCCGGGACTCGGGCGCCCCTGCGGCCCGGCGGACGGCCGTCCGCACGCCGGCGGCGCACGGACGGCCCCGCGCGGTGGCGACCGACGGCGGGGCTGCGGTCGGTGCTGAGCGGACGCAGCGTCGCCGGACAGGTGTTCCTGCTGATCGTCGTGATCGTGCTGCTGCTGGTGGTGGCCGCCGTGGTGGCGCTGGTGCTCCAGGTGCGCCACGACACCACGCGCGAGGCCCGCAACCGTTCGCTCGCCGTCGCGCAGACCTTCGCCAACGCCCCGGGCACCCCGGAGGCGCTGGACAGCCCCGACCCGACGGCCGTGCTCCAGCCGCGCGCCGAGGCGGCCCGCGAGCTGTCGCGCGTCGACTTCGTCGTCGTCATGAACACCGACGGCATCCGCTACACCCATCCCAAACCCGACCGCATCGGGAAGAAGTTCGTCGGCACCGTGGAGCCCGCGCTGGCCGGGGAGCCCGTCGTGGAGGAGATCACGGGGACCATCGGCCGCCTGGTGCAGGCGGTGGTCCCGGTGCGGGGTCCCGACGGCGAGGTGGTGGGCCTGGTGTCGGCGGGCATCACCACCGAGAACGTCGGCGGGGCGGCGGACCGGCAGATGCCGCTCGTGTTCGGCGCCGCGGGGGCCGCGCTCGTCCTCGCCACCGGGGGCGCCGCGCTCGTCAGCAGACGGCTGCTGCGCCAGACCCACGGGCTGGGCCCGCACGAGATGACCCGGATGTACGAGCACCACGACGCCGTGCTGCACGCCGTCCGGGAGGGCGTGATCATCCTCGACGACGACGGGACCCTGCTGCTCGCCAACGACGAGGCGCACCGCCTGCTCGGCCTGCCCGCCGACGCCGAGGGGCGCCCGGTGTCCGGCCTCGGCCTCGACCCGGGCACCGCCGGCCTGCTCGCCTCCGGGCGCGTCGCCACGGACGAGGTGCACCGGGTCGGCGGCCGGCTGCTGGCCATCAACCAGCGGCCCACGGACCGGGCCGGAGGCCCGCCCGGCAGCGTGGCGACGCTGCGCGACTCGACCGAGCTGCGCGCCCTGTCCGGCCGCGCCGAGGCGGCGCGCGAGCGGCTGAACATGCTGTACGACGCGGGCGTGGGCATCGGCACCAGCCTGGACGTGACCCGGACCGCCGAGGAGCTGGCCGAGCTCGCCGTGCCCCGGTTCGCGGACTTCTGCACCGTGGACCTGTTCGACGCGGTGCTCGGCGGCGGGCAGCCGGACGCGGCGGCCGCGCTGCGCCGCACGGCGGCGAGCGGCATCCGCAAGGACGCCCCGCTGTATCCGGTGGGCGAGCGGATCCGCTTCGTCGGCACCTCCCCGCAGGGCCGCAGCCTCACCGAGGGCCGCCCCCTCCTCGAACCGCGGCTGGAGCGGGCCCCCGGCTGGCAGGCCCAGGACCTCGAACGGTCCGCGCAGGTGGTGGAGTACGGCATCCACTCCCTGATCACCGTGCCGCTGCGGGCCGGTGCCCTGGTGCTGGGCGTGGTCAGCTTCTGGCGCTCCGAGAAACCCGACCCCTTCGACAGGGAGGAGCTGGCGCTCGCGGAGGAGCTGGTCGCCCGGGCCGCCGTCTCCATCGACAACGCGCGCCGCTACACCCGCGAGCACAGCATGGCGGTGACGCTCCAGCGCAGCCTGCTGCCGCGCACCCTGCCCGAGCAGGGCGCCCTGGACATCGCCTACCGCTACCTGCCCGCGCAGGCCGGGGTCGGCGGCGACTGGTTCGACGTGCTGCCGCTGTCCGGGGCCCGGGTCGCCCTGGTGGTCGGGGACGTCGTCGGGCACGGGCTGCACGCCGCCGCCACGATGGGGCGGCTGCGCACCGCGGTGCACAACTTCTCGGCGCTCGACCTGCCGCCCGACGAGCTGCTCACCCTGCTCGACGAGCTGGTCAGCCGCATCGACCAGGACGAGACCGAGGAGGACGACACCGCCCCGGTCACCGGCGCGACCTGCCTGTACGCCGTCTACGACCCGGTCTCGGGGCGCTGCACCGTCGCGCGCGCCGGCCATCCCCCGCCGGCCGTGATCCGGCCCGACGGCGACGTGGTGTTCCCGGACGTGCCCGCCGGTCCCCCGCTGGGGCTGGGCGGTCTGCCGTTCGAGACGGCGGAGCTGGACCTGGCGGCGGGCAGCCGGCTCGTGCTGTACACCGACGGGCTGGTCGAGGACCGGCAGCGGGACATCGACGTCGGTCTGGAGCTGCTGCGCGAGGCGCTGTCCCGGGCCGGCGACTCCCCGGAGGACACCTGCCGGGCCGTGCTGGAGGCCCGGCGTCCGGCCCGGGCGAGCGACGACATCGCGCTGATCGTCGCCCGCACCCGGGGCCTGGCCGGCGACCGGGTGGCCGAGTGGCCGGTGCCGTCCGACCCGGCGGCCGTCGCCGAGGTGCGCGCCCGGGTCACCCGGAAGCTGGCCGAGTGGGGCCTGGAGGAGCTGGCGTTCACCACGGAGCTGATCCTGAGCGAGCTGGTCACCAACGCGATCCGGTACGGCGGCGGCCCGATCCACGTGCGCGTGCTGCGGGACCGCCACCTGATCTGCGAGGTCTTCGACAGCAGCAGCACCTCGCCGCACCTGCGGTACGCGGCGATGACCGACGAGGGCGGCCGGGGCCTGTTCCTCGTCGCCCGGCTCGCCGAGCGCTGGGGCACCCGGTACGTCCCCGGCGGGAAGGTCATCTGGGCCGAGCAGCCGCTGCCGTGAGCGGCGGGACGGCCGGCACAGGGGGCATAAGCGGGAGCGAGGAGTAGGCATAAGATGGGCTTATGAGCTCATAGAGCGGACCCGCGTACCAGGTAAGGCATGCCTTAGCTTAGGCTTCCCGGAGAGATCACTGTCCTCGCTCGAAGGGAACCTGACCATGCCCCGCCCCCTGCGGGTAGCCATCGTCGGATCCGGCCCCGCCGGGATCTACGCGGCCGACGCCCTGCTCAAGTCCGAGGTGGCCGCCGAACCCGGCGTGTCCATCGACATCTTCGAGCGCATGCCGGCGCCGTTCGGGCTGATCCGGTACGGCGTCGCCCCCGACCACCCGCGGATCAAGGGCATCATCACGGCCCTGCACCAGGTACTGGACAAGCCCCAGATCCGGCTGTTCGGCAACGTGGACTACGGCACCGACATCAGCCTGGACGACCTGCGGGCCTTCTACGACGCCGTGATCTTCGCCACGGGCGCGACGGCCGACCGGGCGCTGCCCGTCCCGGGCATCGACCTCGACGGCTCCTACGGCGCCGCCGACTTCGTCTCCTGGTACGACGGGCACCCGGACGTGCCGCGCACCTGGCCGCTGGAGGCGGAGAAGGTCGCCGTGCTGGGCGTCGGCAACGTGGCGCTCGACGTCGCCCGCATCCTGGCCAAGACGGCCGACGAGCTGCTGCCGACGGAGATCCCGGCCAACGTCTACGAGGGTCTGAAGGCCAACCGCGCCAAGGAGATCCACGTCTTCGGCCGCCGGGGTCCGGCGCAGGCGAAGTTCAGCCCGATGGAGCTGCGGGAGCTCGACCACTCCCCGAACATCGAGGTCATCGTCGACCCGGAGGACATCGACTACGACGAGGGCTCGATCGCGACCCGGCGCGGCAACAAGCAGGCCGACATGGTCGCCAAGACGCTGGAGAACTGGGCGATCCGCGACGTCGGCGACCGCCCGCACAAGCTCTTCCTGCACTTCTTCGAGTCGCCGGTGGAGATCCTCGGCGAGGACGGCAAGGTCGTCGGCCTGCGCACCGAGCGCACCGAGCTCGACGGCACCGGCAACGTCAGGGGCACCGGCACCTTCAAGGACTGGGACGTCACGGCGGTGTACCGCGCCGTGGGCTACCTGTCCGACAAGCTCCCCAAGCTGCCCTGGGACATCGACTCGGGCACCGTCCCGGACGAGGGCGGCCGGGTCATCGGCGAGACCGGCGAGCACGTGCAGTCCACGTACGTCACCGGCTGGATCCGCCGCGGCCCCGTGGGGCTGATCGGCCACACCAAGGGCGACGCCAACGAGACGGTGGCGAACCTGCTGGACGACTTCGCGAGCGGCCGCCTCCACACGCCCGCCACGCCGGACCGCGAGGCCGTGGACGCGTTCCTCGCCGAGCGCGGGATCCGCTTCACCACCTGGGAGGGCTGGTACAAGCTGGACGCCGCCGAGAAGGCGCTGGGCGAGCCGCAGGGCCGTGAGCGCGTGAAGATCGTCGAGCGTGAGGACATGCTGAAGGCGAGCGGTGCCTGAGGCACCGCGCGGCTGACGCCTCGCGGTGGCCGGCGCTCCGCCCGGTGAAGCCGGGCGGGGCGCGGGGCCGCGCGGAGAGGGGTCCGGGAGCGGTGCTCCCGGACCCGCCCCCCCCCCCCCCGCCGCCCCCCCCCCCCGGGCCCCCCCCCCCCCGGGGGCGGCCGGGGGGGGGGGGCGGGGCCCGCGGGGGGGGGGGCGGGGGCGCGGCCCCCCCCCACCCCTCTTCCGTCGGGTGCGGGACCGTCCGGTCCGGTACGGCGCGGCAGGCC
This sequence comes from Streptomyces sp. NPDC085946, assembly GCF_044540485.1. Taxonomy (NCBI): domain Bacteria; kingdom Bacillati; phylum Actinomycetota; class Actinomycetes; order Kitasatosporales; family Streptomycetaceae; genus Streptomyces; species Streptomyces sp. NPDC085946. Next base: position 8,708 of record NZ_JBITSF010000026.1, on the reverse strand, counting down.
ACGGCGGCGGGCCGGGCCCGGGCGGCCGACTTCGGGGAAGCGCTCATGACGGCCCGGCGCATTGTGTACGATCACGGTTCTTCACCGGAACACCACGTGGTCGTCACCGAACGGCCACGCAGGGGGGATGACTTCCATGCGCATACGCCTCGCCGTTTCCGCCACCGTCGCCACCGCGGGGGCCCTGGCCGTCCTGACGGCCGCGCCGGCCCAGGCCGCCGAGTACGACTCCGCGCTGAAGGTGCGCGGCATCCAGTACGACGCGCCCGGACGGGACTCCAACAGCTGCTCGACGGGCAACACCGACGAGGAGTACCTGACGATCGAGAACTACTCGTCGTCGACGACGGTGAACCTCAAGGGCTACGTGGTCAAGGACGCCGCGGGCAACCGGTTCGCCTTCACCGCCACCCACTACCTGCAGCCCGGCGACCACGTGAAGCTGCGCGGCGGCCACGGCACCGACTCCGACGGCTCCAACGTCGTCTACCGCGACAACTGCAACTTCCTGTGGAACAACGACAGGGACACCATCTACCTGTACAAGCCCTCCGGCAGCCGCGCCGACGTGCACTCCTACACCAAGAGCGGTTCCGACCCGGACGGCAACGGCTACATCACGTACCACGGCTGACCGCCCCCGGCGCAGGGCCGGTCGGCTCCCGGCGGGGACGCACGGGCGGACCTTCGGCCCTTCCCCCCGCTCCGCGCGGCGGCCATGCTGGGCGGTGAGGCAGGTGGGGGACGAGGCGGGACGGTCCCCGGGCCGTCGTGCCGGTATCGGAGGTGTGCCATGACCGGCCCGGTCGTCGTCGGACTCGACGGTTCCCCCACCAGTTCCACCGCCCTGTGGTGGGCCGCCCGCGAGGCAGCGGACAGGAACCTGCCCCTGCTGCTGCTCCACTCGTGGACCAGCCGGCCGCTCGACGTGCCCCTCGCCCAGCGGACGGCCGAGGGCAGGCGGCTCCACGGGGAGCAGGTGCTGCGGCGGGCCGAGGCCGAGCTGCTGGACCGCCGTCCCGGGCTGACCGTGGCCACGGACCTGACGGCGGCGCCCGCCGAGCAGGCGCTGCTGGACCACAGCCGCGACGCGGCCCTGCTCGTGCTCGGCTCGCGGGCCTACGACTCTGTCGCCAGCTTCCTGCTCGGCTCCATCAGCCTGCACGTCCTGGGCCTCGCCCGCTGCCCGGCCGTCACCGTGCGCGCCGGTGATCCGTGCGTCCAGGAGGGTCCGGGCCGTCCGGCGGCGTGCCGGGACGAGATCGTGGTGGGCGTACAGGAGCCGGTCCCGGACTCCGGGCAGCTGCTGGAGTTCGCCTTCACCACCGCCGCCGAGGACGGCACCCCGGTGCGGGTGGTGCGGGCCCTGCCGCACGCCGCGCCGACGGCCGCCGGCGAGGATGGGGGCGAGGCGGAGGAGCGGACGCTGCTCGCCGCCGCGCTGGCGCCCTGGCGGGAGAAGTTCCCCGAGGTGCCCGTGGTGGCCGACGCCGCCGTGGGACCGGCCGCGCGGGTGCTGCTGTCCGCCTCCGCGCGCAGCCGGCTCACCGTGGTGGGACGCCGCCGCCTGACGTCGCGGCTCACCTGGAAGCTCGGGCCCGTCGCCCACGCCGCCCTGCACCACCTGCCGTGCCCGGTCGCGGTCGTCCCGCACGACTGAGCCGCGTGCCGCGCGGTGGCGGCCGTCAGTACTCCGGGAGCACCAGCCGTCCCGTCTCCCCGGGCTGGAGGCAGACCGAGCGGTCCGGGAGCCGCACCTCCATGGGCGCGCCGTCGGGGGACGGCACGGCGATCTCCAGCCGGCCGCGCTCCAGCCGCAGCCGGACGCCCCAGTTGCCCTGGTAGCGCAGGGAGAAGCCGTAGGAGGACAGCTCGGGCAGCGGGACCGGGTCGAGCCACAGCGCCCCGTCGCGGGTCTCCAGGCCGGTCAGGCCGCGCTGCACGAGGTCGAGGGTGCCGGCCATGGCGCCCAGGTGGATGCCCTCGCCGGTGGTACCGCCCTGCACGTCGGCGATGTCGCCCTGCAGGGCCTCCTGGCAGAACTTCCACGCCTCGGCGCGCCGCGCCCGGGCCAGCACCCAGCCATGCACCAGGCCGCTGAGGGTGGAGCCGTGGCTGGTGCGGTGCAGGTAGTAGTCGACGGTGCGCTGCCAGGTCTCCTCCTCCAGCCGCAGGCCCAGCCGGTGGAAGAGGGCGCGCAGTTCGACCGGGGAGAAGAGGTAGCCGAGCATCAGGACGTCGGCCTGCTTGGAGGCCTGGTAGCGGTTGACGGTGTCGCCCTCCGCCTCCAGGATCCGGTCCAGGCGGCGGATGTCGCCGTACCGCTGCCGGTAGCCGTCCCAGTCGAGTTCGGCGAGGTCGCCGAAGCCCTCGAACTGGCTGATGACGCCGTCGTGGAAGGGGACGTGCAGCGTGCGCGAGACGTCCTCCCACTGTTCGAGTTCGCCCGCGTCCAGGCCGGTGCGCTCGGCGAGTTCGCGGCGGCGCGGCTCGGGCAGGCTCCGCAGCACGTCCAGGGTGTGGCCGAGCACCCAGGCGGCGGTGACGTTGGTGTACGCGTTGTCGTCGAGGCCGGGCTCGGCGGCGCCCGGGTAGAACTCGTGGTACTCGTCCGGGCCGACCACCCCCCGGATGCGGTGCCGCCCCAGCCGCTCGTCCCAGGCGGCCGCGTCCGCCCAGAAACGGGCGACCTGCAGCAGCATCTCGGCGCCCTTGGTGTGCAGGAACTCGGCGTCCCCGCTGGCCTCGCAGTACTGCCACACGTTGTACGCGATCGCCGACCCGACGTGGTACTGGAGGTGGGAGTGGTCCGGCAGCCAGCGGCCCGAGCGCGGGTTGAGGTGCAGCTGCTGGGTCTCCTCGCGGCCGTCGCTGCCGCTCTGCCAGGGGTACATGGCGCCCTGGCGGCCCGCGTCCCGGGCGGCGGTGCAGGCGCGCTCCAGGCGCCGGTGCCGGTAGTGCAGCAGGGCGCGGGAGACCTCGGGGAAGTGCAGGTTGAGGTAGGGCAGGACGAACAGCTCGTCCCAGAAGATGTGGCCGCGGTAGGCCTCGCCGTGCAGTCCGCGGGCCGGGACCCCCACGTCGAGGTCGGCGGTGTGCGGGGAGAGGGTCTGCAGGACGTGGAAGAGGTGCAGCCGCAGGATGTCGCCCGCCTCGCCGGGCACGTCGAGCTCCGCGCGGCGCCACAGCTGGTCCCAGGCGGTCAGGTGCGACTCCAGCAGGGCGTCGAAGCCGGGCGCCCGGCGCACCCGGTCCAGGGCGGCGTGCAGCGGGTCGCTGATCGCCGGGTCGCGGGAGGTGTGCAGGGCGACGGTCTTGTCGACGGTGACGGTGCGGCCGGGCGCGAGGTCCAGGCGCGTGCGCTGGACGGCGCGCGGGCGCTCGTGCCGGGCGGTGGCGGGCGCCCCGGCGGTGAGGCGGGCCGCCAGGCCGATCCGGATGTCGGAGGTACGGGTGCGACAGCGCATCCACACCGTGTCGGGGGAGGCGGTCCCGGAGTGCACGTGGGTCAGGTGCCGGCCGTCCAGCTCCCGGTAGCGCGGCACACCGGCGTTGGTCACCCCGCCGTCGAGCGCCGCCTCCACGTCGAGCGGGCCGACGGGGCCCTCGGCGGTGAACTCGGTGCGCAGGGCGGCCAGATGGGGGTCGGCCATGTGCACGAGCCGGATCTGCCGCACCGCGAGGACCCGCCCCTCCCCGAGGCCGTACCTGCTCCGGCGCTCCAGCAGGCCGGACAACAGGTGCAGGGTCTCGGTGTGGTCGAGCACCGGCGCGGTGTCGGGGGCGAGCCAGGGGCCGCCGGGGACGCGGAAGCGCAGCGGCAGCCAGTTGGGCAGGTTGACCATGTCCTCGTTCTCGACCCGCCGGCCGGCCACCTCCGAGACGAGCCGGTTGTAGCAGCCCGCCACGTACGTGCCCGGGTAGTGCACGTCGTCCGCGGTGCACTCGGCGAGCGCTCCCCGGGTGGCGAGGTAGCCGTTGCCGAGCGTGCACAGCGATTCCCTCAGGCGCGCGTCGGCGGGGTCGTAGCCCTCGTACACCCATGTCCAGCCCGTCACCTCGACGCTCCTTACGCGGGCAGCTGTCCGGGATCCCGTACGGCGATGTCGGCGCCGTTCCCGCCCGGCGGCCGCATCCGGGCCGCCACGCCTCCGTCCACGAGCACGTCGACCTGGTCCGCTCCCCCGGCCCGGGCCGGTACCTCCCGTGCGCGGCGGGACGCGGACGCGTCGCACGGGGTACCCCTGCGCGGCCCCGGACACACACCGGTCGAGGGGGCGGGGGCCGGTGCGGCCGTCGGGGGTCCGCGGCGCGAGCCGGGAGCCGGGGCCGGTGCGCCCGCGCCGCTAGGCGGACGGCCGGGGCCGGTGCGTCCGCGCCGCGGGTCAGGGCTGGTGCGGCACGAGCGCCACCGGGCAGTCCGCGTGGTGCAACAGGGTGTGGCCGACCCGGCCCAGTCGCAGGCCGGTGCGGCCGGTCCGGCTCCGTGCCCCCACGATCACGAGGTCGGCCGCGGCCGACCGGTGCACCAGCACCTTGCGGGCCGGCCCCTCCACGGTCGTCCGGTGCACCCGGACGTCCGGGTGGGCGGCCACGGCGTCCGCGAGCAGGGCGTCGAGCAGTTCGGACGCCCGTTCCTCGTGGTGCCGCCCCAGGGCGCCGGCGAGCGGGGAGGAGCCGGTGGCCCCGGGCGCGGGACGCCAGGCGCGGACGACGTCCAGGACGCAGCCGCGCGCCACGGCCTCGCGGAAGGCGAACCGCACGGCCCGCTCACCGGTCGCGGGCTCGCCCGCGCCGAGCAGGATCCGCTCGTGGGCGCCCGTCAGGCCGGCCCGGTCCCCCCGGACGACGACGACCGGGCAGGGCGCCCGGGCCGCCACGGCCAGGCTCACCGAGCCCGGCAGCAGGCCCGTCAGCCCGCCGCGGCCCCGGGCCCCGGTGATCAGGGCGGAGGCGTCGCGGCCCGCCGCCACCAGCGCGGACACCGGCTCGTCGGCGACCACCTCGGCCAGGACCCGCACCGTGGGACCGCGCCGCCGAGCGCGTTCCGCCGCGGAGCCGACGACGTGGTCCGCCAGGGCCTTCCCGGCCGGACGGCCGGCGCCGGCGGATGGCACGTCCTCCTCGTGGCGCTCCGCGAGGGAGGCGTACAGCAGGCGCAGCGGCAGGCCGTGCCGGGCGGCCTCGTCCACCGCCCAGTCGACCGCCAGGTCACTGCTGTCGGATCCGTCGACACCCACGACCAGGGGCAGCTCCACCGTCCCCACCGCCTTCCGCCGCGCCGCACGGGCGTGCGGCGCCGGGCACACCCTCAGCGTCGCACCGGCGGCCGGGCGGCGGCAGGGGCGGTGCGGCCGTCCGGGGCGGTCACCGCCGCCGGCCGGGGCCCGGCCGGCCCTGGCGGGTCCGGTGGCGATGTGCTCTGCTGGAGGCGGCGGGAAGGACCCGTACGGACGCGGGGAAGCGGCCGGCGGCCGCGCACCGCGCGATCAGGATCCGCGAGAAGCGGATGGGGCCCTTCCCGCTTCGCCGCGCCCGTTGCCCGTTCCGCCCGTTCCCGGGTCCCTCGGACGGCCGTCCCCGGTCGGAGACGGGCAGGTTCGGGCATCCCCGGTCAGTAGGCGACATGCCGGGGCGCGGGCGGGCCCGCTGCGTTGTGATGGCCTGATTCGTCATGCGGAGCAGGGCAGGGGTACGTATGGGCAAGGTCGTCGTGGCCTCGGCGTCGCCGTCGGTGCCGGTCGCCGGCCGGGAGCGGTGCGGCTGTGGCACCGCGGTGCGGGCGAGCGGGCCCGCCGGCGCCGAGGAGCGGTTCCGGGGGCTGCTGGAGGCGGCGCCGGACGCCATGGTCATCGTCGACGACACCGGGACCATCAAACTCGTCAACGCCCAGACCGAGGCGCTCTTCGGCCATTCCCGCGACGACCTGCTCGGCCGTCCGGTCGAGCTGCTGATGCCGCACCGCTTCCACGCCCAGCACACCCGGCACCGCGAGGGCTACGCCGCCAACCGCCAGGTGCGCCCGATGGGTGCCGGGCTGGAACTGCGCGGGCTGCGCAGGGACGGCACCGAGTTCCCCGTCGAGATCAGCCTCAGCCCGCTGGAGACGCCCGACGGCCTGCTCGTGTCGGCCGCGGTGCGCGACGTCAGCGAGCGCAAGGCCGCCGAGGCCCGCATCAACGAACTCGCCGCGCTGGTGGAGTCCTCCCAGGACGCCATCCTGGCCATGACCCTCGACGGATACGTCACCTACTGGAACGCGGCGGCGCAGCGCCTGTACGGGTTCCGGGCCGAGGAGGCCATCGGCCGGCACGTGTCCCTGCTGGCCCCGCCCGAGTCGGACGACGAGATCGGCGCCCTGCTGGACCGGCTGCGCGACGGCCGGAAGGTGGAGCACTTCGAGACGCTGCGGGTGACGAGGACCGGCCGGCTGGTGGACGTCGACGTCACGCTCTGGCCGACCCGGGACACCGGCGGCACGGTCGTCGGCGCGTGCGCCATCGTCCGCGACATCGGCGACCGCAAGCGCGCCGAGGCCCAGCTGACCGCCCTGTACGAGCAGCAGCGGCACATCGCCCTCACCCTGCAGCGCAGTCTGATGGGGACGCCGCCCGCCCTCCCCGGGCTGGACACCGCCAGCCGCTACCGGCCCGCCACCCAGGGCGCCGGCGTGGGCGGCGACTGGTTCGACCTCGTCCCGCTGGGCGCCGGACGGGTCGGCGTGCTGATCGGCGACGTCATGGGCCGCGGTCTGGAAGCCGCCGCCGTCATGGGCCAGTTGCGCTCCGCCGCGCACGCGCTCGCCAAGACCGGCATGCCGCCGCACCGGCTGATGCAGGCCCTGGACGCCTGCGTCGCCGACCTCGACGTCCCCGACCAGCTCGTCACCTGCTGCTACCTCGTCATCGCGCCGGACAACCGGCACCGTCACCGTCTGCTCGGCGGGCCACCTGCCGACCCTGGTCGCCGGTCCCGACGGCGCGGTGCGCACGCTGCCGGCGCCGGTCAACGCGCCCCTCGGCGTGGGCGACGTCCTGTACGAGCAGTCCACGACGGACATCCCGCCCGGTTCCACCCTCGTGCTGTACACGGACGGCCTGGTCGAGACGCCCGGCAGCGACATAGAACTGCGCATCCGCGAACTCACCGGGGTGCTCGACGCGTTCTTCGCCGGCGGTGCCTGTCTGGAGTCCGCCGCCGACCACGTCCTGACGAGCCTGCTGCCGGACGCGGAGAGCCACAACGACGACGTCACCCTCCTGCTGGCCCAGCTCCCGGCCGCGCCGCTGGCCGCCCTCGCCGTGGAACTGCCCGCCGTCCCGTCCTCCGTGCGCGAGGGCCGGGCCTTCCTCGCCGAGGCGCTCGCCGCCTGGGAGTGCACGGCGCGCGCCGACGACGCGCTCCTGCTGCTGTCCGAGGTCCTCACCAACGCCGTCCAGCACGCGGCGGGCCCCGTCGGGGTGCACCTGCGCCGCACCGCCACCGACCTCACCGTGGAGGTCAGCGACCACAGCCCCCACCTGCCCCGGCCGCGCCTCGCCGCCGAGGACGAGGACTCCGGCCGCGGCCTGCTCCTCGTCCGCTCCCTCGCCGGCAGCTGGGGCGTGCGCCCCACGGACGACGGCAAGGCGACCTGGTTCACGCTCGGCCTGTGAGGTCCGGGAGGCCCGGGGGCGTCCGTGAGCGGCCGGACGCGCTAGGGTCCGTCTTCAAACGGATCTTGCCCAGAGCAGGAGCGACGCGAAACTGACCGCTGCCTCGTATGAGGTGGCGGTCTTGTCGTATCGGGTCGCGATCCCGCGGAAGCCTTTGAGCCGGTTGAAGCAGCGCTCGATGGTGTTGCGGCGGCGGTAGGCCTCCCGGTCGAACCCGGGTGGCCTGCCGCCGCGGCGGCCGCGGTTCAGCCGATGGCGCTGCTGGTCGGCCTTCTCCGGGATGGTGTGCGCGATACCGCGTTTGCGCAGGTAGGCGCGGAGGCCGCGAGAGCTGTAGGCCTTGTCGGCGATGATCTGGTCGGATCTGCAGCGAGGTCGGCCAGGGCCGGTGCGCGGGACGTGGCTGCGTTCGAGGAGGGGGCGTGCGCAGATGCTGTCGTGGCGTTGGCCGGGTGTCAGCAGGATGGCGAGGGGGTGGCCGCGGCCGTCGCAGGCAAGGCGGATCTTGGTGGTCAGTCCGCCTCGGGATCGACCGAGGGCGTGATCATCCGGTTCGTCCGGCCCTTGAGTCCCCCTTTTCGGCCCGTGGCGGCGGCGTGCTGGTGGGCGCGGACGATGGTGGAGTCGATCCGCACCAGCCGGTCGATGTCCCCGGCGGCGTCCGCCCGGGCCTGGATCTGCCGCAGGGCCCGGGTGAACACGCCGTCAAGGGCGTAGCGGCGGAAGCGGGTGTAGACCGTCTGCCACGGCCCGTAGCGTTCCGGCAGGTCACGCCAGGAGATCCCGGTGCGGATCTTGCAGACCATCCCGTTGACGACCTGCCGGTCCTCCACACGCGGCCGGCCCGTCGCGGCCCTCGGTATCAGCGGAGCGAGCAACTCCCAATCCTGATCGGTGAGTTCATGACGACGTACCACGACACCATGATCCACCATCCGATGATCTTTGAAGACGGACCCTAGTAGTGCTTCGTTAGGTCTTTTCGTTGATGCTGATCAAGAGCATGTTGGCTGTGTGGATGCGTATGAAGTGAACCGATTACGGGCGGCGTTG
>NZ_JBITSF010000025.1:32019-89777 GCF_044540485.1 Streptomyces sp. NPDC085946 | reverse complement strand
AAACGCCCGGTTACATTCCGAACCCGGAAGCTAAGCCTTACAGCGCCGATGGTACTGCAGGGGGGACCCTGTGGGAGAGTAGGACACCGCCGAACTCCTTTTAGAGCTCTGGCTCTTGGGCATGCAGCCCAAGAGCCAGAGCTTTTTTGCGTTGAGGTAAGGTCAGGGAGCATCATCGGCACGTTTCCCACAGGAGGCCCCCGGGTGGAGGTCCAGGAGACCCGCGTCCAGACAGACCGGGTCCTCACCATCCCGAACATCCTCAGCATGGCGCGGCTCGTCGGCGTGCCCCTCTTCCTGTGGTTGATCCTCAGGCCTGAGTTCGGCGGCCCGAAAAGCGACGGCTGGGCGCTCCTGGTCCTGGCGCTGAGCGGCGTCAGCGACTATCTGGACGGCAAGCTCGCCCGGAAGTGGAACCAGATCAGCAGCCTCGGCCGGCTCCTGGATCCCGCGGCCGACCGGCTCTACATCCTCTCGACGCTGGTGGGCCTCACCTGGCGCGAGATCCTGCCTCTCTGGCTGACCTGCGCCCTGCTGGCGCGGGAGCTGGTCCTGCTGGTGATGGTGGGCATTCTCCGGCGGCACGGCTATCCGCCGCCGCAGGTGAACTTCCTGGGGAAGGCCGCGACCTTCAACTTGATGTATGCCTTCCCCCTGCTCCTGCTCAGTGACGGAAGCAGCTGGATCTCGTCACTCGCTGCTATTTTCGGATGGGCGTTCGCCGGATGGGGTACAACGCTGTACTGGTGGGCAGGAGTCCTCTACGTAGTACAAGTCCGCCGCCTGGTCCGTGCGGACACCGTGGCCGATTGAACCCGTCGAATGCGTGGCCGTAACGGCCCGATGGCCCGTGCTGGAAAAGTACGGGACAATCAGGGCGGGTGAAGTCGGCTCGACCGTCGTCTCTTCGAGGAGGACGCTTCCGACATGAAGGCCGTAGTGATGGCCGGAGGCGAAGGCACCCGCCTTCGTCCCATGACCTCAAGCATGCCCAAGCCGCTCCTGCCCGTGGCCAACCGCCCGATCATGGAGCACGTGCTGCGGCTGCTCAAAAAGCATGGGCTCAACGAAACAGTTGTGACTGTCCAGTTCCTGGCCTCGCTCGTCAAGAACTACTTCGGTGACGGCGAAGAGCTCGGGATGGAGCTCACCTATGCCAATGAGGAGAAGCCACTCGGTACCGCCGGAAGCGTCAAGAACGCCGAGGAGGCGTTGAAGGACGATGCCTTCCTCGTTATTTCCGGTGATGCCCTGACCGACTTCGACCTCACCGAGCTGATCAATTTCCACAAGGAGAAGGGTGCGCTGGTCACGGTCTGCCTGACCCGGGTGCCCAATCCGCTGGAGTTCGGCATCACCATCGTGGACGAGGAGGGCCGGGTCGAGCGGTTCCTCGAGAAGCCGACGTGGGGGCAGGTGTTCTCGGACACCGTCAACACCGGCATCTACGTGATGGAGCCCGAGGTCTTCGACTACGTCGAGCCCGACGTTCCCGTCGACTGGTCCGGCGACGTCTTCCCGCAGCTGATGAAGGAAGGCAAGCCGATCTACGGCTACGTCGCCGAGGGCTACTGGGAGGACGTCGGCACGCACGAGAGCTATGTGAAGGCCCAGGCCGACGTCCTGGAGGGCAAGGTCGACGTCGACATCGACGGCTTCGAAATCTCTCCGGGCGTCTGGGTCGCCGAGGGTGCCGAGGTGCACCCCGACGCGGTTCTCCGCGGCCCCCTGTACATCGGGGACTACGCGAAGGTCGAGGCCGGCGCCGAACTGCGCGAGCACACGGTCGTCGGATCGAACGTCGTGGTGAAGAGCGGGGCCTTCCTGCACAAGTCCGTCGTCCACGACAACGTCTACGTCGGGCCGCACAGCAATCTGCGGGGCTGCGTCGTCGGAAAGAACACCGACATCATGCGCGCGGCGCGGATCGAGGACGGCGCGGTCATCGGTGACGAGTGCCTGATCGGTGAAGAATCGATCGTTCAGGGCAACGTCCGGGTCTATCCGTTCAAGACCATCGAAGCCGGTGCCTTCGTCAACACGTCGGTGATCTGGGAATCCCGGGGACAGGCGCATCTTTTCGGTGCCCGCGGGGTGTCCGGAATCCTGAACGTGGAGATCACGCCGGAACTCGCGGTGCGTCTCGCCGGCGCCTACGCGACCACCCTGAAGAAGGGGGCGACGGTCACCACGGCCCGTGACCACTCGCGTGGTGCCCGCGCGCTCAAGCGGGCGGTCATCTCCGCGCTGCAGGCCAGCGCCATCGACGTACGGGACCTGGAGAACGTACCGCTGCCGGTCGCCCGGCAGCAGACCGCGCGGGGAAGTGCCGGCGGCATCATGATCCGGACCACGCCCGGGGTGCCGGACTCCGTGGACATCATGTTCTTCGACGGGCAGGGGGCCGACCTCTCCCAGGGCAGTCAGCGCAAGCTCGACCGCGTGTTCGCGCGGCAGGAGTACCGGCGCGCGTTCCCCGGTGAGATCGGCGACCTGCACTTCCCGGCCAGCGTCTTCGACTCGTACACCGGGTCGCTGCTGCGCAACGTGGACACGACCGGCATCGCGGAGGCCGGGCTGAAGGTGGTCGTGGACGCGTCCAACGGCAGCGCCGGTCTCGTGCTGCCGAGCCTGCTCGGCAAGCTCGGGGTGGACTCGCTGACCATCAACCCCGGTCTCGACGAGTCCCGGCCGACGGAGACGGCCGACATGCGACGGGCGGGGCTGCTGCGGCTCGGGGAGATCGTGGCGTCCTCGGGTGCCGCGTTCGGTGTCCGGTTCGACCCGGTCGGCGAGCGGATCTCCCTCGTCGACGAGAAGGGGCGCATCATCGAGGACGACCGGGCGCTGCTCGTCATGCTCGACCTCGTCGCCGCCGAGCGGCGCAGCGGCCGGGTCGCGCTCCCGGTGACCACCACGAGGATCGCCGAACAGGTGGCGGCGTACCACGGGACGCAGGTCGAGTGGACGACCACCTCCCCCGACGACCTGACCCGGGTCGGCGGCGAGGAAGGGACGATCTTCGGAGGCGACGGCAAGGGCGGCTTCATCGTCCCCGAGTTCAGCAGCGTCTACGACGGCACCGCGGCCTTCGTGCGGCTCATCGGGCTCGTGGCGCGGACGCAGCTCACGCTCAGCCAGATCGACGCGCGGATCCCGCGGGCGCACGTCCTCAAGCGGGACCTGGCGACTCCGTGGGCCGTCAAGGGGCTCGTCATGCGGCGGGTCGTCGAGGAGGCCGGGGAGCGCTCCGTGGACACCACGGACGGCGTGCGCGTCGTGGAGGCCGACGGGCGCTGGGTGATGGTGCTGCCCGACCCGGCCGAGGCGGTCACCCACCTGTGGGCGGAAGGGCCCGACGACGCCTCCGCCCAGGCGCTGCTCGACGAGTGGTCCGCGGTCGTGGACAGCGCGGGTCGGTAAAAAGCACAGCACGCGTGCGTGCCGGACAAGTGTCCCCCAAGGGGGCCTGTCCGGCACGCCGGTGGGGCCGTTCGTGGGGGACGGCGGCGACGTGCGACGATGTGCGGCATGCCGCAGCAACCCCCCGTTCGGAGCACACCCAGGCGGCCGACGCGTCCGGACGCGTCCATGTCGTTGATCACCAACGTCATGGACCACAGCCTCGACGACGGGTACGCCGAGGCCGCCGCGCGGAAGAAGGCCACGGGTGAGGGCGGGCTGCCGAGGACCCTCAGGGCGAAGCTGGGCCTGGCCGCCGGCCTGGTGCTCGCGGCCCTCGTGGTGACCGTCGGGGCGGCACAGGCGCGGATCGCGGCCCCCGTGGTCGCCAAGGAGCGCGAGGAGCTCATCGACCGCATCGACCGGGAGACCGAGACGGCGGACGAGCTGGAGGACACCGTCGACGAGCTGCGCGCGGACGTCGGCGCGCGGCAGCGCGAGGCCCTGGAGCAGAGCGGGGACGGCGGCAGGCTGGAGCTGATGGGCGTCCTGGCGGGCGCCTCCGCCGTGCACGGTCCCGGTGTGAAGCTCGTCGTGGACGACGCGAAGGACGCCGGCACCGGCGCCGACGGCGACCCGCGCGGGAGTTCCGGGTTCTCCGACACCGGCCGGGTGCGCGACCGGGACCTGCAGCGCGTGGTCAACGGGCTGTGGGAGTCGGGCGCCGAGGCGATCTCCATCAACGGGCAGCGGCTGACGGCCCTGTCCGCGATCAGGGCCGCGGGGGACGCGATACTGGTCGACAACAGACCGCTGGTGCCGCCCTACACGGTGCTCGCGGTGGGGGACGGCGAGCGGCTGAGCACCCGGTTCCAGAACAGCGCCGACGGGCTGTACCTGCACGCCCTGCAGGAGAACTACGGCATCCGCACCGGCATCTCCGTGGAGGACGACCTCCGGCTGCCGGCCGCTCCGAGCGTGACCGTGCGTACCGCACAGCCGAAGACCGAGCAAACCGAGAAGGGCACATCGTGATCGCCGTACTGGGCCTCGTCGTGGGAGTCGTGGCCGGCCTGTTGGTCCGGCCCGAGGTTCCGGCGGCCGTCGAGCCGTATCTGCCGATCGCCGTGGTGGCGGCGCTCGACGCCGTCTTCGGCGGTCTGCGGGCCATGCTCGACGGCATCTTCGACGACAAGGTCTTTGTGGTGTCGTTCCTGTCGAACGTGGTCGTGGCCGCGCTGATCGTGTTCCTCGGCGACAAGCTGGGCGTCGGCGCCCAGTTGTCCACCGGTGTCGTGGTCGTCCTCGGCATCCGCATCTTCTCCAACGCCGCGGCGATCCGCCGGCACGTGTTCCGGGCGTGAGCGCGATGAGCGAGCACGACGAGAGGCACGAGGAGCAGCCCGCGTCCGGGAACCGGCTGCGCAAGGAACTGCCCGACGAGGTGCCCGCGGCGGACGTGCCGATGCCGCGGGGTCCGGAGCCGGACGCCGCGCCCGCGCTGACCGGCCGGCAGCGGCTGGTGAAGGGGCTGTGGCCGCCGCGCGTGACCCGGGCCCAACTCATCGTCTCGCTGCTGCTGTTCGGGCTCGGGTTCGGCCTCGCCGTCCAGGTGGCGTCGAACAGCGAGGGCGACAGCGCCCTGCGCGGCGCGCGCCAGGAGGATCTGGTCCGCATCCTCGATGAACTGGACGACCGTACCCAGCGTCTTGAGGACGAGAAGCGAGGACTGGAGAAGCAGCGTGTCGAGCTGGAGAACAGTTCGGACCAGGCCGAGGAGGCCCGTCGGCAGACGGTCGAGAAGGAGCGCCAACTCGGCATCCTGGCGGGGACCGTGGCCGCGCAGGGACCCGGCATCACGATGACCATCGAGGACACGAAGGGGACGGTCGAGGCCGACATGCTGCTCGACGCGATCCAGGAGCTGCGCGCGGCGGGTGCGGAGGCGATCCAGGTGGACGGCGTCCGGGTCGTCGCGGGCACGTACCTGGCGGACTCCGGCAAAGGGGTGAGCGTCGACGGGAACAAGATCAACGCGCCTTATCGTTTCAAGGTCATCGGCAAACCGCAGGACCTCGAGCCGGCGCTCAACATCCCCGGAGGCGTGGTGCAGACTCTCGAAAAAGAACAGGCCACCGTGACCGTCGAGCGATCGAGCAAGATCGTCGTGGACGCCTTGCGAGCGGCGAAGCGGCCTGACTACGCTCGGTCGTCCTCCCGGTGAACCGATGGTGCATGGGGGACGTCCGGCCAGGGCATGACGTTGCGGGGGGTCGGCGCACCGAATGGGTGGTGCGTGGTGGAAACTGTCTGGTGGAGACGGACGTTGTCAGGATGTCCGGGTCGGCCAGTGTGTTCAGTCAGGGTTCGTCCTGCCCCACGGGCGGGTCTGTTTCGGTCAAGGGGAATCGCCCGTGAAGTTGTTTGCGAAGTTGTTCGGCAAGAGTGCGCGCGAGGGCAACGACAACGCGACCGCTCGTCATCGCGCACAGCCTGAGGCGGAGGGCCAGCGGCCGCTGTTCCGGGACCAGGTGGCTGGTCCGGGCGGCGACCTCTCCGGGGCGCAGGGCGCGCCGTCGGTTGACCCTGCGCAGTCCGGCGGCATAGGTTTCGGCCAACCGTCAACCTCAGGTACGGGTGGAGGGTTCGTCGCCGGCCCGTACGCGTCCCACGGCCCGGCGGGGCAGCCGCCGCAGGAGGATCCGTCCATGTCGGCCCTGGTGTGTACGAGGTGCGGCAACCGCAACGCGGAGAACAGCCGCTTCTGCTCCAACTGCGGCGCGCCGCTGCGGGCCGGGATCCCCGCGGAGCGGTCGTCGGAGACGACCTCCACGATCTCCATCTCGGGCCTGGAGGCCTACGAAGCCGAGGCCACCGGCCAGACGCCGATGCCGACGCTCTCCCCCGAGGCGCAGGCCGCCGTCGACGCGCTGCCGCAGGGCTCCGCCCTCCTGGTCGTGCGCCGCGGGCCGAACGCGGGCAGCCGCTTCCTGCTGGACAGCGACCTGACCACGGCCGGGCGTCACCCGCAGAGCGACATCTTCCTGGACGACGTCACGGTCTCCCGTCGGCACGTGGAGTTCCGCCGGAGCCCGGACGGCGCGTTCACGGTGGCCGACGTCGGCAGCCTGAACGGCACGTACGTCAACCGGGAGCGGATCGACCAGGTCGCCCTGAACAACGGCGACGAGGTGCAGATCGGCAAGTACCGGCTGGTCTTCTACGCGAGCCAGCAAGGCTACTGACCCTCCCGTACTCCGTCCGGGGGGACACCCAGGGAAGGTCCATGCTGCGAACACCGAGCGGCGGTGCCGTGCCCGGCACCGCCGCCAGGGACAGTGGGCTGATGAGCATCGGCACGGTGCTGAACGTGCTGCGCGACGAGTTCCCCGACATCACCATCTCCAAGATCCGTTTCCTGGAGTCGGAGGGGCTCGTCGAGCCGCAGCGCACCCCCTCGGGGTACCGCAAGTTCAGCGCGCAGGACGTCGAGCGCCTCGGCCACGTCCTGAGGATGCAGCGGGACCACTATCTGCCGCTCAGGGTGATCCGTGAGCACCTGGCGGCCATGGAGCGCGGTGAGGCCCTCCCGCTCCCGGCGCTGGGCCGCCAGCGGGACGGCGAGGCCGTGCCCGAGCTCTCCGAGGCGCCCACGGCGGCCCGGATCGGGCGGGCCGAGCTGCTGGCCGCCGCCGGCATCGAGGAGCAGGAACTGCAGGAGTGGGAGTCGTACGGGCTCATCGCTCCCGTGGGGGACGGGGTCTACGACGCGGAGGCGGCGACCGTGGCCTCGCTCATCGCCGAGCTGGGGCGGTTCGGGATCGGGCCGCGGCACCTGCGGGTGATGAAGGCCGCCGCGGACCGCGAGGCCGGTCTGGTGGACCAGGTGGTGGCTCCGCTCAAGCGGCACCGCAATCCGCAGACCCGGGCGCACGCCGAGGCCCGTACCAAGGAGCTGGCGGCGCTCACGGTCAAACTGCACGCGGCTCTGGTGCAGACCGCCCTCGGGGTGCGGCTGCCCTGACGGGAAGCGGAATCCGGTCCCGGATCGGCCGCCCGTTCCCGGCCCGACTACCCAAACATCCCGAGCACGGCCTAGGGTTGCTGTGTGAACGAGCTCGATGTCGTAGGTGTCCGGGTGGAAATGCCCTCCAACCAACCGATCGTGCTGCTGCGTGAAGTGGGAGGCGACCGTTACCTCCCCATCTGGATCGGACCGGGGGAGGCGACGGCGATCGCCTTCGCCCAGCAGGGCATGGCGCCCGCGCGGCCGCTGACCCACGACCTGTTCAAGGACGTGCTGGAGGCCGTCGGCCAGGAGCTCACGGAAGTGCGCATCACGGACCTGCGTGAGGGCGTCTTCTACGCGGAGCTGGTGTTCGCCAGCGGGGTCGAGGTGAGTGCCCGCCCGTCCGACGCGATAGCGCTGGCGCTGCGCACCGGGACGCCGATCTACGGCAGCGACACGGTGCTGGACGACGCCGGTATCGCGATCC
Organism: Streptomyces sp. NPDC085946; assembly: GCF_044540485.1. NCBI lineage: Bacteria > Bacillati > Actinomycetota > Actinomycetes > Kitasatosporales > Streptomycetaceae > Streptomyces > Streptomyces sp. NPDC085946. Next base: position 81,879 of record NZ_JBITSF010000025.1, on the reverse strand, counting down.
CGGACGAGCAGGAGGACGAGGTGGAGAAGTTCCGCGAGTTCCTCGACCAGATCTCGCCGGAGGACTTCGGCAGCAGCAGCCAGTGAGGTCCGTGGCGACGAGCACGACCGGTCGGTGAGGTGTCCGGGCGGCCCGGCGGACAAAGTGGTCCGCCTCGGGTCGCCCGCGTGCTGTGGGGGCCGGAAAATGCCCGCATGTGCCACCGTCCCGTGAGAGCGTCCTACGGCCCGTGCCGAGCGCATTCGGCTAGCCTTTCCCCGCGGTGGGGCACGAGAAACCACTCTTAGGGTGATTATCACTCGGCGTGCCGAGTGTGGCGATCGTTGACGCACCCCTGGTGACTGCCTACCGTCGAGAAGGCAGGTCAAGGACGGAGGTCGGCGTGAGAAGCAGCGGCGACGGTACGGCTGGGGGTGCCCCCGGACGCAGTCTCGGGGCAAGCGGTCCGTACCCTCCCTCAAGCTCTCAGCTCCGCGTGAGCAGGGGGTACCCCCAGCACGGCAGCGCGGCCGGTCCCGCTCCGCAGCGACCGACGGCCGTGCCGAGCAGCGGAGGGACGACGTCCATGGCGTCCGAGCAGATCGGCTATCGCGGTCCCACGGCCTGCGCCGCCGCCGGCATCACCTACCGGCAGCTGGACTACTGGGCCCGCACCGGGCTCGTCGAGCCGAGCGTGCGGCCCGCCCACGGGTCGGGGACGCAGCGTCTGTACAGCTTCCGGGACGTCGTCGTCCTGAAGATCGTGAAGCGCTTCCTCGACACCGGTGTGTCGCTGCAGAACATCCGGAGCGCGGTGCAGCACCTCAGGGAACGCGGTTTCCGCGACCTGGAGCGGATGACGCTGATGAGCGACGGCGCCACGGTGTACGAGTGCACCTCGCCGGACGAGGTCCACGCCCTGCTCCAGGGTGGGCAGGGCATCTTCGGGATCGCCGTCGGGGTGGTGTGGCGGGACGTGGAGAACGCGCTTTCGCAGCTGCACGGGGAGCGGATCGACACCGGGGAGACCCTGGTCGGGCACAATCCGGCGGACGAGCTGGCGCGGCGGCGGAACCGGGCCGTCTGAACGGGGTCCGGCCGCGGGAGCCGGATGAACGGCTGTCCGCCGCCGTCGGCCGGGAGCCGGTCGCCGCGGGGCCGCGGCGGTGCCGTGACCGCGGCGCCGTGTTGTCAGTGGTGTAGGGCAGCATCGGAGCTGTGAGAACCGCGCCCACGATCCTGCACCTCGACATGGACGCCTTCTTCGCCTCGGTGGAGCAGGCGTCCAAGCCGAGCCTGCGCGGGAAGGCCGTCATCGTGGGCGGACTCGGGCCCCGCGGCGTGGTCGCCACGTGCTCGTACGAGGCGCGGGTCTTCGGGGTGCACTCGGCGATGCCCATGGCGCAGGCGCGGCGGCTCGCGCCGCACGCCGCGTACCTGGTGCCCCGCTTCCCGTTCTACCGGTCGATCAGCGAGCAGGTGATGGGGCTGCTGCGGGCCTTGTCGCCGCTGGTGGAGCCGCTGAGCCTGGACGAGGCGTTCGTCGACCTGGAGGCCGGCGGAGCGGCCTGGGACGAGGGGTCGGCGCGCCTGGCGGGGGCGAAGCTGCGGGCGGACATCCGGGCCGTCACGGGGCTCACCGGGTCGGTGGGGCTCGCGGCCTCCAAGATGCTGGCGAAGATCGCCTCGGAGCAGGCCAAGCCCGACGGACTGGTGGTGATCGAGCCGGGGACCGAGCGCGCCCTGCTCGGGCCGATGCCGGTGCGGACGCTGCCGGGGGTGGGACCGGCGACCGGCGACCATCTGCGGCGCGCCGGGATCCACACGGTCGAGGAGCTCGCCGAGGCGGGCGAGGACGAGCTCGTCCGGCTGCTGGGCAAGGCCCAGGGACACGCGCTGTACGCCATGGCGCTGGCCTGGGACGAGCGGCCCGTGGTGGCCGAGCGGGAGGCCAAGTCGGTGTCCGTGGAGGACACGTACGACGTGGACATCCACGACCGGACGCGTGTCGGGGTGGAGGTGCGGCGGCTGGCCGACCGGTGCGTGCGCCGGCTGCGGGGGGCCGGGCTGTCGGGGCGGACCATCGTGCTGAAGGTGCGGCGGTACGACTTCTCCACGCTGACCCGGTCCGAGACCCTGCGCGGGCCCACGGACGATCCGGCGGTCGTCCGGGAGGCGGCGGCCCGGCTGCTGGACGCGGTGGACACCACCGGCGGCGTGCGGCTGCTCGGGGTGGGGGTCAGCGGACTCGCCGACTACACGCAGGAGGACCTGTTCGCCCAGGCGGCGGGGGAGCGGGCGGACGCGCCCGCCGAGGAGTACGAGGACGCGCCCGTCGAGGAGGAGCGGCCGCCCGCCGAGCGGCGGTGGCCCGCGGGGCACGACGTGCGGCACGCGGAGTACGGGCACGGCTGGGTGCAGGGCAGCGGTCTGGGCCGGGTCACCGTGCGGTTCGAGACGCCGCTGTCCGCGCGGGGGCGGGTGAAGACGTTCCGGGTCGACGATCCGCTGCTGGAGCCGGCCGATCCGCTGCCGTTGGTGCCGCAGGGACCGCAGGAGGGGGGCGGTCCGGACGCGGGGCCGGGGGAGCCGCGGGCCGCGGGGCGCGAGTGAGGGAGGCGCGCGTGGGCCGGGCCGGCGGGCGGGGGCGGCTCAGGCCGGTTCGTCGGTGCCCGCGAGCCGGCCGAAGTCGCGGTCCGGGAGCGGGGGAGGGGCGGCCACGTCGAGGCCGTAGTGGTGGTAGAGCTGGAGTTCCTGCTCGGGCGAGAGGTGGCGGCCGACGCCGAAGTCGGGGGCGTCCTTGATGAGGGACCGGTCGAAGGGGACGTGGAGGGCGCCGTCGACCAACTCGCTGGGCTCCAGCGGCACGAAGGCGTCCCGGCTGAACAGACCGGTCCGTATGGCCGCCCATTCCGGCAGGCCGGTGGCGTCGTCGAGGTAGACCTCGTCGATCGTGCCGATCTTGGTTCCGTTGCGGTCGAACGCCTTGCGGCCGATCAGGTTCCGCGGATCGATGTCGGTTCGCACGGGTCCTCCACTGGGTAGCACCTCACCGTAAGCGCCGTATGCACTACAAAACTGCACAATCCGGGTAGCGGCCACTCGAAGGTCCGGGTGTTGACCTCGCTGGTAGGCTGGCAGGCGGCTGCTGACCCCGTGCGGGAGAGTCCTCCAGACGTCATCGGAGGCGCCGAAGGAGCAAATCCTCCCCGGAATCTCTCAGGCCCCTGTACCGCACGGACGAGGTCACTCTGGAAAGCAGAGCGGGTGTCGACGGTGTCCGCTCTCACCGACGGTGAAAGCCGGGCGCTCTCGGGCGTTCCGGTGAAGCTCTCAGGTCGAGATGACAGAGGGGGAGGCCGTCCGGGCACCCGTGCCGTGGTGCCCTCGAAGGTCGCGTCAGACCAGGAGGCCTCCGCCATGACCGCCCACCGCACTCCGCTCTCCGAGCTCGAACAGGGCATACCGTTCGAGCAGCGCCACATCGGGCCCGACCCGGAGGCGCAGGCCAAGATGCTCGCGCAGGTCGGCTACGGCTCGCTCGACGAGCTCACCGCCGCCGCGGTGCCGGACGTCATCAAGAACGCCGGCGCCCTCGACCTGCCGGGGGCGCGCAGCGAGGCCGAGGTGCTGGCCGAGCTGCGGTCGCTGGCCGACCGCAACCAGGTCCTCGGCTCCATGATCGGACTCGGGTACTACGGCACCTTCACGCCGCCCGTCATCCTGCGCAACGTCATGGAGAACCCGGCCTGGTACACGGCCTACACGCCGTACCAGCCGGAGATCTCGCAGGGGCGGCTGGAGGCGCTGCTCAACTTCCAGACCGTGGTCGCCGACCTCACCGGCCTGCCGACCTCCGGCGCCTCCCTGCTCGACGAGGGCACCGCGGCCGCCGAGGCGATGGCGCTGTCGCGGCGCATGGGCAAGAACAAGAAGGGCCTGTTCCTGGTCGACGCGGACGCCCTGCCGCAGACCGTCGCGGTGATCCGGACCCGTGCCGAGCCGACCGGCGTCGAGGTCGTCGTCGCCGACCTCAGCGAGGGCATTCCGGCCGAGGTCGCCGAGCGGGAAATCAACGGCGTCCTCATCCAGTACCCGGGTGCCTCCGGCGCCGTACGGGACATCAAGCCCGTCATCGACCAGGCGCACGAGCTGGGCGCGCTCGTCACCGTCGCCGCCGACCTGCTCGCGCTGACGCTGCTGAAGTCGCCGGGCGAGCTCGGCGCGGACATCGCCGTCGGCACGACGCAGCGGTTCGGCGTGCCGATGGGCTTCGGCGGTCCGCACGCCGGCTACATGGCGGTCCAGGAGAAGATGGCGCGCAGCCTGCCCGGGCGGCTCGTGGGCGTCTCCGTCGACGCCGACGGCAACAAGGCCTACCGGCTCGCCCTGCAGACCCGCGAGCAGCACATCCGCCGCGAGAAGGCCACCAGCAACATCTGCACCGCGCAGGTGCTGCTCGCCGTCATGGCCGGCATGTACGCCGTCTACCACGGGCCCGAGGGGCTGCGGGGCATCGCGCGGCGCACCCACCGGTACGCCACGCTCCTCGCCGCCGGGCTCGCGGACGCCGGCGTCGAGGTCGTGCACGGCTCCTACTTCGACACCCTGACCGTGCGCGTCGAGGGCCGCGCCGCCGAGGTCGTCGCCGCCGCACGGCAGAACGGCGTCAACCTGTACCCGGTCGACGCCGACCACGTGTCGATCGCCTGCGACGAGACCACCACCCGGGCGCAGCTGCGCGCCGTGTGGGCGGCGTTCGGCGCCGAGGCCGACGTCGACGCGCTCGACGCCGGCACCGGGGACGCGCTGCCGGACGCGCTGCTGCGCACCGACGACTTCCTGACGCACCCCGTCTTCCACCAGCACCGCTCCGAGACCGCGATGCTGCGCTACCTGCGCCGGCTCGCCGACCGCGACTACGCGCTGGACCGCGGCATGATCCCGCTGGGCTCCTGCACCATGAAGCTCAACGCGACCACCGAGATGGAGCCGGTCACCTGGCCCGAGTTCGGCCAGCTGCACCCCTTCGCGCCCGCCGAGCAGGCGCAGGGCTACCTCTCGCTCATCCACGAGCTGGAGGAACGCCTCGCCGAGGTCACCGGCTACGACAAGGTCTCGCTCCAGCCGAACGCCGGTTCGCAGGGCGAGCTGGCCGGTCTGCTGGCCGTCCGCGGGTACCACCGGGCCAACGGCGACGAGCAGCGCACCGTGTGCCTGATCCCGTCCTCCGCGCACGGCACGAACGCCGCGAGCGCCGTGATGGCCGGCATGAAGGTCGTCGTCGTCAAGACCTCCGAGGACGGCGAGATCGACGTCGAGGACCTGCGGGCGAAGATCGAGCAGTACCGCGACGAGCTGGCGGTGCTGATGATCACGTACCCGTCGACGCACGGCGTGTTCGAGGAGCACGTCGCCGACATCTGCGCGCAGGTGCACGACGCCGGCGGCCAGGTGTACGTGGACGGCGCCAACCTCAACGCGCTCGTCGGGCTGGCCAAGCCGGGGCACTTCGGCGGGGACGTCTCCCACCTGAACCTGCACAAGACCTTCTGCATCCCGCACGGCGGCGGCGGACCGGGCGTCGGCCCGGTGGCGGTGCGCGAGCACCTGGCGCCGTACCTGCCGAACCACCCGCTCCAGCCCGAGGCCGGACCGGAGACGGGCGTCGGCCCGATCTCGGCCGCGCCCTGGGGCTCCGCGGGCATCCTGCCGATCTCGTGGGCGTACGTCCGGCTCATGGGCGGCGAGGGCCTCAAGCGCGCCACGCAGGTGGCGGTGCTCAGCGCCAACTACGTCGCCAAGCGGCTGGAGCCGCACTACCCAGTCCTCTACACCGGTCCGGGCGGGCTCGTCGCCCACGAGTGCATCATCGACCTGCGGCCGCTGACCAAGGCGACCGGCGTCACCGTGGACGACGTCGCCAAGCGGCTCATCGACTACGGCTTCCACGCGCCGACCATGTCGTTCCCGGTGGCCGGCACGCTGATGATCGAGCCCACCGAGTCCGAGGACCTGACCGAACTCGACCGGTTCTGCGAGGCGATGATCGCCATCCGTGCCGAGATCGAGAAGGTCGGCACGGGCGAGTGGTCCGCGGACGACAACCCGCTGCGCAACGCCCCGCACACCGCGGCCGCGCTCGGCGGGGCGTGGGAGCACGCCTACAGCCGCGAGGAGGCCGTCTTCCCGGGCGGTGTCTCCGCCGCCGACAAGTACTGGCCGCCGGTGCGCCGCATCGACCAGGCCTTCGGCGACCGCAACCTGGTGTGCTCGTGCCCGCCGCTGGACGCGTACGAGGACTGATGCGCGTACGGGTCTGACACGGACGTCCGGTGAGGGCTCCGCCCGGTGGGCGGGGCCCTCACCGGCGTCTCAGGCCGGGTAGGCGTGGGTCTGCGCGGCCTTGACCGTGGCCCAGACGGGCGCGCCCGGGTGCAGGTCGAGTTCGGCCGCGGCCACCGTGGTGAGGTCGGCGGCCAGGCGCAGTTCGCCGGTGAGGTCCGCGCGGACCTGGTCGCCGTGGGGCTCCAGGCCGGCGACCTCGCAGCGCCAGAGGTTGCGGGCGCTGGAGCCGGTGGGGCGTTCCCGGAACAGGGTCACGGCGCCCGGCGGGAACGCCACGAAGACCGGGCCGGAGAGGTCCTCGGTGGTGGTGATCGCCGGACCCGTGTCCAGCCGGACCGTGTGCCCGTCGGCCCGGCCCCGGTACAGGTTGAGGCCGACCAGCCGGGCGATGTAGTCCGTACGGGGGCGGCGGGCGATGCCGGCGGGCGTGCCCTCCTGGACGACGCCGCCGTCCTCGACGACGACCAGCCGGTCGGCGAGCACCATGGCGTCCAGCGGGTCGTGCGTGACCAGGACGGCGACGGCCTCGAACCCGGCGAGGTGGCGGCGGAGCCGGGCGCGTACCTCCAGGCGGGTGCGGGCGTCCAGGGCCGCGAGCGGTTCGTCGAGGAGGAGCAGCCGGGGGCGGATGGCCAGGGCGCGGGCGAGGGCCACGCGCTGTGCCTGACCGCCGGACAGGCGGCGGGGCTTGGCGGCGGCGTGCTCGGCCAGGCCCATGCGCTCCAGCCACGCGGCGGCCAGGGCCCGGGCCTCGGCCTTGGAGGCGCCCCGGCAGCGCGGGCCGAACGCCACGTTGTCCAGGGCGGACAGGTGCGGGAAGAGCAGGTAGTCCTGGAAGACGACGCCGACCGGGCGGGCCTCGGGCGGCGTGCGGGTCAGCTCGGCGCCGTCCAGCCGCAGGTGGCCGTCCGTGAGCGGGACCAGGCCGGCGAGGGCGCGCAGGGCGGTGGTCTTGCCCGCGCCGTTCGGGCCGAGCAGCGCGACGACGTCACCGGGGGCGGCGGTCAGCGTCACGTCCAGGCGGAAGGGGCCGCGGTCGACGACGAGACGGGCGTCGAGACCGGTGGCGGGGGCGGGACCGAGAGCGGCCGTGCCGGTGTCGTGGCCGGTCATGAGGCCGTCATCCAGCGGTCGCGCAGGGCGGCGAGGACGGCGATGGAGACGGCCAGCAGGACCAGGCTCAGGGCGATCGCCGCCGCGGGGTCGTTCTGGAGGGCCAGGTACACCGCGAGCGGCATGGTCTGCGTACGGCCGGGGAAGTTGCCCGCGAAGGTGATGGTCGCGCCGAACTCGCCGAGGGCGCGGGCCCAGGCCAGCACGGAGCCGGCCGCGATGCCCGGTGCGATCAGCGGCAGGGTGACCCGGCGGAACGCGGTGAAGCGGGAGGCGCCGAGGGTGGCGGCGGCCTCCTCGTAGCGGGGGTCGGCGGCCCGCAGGGTGCCCTCCACGCTGATGACGAGGAACGGCATCGCCACGAACGTCTCGGCCAGGACGACGCCCCACGTGGTGAACGGCAGGGTGATGCCGAACCAGGAGTCCAGCCACTGCCCGATCACCCCGTTGCGGCCGAGGGCCAGCAGCAGGGCCACACCGCCCACCACGGGGGGCAGGACCAGGGGCAGCGTGACCAGGGCGCGGACCAGGCCCCGGCCGGGGAAGTCCGTACGGGCCAGCAGCCAGGCCAGCGGGACGCCGACGAGCAGGCTCAGGGCGGTGGCCGCCGTCGCGCACACGAGCGACAGGCGCAGCGCCTGCCACACGTCCGTGCTGGTCAACTGCTCGGGGAGGCTGCTCCACGGCGTCCTCACGAGCAGGGCGACCAGGGGCAGCAGGAGGAACGCCAGGCCGGCCAGCGCGGGCAGGAGCAGGGGGAGCGGGGCGGCGCGCCCGGCCGGGCGGACGCGTCCGCGCCGCGACCCGTCCGCCGGGGTGTCGGTCCGGCTCACGGCTGCAGGAACCCGGCCCGGCTCAGGACCCGCCGGCCTTCGGAGGACCGCACCAGGTCGACGAACGCCCGGGCGGCCGCGGGGTTGGGCGCGTCCTTCAGCAGGGCGATCGGGTAGTCGTTGAGGGCGTCGGCCGACTCGGGGAACTCCACGCCCTGCACCTTGTCACCCGCCGCCTCGACGTCGGTGCGGTACACGACGGCGGCGTCGGCCTCCTTCAACTCGACCTTGGTCAGGGCGCTCTTGACGTCCTGCTCGTAGGAGACCGGGGTCAGCCGCACCCCGCCCGCGTCCAGGGCCTTCTGGGCGGCGGCGCCGCACGGCACCTCCTTGTCGCACAGCACGACCTTCAGTCCGGCCCCGGCCAGGTCCTTCAGGGAGGAGATCCGGTCGGGGTTGCCCGGCAGGGTGGCGATCTGGAGCCGGTTGCGGGCGAAGGTCGTGGGGGCGCCCGCGGCGGCGTCCCGGTCGGTCACGAGCTTCATCGTGGTCGCGCTCGCGGCGGCGAAGACGTCGGCCGGTGCCCCGCCGGTGATGCCGGCGGCGAGGCTGTCGCTGCCGCCGAAGCTGAACGCCACCTCCGTGCCCGGGTGCTCCTTCTCGAAGCGCTCGCCCAGGGCGGTGAAGCTCTCCTCCAGCGAGGCGGCGGCGAAGACGGTGACCGTGCCGGACAGCTCCGCGGACGAGCCGGACGGGCGGGAGGCCGCGCCCGCGTCCGGCCCGGACGAGGAGCAGGCGTTCAGGGCCAGCAGCGCGGCGGCCGCGACGGCGGAGACCCGAAGGGTCCGGCGGGTCCGACGGGTCCCGTGCGCTGAACGGATCATCTCTGGGGCACTCCCTGCGTCGCCCGGCGGAGGAGCCCGCCGGAACCATCCGATACGCCGATCATAGTGGCGCAGGTGCGAGGCGGAAGTCTGTTGTGGGTTCTCATGAGCGAGGGGACGGTGTGGTGGAGTTGGGCATGTGCGTTTCTGCGGACGTGCCGCTCCGGAGCAGCTCGGGCCGGAGACGCCTGCGCCGGAGATGCCTGTGCCGGAGATGCCTGCGCCGGCCCCTCAGGAACGGTCGATGTGCACGTTCGTCGACTTCACCCGGGCCGTGGCCTCCATGCCGACCTCCAGCCCGAGTTCCTCGACCGCCTCGCGGGTCAGCAGGGACACCAGCCGGTGCGGGCCCGCCTGGATCTCCACCTGGGCGGCGACGTCGCCGAGCTTGACGGCGGTGACGATGCCGGGGAAGGCGTTGCGGGCCGAGGTGTACGGGGGGTCGGCCTCGGCGGCGTCGCTCCGGGCGAGTTCCACGGAGAAGGCGGCCAGGTCCCGTCCGTCGACGAGCCGCCGTCCGCTCGCGTCGCGGTGAGTGGTGAGCCGGCCCGCGTCGGCCCAGCGGCGGGCGGTGTCCGGGCTGACGCCGAGCAGCCGCGCTGCCTGGCCGATCGTGTAGGACTGCATGCCGGTCACGATAGGGCGGTGCGGCGGGCGCGCGGGTGACGGGTCGGCCGGCCGGCTGCCCGCGGGGGCGCTCGGCTCCGGGAGGCGGCGGGTTGCGGGGAGGCCGGCGGCTCCGGAGAGGTCGTAGGGCGCGGGGTGCGGGACGTGGCGAGGGCCCGGCGGGGCGGCGGTGCCGTGCTCGCCCGCACCACCAGTTCCGTGCCCGGCTCCACCTGGGGCAGGCCTGGCCGCCCGCCCCGGGCCGGGCGCAGCACCGTACGGACGGCGAGCCTGCCCGTGTCGGCGAGGGGCCGGCGGACGGTGGTCAGGGGCGGGGCCGACCAGCGGACTTCCGGGAGGTCGTCGAAACCGACCACGCTCACGTCCTCCGGCACCCACGGTCCGCGCCGGCGCAGCGCCTCGATCGAGCCGAGGGCCGTCCGGCCGCCGGCCGCGAACACGGCGGCGGGCGGCTCGGACAAGTCCAGCGGGGCGATGCAGCCGGTGAAGCCGGACTCGGGGCGGAAGTCGCCGGGGACGACGAGGGACCCGTCGAGCGCGAGGCCAGCGCCCTCCGGCGCCGCCCGGTGGCCGTCGAGGCGGGCCCGGGCGCACGGCAGGCGCGGCGGTCCGCGATCGGGCCGATCCTGCGGTGCCCCAGGGCGAGCAGGTGCTCGGTGGCGGCGAGGCCGCCCGGCCGGTCGGCGGCGTCGATCGTGGGCACCTGCGGGGCCGGGGAGCCCGTCGGGTCCACGGCCACCAGGGGCACCCCGAGGAGCCGCGGCTCCTCGTGCGGCCGGGGCTCCGGTGCCGAGGCGACGAGGACGACGCCGTCAGAGGGGCGGGCCCGCGGGGTGCGCAGCCACTCCCGGGCGTCGCCGGTACGGCCGTGTAGGGCGGACACCACGGTGCCGACGCCGGACGCGTGGGCGGCCTCCTCCACCCCGCGGACGATCTCCGCCGCCCAGGGGCTGTCGAGGTCGTCGAAGACCAGGTCGAGCAGGGCGGCGCGGGTGCCGGGGGCCGGGGAGCGCCTGCGGTAGCCGTGCCGGACCAGCAGGTCCTCGACCCGGGCCCGGGTGGCGGGCGCACGTCGGAGCGGCCGTTGACGACCCGGGAGACGGCCGGTACCGAGACACCGGCCCGCCGGGCGATCTCGGGGATCGTGACCTTGCCCCGCCCCCCGGACGCCCCCTCGGCGCCGGTCGCGCGTGCTGCCGCTTCCCCCGCCTCCGTCGACGGGCACCGCGGAACGTCCGGGAGTCTTCCGGAGGGCGAGCGGTCCGGGAAGGCACGGGAGCGCGTACGGGACTCGTACGGGCCGTCACGGCGCGTGAGCGGCCCCGGGTACGCGTCGGGGCCGGTGCGCAGGGTGTCCTGCGGGCCGGCCCCTCGGGTCCCCGGACGGGCGCTCGGCCCGCCCGGTGCCGCTCGGGCGGCGGTCGCGCCCCAGCGGTCGTTCCGCTCGGACGGCGGTGCCGCCGGGCGGCGGTGTCGTCAAGCGGCGGTCATCACCTTGTCGGCGCCCAGCGGACGGTGCGGCGCGATGATCCGGCCGTCCGGCAGGAGCTCACCGGTGTCCTCGAAGAGGACCACCCCGTTGCACAGCAGGCTCCAACCCTGCTCCGGGTGGTGCGCCACGAGTCGGGCGGATTCCCGGTCGGCGGAGTCGGCTGAGGGGCACGGTGGCTGGTGCTGGCACATGGGAGGGATCTTTCGCTGTGTCGTGTGTGAGATGGCTGGCGTGTCTGTTCCGCGGCTCGAAACGTCGTTCATGGCCGCCCCCCGTCGGGTAAGTCGGTCGGACCCAGTGTTGCCCCACGGGCGCCAATCCGCAGGGATTTGGCAGCACCGCTTCTCACAGGTTGATGACGCGTCACCCGCGCGGACGGTTCAGCCCAACTGCACTGTCCCTTCGGGTGGTTCGGGGTGGCCGAATGGGGCTAGTCCGGTCGGGACGGCGGGTCCGCCGCACGGTTCTCGGCCGCGCGTTCGCGCTCCGTTCGGCTCGTGCGAGCGCGCAATTGCTCGTACGAGCGAAAAAATTCCCGGAACGACGTGGTACCCCGCCGCAGTAAATCCCTGCGGCGGGGTACGCGAGTCTTTCCGGAGCGGCGGGCGCGTCGCGCGAGCGACACGCCGGCACGTGTCAGGCCGGCGAACCGAGCAGTGGGGTGGGAGGTGTCACCCGGTGGGTCAGCACGGGGAGCAGGTCCGCGACGCGGTGCGGCCGGTGGGCCGCGATGCCGGGCGGGGCGGGGGCCAGCGGGACGAGGACGTCGTCGGCGGCGGGATGGCCGGCCGCGGCGTCCGCCGCGCAGTCGCCGTGCAGCCAGAGCGTCAGCATGTAGAGGCCGGGCATCGACAGCAGGCGGGGCTGGTACGGCTGGGTCACCGACTCGGCCTGGCGCAGCGCCCGCTCGGTGGAGGCGACGTAGGGGCCCTCGAAGAAGTGCGAGAAGGCCCAGCCGTCCGGCGTGAGCATGGTCTCGGCGGCGGCCACCGCGCGGTCGCCGGAGCGGATGAGGAAGCGCCAGCCGGTCAGCCGGGTGGCGGAGACGCCCTCGGGGGTGATCCGGTCCAGGACGTGGACGGGCAGCGGCAGCTCGGGCGTGACGGGACCCTGGGCGCGGAGCAGGGCGGGAGTTCGGGCCTCGCGGACCGCGGTGGGGGAGGAGAGCGCGGTCAGGACGGAACGGAGTGCGGGCGCGGGAGCCGGAGGTACATGCAGCGGCATGGTGGGTCGCCTCTCATTCGAAGGCACTGGGGCGCGAGGGCGTGGCGGACGGCGCTGTCTGCTCGCGAAAGGTCAGAGAGGCAGGGGCCGGGTCTGAGAACGAGAGGTGAGGGTGAGGTCTGCCGCGCGACACCTCGACGGCAGGGTGATCCGTGACCGTGGGCGCCAACCTTCTGCCTTGTTCGCGAAGTTTATACGACGCCTGTTGACGCTGTGTTTCGACTAGCCGTTTCCGGCGAGTAGAACAAGGGTACATTCAGTCGACGATATGCGGGAATCATCCCGATTCTCAGCGGGGCACAGGGCGGTGACCTCGTGAAATACCTGCCGAGCGGTCGGCCAATTGCCATCGGCGTTTTTCACGAGTTCGCACAGCCCGAATCTGTGCCGTGCCGCATGCCCGGTGAATGTGCCACTGGTCACTATCGATCAGCCTAGCGTGCGGCGGCCCGGTCCGGAGGCGTTATCGATCGCTTCGGCTGGGCATCATCCACCGTGACCGTGACACCGCCGGCCGGATTGCCGGCCCGCCCATCCGAGGAAGGAAACAGCGATGGGGGAGAAGGTCGTGGCAGGTCCGTTCGACCTGTCCGATCGCCAGCGCTACCGTGACAAGCTCCGTCAGTGTCTGACGGGTCTGGAGCGACTCCTGGCGGAACAGCGGTTCGACCGCCCCAAGAACCTCATGGGGCTGGAGATCGAGCTGAATCTCACGGGCTCCGACGGCATGCCGAAAATGTTGAACGCGCAAGTCCTCGAACGCATCGCCAGCCGGGACTTCCAAACGGAACTCGCCATGTTCAACCTGGAAGTCAACATTGCCCCACACCGGCTCGGCGGCCGGGTATTCGACCAGCTGTCCGAGGAGTTGCGCACTTCGCTGGCCTATGCCGACCGCAAGGCGGGCGAGGTCGACGCGGGAATCGTGATGATCGGCATTCTGCCGACGCTGGACCGGGACGACGTCGTCTCGTCCAACCTCTCCGACGTCGATCGCTACACCCTGCTCAACGACCAGATCGTGGCCGCCCGCGGCGAGGACTTCAAACTCGACATCGACGGGGTGGAGCGACTGACCTGTACGTCGAAGTCGATCGCGCCGGAGGCCGCCTGCACCTCCGTGCAGCTGCACCTGCAGGTGACCCCGAGCCGCTTCGCCGACGTGTGGAACGCGGCGCAGGCGGTCGCGGCCGCCCAGATCGCGATCGGCGCCAACTCCCCGTTCCTGTTCGGACGCGAGCTGTGGCGCGAGTCGCGGCCCCCGCTGTTCCAGCAGTCCACGGACACGCGCCCGCCCGAACTCCAGGCGCAGGGCGTACGGCCGCGCACCTGGTTCGGCGAGCGGTGGGTGACCTCGGCGTACGACCTGTTCGAGGAGAACCTGCGCTACTACCCGGCACTGCTGCCGATCTGCGACGACGAGGACCCGCTGGAGGTGCTGGACCGGGGCGGCGTTCCCAAGCTCGCGGAGCTCGTCCTGCACAACGGCACGGTCTACCGCTGGAACCGCCCGGTCTACGACGTCGCCGACGGCGTCCCGCACCTGCGCGTCGAGAACCGCGTCCTGCCGGCCGGGCCGACCGTCACCGACGTGATCGCCAACGCGGCGTTCTACTACGGCGTGGTCCGCGCTCTGGCCGAGGACGCCCGGCCGGTGTGGACCCGGCTGCCCTTCGAGGCCGCCGCCGCCAACTTCGACGAGGCCTGCAAGCACGGCATCGACGCCCGCTTCACCTGGCCGCGCCGGGGCCGGCTCGGCGGCACGACCGAGGTCGACGCGGTCAGCCTGGTGCGCGACGAGCTGCTGCCGCTCGCCGAGGCGGGACTGGACGCCTGGGGCATCGAGCCCGCCGACCGGGACCTGTACCTCGGCGTGATCGAGGAGCGGTGCCGGCGCCGGATGAACGGCGCGACCTGGCAGGCGGCCACCTTCCACCAGGCACAGGAGAAGGGCCTGTCGCGGGAGGCCGCGCTGGCCGCCACGACCCGGCGCTACTGCGAGCTGATGCACAAGGGCGACCCGGTGCACACCTGGCCGGTCGGACTGCCGGACCCGGTCACGCTGGGCTGAGGCGCCGCCGGGGCGGCCCGCCGCTGCCCGCATACTGATCCGACAGGTCGGCGCGTCCGACAGGCCGGTGAAGTGGAGGCAGGGGTGCAGGCGGAGGCGGGTCCGGTGGCCGGATCGTTCCCCGAGCAGCGGCTGACGCGGCGGATGCTCCGCGACGAGACGCTGCTCGTGCTCGGTGTGTCGCTCGGCGCGAGCGGCGTGTCCGCGCTGATCAGCTTCGTCGGGTCGGTCACCGAGCCAGGTGGCCTCAAGGACCAGGCCGCCACCCTCAACGCGTCCGCGGCGCCGGGCCGCCCCTGGCTCGACCTGGCCTGGCAGCTCTTCGGCATCGCCACGGCGCTGGTGCCGGTCGCGCTGGTCGCGCACTTCCTGCTGCGCGAGCGCGCGAGCCTGCGCACGCTGGGCTTCGACCGCACCCGGCCCTGGCCGGACCTGGGACGCGGGGCCGCGGTCGCCGCGGTCATCGGCAGCACCGGCATCGCCTTCTACCTGGCCGCCCGCGGCCTCGGCTTCAACCTCACCGTGGTGCCCGAGGCGCTGCCCGACGTGTGGTGGAAGTACCCGGTGCTGGTGATATCGGCGATCCAGAACGCGGTCGTGGAGGAGGTCATCGTCGTCGGCTACCTGCTGCGCCGGCTCGGCCAGCTGGGGTGGACGCCGGGGGCCGCGCTGGCGGCCGGCTCCGTGCTGCGCGGCTCGTACCACCTCTACCAGGGCATCGGCGGCTTCGTCGGCAACCTGGTGATGGGTGTGGTGTTCGTCCTCCTGTACCGCCGCTGGGGCCGCGTCGGCCCCCTGGTCGTGGCGCACTCGCTGCTCGACATCGGGGCGTTCGTCGGATACGCGCTGCTGGCGGGCAGGGTCGGCTGGCTGCCGACGGCGTGAGGCCGGGGGCGTACGCGGTGTCCGCACGCCCCCGGGCCGTGGTGTCAGGTGAGCAGCTCGCCGTCGATGACCGTCATGGCGCGTCCGGTCAGCAGGGTCCGGTCGCCGCGCAGGCGGGTGCGGACGCGGCCGGAGCGGCGCGAGGCCTGCAGACCGGTGAGGTCGGGGCTGCCGAGGCGCTCGGACCAGTAGGGGGCGAGGGCGGTGTGGGCGCTGCCGGTGACCGGGTCCTCGTCGATGCCGAGGTTCGGGAAGAAGCAGCGGGAGACGTAGTCGTAGCCCTGGCCGGGGTCCTCGGCGCGGGCGGTGGCGATGACGCCGCGCGTGGAGTGGACGGCGAGGGCGGGCAGGTCGGGGGAGAGGCCGCGCAGGGTCTTCTCGTCGGCGACCTCCAGCAGCAGGTCGCCGACGTTCGGGCCGGTGTCGAAGGCGGCGCGCGGTGCGGTGCCGAGCGCCTCGGTGACGCCGTCGGGGAGGTCGACGCGGGTGAGCGGGGCCGTCGGGAAGTCCAGGGTGATCGAACCGTCCTCCGCGGGGGTCGCGATGAGCACGCCGCTGCGGGTGGCGAACCGCACCGGGCCGTCGTGAGCTCCGGTGGTCCGCAGGACGTGGGCGGTGGCCAGGGTGGCGTGGCCGCACATCGCGACCTCCGCCACCGGGGTGAACCAGCGCAGCGCCCAGTCCGCCTCACCGCCCTCGGGGAGGGGGTGGGCGAAGGCCGTCTCGGCGTGGTTGACCTCCAGGGCGACGTTCTGGAGCCAGGCGTCGTCCGGGAAGGCGTCCAGGAGCAGGACTCCGGCCGGGTTGCCGCTGAAGGGACGGTCGGTGAAGGCGTCGACGATTCGAATCCGCATAGCCCGACGCTAGAGGTTCGGCGCCGCGGTTGACCAAGGCCAATCCATGGTGATTGGCCTTCTTTTCGGTCCAGTGGCTCCGGCGGACCGCAGGAGCGGCACACTGGCGTCCATGATCTCTTCCGATCCCGCATCCGCTCCCAAAGCCGACCTGCTCCGCTACCTGCAGTCCGCCCGCGACGCCCTGCTGTGGAAGCTCGACGGGCTCTCGGAGTACGACGTGCGCCGCCCGCACACGCCGACCGGCACCAACCTGCTGGGTCTGGTGAAGCACGCCGCGACGGTGGAGCTCGGCTACCTCGGGGACACCTTCGGCCGGCCGTCCGGCGAACCGCTGCCCTGGGTGGCGGAGAGGGCCGAGCCCAACGCGGACATGTGGGCCACCGCCGACCAGTCGCGCGAGTTCGTCGTGGAGCTCTACCGCAGGGCCTGGGCGCACGCGGACGCGACCCTCGACGCGCTGCCGCTGGACACGGTCGGCACGGTGCCGTGGTGGCCCGAGGGCAGGAACGAGGTGACGCTGCACCACGCCGTGGTCCGGGTGATCGCCGACACGCAGCGCCACGCCGGGCACGCGGACATCATCCGGGAGCTCGTGGACGGCGCCGTGGGCATGAGCGCGGACAACACCAGCGTCCCGCCGGGCGACCAGGAGTGGTGGGCGGCGTACCGGAGCCGTCTGGAGCGGGTGGCACGGGAGGCGGGCGGGGAGGCCTAGCCGCCCGCCACGGCGGACGGAAGGGGCCGGCCCGGCGCCGTGGGCGCCGGGCCGGCCCCCGTGCGGTGCGGGCGCCGGGCCGGTCAGTCCGTGCCGGACTCCATCGCGGCGCGGTCCAGCAGCTCGTCGTCACCGGAGACCTCGCCGCGGGAGGCGATGGCCTCGGCGCCGCCCTCCTGCAGCGTGCCGATCAGTCCGGTCGAGGCCGCCTGGGCGGCACCGATGGCGGGGTTGGCGGTGCCGATCAGGCCCAGCCCGGCGTACTGCTCCAGCTTGGCGCGCGAGTCCGCGATGTCGAGGTTGCGCATGGTGAGCTGGCCGATCCGGTCCACCGGGCCGAACGCCGAGTCCTCGGTGCGCTCCATGGACAGCTTGTCCGGGTGGTAGCTGAACGCCGGGCCCGTGGTGTCGAGGATCGAGTAGTCCTCGCCGCGCCGCAGCCGCAGGGTGACCTCGCCGGTGACGGCCGCGCCGACCCAGCGCTGCAGGGACTCGCGGACCATCAGCGCCTGCGGGTCCAGCCAGCGGCCCTCGTACATCAGCCGGCCCAGGCGCCGTCCCTCGTTGTGGTACTGGGCGAGGGTGTCCTCGTTGTGGATCGCGTTGACCAGGCGCTCGTAGGCCGCGTGCAGCAGGGCCATGCCGGGCGCCTCGTAGATGCCGCGGCTCTTGGCCTCGATGATGCGGTTCTCGATCTGGTCGGACATGCCCAGGCCGTGCCGGCCGCCGATGGCGTTCGCCTCCATCACCAGGTCGACCGGTGAGGCGAACTCCTTGCCGTTGATCGTCACCGGGCGGCCCTGGTCGAAGCCGATCGTCACGTCCTCGGTGGCGATCTCGACCTCGGGGTCCCAGAACCGCACGCCCATGATGGGCTCCACGGTCTCGACACCGGTGTCCAGGTGCTCCAGGGTCTTGGCCTCGTGGGTGGCGCCCCAGATGTTGGCGTCGGTGGAGTACGCCTTCTCCGTGCTGTCGCGGTAGGGCAGGCCGTGGGCGAGGAGCCACTCGGACATCTCCTTGCGGCCGCCCAGCTCGGTGACGAAGTCCGCGTCCAGCCAGGGCTTGTAGATCCGCAGGTGCGGGTTGGCGAGCAGGCCGTAGCGGTAGAACCGCTCGATGTCGTTGCCCTTGAAGGTCGAGCCGTCGCCCCAGATCTGGACGTCGTCCTCGAGCATCGCCCGGACCAGGAGCGTGCCCGTGACGGCGCGGCCGAGCGGGGTGGTGTTGAAGTAGGCGCGCCCGCCCGAGCGGATGTGGAAGGCACCGCAGGCGAGCGCGGCCAGGCCCTCCTCGACCAGCGCCGCACGGCAGTCGACCAGGCGCGCGATCTCCGCGCCGTAGGTCTTCGCGCGGCCGGGGACCGAGGCGATGTCGGGTTCGTCGTACTGGCCGATGTCGGCGGTGTAGGTGCACGGGACGGCGCCCTTGTCGCGCATCCACGCGACCGCGACCGAGGTGTCGAGGCCGCCCGAGAAGGCGATGCCGACGCGTTCGCCGACGGGGAGGGAGGTGAGGACCTTGGACATAGGAAGAGTATGCAGGATCTCGCATGATCATGCAAAGCCGGGGGTGAGGGAAGGGGTGGTTTCTCCGGCGGGGCTTGTCGGCGAAACGTTTCCGATATATCGTTGAGGCATCGCGACAGATCAACGATTGACGGAATGGAGTGGTTGCGATGCGTACCCATGGATTCGAGCGTGGACATCGGCAGGACGGCCCGCGGCGCGGTCGCGGCGGTTTCGACGGACGGCGGGCGGCCTTCGGGCCCTTCGGGCCGGGCGGCCCCGGCTTCGGACCGGGCGGTCCGGGCTTCGGGCCGGGTTTCGGCCCCGGGCCCTGGGGCGGCCGAGGGCGCGGCGGACCGAGGGGAAGGGCACGGCGCGGTGACGTCCGGGCCTCGATCCTGGCCCTGCTCAAGGACCGGCCGATGCACGGCTACGAGATGATCCAGGAGATCGCCGAGCGCAGCGGCGGGGCGTGGAAGCCCAGCCCCGGCTCGGTGTACCCCACGCTCCAGCTGCTGGAGGACGAGGGGCTGATCGCCAGTGAGTCGGAGGGCGGCAAGAAGCTGTTCTCGCTCACCGAGGCGGGCCGGGCCGCGGCGGGCGAAGGCCCGGAGGCGCCCTGGGAGGAGGCCTCGCGCGGGGTCGACTGGGAGGCCCTCGGCGAGATCCGCCAGGCCGGCTTCGGCCTGATGGAGGCCTTCGGGCAGGTCTGGAAGACCGGCAGCAAGGAGCAGCGGGAGAAGGCGCTCGGCGTCGTCAACGAGGCCCGCAAGAAGCTGTACCTGATCCTCGCCGACGAGGACTGACGGCCCCCGGCGGCCGTGCGACGGGCGCCCCGCGGAATCCTCCGCGGGGTGCCCGGGCGTGTGGGACGCCGGGGGTGGCGGGGTGGCGGGTGTCGCCGGTCGGGGTGTGCGCTTGGTGCCCGTACGGCTTGCTGTGGCGTGCGGCCGGTGATCCGCACGGTCTGCCGGGCGTGCGGCCGCCGTCGACCGTCGCGGCACCCGCCCGCTTGGGCCTGCGGGGGCCTCCGGCGCGGGGGCGCGAGGCGGCGTGCGGGGTGCCCGGGCGTGTGCGGCGCCAGGGGTGCTGGGGGTGGTGGGTGCCGCCGACCGGGGTGTGCGCTCGGTGCCCGCACGGCTTGCTGGGCGCATGCCCGCCCGTGCCGCCCGCCGCCGACCGTCGCGGCACCCGCTGCCCGGCCGGCGAAGCCCTCCGGTGCGGGGCGCAAAGCGGTGTGCGGGGCGCAAGGCGGCGCGCGCGGCCCGGGGGAGAACGGCGCAATCTCCTCCGCAGGGAGGAGGGCCGACCCGGCCGGGTCCACTTCTCGCGGGACGCGAAGATGGTTCCCGCCGGGGATGACCTCCGCGCGCCGGGCTGATGGGGTGGGGGACGTGCAATCCCCCATTCCCCGGCAGTCGACCCACGACCAGGGCGTCCACCGTGCGGACCGCGAGGCCGGGCTCGACGCCGGGCTCGCGGCGATGGTCGCCGGTGCCCGGCGCCGGGCGGTCCGGGACGGCGACCGGCAGGTCGACACGGCCCACCTGCTGCACTCGCTGCTGGAGTCCGACCCCGAGGTGCGCGCCGCCTTCCCTGATCCGGCCCAGCTCGCCCGCCTGCTCGCCTACCTGGTGCAGCGCAGCATCGGCTACGGCCTGCGCTGGCAGAGCGGCGCCGAGGAGTCCGGGGCCGGGGCCGCGGTGCCCGGCGTGGCGGGCCTCTCGCCGCTGGCGGCATCCGCCATGGAGGACGCCCGCGCGCGGGCCGGACGCCGCGGCGGAGGGCCGGCCCGCGGCGTCGATCTGCTCGCGGCGATCGTCGCGGACCCGCAGGCACGGGCCGTCGAAGTGCTGCGGTGCGCCGGCGCCGACGCCCGTGAAGTGCTGGCGCGGCTGGCGGACCGGCCGGAGGAACGCGTGACGGGCGGCGATCCGTCCCGCCGGCGAGGAGATCCGGCCTCCGGCGGCCGGGGCGGCCCGGAAGCCGGCATCCGCTGAAAGCGGCGGGGCGCCGCGCGCCGGTTCCGCCGTTCACTGGGTGAGACAGGTGCCATGAGGGATGACGCTCCTGTCGTCCCCTGTCATCATGTGCCGGTGCACATGACTGACAGCAGCGGGAGCGGCCGCGGGCGAGGCGTCGGGCTCGGCCTCGCGCTCGTGTCCGCGGTGGCCTTCGGCGGATCCGGTGTCGCGGCGAAGCCGCTGATCGAGGCGGGTCTGGACCCGCTCCACGTGGTGTGGCTGCGCGTGGCGGGCGCGGCCCTGGTGATGCTGCCGCTCGCCGTGCGCCGTCGCGCGCTGCTGCGCCGCCGCCCCGGGCTGCTCGTGGGCTTCGGCCTGCTGGCGGTCGCCGGGGTGCAGGCCTGCTACTTCGCCGCGATCTCCCGGATCCCGGTCGGCGTCGCCCTGCTCGTGGAGTACCTGGCGCCCGCCCTGGTCCTCGGCTGGGTGCGGTTCGTGCAGCGGCGGCCGGTGACGCGGGCCGCCGCGCTCGGCGTCGTCCTCGCGGCCGGCGGACTCGCGTGCGTCGTCGAGGTCTGGGCCGGGCTCGGCTTCGACGCCCTGGGGCTGCTCCTCGCGCTCGGCGCCGCCTGCTGCCAGGTCGGCTACTTCGTGCTGTCCGACCAGGGCGGCGACGCCGGGGACGAGGCACCCGACCCGCTGGGCGTCATCGCGTACGGCCTGCTCGTCGGCGCCGTCGTGCTGACCGCCGTCGCCCGGCCCTGGTCCATGGAGTGGTCCGTGCTCGCGGACACCGCCGACCTGAACGGCACGCCGGTCGCCGCCGCGCTGCTGCTGGGCTGGATCGTCCTGGTGGCCACGGTCGTCGCCTACGTCACCGGGGTGCTGTCGGTGCGGCGGCTCTCGCCGCAGGTCGCGGGCGTCGTGGCCTGTCTGGAGGCGGTCATCGCGACCGTGCTGGCCTGGGTGCTGCTCGGCGAGCACCTCTCGGCGCCGCAGATCGCGGGCGGTGTGATCGTCCTGGCGGGAGCCTTCATCGCGCAGTCGTCGGCGCCGGCGAAGGGCTCCGGCGAGCCGGTGGCCGGCGGCGCCCCGGAAAGGGAGTTGTCCACGCCCGGCGCGGCGACCTAAGGTGCCGGTCATGCCTTCGCACGCACGCGTTCTTCCGCCTCCGGCCGCCTGAGGCGGGCCCCGGACACCCGCGCCCGGCACGCGCCGGGCCGGGCGGTGCTGCCCGCAGACGAGGTCCACGGACCCCGCCGCGTCGGGGTCCTCCCGAACTTCCGCGCCTCTCGCGCGTCCGCGGAGAAGAAAACGTGTCGATGTCGAACGCCGTCTCCGGCCTGCCCGTCGGGCGGGGCCTCCTCTACCTGATCGTCGCCGGTGCCGCCTGGGGCACCGCCGGCGCGGCCGCCTCCCTGGTCTACCGGGCCAGCGACATGGGGCCCGTCGCCCTGTCGTTCTGGCGCTGCGCGGCCGGCTGCGCGCTGCTCCTCGGCGTCCGGCTGTGCCGGTCGCGTCCCGCCCGAGGCGCGCGCTCCGTCCGGGAGCCGCTGCGCCGCTCGGCGGTCCGGGTCGGTGCCACCGGTCTCGGTCTGGCCGTGTTCCAGACCGCCTACTTCGCCGCGGTGGAGTCCACCGGGCTCGCCGTGGCCACCGTCGTCACCCTGGGCGCGGGGCCCGTGCTCATCGCGCTCGGCGCGCGGCTGACCCTCGGCGAGCGGCTCGGCGCCGGCGGAACCGCCGCCGTCGCGGGGGCGCTCGCCGGTCTGGCCGTCCTGGCCCTCGGCGGCGGGGAGACGGCCGTGAGGCCGTGGGGTGTCGTCCTCGCGCTGCTGTCGGCGGCCGGGTACAGCGTGATGACCCTGCTCACGCGCCGCTGGGGCCGCGACGGCGAGGTGGACGCCGCCGGGACGTCCGTCGGGGCGTTCGCCGTCACCAGCCTGTGCCTGCTGCCGTTCGCCCTGGCCGAGGGGCTGCTGCCGCACACCGCCGACCCGGCCCGGCTGCTGGGGCTGCTGGCGTACGTCGCCGTGATCCCGACGGCGCTGGCGTACGGCCTGTACTTCGCGGGCGCCGCCGTCGTACGGTCCGCCACCGTGTCCGTGATCATGCTGCTGGAGCCGGTGAGCGCGGCCGTGCTCGCCGTCGTCCTGCTCGGCGAGCACCTGACCTCGGCCACCGTGACCGGCACCCTGCTGATGCTCGGCTCGGTGACGGGGCTGGCGGTGGGGGAGGCGCGGGGCGCGCGGCCCCGGGAGGAGCGGCCCGCGCCGGCGTGACCTCGCTCCGACAAGGTGCCGGGCGGGCGGTCCGACGGGGTGCCGGGCCGGGCCTCCCGCCCTCGCGCCGCGTTCACGCGCCTTCGTGCCGTACGGGCGGTGGCCCGTACCGCCCGGTCGGCCCGCCGTGATCCGGTCCTGGACGAGGAGGCCGGCCGGCGGGCGCGGACGGGACCGGCGTCACAGGGCCGCGAGGTAGTCGGGCAGTGCGGTGCCCGGGGCCAGGTCGGGCTCCGGGACCGGCGCGTCGTAGCCCTTGCGCAAGGGGAGGACGCCCGCCCAGTGGGGGAGGGCGAGGTCCTCGGGCTCCTCGTTCACGCCGCCGGTGCGGACCTTGGCGGAGACCTCGTCCAGGTCGAGGCGGATGACCGCGGTGGCCGCCAGCTCCTTCTTGTTGGCGGGCCGGGAGTCGCGGGAGCGGCCCGGGACGACGTGGTCGACCAGCGCGTCCAGGGCCTCCCGCTTCTCCCCGGGGTCGGTGACCTGGTGGGCGAGGCCGTGCACCACCACCGAGCGGTAGTTGACCGAGTGGTGGAACGCCGAGCGCGCCAGGACCAGGCCGTCGACGTGCGTGACCGTCAGGCAGACCGGGAGGCCGGGGGCGGCCCGGCCCGCCGCGTGCAGCGGGCGCGAGCCGGTCGAGCCGTGCACGTAGAGCCGCTCGCCGACCCGGCCGTACAGCGTGGGCAGCACCACCGGCGCGCCGTCCCGGACGAAGCCCAGATGGCAGACGTAGCCCTCGTCGAGTATCGCGTGCACCAGGTCCTTGTCGTACGACGCCTTGTGCGCGGCACGGGTGGGGACGGTGCGGTCGGTCGGCGTGTAGGCGGCGGGCTGCGGCGGCGTCGGGTCGGTCGGCGCGGTCCCCTGCATGGCGGTCTCCATTGCACTAGTGCATAATTGGTTTTGTGATAGGAGAGTATCGGATCAGTGGGCGGCGCGCAGCGGAGATCTCCGCGGACATCGAGCACGCGGTGGGGACCGGCGCGTTGCGGCCGGGGCAGCCGCTGCCGCCCATGCGGGAGCTGGCGGAGCGCCTCGGGGTCAATCCGAACACCGTCGCGGCCGCGTACCGGACGCTGCGCGAGCGCGGGGTGATCGAGACCGCGGGGCGGCGGGGCAGCCGGGTGCGGCCCGCGCCGGCCACGACCGGGCGGGACCACATCCGGGTGGACGTGCCCGCCGGGGTGCGTGACGTGTCGGACGGCAACCCGGACCCGGCGCTGCTGCCGCCGCTCGCGCACGCCTTCGCGGCGGCGGCCGGGGCGGGCGACCGTACCCCGGTGCTGTACGGCGACGACCCCGTCGAGCCGGAGCTGGCCCGGATCGCCCGGGCCGAGCTCGACGCCGACGGGGTGCCCGGGGGGCCGCTCGCCGTGGTCTCCGGCTCGCTGGACGCCGTCGAGCGGGTGCTCGCGGCCCACCTCAGACCCGGCGACACCGTGGCCGTCGAGGACCCCGGCTGGGGCAGCGTGCTCGACCTCGTCCCGGCGCTGGGACTGCGGACGGTGCCCGTGGGCGTCGACGACGAGGGGCCGCGTGCCGGCGACGTGCGCGACGCCCTGGCCGGGGGCGCGCGGGCGCTGATCGTCACGGACCGGGCGCAGAACCCCACGGGGGCCGTGGTGAGCGCACCGCGCGCACGCGACCTGAAGTCGGTGCTCCGGGAGTACCCGGACACCCTCCTCGTCGAGGACGACCACGGGCACCGGATCGTCGACCTCCCCCTGCACCCCCTCGCCGGCACCACCCGGCACTGGGCGTTCGTGCGCTCGGTCGCCAAGGCCTACGGCCCCGACCTGCGGCTCGCCGTGCTCACCGGGGACGCCGTCACCGTCGACCGGGTCCGCGGCCGGCAACGGCTAGGGCCCGGCTGGGTGAGCCGGCTGACGCAGCGCGCGGTGGTGCGGCTGTGGGCGGACGGGGCCGTCGACGGAGCGGCGGTGGCGGCGGAGTACGGGCGCCGCCGCCGGGCGCTGATCGACGCGCTCGCCCGGCACGGCGTCGCGGCGCACGGGCGCAGCGGCATGAACGTGTGGGTGCCCGTGCCGGACGAGACGGGAGCCGTCGCCCGGCTGCTGCACGCGGGCTGGGCCGTCGCGCCTGGCGCCCGGTTCCGGATGAGCGCCCCGCCCGGCGTCCGCATCACCGTCTCGACGCTGACCGACGACGAGACCGGCCCCCTGGCGGCGGCCGTCGCCGCGGCCGTGGGACCGGCGCCGGTGCGGGCGTATGCCTGACAGGGGCGTGAGCGGGGGAGGGGCGGGCGTGCGCGGGGGACCGCAGGGGCAGGTACCGGAACCCTGTGCGCGAGGAGAGGTGCGGGCGGATGCCGGGAACCCGTGCGCACGGGGAGGGGCGTTCGGGATCATGGCGGCATGGCGGAGCGAGCGATTCCGGTGCCGCGCGTGACCGACGCCTCGCGGGCCGTCCGCCGGTACGGGCGCCCGGGCTTCACCCAGCGGTGGGAGCGCCGCTTCGAGCCCGGCCTGCCGGCCTTCGGGGAGGTCGCGCGCGGGCGGGTCCGGCTGTTCCTGTCCGAACACGCGGGGGACGCCCGGCCGGACACGCCGGTGTACCCGCGGGTGGCCGACGCCGACGCGGTCGCCGCCGGGTTCGGGGTGCCGGTCGAGGAGACACCTGGGCCCGCGAGGTCGAACTGTGCGATCCCGACGGCAACCGCCTGCGGGCGGGCACGCCGACGGAGCCCCGGGAGTGAGGCCGGGGGCTCCCGGTGCCGGCCGGGTCAGCCCTCCCGCCGGGGCCGTGCCTGCGTGAGGGCCGCGCCCGCCAGGACGATCACCGCACCGACCGGTGTCGACCAGGTCAGCGACTCGCCGAGGAGGGCGACGCCCGCGGCGGTGGCGATGACCGGGATGAAGTACGTGACCATCTGGCCCGTGGTCGGGCCGACTTCGGCGACCAGGCCGTACTGGATGAGCACGGCGAGTCCGGTGCCCAGCGCCCCCAGGGCCGCGATCGCGAGCAGCGAGGGCAGGGCCAGATCGGTCGGCGCCGTCGTGAACAGCGGAGTGACGACGGCCAGCTGGACGGTGGCGAGCAGGAGCTGGGCACCGGTCATGGACAGGTGGGAGTGGCCGGTGCCCGCCAGGGTGCGGCGGACGTAGATCCAGCCGATCGGATAGCTGAGCGAGGCCAGCAGGGCCATCGCCGTGCCCGTCGCGTCCAGGCCGTGGAAGCCCTGCCAGGCGCCGAGCACGGTCAGCACGCCGAGGAAGCCCAGGCCCAGTCCCGCGACCCGCATCCGGGTCGGGCGGTCCTCGGACAGGGCGACCAGCGACAGCGCCATGCCCCACAGCGGCGAGGTCGCGTTGCAGATGCCCGCCAGGGTCGAGGGGATGGTCAGCTCGGCGTACGCGAACAGGGAGAACGGCAGGGCGTTGAGCAGGAACGCGGCGACCGTCAGGTGCCCCCAGGTCCGCGCACCGCGCGGCAGCCGCTCCCGCTTCACCGCCATCGCGGCCGCCAGCACCGCCGTCCCGAACACCAGCCGGCCGAGCGTGACCTGGAACGGGGCGTACCCGTGCGTGCCGACCTTGATCAGGAGGAAGCTGAAGCCCCAGATCAGGGACAGGGCGGCGAAACGCAGACGCCAGTCGAGGCGGGGCCGGGCGGCGGTGCGGGCGGCCGGGGCGCCGGCGGTGGCGGCCGGGGCGGACGGGACGTGGGTGGTCATGGGACAACGATGCGGGACGACAACCTCGTAGCACAATCGAGAATTCGCGCCGGGTATCTCGTAGCATCGCTTACATGTTGAACCTGGAGCGCCTGCGGACCCTCGACGCCCTCGCCCGGCACGGCTCGGTCAGCGGGGCGGCCGAGGCGCTGCACATCACCACGTCCGCGGTCTCGCAGCAGATGGCCAAGCTGGAGCGGGAGGCGGGCCAGCAGCTCCTGGCCAGGAACGGCCGGGGCGTGCGGCTCACGGACGCGGGGCGGCTGCTCTCGGAGCACGCGGCGCGCATCCTCTCCCAGGTCGAGCTCGCCCAGTCGGACCTGGAGGCGCACCGGGGGCAGGTGGTCGGCGAGCTGCGGCTGTCGGCGTTCCCGACGGCGGCGCGCGGGCTGTTCCCGGTCGCCCTCGCCGCCCTGCGCGAGCAGCACCCCGCGCTGCGCGTGCGCTCCTGCGAGCTGGAACCGGAGCAGGGCATCGCCGGGGTGGTGCGCGGCGACCTCGACCTCGCCGTGGTGCTCGACTGGTACAACAAGCCGATGCCGCTGCCCGACGGCCTGGTCAAGGCCTCGCTCCTCGACGACCCCGCCGAGGTGGCGCTGCCCGTCGGCCACCGGCTCGCCGGGCGCGCGGAGGCGGACCTCGCCGAGTTCGCCGAGGACGAGTGGATCACCTGGGGCAAGGGCGAGTTCTGCCACGAGTGGCTGATGTTCACCCTGCGCTCCAAGGGCATCGAACCGATCGTTGGGCACCGCGCGGCCGAGACCCACACCCAGCTCAACCTGGTCGCCGCCGGGCTCGGCGTCTGCATCGCCCCGCTGCTCGGCCGCCACCCGGTGCCCGCCGGGGTGGTGACCGTCCCGCTCAGGCAGCGGGTGCGGCGGCACGTGTACGTCGTCTGGCGCGCGGACGCCGACCGCCGCCCCTCGATCCGGGCGGCGGTGGAGGCGCTGCGCGCGGCGGGGGAGCGGCTCGGCTGAGACCGCCCGGCACCGGGTCCTGGGGAATTGTCGGACAGCCCTAGAGGGCCGCCAGCTTGCGGAAGTCCCACGAGACGGTCTTCTCCGGCGTCAGCCGCAGCCAGGCGTGCCGGCCGTCGTGCGGCAGCTCCTCCAGGCCGAAGTTCTTGCGGGCGAACAGCGTCTCGGGGAGGTCGAGTTCGGCGCAGAGCTCGCCGGTGCGGGGGATCTCGCCGACGAACTCGACCCGTCCGGACAACTCGGCGCCGCGCAGTTCGCCGTACTCCTCGCCGGTGTCGACCACGATCGCCACCCGCGGATCACGGCGCAGGTCGGCCCACCGCCTGCTGCGCACCACCGAGTACAGCCAGATCGACGTGCCGTCCCAGGCGAACCAGAGCGTGCTCACGTGCGGGGCGCCGTCCGCGGACACCGTGGCGACCCGGCAGGTGCGCTGTGCGGTGAGGAACTCGTCCAGCTCCCCCGGCGTCATCATGATCTTGCGGCCCCGGCGTTGCGTGGCGGTCATCCGGCTCCTCCGTGGTGGTCGTGCGGCCGCCTCCGTGGTGGTCCCGCGGCCCTTCCTCTTCCCGCCGTGCCGCCGCAGACCGGCCGGCGGCACGTCAGGACAGGATGGGTGGCGCGGCCCCCGCCCGCAACGGCGGCCGGCCTCCGGGCCGGGGCGGGCGGCGGCGCCGTACGGTCCGGCGCCGGCGCCGGTGTCGACACCGGTGTCGGTGTCGGTGTCACGCGAGGGTGATCGAGTCCCCGCTGACGGTGATCCGCACGGCGGGCAGCGGTTCGGTCGCCGGGCCGCTCTGCACGCTGCCGTCGGTGATCGAGAAGTTGCTGTTGTGGCAGGGACAGTTGATGACGCCGTCCGCGATGCTCTTCACCGCGCAGCCGCGATGGGTGCAGGTGGCCGAGAAGGCCTTGAACTCACCCGCCGTCGGCTGGGTGACGACCACCTTCCGGTCGGCGAACACCTTCCCGCCGCCCTCGGGGATGTCGGCGGTCGAGGCCAGCGCGGTCCCGGCCGCCCCGCCGCTCGGGCCGCCCCCGTCCCGGGCGCCGCCCGACGCGTCGGAGGCGCCCGCGGAGGCGGACGACCCCGAGGTATCGCCGTCCGAGCCGCCGCACGCGGTCAGCGCGGCGGCGAGCCCCGCCGCTCCGGTCGCCGCCACGACGGTACGACGGGCCGGTCCTGCGGTGGGCCTGAACGATGCGCTGGTCATGCCGGCGTTCCCTTCGGGAGGTTGCGTTGCGTGATCTGCCGAGAGGTACGGTCCCGGCCGGGCGCCCGTTCAGACGCCGCCGGAACCGGGGCCCGTCCGGCACGGGGGACGGGCGGAACACGGATGTCTCCTCACTGTCGGTTGCGGCGCCGCACGCGGCAAGGGCGACGGCCGGCGCGTCCGCGGGCGCCAGTAACCTGGGGCGATGCTCAAGGAAGTCATCGCGACCCGCTACATCGCGCCCCTGCGCGAGGGCGGCTCGCTGCCGGGACTCGTCGAGGCCGACGACTTCGGGACGTACGTCGTGAAGTTCACCGGCGCGGGACAGGGCCGCAAGACGCTCGTCGCGGAGGTCGTCTGCGGGGAACTCGCCCGCCGGCTGGGCCTGCGCGTGCCGCGGCTGGTGACCGTCGAGCTCGACGCGGTGCTCGGGCTCGGCGAGCCCGACCAGGAGGTGCAGGAGCTGCTGCGCTCCAGCGGCGGCACCAACCTCGGCATGGACTTCCTCTCCGGCGCGCTCGGCTTCGACCCCCTGGCCTTCGAGGTGAGCCCCGAGGAGGCCGGGCGGATCGTCTGGTTCGACGCCCTGGTCAACAACGTCGACCGCTCCTGGCGCAACCCCAACCTGCTGGTGCGGCGGGGCGAGCTGTGGCTCATCGACCACGGCGCGACCATGATCTGGCACCACAACTGGCCCGGCGCCGCGACCTCCGCCGCCCGGCCGTACGACGCCTCCGACCACGCGCTGGCCCGCTTCGCGCCGGACGTCGCGGCGGCCGCCGCCGCCCTCGCCCCGCTGGTCACCGAGGAACTCCTCGCCGAGGTCACCGCCGAGATCCCGGACACCTGGCTGGCCGGCGAACCCGGCTTCGACACGCCGGACGACCTCCGGCGGGCCTACGCGCGGCCGCTGCTGGCCCGCGCCGCCGTCATCCACGAACGCGTCCAGGGGGTCAAGTGACCGAGCGCCACATCACCAGGGCCGGCCAGGGCGGCGGCCGGGACGTCTTCGAGTACGCCCTCCTGCGGGTCGTCCCGCGCGTGGAGCGCGGGGAGTGCGTCAACGCCGGGGTGCTGGTGTACTGCCGCGCCCGGGCCTACCTGGGCGCGCGCACCCACCTCGATGAGGCGCGGCTGCTCGCCCTCGACCCGGACGCGGACGTGGCCGGCGTGCGGGCCGCGCTGCGCGCGGTCGAGGGCGTGTGCTCCGGCGGCGAGGCGGCCGGACAGGCGGGCGGCGACGACGCCGGGCGGCGCTTCCGCTGGCTGATCGCGCCGCGCTCCACCGTCGTCCAGCCGGGGCCCGTGCACACCGGCCTCACCGCCGACCCGGACGCCGAGACCGAACGGCTGCTGGACCTGCTGGTGCGGTGACCGGCGCCCGGCCGGGCAGCGCCCCGCCGCGTCTCAGCCCTTCCGTTTCCTCACCAGGTAGAAGGTGGTCAGCGCGGCACCCGTGACGAAGACCGTGCCGACGCCGATGTCCCACCCGCTCGGCCCGGAGGTCGACGTGCCTCCCATCCCGCCCCGCACACCGCGGGGCGGGGCGGCGGTCGGGGTGGCCGCGGCGGTGGCGCCGCGCCGGACGGTGGGGGTGGGCGACGGCGTGGGGGTGACGCTGGGCGGGGGCGGCAGCATAGGGGTGACGCTGGGCGTAGGCGTAGGCGTAGGGGTAGGGGTAGAGGTAGGGGTGGCGCTGGGCGTGGGTGTGGGTGTGGGGGGAGCCGACGTTCGCGCGGGGCGGGAGGTGGAGGAGGTCAGGCCGTCGGTGCGACGGGGCAGCGCCTCGCAGGCGATGCCGTCCTTTGGGCCCTGCTCCTCGTCGAGCCGGCCGGCATCGCCCGGATCGGCGTCGAAGGCGGCCTGCGCGTCCTCCTGGTAGGCGAAGTCACGGCAGTCCGGGTCCTGTGCGTGAGCGGGATCGGCCCACGGCACGAGCACGGCGAACGCGGCGATCGGAGTGATCGCGGCGATCACCGGCAGCGTGCCGCCGGCACCGGTGCGACGGCGCATGGAGCGCCTCCTTTCCGGCCACGAATGGCCCGCCCTCCGACGCTAGGGGCGCCGCGGCGCGGAGGCGCGCAGCCGTAGGCCGATCGGGTGCGGGGCGTATCCGGCGGCGGTCGCCCGGACGGGTGGGCGCGGCACGGGCGCGCCTGCCGGGCGCGGGGCGGCGCAGACAGACCCGGCAGGGGCGGGTACGGCCTGCGCGGGGGCGTACCGACGGGCCCGTTTTGACGGCGCTCGGCCGCGTGCGGTGGCGGCGGCCGGGCCTGGTCGGAGGGGCCGGGCCCGGCGGGGGCGGCAGGGCTGCTAGGAGGGCCGTGCCGGAGGCATGCGGGAGGGCGGTGAGCGGTCGTGTGCGGTGGCGGCGGCCGGGCCTGGTCGGAGGGGCCGGGTCCGGCAGGGGCGGCAGGGCTGCTAGGAGGGCCGTGCCGGAGGCATGCGGGAGGGCGGTGACCGGTCGTGTGCGGTAGCGGCGGCCGGGCCTGCCTGGAGGGGCCGGGTCCGGCAGGGGTGGCGGGGCTGCTCGGGGAGGCCGCGGGGCCGGCAGGGTCGGTAGGGCTGTTCGGGGGCCGTACCGAGGGCACGACTGGTGACGGTGGCCGGTCGTGTGCGGAGGCGGCTGCCGGATTCCGCCGGCGGTCGGTCACCTCGGGCGAGGGCCCACGGCACGCACGCCTTGCCCAGGGGGCCGGCCGCGGCAGGCGGCCCGGCGGTCGTGCCTGCCGAGTCCCGATGGCCCTGCCCGCCGGGCCCCGGCATCCGTGCCCGTCCCCCTCCGCAGCCGTACCGCCCACCCCCGGCCGCCGCCGTGCCCGCCCGGCCGGTTTCACCCCCGGCCCGCACCGCTCCGGCCACCCTCACCCCAGGTAATGGATCACACACACCCGATCGGCCGTTGACACCGGGTGCCAGGGCTTCTAGCGTCACGTCTGCTGAAGGTACTAAGCGGTCGCTCACCGATGAGCGGGCCGTGGAGCCGCATCCCAAGGGCGAGGAGAAGCAGCAATGTCCACCACTGAGCAGCGGGTCGCCGTCGTCACCGGTGCCGCGCGCGGCATCGGCGCCGCCACCGCCGTACGGCTGGCCGAGGAGGGCCGCGCGGTCGCCGTGATCGACCTCGACGAGGCCGCCTGCAAGGACACCGTCGAGAAGATCACCGCCGCCGGTGGCAAGGCCATCGCGGTCGGCTGCGACGTCTCCGACGAGGCGCAGGTCGAGGCGGCCGTCGCGCGCATCGCCGAGGAGCTCGGCGCGCCGACCATCCTCGTCAACAACGCGGGCGTGCTGCGCGACAACCTGCTGTTCAAGATGAGCGTCTCCGACTGGGACACCGTCATGAACGTGCACCTGCGCGGCGCCTTCCTGATGTCCAAGGCCTGCCAGAAGCACATGGTCGACGCGGGCTTCGGCCGGATCGTCAACCTGTCCTCGTCCTCCGCGCTCGGCAACCGCGGCCAGGTGAACTACTCGGCGGCCAAGGCCGGTCTGCAGGGCTTCACCAAGACCCTCGCCAAGGAGCTCGGCAAGTTCGGCGTCACCGCCAACGCCGTCGCCCCCGGCTTCATCGTCACCGAGATGACCAAGGCGACCGCCGAGCGCGTCGGCATGGGCTTCGAGGAGTTCCAGGCCGCCGCCGCCACCCAGATCCCGGTGCAGCGCGTCGGCCGGCCGGAGGACATCGCCAACGCCATCGCCTTCTTCACGGGCGACGCGGCCGGCTTCGTCTCCGGCCAGGTGCTGTACGTCGCCGGCGGACCGCTCAACTAAGGGAACACGCACATGACTTCCGTGGAACTCTCCGGCAAGGTCGCCCTCGTCACCGGCGCCAGCCGCGGCATCGGCTACGGCGTCGCCGAGGCGCTGATCGCGCGCGGCGACCGGGTCTGCATCACCGGCCGCAACGAGGACGCCCTGAAGGAGGCCGTCGAGAAGCTCGGCGCCGACCGGGTCATCGGCGTGGCGGGCAAGGCCCACGACGAGGCCCACCAGGCGACCGCCGTCGAACGCACGATGGAGGCCTTCGGCCGGGTCGACTACCTGGTCAACAACGCCGGTACCAACCCGGTGTTCGGGCCGA
This sequence comes from Streptomyces sp. NPDC085946, assembly GCF_044540485.1. Lineage (NCBI taxonomy): Bacteria > Bacillati > Actinomycetota > Actinomycetes > Kitasatosporales > Streptomycetaceae > Streptomyces > Streptomyces sp. NPDC085946. Next base: position 49,185 of record NZ_JBITSF010000025.1, on the reverse strand, counting down.
TCGCCGACCTCGACCTGAACGTGGCCCGCAAGGTCTTCGAGACCAACGTGATCTCCGCCCTCGGCTTCGCCCAGCGCACCTGGCACGCCTGGCAGAAGGACAACGGCGGCGCGATCGTGAACATCGCCTCCGTCGCGGGCCTCGCGCCCTCGCCCTTCATCGGCGCGTACGGGGTCAGCAAGGCCGCGATGATCAACCTGACCGCGCAGCTGGCGCACGAGTTCGCGCCGAAGGTGCGGGTCAACGCGATCGCCCCGGCCGTGGTGAAGACCAAGTTCGCCCAGGCCCTGTACGAGGGGCGGGAGGCGGAGGCCGCCGCGGCCTACCCGCTGGGCCGCCTCGGCGTGCCCTCCGACATCGGGGGCGCCGCCGCGTTCCTCACCTCCGAGCAGTCCGACTGGGTCACCGGCCAGACGCTGGTGGTCGACGGCGGCATCTTCCTGAACGCCGGCGTGGCCTGACCCCCGCGCACACCGGCGGGGCCCGGCCCCGCCCGTGCCCGCGCGGCCCGGCCCGCGCGGGCCGGACACCCCCGCCCCGGGCCCCCGGGCGCGGGGTCCCGCACGGGCGTCCGTCGACCGGGACGGCGCCCGTGCCGGCGTACAGGAGCCGCACAGGCAGATGACAACGTCGTCATCGGACGGCCGGATCTCAGTACCCGTACGGGGCGGTCCGACCGGCGTGGCGCTGCGGTATGGTCTGCCGACCCTTGGTACGGCAGATCGAGGAGCGTGCGCGTGTTCAAGCGGAACCGGTGCCTGCGGCGGGTGGCGGCCATCGCGTCCCTGGCGTCCCTGGTGTCGGGGTGCGGCGTCCTGTCGTCCGACACCCCCGACGACGAGGGACCGATCATCGTGGGCACGACCAGTGCCCCCAGCACGCTGGATCCGGCCGCCTCCTGGGACAGTTCCTGGGAGCTGTTCCGCAACATCTACCAGACGCTGCTCAGCTACCCGGTCGGGGCGACCACGCCCCAGCCCGACGCCGCCGAGGCGTGCGGCTTCTCCGACAGCTCCAACCAGGTCTACCGCTGCGAGCTGCGCGAGGGCCTGACGTTCTCCAACGGCGATCCGCTCGACGCGCAGGCGGTCAAGCACTCCATCGACCGCATCCGCAAGATCAACGTCAACGGCGGCCCCGCCGGCCTGCTGGGCAGCCTGGAGCGGGTCCAGGCGCCGAACGACCGCGAGGTCGTCTTCCGCCTGAACAAGCCCGACGCGACCTTCCCGTTCGTGCTGGCCACGCCCGCCATGTCGATCGTCGCCCCGGACGACTACCCCGAGGACGCGCTGCGCGAGGGCGGCGACGTCGTCGGCTCGGGTCCGTACGTCCTGGAGTCCTACCAGGACGGCAAGCAGGCCGAACTCCGGCGCAACGACCGCTACAAGGGCTTCGCCGAGCGCCGGAACGAGGCGGTGACGATCCGGTACTTCCGGGAGTCCGCCCCCATGGTGAAGGCGCTGCGCGACCAGCAGATCGACCTGACCTACCGCGGCCTGGCCGCCGGCGACGTGATCAGCCTGCAGACCCGGACCGCCGAGGAGCAGGAGCTCCAGCTGGTCGAGGGCACGGGCACCGACATCAGCTACCTGGTGTTCAACCCCAAGGACCCGTGGGCGGGCAAGAAGCCCGTGCGCCAGGCCGTCGCCCAGATCGTCGACCGGGCCGCGATCGCGCACAAGATCTACAAGGACACCGTCGACCCGCTGTACTCCATGGTCCCCAAGGGCCTGACCGGACACACCACGGGCTTCTTCGACGACTACGGCGACCCGAGCGTCACCAAGGCCCGCGCGATCCTCACCGGCGCGGGCATCACCCAGCCCGTCCCCCTGACCCTCTGGTACACCACCGACCGCTACGGCTCGGAGACCGCCGCGGAGTTCGAGGAGCTGAAGCGCCAGCTGGAGGACTCCGGCCTGTTCACGGTGACCCTCAAGAGCCGCCCCTGGAAGACCTACGTCGAGGGCTACCAGAAGGGCGAGTACCCGGTGTTCGGACGCGGCTGGTTCCCCGACTTCCCCGACGCCGACAACTTCATCGCCCCGTTCGTCGGCGAGCAGAACGCCCTGGGCACGCCCTACCCGGCGCCCCGGATCACCGGCGACCTGCTGCCCCGGTCCCGCCGCGAGAGCGACCGGGCCAACGTGGTGAAGGAGTTCGAGCAGGCCCAGCGGATCCTGGTGGACGACGTGCGCCTGCTGCCGCTGTGGCAGGGCCGGCAGTACGTGGCCGCCAGCCGGGACATCTCCGGCGCGGAGCGGGCCCTGGACCCGTCGACGATCATGATGCTGTGGGAGCTGTCCCGGAAGACCAGCTGGTAGGACCGGGAACGGCCGGACGCCGGCCCGGTTGTCAGTGGCCGCCTGTAGGTTCTGTGGCCGGGAAGTGACCGCACACCGTGAGGACGTTGACGTGACCGACATCGCCATGCTGCCCGAGTCCTGGCGCGGGGTTCTGGGCGACGAGCTGCAGCAGCCCTACTTCAAGGAGCTGACCGAGTTCGTCGAGGAGGAGCGGGCGAAGGGTCCCGTCTACCCGCCGCGCGAGGAGGTCTTCGCGGCCCTGGACGCCACGCCGTACGACCGGGTGAAGGTCCTGGTGCTCGGCCAGGACCCCTACCACGGCGAGGGCCAGGGCCACGGGCTGTGCTTCTCGGTCCGGCCGGGGGTCCGCATCCCGCCGTCCCTGCGCAACATCTACAAGGAGATGCACCAGGAGCTCGGCCTGCCGATCCCCGACAACGGCTACCTGATGCCGTGGGCCCAGCAGGGCGTCCTGCTGCTCAACGCGGTGCTGACGGTCCGCGGCGGCGAGGCGAACTCGCACAAGGGCCGCGGCTGGGAGCGGTTCACCGACGCCGTGATCCGCGCGGTCGCCGACCGGCCCGACCCGGCGGTCTTCGTGCTGTGGGGGAACTACGCGCAGAAGAAGCTCCCGCTGATCGACGAGACCCGGCACGCCGTGGTCAAGGGCGCGCACCCCTCGCCGCTGTCGGCGAAGAAGTTCTTCGGCTCCCGGCCGTTCACGCAGATCAACGAGGCGGTGGCCCGGCAGGGGCACGAGCCGATCGACTGGACGATCCCGAACCTCGGCTGAGCGCCGCCGGGCCGGTCCCCGCCGGGCCGGCCCGGTGCCGCCTGACGGGGATCGCCCGCGCCTGCGGCTAGCGTCGGGTCGGACAGCCGGCGAGCGGTGCGGAGGGCGCGGTGGCGGAGCGACGGGAACAGGCGGCGCCGGACGCCGTGCTGACACGGATCGGGCAGGTCGTCATGCTGCACCACGCGGGCGACCGCGAGGAGGCCCGGCACCGCTTCCTGGACCTGTGGACGGAGATCGGCGAGCACGGGGACCCGCTGCACCGGTGCACGCTCGCCCACTACCTGGCCGACACGCAGGACGACCCGGCCGACGAACTGGCCTGGGACCTGCGGGCGCTGACGGCCGCGGAGGAGGCCGCCGGACCCGGCGGCGCGGCGGCCGCCGGGTACGACGCGGTGCCCGCCGTGCGGGCGCTGTACCCCTCGCTCCACCTGAACCTGGCCGCGGACTACGTCAAGCTCGGCCGCCGCGAGGCCGCGCGGACCCACCTGCGACGGGCCCGGGGAGCCGCCCACGCGCTGGCCGACGACCCGTACGGCGACGGGGTGCGGGCGGCCATCCGCAGCCTGGAGTCACGGCTGGGGGAGGGCGGCGGGACCTGGGGGCCGCCCCGGCAGCGGCTCTAGGGGCTGTCCGACCATTCCCGTCGGGACGGCCCGGACACCGCCCCGCCCGCCCCGCCCGCCCCGGGCGGTTGACGGGGCGCGCCGCCGGACCGGCTCCGGGACGGACGGCGCCTCAAGGCCCGTACGCCTGACGGCAGATCCGCGCCTCCGGGCTGTCGGCCCGCCAGCCCCCGTACGTCCGGCCCAGCGCGCACACGTCCGTGTCGCCGGGGGCGGCGCCGCGGACGTCGCGCGGGACCCCCGGGAGGCGGGGGACCGCGGCGGGCGGGTGCTGCGGGTGCTGCGGGCGCGGGGCCTCCGGCCGTCGGGGCCGCGGGTGCGCGGGCCCGTCCTGGAGTCCGGGGGCCCGCTGCCCGCGCTCCGGTGCGGGCGCTGCCGGGGCGGGGACGCGGCGCGACGGGGGCGCGGCCGGTTCCGGGGACCGGGCGGGGCCGGTGAGCTCCAGCGCCTCGCGGGCCGGGGCCTGCACGATCCGCGTCCGCCCGCCGCCGTCCGGGTGTGCCGCCGACGGCGGGGAGGGCGGCGTCGCCGGGCCCGGGACGGAAGGACGCTGGACCGTCACGCAGCCGGAGAGGGCCGAAACCGCCACGGTCGCGAGGAGCGCTGCTGTGGTCGTCGTTCGATGCACCCGCGCCACTCTGCTGGGTCCGGTCCCGGCGGGGACGGCGGACGGGCGGGCATTGCCCCGGGCGGGTGATCCGGTGCCCCGTACGAGGGGCGCGGGCGCGCCGGGGCTGACGTCAGTCGCCGGTGGCGCCGTCGAGGCGCTCGCGGATCAGGTCGGCGTGCCCGTTGTGGCGGGCGTACTCCTCGATCATGTGGGTGTAGATCCAGCGCAGGCTGTACCGCTCGCCGGTGCGCCGGCTGCGGCCCGCGGAGAGGTCGTCCAGCGCGAAGCGGGCCGCGTTGCGCCGCGCGACGTCGATCTCGGCCTGCCAGGTGGCGTGGGCCTCCTTCCAGGTGTCCTCCTCGGTGAGGTGGAACTCGCCGTCCGGGTCCGCGTCGCTGTAGTAGATCGGGCCCGGGTCGTCGTCGAGGAGCGTCTTGCGGAACCAGCCCCGTTCCACCTCCGCCATGTGCCGCACCAGTCCCATCAGGGACAGTTCGGACGGCGCCACGGAGGCGGTCCGCAGCTGGGCGTCGGTCAGGCCCTCGCACTTCCAGGCCAGGGTCTGCCGGTGGTAGTCCAGCCAGCCCTCCAGCAGGGTGCGTTCGTCGGCGGTGGTGGCGGGTTCGAGGCGCTCGGTCGTCATGTCCGCATCCTGTCCCGGCCCGCCGGTCACCACCAGGGGTTTTCAGTCGCCGCCGGGCCTGCCGAGCATGCCGTCCAGCAGCTCCCGCAGGCTCGCCCGGACCTCGTCGAGGTCCGGCACCCGCGCGTTGAACGACCCGGCCACGCAGGAGAACATCAGCCCGTCCGCCCAGGCGACCAGCGACAGCACGTGCCGGTCCGGGTCCGCGGAGCCCATCGCCGTGACCAGGGCGGCGAGCTGGTCGCGGAAACGGGCGCCCGTGGCGTCGAAGTAGGCCCGCAGCTCGGGCCGGCGGGTGGCCTCCAGGGCCAGTTCGTAGCGGGCGAGGGTCAGGTCGCGGTGGCGGGTCAGGGCGCGGTGCGCGGCCAAGGCCAGTCCGTCCGCCAGGGAGCCGAGCCCGGCCCGCGGGTCCGGCAGCTCGTGCAGGGCCAGCACCCGTGCCTCCCGCTCGGCGAGGCGCCGCACCGCCAGTTCCAGCAGCGCCTGCCGGGTCCGCGCCAGGTTCGACGTGGAGCCCTGGGGGAGCCCCGCCGCCTCGTCGACCGCCCGGTGGGTGAGGCCGCGCATGCCGCGCTCGGCGAGGAGGGCGAGGGCGGTGTCGGCGACGAGCCCGGTCCGTGAGGCGGTCGTGGCGGGGACCGGGGCGGCGGCCGTGGCGGGGGCGGGCGGGGTGCGTTCGGACATGACGCCCAACCTATCGCTCGCACTACAGGTGTAGTAACGTCAATGCGTACTACACCTGTAGTTCCGCATCTAGGAGGAGCCATGGCGCATGCGAGGCGGGCCGTCGTGATCGGCGGCGGGATCGGGGGGCTGACCGCGGCGGCCGCGCTGCACCTGCGCGGCGACGAGGTCACCGTGCTGGAACGGGCCCCCTCCCTGGAGCCGGTCGGCGCCGCGATCTCGCTGGCGCCCAACGCCCTGCGCGCACTGGACGTCATCGGGCTCGGCGACCCGATCCGGGACCTCGCCGCCTGGCAGGGCGACGGCGGCCTGCGCACCCCGCGCGGACACTGGCTCTCCCGCGGCAACGCCACCGCGGCGGCCGAGCGCTTCGGCGGCCCGCTGGTGCTGCTGCACCGCGCCACCCTCGTCTCGGCACTGGCCGGGCTGCTCCCGCCGGGCACCGTCCGCACGGGCGTCCCCGCGGCCGTCGCCGACCCCGGCGCCGACGGCCGGCCGGCCCGGGTGAGCACGCCCGACGGCGAGCTGGAGGCCGACCTCGTGGTGGCCGCCGACGGCCTCCGCTCCGCCGCGCGCCGCACCCTGTTCCCTGACCACCCCGGGCCCGTCTACTCGGGCTTCACCACCTGGCGAATCGTGATCCCGCTGCCCGGCGTGGAGTTCGCCCCGCACGAGACCTGGGGCCGGGGCGGCATCTGGGGCACCCACCCCCTCAAGGACGGCCGCGTCTACGCGTACGCCGCCGCCGTCGTGCCCGCCGGGGAGCGGGCGGCCGACGAGAGGGCCGAGCTGGTCCGCCGCTTCGGCGACTGGCACGCGCCCGTCCCGGCCGTGCTCGCCGCCGCCCGCCCCGGCGACGTCCTGCGCCACGACGTCCACCACATCGCCGAGCCGCTGCCGGCCTACCACCGCGGCCGGGTCGCCCTCCTCGGCGACGCCGCGCATGCCATGCCGCCCACCCTCGGCCAGGGCGGCAACCTGGCCGTCGAGGACGCGATCGTCCTCGCCCACCACCGTGACGACCTCGCCGCCTACAGCGCGGCACGGCTGCCCCGCACCACCGCCGTCGCCCGCCGGGCCGTGCGCGTCGCCCGCGTCAACCTGATGACCGGCCGGGTGGGGACCGTCGTGCGCGACACCGCGATGACCGTGCTGTCCAAGGCCGGACCCGCCCTGTTCCTGCGGAGCTTCGACGGGATCGCCGGCTGGCGGCCCCCGCAGCGGCCGTATGCTTCGGAGCAGGTCGAACACATCGAACACGACGCCCGCGCCGACCGGGACCGGCAGGCCGGACAGGCGTCGGCGGACACCCACCGTTAGAGGAGACGCCCCCGTGAAGGTCGGCTGCATCGGACTCGGCGACATCGCGCAGAAGGCCTACCTCCCGGTGCTCGCCCACCGGCCCGGCGTCGAACTGCACCTGCAGACCCGCACGCCCGCCACGCTCACCCGGGTCGCCGACGGCCTGCACCTGCCGCAGCGGCAGCGGCACGCCACCCTCGACGACCTGCTCGCCCAGGACCTCGACGCGGCCTTCGTGCACGCGCCGACGACCGCCCACCCCGAGATCGTCACCCGGCTCCTCGACGCGGGCGTACCGACCTACGTCGACAAGCCGCTCGCCTACGAACTCGCCGACTCCGAACGCCTGGTGCGGCTCGCCGAGGAGCGGAACACGAGCCTGGCCGTCGGCTTCAACCGGCGCTACGCCCCCGGGTACGCGCAGTGCGCCGACCACCCGCGCGAACTGATCCTCCTGCAGAAGAACCGGATCGGACTCCCGGAGGAGCCGCGCACGATGATCCTCGACGACTTCATCCACGTCGTCGACACCCTGCGCTTCCTGGTGCCCGGCCCCGTCGACGACGTCACCGTGCGCGCCCGCGTCGAAGACGGCCTGCTGCACCACGTGGTGCTCCAGCTCGCCGGGGACGGCTTCACCGCGCTCGGCGTGATGAACCGGCTCAGCGGCTCGGCGGAGGAGGTCCTGGAGGTCTCCGGGCAGGACACCAAGCGCCAGGTGGTCAACCTCGCCGAGGTCATCGACCACAAGGGGCAGCCGACCGTGCGGCGGCGCGGCGACTGGGTGCCGGTGGCCCGGCAGCGCGGCATCGAGCAGGCCGTGCTGGCGTTCCTCGACGCGGTCCGGGCCGGGCGGGTGCTCAGCGCCCGGGACGCGCTGGAGACCCACGAACTGTGCGAGCGGGTGGTACGCGCGGTGCAGGAGCGGGCCGCCTGAGCCGCAGCGCCCGCAGGCCTTCCGTGCCGCAGAAGGCGGCGAGGACCAGCAGCGCCGCGTACACCGGCCAGGCGCCGAGGCGGACGTACGGCGTGGTGCCGTGCGCGAGCGGCACCTCGTACACCCGCGAGGTGCTCGCGCCGGTGCCGAGCCAGGGGCCGACGCGCTCTCCGGCCGGGCCGTAGACCGCCGAGACGCCCGTCAGCGTCGCGTGCACCATCGGGCGGCCGGTCTCGGCGGCGCGCAGCGCGGCGAGCGAGGCGTGCTGCTCCGGCGCCCAGCTCTGCTGGAACGTCGACGTCGCCGACTGGCCGACCAGGAGGTCGGCGCCCTCCTCGGTCAGATGGCGGGTCATGTCGGGGAACGCCGTCTCGAAGCACACCATCGGGCCGATCCGCAGCCCCTCGCCGAGGTCCATCACCACCTGCCGCGTGCCGCGCCGGCGGTCCTCGCCCGCCGCCTCGCCGACCGAGGTCGCCCAGCCGAGCAGGGAGCGGGCCGGGACGTACTCGCCGAAGGGCACGAGCCGCATCTTGTCGTAGCGGTCGCCGGTCGGCCCGCCGGGACCGACCAGGACCGAGCTCTTGTAGATGCCGGGCCGGTCCGAGCGCCGGGCGTCCACGTTGACCAGGATCTCGGCGCCCGTCGCGCGGGAGAGCGCCGCGAGCCGCCGCGCGAGGTCGGGCCGGCGCCCGAGGTCGAAACCGACGCTGCTCTCGCCCCAGACGACCAGGTCGACGTCCTGCCCGGCCAGCCGCCGGGTGAGCCGCTCCTCCCGGTCGAAGCGGCGGTCCCCGCTGTCGCGGCCCTGGATCACGCCGGGCTGCACGACGGCGACCCGGACACGGTCGTCGGTCTGGGGCCGCGGCGACCACACCCAGGCCGCCGAGGCGACGGCGGCCACGGCGAGCAGCCCGGCCACCGCCGTGACCCGGGCCCGCCGGACCGCGACGAGCACGGCGACGGCCACGTTCACGGCCACCACCAGGAAGCTGAGCAGCCACACCCCGCCCACCGACGCCAGCCGCAGCGCCCCCTCCACCTGCCACTGGCCCGCCCCGAGCATGCCCCAGGGGCCGCCGAGCCCCTGCCAGGAACGGACCAGCTCCGCCGCCAGCCAGCCCGACGGCAGCACCACGAGCGCGGCGGCGGTCCGCCCCCGCCCGGGCCGCCCGGCCAGCAGGCGGCGCACCAGCAGGCCCCACGGCGCCCACAGCGCGCCGAGCAGCGCGGCGATGACGAACGTGAACACGTGCAGGTTCGGCAGCAGCCAGTGGTGCATCGCCAGCATGAAGCCGAACCCGCCCCACCAGCCGTCGTACACCGCCCGCCGGCCGGTCGGCGCGGTGCGCGCCAGCAGGAGCCAGGGGACCAGGGCGACGTACGCGCACCACCACAGGGACGGCGCGGGGAAGGACAGGACGGGCAGGGCACCCGCGACCGCCGCGGCGGCCGAGCGCCGCCACGGGGAGACGAGCCAGTGGCCGAGCGTCTTCATAGGCGCCTCTCTACCCCGTGGGGCCTCCAGTGTGCGCCCCGCGGGTGATCCGGAACAGAACGGCTCGATCACGAGGCGGACGGGTCCGCCCAGTTGATCACACGTGCCGCGCGGCGCCCGGGAAGGCGCCGCCGACCGGCGCTCCCGCCCCCCGGCGGCGCCGGGACCCGCTGCTTCCGGAGGCTTTCACCGGCCGCGACGGCGGGGGCCGCGGGGGCTGCCCCTAAGGTGAACCCCATGTCTGCCACGTTGAGTTCCGAGAAATCCCGCGCCGCGCTGCGCACATCGGCGCGTGTCTCCGTCGAGTTGCTGCTGGTACTCGTGATGCTCGCGGTGGTGCTCTGGCTGCTCGGCCGGATGTGGTCGGTGGTCTGGCCGCTCGTGGTCGGCCTGCTCCTCACCACGCTGACCTGGCCCCCGACGCGTTTCCTGCGGGCCCGCGGGTGGCGCCCCGCCCTGGCCGCGTCGCTGGTGACCGTCCTGTTCCTGCTCGTCGGCACGGGGGTCGTGGCGCTGATCGCGGTTCCGGTGGCCTCCCAGTCCGGCGATCTCACCGACGGTGTGGTCGAGGGCATCCAGCGGCTGCGGGAGTGGGCCGCCGGGCCGCCGCTGAACATCGGGGACGCCCAGATCGACAAGGCCTTCGACAGCGCGGTCGACCGCGCCCAGGCGGGCCTCGGCAGCGCGGTCTCCGCCGTCGTCACGGGAGTGAGCACCGTGGTGAACGGTGTGATCACCGCCGTCCTGGCGCTCTTCCTGATGTTCTTCTTCCTCAAGGACGGGCCGCGCTTCCTGCCGTGGCTCGCCCGTCAGCTGCCCGGCCGGCTCGCCACCGACGTCCCCGCCGTGACCGCGCGCGCCTGGGACACCCTGGGCTCCTTCGTCCGCTCCCAGGCCGCCGTCGGCCTGCTCGACGCCGTGCTGATCGGCCTGGGCCTGTGGATCCTGGGGGTGCCGCTGGTGCTGCCGCTGGCGGTGCTGACGTTCGTCTCCGCGTTCGTGCCGATCGTGGGCGCGCTGTTCGCCGGTTTCGTCGCGGTCCTGATCGCGCTGGTCTCCAACGGCCTGACCGACGCGCTGATCGTGCTGGCCATCATCGTCGGGGTGCAGCAGCTGGAGGGGAACGTGTTCCAGCCCATCATCCAGAGCCGCGGACTCGGCCTGCACGCGGCGGTGGTCCTGCTGGCGGTGACGCTGGGCGGCAACCTGGCCGGCATCGTGGGCAGTCTGCTCGCCGTCCCGGTGGCCGCCCTGATCGCGGTGGTGTGGAACTACGTGCGCGAGCAGCTCAGCGTCCCCCCGGCGGAGCCGGGGAGCGGCGATCCCGGCGCCGGCGCCGCCGTCGCCTCGTAGCGCCGCGGCGCGCCGTGTCCGGCTTCTCGGTCAGGAGGTTCACGTGGAACGACCGGTGACGGTGGTGACCGGCGGCAGCCGGGGCATCGGCGCCGCGACCTGTCTGCGGCTCGCGGCGGACGGCCACGACGTGGTGGTGGGCCACGTACGGGACGCGACGGCCGCGCGGGCCGTCGTGGACGGGGTGCGCGCGGCCGGGGCGCGCGCGGTGGCGGTCCGGGCCGACACCTCGGACGAGGCGGACGTGGAACGGCTCTTCGCGACGGCGGAGCGCGAACCGGGGCCGGTGACGGGCCTGGTGAACAACGCCGGGGTGACCGGCCCCCTGGGCCGCCTCGCCGACACCGCCACCGCGGACCTGCGCCGCGTCGTGGACGTCAACCTGCTGGGCACGCTGCTGTGTTCGCGGCGCGCGGCCCAGCTCATGACGCCCCGGCGCGGGGGTGTCATCGTCAACGTGTCGTCGGCCGCCGCCACGCTGGGCAGCCCCGGCGACTACGTCCACTACGCGGCGACCAAGGCCGCCGTCGACGCCCTGTCGCTGGGCCTGGCCAAGGAGCTCGGCCCGGACGGCGTCCGCGTCGACGCGGTCGCGCCCGGGATGATCGACACGGAGATGCACGCCGCGACGGGCGACCCGGACCGCGCCCGGCGCGCGGCGGCGACGATCCCGCTGCGCCGGCCCGGCCAGGCCGAGGAGATCGCGGCGGCCGTCGCGTGGCTGATGTCACCGGAGGCCTCGTACACGACGGGGGCGGTGCTGCGGGTGTCGGGCGGCCGGTGAGGAACCCGGCGCCGCGCCACGCGGCCGGACGGCGCCCGGCGGGCGGGCACGCCCGGTCCCGCGCCCGCGGCCCTCTCAGGCCGCCTCGACGACCTCACTGCGGATCGCGGCCGCCCATTCGACCACCAGCAGCTCGTACTCCGCGCGCTCCTGGGCCGACAGGGATCCGCTCGCGCGCCGCCACAGGGCACGGATCTGCTCGTTGACTTCGGCAGCAGACCGCACGGAACCAGAGGTCAGGGAATCGGGGGACATGCGGACAAGCCTAGGCGCAAGCGCTGACAGCGCGCTACCGGACGGCTACGCGACCCGTATGGGTTCGGTCACGCCCGCCGGGCGCGGGCCCCGCGGCCGTCCGTTCCCGGGTCAGTGCGCCGGCTCGCCCGCGTGCGGGCTGATCACACCCGTGCCGACCAGCACGATGATGAGGACGCCGAGGGCCAGCCGGTACCAGACGAACGGCATGAAGCTCTTGGTCGAGATGAACTTCATGAACCAGGCGATGACCGCGTACCCGACCGCGAAGGCGATGACCGTCGCGAAGATCGTCGGACCCCAGGACACGTGGCCGCCCTCGGTCGCGTCCTTGAGCTCGAACAGGCCCGAGGCGAGCACCGCCGGGATGGCGAGCAGGAACGAGTAACGGGCCGCGGCCTCGCGCCGGTAGCCCATGAACAGGCCGCCGCTGATGGTGGCGCCGGAACGGGAGACGCCCGGGACGAGGGCCATCGCCTGGCAGATGCCGTAGATCAGGCCGTCCCGCACGCCCAGGTTGTCCAGGGTCTTGCGCTGCTTGGGCGCGCGGTGCCGGCCGCCGTTCTCGTCGCGCGCCGCCAGCCGGTCGGCGACGCCCAGGACGATGCCCATGCCGATCAGCATGGCCGCGGTGATGCGCAGGTCGCGGAACGGCCCCTCGATCTGGTCCTTCAGCGTCACGCCGAGCACGCCGATCGGGATCGAGCCGACGATGACCAGCCAGCCCATCCGCGCGTCGGGGTCGCTGCGCATCGACTTGTCGGTGAGCGAGCGCGTCCACGCCGCGATGATCCGGCCGATGTCCTTGCGGAAGTAGATCAGCACGGCGGCCTCGGTGCCGATCTGGGTGATCGCGGTGAAGGCCGCGCCCGGGTCCTCCCAGCCCGAGAAGGCCGCGGTCAGCCGCAGATGCGCGCTGGAGGAAACGGGGAGGAACTCGGTCAGTCCCTGGACGAGTCCGAGGATGAGGGATTCAAACCACGACATGAAGGTACCGAGTCCAAGTGCCGATCGAGGGACGGGCGATGGGCACACCGGGCCGCCGTCTGCGGTGATCAGGGATCATGCGTGCCGAGGTGGAAGCGTAGCGTCCCGCGGTGACAGCCCCGACACAGGGGGCCGCGATCCGGGCGGCCGGGCGGCCGTGTCAGGCGGCCGCCGGGCCCGAGACCGTCCAGCCGGGCGCCTGCGGACGGGCCTTCAGGTCCTCGTGGCGCACCGGGTCGCCACAGGTCCGGCAGGTGACCACCGGCACGAGGTCGTGGCCGCAGGAGTGCTCGATCACCATCGGGCGGTCGCCGTCCCCGCGCAGGTGGCGGTCGCCCCACGCCATGAGCGTCATGAGCACCGGCTCCAGCTCCAGTCCGGCCCGGGTCGGCCGGTACTCGAAGCGCTGCGGGCGTTCGCTGTAGGGCCGCTTGGTCAGGATCCCCGCCTCCACGAGCCGCCGCAGCCGGGTGGCCAGAATGTCGCGCGGGGCGCCGATGTTGCGCACGAGCTGGTCGAAACGGCCGTTGCCGAGGCACACCTCCCGCAGCACGAGCAGGGAGTACTTCTCGCCGACGAGCGCCAGGGTGTCGGCGATCGAGCAGGGGCGGGGGTCCTTGGTGGCGGCCATACGGCAAGTCTAGAGGAGGGTTGGTTTTTCAAACTTACGGCGTTATGGTGAGTCCAGATTTCCTACTCACCGGTAACGGCGCCGGTCGCGGCGCCGGACACCGGACCGGTCCGCCCGCGCCGCCCAGGAGGCCGCACATGCGTGACGCAGTGATCGTCGAAGCCGTACGCACCCCCATCGGCAGGGGCAAGCCGAACGGCGCCCTCGCGCACGTCCATCCCGTCGCACTCCTCGCCCACACCCTGCGCACCCTCGTCGAGCGCTCCGGCGTCGACCCGGCGCTGATCGACGACGTCATCGGCGGCGCCGTCGACCAGGTCGGCGAGCAGGCCATGAACACCACCCGCTACGCCGCGCTGTCGGCCGGCTTCCCCGAGTCGGTGCCCGCGACCACCGTGGACCGGCAGTGCGGCTCCTCCCAGCAGGCCGTGCACTTCGCCGCGCAGGGCGTCCTCGCCGGCGCCTACGACCTCGTCGTCGCCTGCGGCGTCGAGTCGATGAGCCGCGTGCCGATGTGGTCGAACGTCCCCGAGGGCAAGGACCCCTTCGGGCCGGGCATCGCCGGGCGCTACCCGGACGGGCTGGTCCCGCAGGGCATCAGCGCCGAGCTCATCGCCGCGAAGTACTCCCTCACCCGCGAGCAGATGGACGCCTTCGCGGTGTCCTCGCACCACAAGGCCGCGGCGGCCTGGGAGGCCGGGCTGTTCGACGCCGAGGTGGCGCCGCTGGACGGCGTCGCGCGCGACGAGTGCGTACGGCCCGGCAGCAGCGTCGAGACCCTGGCCGGCCTCCGGCCCGCCTACCACGACCCGGTCTTCGCCGAACGCTTCCCGCAGATCGAGTGGAACGTCACGGCGGGCAACGCCAGCCCCGTCAACGACGGCGCGTCCGCGGTGCTCGTCGCCTCCGGCGAGACGGCGGCGCGCCTCGGACTGCGCCCGCTCGCCCGGCTGCACAGCTTCGCCGTGACCGGCTCCGACCCGCTGCTGATGCTCACCGGCGTCGTCCCGGCCACCGAGAAGGTGCTCCGCAGGGCCGGTCTCGCCCTGGACGACATCGACCTCTTCGAGGTCAACGAGGCGTTCTCCAGCGTCGTCCTGGCCTGGCGGCAGGAGACCGGCGCCGACCTCGCCAAGGTGAACGTGCACGGCGGCGCGATCGCCCTCGGCCACCCGCTCGGCGCGAGCGGCACCCGCCTGACGACGACCCTCGTCCACGCGATGCGGGAGCGCGGCGCGCGGTACGCGCTGCAGACGATGTGCGAGGCGGGCGGGCTGGCGAACGCGATGATCCTGGAAGCCGTCCGGTGACCCGCGGGCGCGGATGACGGGGCCGGGGGCGCGGCGCCGGCCGACGGGGTGTCAGCCGGCCCGCAGGTGGTGGCGCTTGCGCCAGGCCACGACCACGCCCGCCAGCGCGGGCAGCGCGATGCAGGCCAGGGCGATCAGGAAGGCCGGGGACGTGGGCGCCGAGGCCCGGGCGCCGGCGACGGCGTAGGCGGCGGTGTTGGGGACCGAGCCGAGCGCCGTCGCCAGCAGGAACGGCAGCAGGCGCATGCGGGAGACGGCGGCGCAGTAGTTCGAGGCCCAGAACGGCACCCCGGGGAACAGCCGCAGCGCCAGCATCGAGCGGAACCCGTGCCGGCTGAGCTGGCCGTCGGCCGCCTTCAGCCAGCGGCCCCGCAGCAGCGGGCGCAGCGCGTCCTGGCCCAGCGCCCGCCCGAGGCAGAACGCGGTCCCGGCGCCGAGCACCGTGCCCGCGAGGGCGGCGCCGAGGCCGAGCTGCGAGCCGAACAGCGCGCCCGCCGCCAGGTTGAGCAGCGGGCGCGGCACGAACGCCACCGTGCACACGCCGTACGCCACCGCGAACACCAGCGCGGCCGCGGCTCCGCCGAGCTGCGGCGGCCAGCCGTGCACCAGCAGTCTCTGGGGCTCGAACAGCAGCACCGTGGTCGCGGCCGCGGCGAGCAGCACGACGAGCAGGGACAGGCGGGACCAGGGCGAGAGCAGCACTCTCGTGCAGCGGGCGGCGAAGCCGGCCGGGGCGGCGGGACGGACGGCCGCCGCGGCGACGGCGAGTTCCGTGGCGGTGGCCCGGGGAGAGGCCGTGGCGGTGCCCCCAGAGCGGGTGGTGGCATCGAGCATCCGGTGACACTAACCGACATATGCGTGTGATCGCCGTATGGTCCGTCTCACCGGCGTCCGCCGCCCCCCGCGCCGGGCGGGAAAACCGTTCGACTCCGCGGGGCGCGTCGGGGATGCTCGACGCCATGTTCCGGTACGCCTTCCTCCTCGCAGCATCCGCGGTCGCGGATGCCCCGAAGGCTGCCGTCCCCGTTCTCCCGGCCGCTGCCGACGGCGCCCGAAGCTGACCCTCCCCGGAACGTCCGGCGGACCCCGCAGGGGGAGGGTCGGCCGGTCCCCGGGGTCCCGCACCGCTTTCGAGCTCCGAGGGAGCGCCATGTCCAAGACGGCGTACGTCCGCACCAAACCGCACCTCAACATCGGCACGATGGGCCACGTCGACCACGGCAAGACCACCCTGACCGCCGCCATCACCAAGGTCCTCGCCGAGCGCGGCGCCGGGACGCGGTACGTCCCGTTCGACCGCATCGACCGGGCGCCGGAGGAGGCCGCGCGCGGCATCACCATCAACATCGCGCACGTCGAGTACGAGACCGACACCCGGCACTACGCGCACGTCGACATGCCGGGCCACGCCGACTACGTCAAGAACATGGTCACCGGCGCGGCGCAGCTCGACGGGGCGATCCTCGTCGTCTCCGCGCTCGACGGGATCATGCCGCAGACCGCCGAACACGTGCTGCTCGCCCGCCAGGTGGGCGTGAACCACATCGTGGTCGCCCTCACCAAGGCCGACGCGGGCGACGAGGAGCTCACCGACCTGGTGGAGCTGGAGGTCCGCGACCTGCTCACCGCGCACGGCTACGGCGGCGACTCGGTCCCCGTCGTGCGGGTCTCCGGGCGCGGGGCGCTGGAGGGCGACCCGCGCTGGACGGCGTCCGTCGAGGCGCTGCTCGACGCGGTGGACACCTACGTGCCGACGCCCGAGCGGTACCTGGACGCGCCGTTCCTGCTGCCCGTGGAGAACGTGCTGACGATCACCGGGCGCGGCACCGTCGTCACCGGGGCCGTGGAGCGCGGCCGGGTCCGGGTCGGCGACCGGGTCGAGGTGCCCGGGGCCGGGGTGGAGACCGTGGTCACCGGGCTGGAGACCTTCGGCAAGCCGATGGAGGAGGCCCAGGCCGGGGACAACGTGGCGCTGCTGCTGCGCGGGGTGCCGCGCGACGCGGTGCGGCGCGGGCACGTGGTGGCCGCGCCCGGGAGCGTGGTGCCCGGCCGCCGCTTCACCGCGCGGGTGTACGTGCTGTCGGCGCGCGAGGGCGGCCGCACGACACCGGTCGCCACCGGGTACCGGCCGCAGTTCTACCTCCGGACGGCCGACGTGGTCGGCTCGGTCGACCTCGGCGGGACGGCCGTGGCGCGGCCCGGTGACACGGTGGCCATGACCGTGGAGCTGGGGCGTGCCGTGCCGCTGGAGCCCGGGCTCGGCTTCGCCGTCCGCGAGGGCGGGCGGACCGTCGGGGCCGGGACGGTGACGTCCGTCGGCTGAGCGGCGGGCGGGGGGGGGGGGGGGGGGGGGGGGGGGGGGGGGGCGGCGGCGGCGCGGGGGGCGGGCGGGCCCCCCCGCCCCCCCCCGCCAGCGCGCCGACGCCACGCCCCCCCGCCCCCGC
>NZ_JBITSF010000025.1:0-32009 GCF_044540485.1 Streptomyces sp. NPDC085946 | reverse complement strand
GGGGCCGGGCCGGCGGGCGCGGGGGGGCGGCGGCCCCGCCGGCGGGGGGGGGGGGCCGGGGGGGGGGGGCGGGGGCCGGCCGGGGGGGGGGGGGGGGGGGGGGGCCCCGGGGGCCCGGGGGGGCCCGCCCCCGCGGCTCCCCGTGGCGTCCCGCGCCCGCGGGGCCCGCCACAATGGACCCGTGAACGACTCCATCCCCGTCACCCGGGTCACCGGCCAGGGGACCGTCAAGCTGATGCCCGACGTCGACCGGGCGCGGGCCTGGCTGCTGACCGTCGACGGGGCGCCGCAGTCGTACGTCGACCTGGACGAGCCCGCCCACCTGGAGTTCGAGTACGCCCGGCGGCTCGGGCACGTCCTGGACGTCGTGGCGGAACCGGGGCGCCCGCTGGACGTGCTGCACCTCGGCGGGGGCGCGCTCACCCTGCCCCGGTACGTGGCCGCGACCCGGCCGGGCTCCCGGCAGGACGTCGTCGAGGCCGACCGGGACCTGCTGGAGATGGTCGCCGAGCACCTGCCCCTGCCCGAGGCGGCGCACGTCGTGCCGCACGCGGCGGACGCGCGCGCCTGGCTGGAGGGTGCCCCGGACGACTCCGCGGACGTCCTCGTCGCGGACGTCTTCGGCGGCTCCCGGGTCCCGGCCCACCTGACGTCCGTCGCCTACGCCCGCGAGGCCGCGCGGGTGCTGCGCGACGGCGGGACCTACCTGGCCAACCTCCCGGACGCCGCGCCCTTCGCCTTCCTGCGCTCGCAGTTGGCCACGCTCGGCGCGGTCTTCGGGGAGCTCGTCCTGATCGCCGAACCGGGCGTGCTGCGCGGGCGCCGCTTCGGCAACGCGGTGCTCGCCGCCGCGCACCGCCCCCTCGACACGGCCGTCCTCGTCCGCCGTACCGCCGCCGACGCCTTCCCGGCCCGGGTCGAGCACGGCCCGGCGCTGCGCGCCTTCATCGGCGACGCGCGGCCGGTCAGGGACGAGGACGCCGTCCCGTCACCCGAGCCCCCCGACGGGGCTTTCGGCATCGGCTGAGCCGGTCCTGACGCCCTGTGCCACGTGCGTGGTGCGGCGCCGCAGGTTGCGCACGTCCGGGACGCACAGCACGGCCGCCGTGACCAGGACCACCAGCCCGGCGCAGCCCCACAGGGCCGCCGTCCGCCCGAAGGCCTGCTCGGCCGGGCCCGCCGCCGCGGTGGCGACCGGCACCAGCGCGATGGAGCCGAACCAGTCGTAGGCCGACACCCGGGAGAGCTTGTCCTCGGGGATCTCCTGGTGCAGGGCCGTCATCCAGGACACGCCGAACACCTCGACCGTCACGCCCGCCACGAACATCACCGCGAACAGCACCTCGAGCGGCACCGGGACGGCCAGCGCGGCCGACGGCAGGGCCAGCGGGAACACGCACAGGGTGCCCGCGAGCAGCAGGCGGCGCGGCTTCCAGCGGGTCATGAGCAGCGCGCCCGCGACGGTGCCCGCGCCGAAGGCGGCCAGGGCCAGGCCCCAGGGGCCCGCGCCGCCCAGGTGGTCCCGGGCGACCAGCGGACCGTAGACGGCGTCGGCGGCGCCGACCACCGCGTTGGCGATCGAGAACTGCACGACGATGCCCCACAGCCAGGGCCGCCCGGCGAACTCCCGCCAGCCCTCCCGCAGATCGGCCAGCAGGCCGCCGCCCGGCGCGCGCGGCGGTATGTGGCCGGTGTCGAGGAAGGCGCGCAGCCCGCCGGCGAGCGCGAACGCCACCGCGTCCGCCGCGAGCACCCACCCCGGTCCGATCACGGCGACCATGGCGCCGCCGAGCGCGGCCCCGCCGAGGGACGCCCCCGACATCGCCATCCGGAACAGCGCGAAGGCGCGGCCGGCCTGCTCGCCCTCGACCGAGGACATCAGCATGCCCTCGGCGGCCGGGCCGAAGAACGCCTGGCCGACCCCGCCGAGCGCGGTCAGCAGCATCATCTGCCACAACCGCGGGTCCCCGGCCAGGACGAGGACGGCGAAGGCGCCCTGCGACAGGCAGCTCAGGGCGTTGGCCGCGACCATCACGCGGTGGCGCGGCAGCCGGTCCGCGACGGCGCCGCCGATCAGCAGGAACAGCACCAGCGGCAGGGTGCGCGCCGCGGCCACCAGCCCCACGTCGCCGCCGTCGCCGCCCGTCTCCAGCACGGCGAACGCGGCGGCGATCAGGGCGCCGTTGCCGCCGAGCTGGGTCACGACCGCCGCGGCGGTCAGCAGGGTGTAGTTGCGGCCGGCCCAGGCGGGGCGGCGGGGCACGGTGGTCGAGAGCACCTCGCGACTATCGGCGAGGGGAGGCCGATCTGACAAATACGGATCCGGCCCCCGAACGCCCGTTTCCGGCCCCGTCGCCCGCGGGAACCCCGTCGGCGGCCCCGCCGGGCGCTAGGACCCGGTGGGCGGCTCCTCGGTCAGGCGCACCGTGCTCAGGATCTTCTGGACGGTCGCCTCCGGGATCTCGCCCTTCACGCCCTTGGCGCCGTACAGGTTCCACGTGACGAAGTCGCCCGCGCCGTTCTTGAACGCGAACGTGACGGCCTTGCCCTCGCTGTCGCACTTCCCCTTCTGGGGGGTGTTCACGGAGTGCGCCGTGGCGAGGCTGCCCTTGATGCCCGAGGCCGTGGTGTACGGCTTCGGGTCGACCGTCTTCACGCTCTTCTTGTCGGGCTGCGTGTAACCGCCGTAGATCCACCACGGCACCCGCGTCTCGGCCGCCTCGTCCGTGGTCTTCGCGCCGTTCTCGCCGCGGGTCCCGGCGGTGGCCAGGGCGGTGTCCTCCGTACGGCCGTCCTTGTCGTCGTCGGAGGTGCACCACTTGGACTTGAGGTAGGCCGGGGCCGTGACGGAGGTGCGGTCGAACTCGCCGTCCTCGGTCTCCCACTCGAAGCCCACGCTCGTGCCGGTGCTCTCCAGCTCCCAGTCGGCCGGGACGTCGAACATGGTGCCGAAGCGCGGGTTGACGACCACCTTCCAGCCCGGCACGGTCGCCTTCAGCTCCTCGGCGCCGCGCGGGTTGTCCCCGGCGCCGTTCGAGCCCGGGTCCGCGGACGTGGACGAGCCGGCGGACGCGCTCGCGGACGCCTTGCCGCCCTTGCCCCCCTCGGCCGTGTCGTCCTCGTCGCCGCCGAGCACGAGGAGTCCGGTCACGCCGGCGGCCACGACCACCGCGGTCGCCGCCAGGATCGCGACCAGTTTCGTCCGGTTGCCGCCGCCACCGCCGTGCGGCGGCTGGGGCGCGCCCACGGGGGTGGGGGCGCCCCACTGCGGCTGCTGCGCGTAGGGGTTGGGCTGCGGAGGGCCCGGCTGCGGGTAGCCGGGCTGCTGGTACGGATTCGGCTGCTGGTACCCCGGCTGCTGGTAGGGGTTGTTCGCCTGCGGGTTCTGCTCGCCCCCGGGCGGCTGCTGTCCTGGCCACATGGGCAGCAACCCTAGCGGCGCCGGGGACACGATTCGGTCACCGGCTCTTGTCAGGGACGTAGCAAACGCGGCGCCGGGGGCGGGGGGACCTGGCCAGCGAGGCTACTCGTGGGTAACATGCGGCCCCATGAGCGCAGAGCAGATGTCCGTCGGCGAGATGCTCGCCGCCACGGTGCCCATGGCCCGGACCCTGAACCTCGAGTTCCTGGAGACCACGCCGGACAGGGCGGTCGTGGCCCTGCCGGACCAGGGCGAGTACCACAACCACGTCGGCGGGCCGCACGCCGGGGCGATGTTCACGCTCGGCGAGTCCGCGAGCGGCGCCATCGTGCTGGCCGCGTTCGGGGACCAGCTGTCGCGGGCCGTGCCGCTGGCCGTCCGCGCCGAGATCGCCTACCGGAAGCTGGCGATGGGCCCCGTCACGGCCACCGCGACCCTCGGCCGCCCGGCCGCCGAGGTCGTCGCCGCACTGGACGCGGGCGAGCGCCCCGAGTTCCCGGTGTCGGTCGCCATCCGGCGCCAGGACGGCGCCGTCACCGGCGAGATGACCGTCGTCTGGACCCTCCGCCCCAACGGCTGACCGCCCGCGCGGACGCGGGACCGGGCCGGTCCGTCCGGGGTACCGGAGCGGCGGCGCGCAGGGTCCGGCCGGCCCCGGCGGCCGCCGTCCGGATCACGCCGCGGGCGCGGGGGCCGGCACCCGCATCCGCGGCGTTGTCGTCGCGGTCGCCGATGCTCCGCACCGCCGTCCTCCTCCGCCTCGCGGACGCACGCACCGGGCCCCGCCCGCCGTGCCGACGGCGCACAGCCGATCCCCCCGCGACCCGGTCCGGACGACAGCCCCTGGGGTCTGTCCGACAGTTCCCGCCTGCCTCGCGACGCCATCACGCATTCTCGCCGCACCGGGCGCAGAGCCGAGTACGTCCCGTACGAGGCTCCGCGCCCGGCACGCCGAGAGCACGCACCTGACGCCGCGGGACCGCCCTCCGGGCGACGACGGGAACGGTCGGACAGCCCCTAGCGGAGGCTGCCGGCGCCGTAGGGGGCGTACAGGTCCAGCAGGCGGATCCGGGCGGCCCGCAGGCGGTGGGCGAGCACGTCGCCGACCCACTGCGCGACCGACCGGCCGAAGGCGGGGTCGTCCCGGCACAGCGAGCGGACGGCCTCGGCGTCGAACTCGTACGCCCGCACCGGCGTCGTCGCCTCGGCGCCCAGGTGCCAGGTGTGCGGGGCGAACAGCCAGGAGCAGCCGAGGAGTTCGTTGTGCCCGAGGTGCTCGATCACGGCGGCCCGGCGGCCGGGCACCCGCATGTCGAGCTCGACCGTACCGGTGCGCAGGATCCAGAACCGGTCCGCGCGGCCCCCCTCCTCGAACAGCCGCGTGCCCTGCGCGAAGGACACCTCGCGGGCGGTCCGCAGCAGGCGCTGCCGGTGCTCGGCGGGCAGGGCCCGCAGCATGCTGGGGGCAGGAGTGGCGATCATGGCGTGCCTCCCGGGCGGGGTGGACGGAGGGCCTGTCGCCTTCAGCGTCGTGCGCGCGCCCGATCCGGGCCATGGGCCACCCGGCCCTGAGGACGGGCCGTGCGGCCTCGGGCCGGAACCCGCCCGCCGGGGTCGGGCGGCGGGGCCGGTCCGGCCCCGCGGCACGGCCGGCCGCGCCCCACGACCGCCCCGGCGCACCGGCGGTTCGGTCCCGGAGGGCGGCAGGGCCGTTCGGCCCGGGCCCGGGACCAGCGGCCCCTGCCCCCGCCGGCCGTGCGCGGCGACGCTGGAGGCGTACCCGACAGCAGGAGGTCCTCATGTCCCGCACCGTCACGGTGGGTCTCGACGGCTCGCCCGAGAGCCGGGCCGCCGCCGAGTGGGCGGCCCGTGAAGCGCGGCTGCGCGGTCTGCCGCTGCGGCTGCTCCACGTGCGGGAACCGGTGGCGCAGGCTCCGCTGCTCGGGGCCGAGGCCCAGCGGCACTGGAGCGAGCGGGTCCCGCGCGAGGCCGCCGAGGGCCTGCGCCTGCGGCACCCGGGCCTCGACGTGCTCACGGAGCAGCGGGGCGGGCGGCCCGCGGACGTCCTGGCCGAGGCGGCCGGGGACGGCGACCTGCTGGTCCTCGGCTCGCGGGGGCTCGGCGGCCTCGGCGGCTTCCTGGTCGGCTCGGTCGGTCTCGCCGTCGTGGCCCGCACCGAGCAGCCCGTCGTCCTGGTCCGCGCGGGGGAGCAGGCGGCCGACGAGCACGAGCCGGACCCGGTGGGCATCCCGTCGGCGGCCACCCGTTACCGGCCCGTCCTGCTGGGGCTGGACGCCGACCGGCCGGCCGACGCGACGCTCCGGTTCGCCTTCGAGGAGGCCGCCCGGCGCGACACCGGCCTGCGCGTCGTCCACGGCTGGAACCTCCCCCCGTACTACGTCCACGGCCTGCCCGCCGACCCCCGTCTGCACGACGGGATCGCCCGGGAACGGGCCGCGGCCCTGGCCGGGATCCTGGACCCCTGGCGGCGGAAGTTCCCCGACGTCGAGGTCGCCGAGGAGTCCTTCGGCGGCAGCCCCTCGGTCCGGCTGGTCGAGGCCTCCGGCGAGGCCTCGCTGGTCGTGGTCGGGCGCCGGATCCGCCGCAGCGCGTTCGGCACCCGCATCGGGTCCGTCGCCCACGCCGTCCTGCACCACTCCACCGCGCCGGTCGCCGTCGTGGCGCACGACTGACCCGCGCCCGGGCCGTCCGGCGGCGCACGCGAGGGGTGGCGGGGCGGCCCGGCCCGCGCTCCGGGGCGGGCGGACTCCGGCAAGGGACCCCCGGCCGGGCCCCGCGCGGCCGGGCGGACGGCCCGGCCGTCCCGGCACCCGTGCCGCGGGGCCGGCGGCCCCGACGCGCACCCGTAGGGCGCCGGGTGCCGCCGCGCGGGCCGCGAGCGGGCATCGACCGGCACGAGACTGGTACTCCCTCCGGTACCCGACGCCGTACGCGTCCGCACCCCGGCGGCCCGCGGCGGCCCGTCCGCTTCCCGACCGACCACCCCGTCGACACCCCGACGACCCACGGAGTCAGCCATGCCCGACGCCCAGCGGCAGGACAGCCGGACCGTACCGACCGACGAGGAACTGCGCGCCCTGGACGCCCACTGGCGAGCCGCGAACTACCTGGCCGCCGGACAGATCTACCTGATGGCGAACCCGCTGCTGACCGAACCCCTGCGGCCCGAGCACATCAAGCCGCGGCTGCTGGGCCACTGGGGCACCTCGCCGGGGCTGAACCTCGTGTACACCCACCTCAACCGGGTGATCAAGGCGCGCGGACTGGACGCGCTGTGCGTCTGGGGACCGGGGCACGGCGGTCCGTCGGTGCTGGCCAACTCCTGGCTGGAGGGCAGCTACAGCGAGACGTACCCGGACGTGCCGCGCGACGCGGCGGGCATGGCGCGGCTGTTCCGGCAGTTCTCGTTCCCCGGCGGCGTGCCCAGCCACGTCGCCCCGGAGGTGCCCGGCTCCATCCACGAGGGCGGCGAGCTCGGCTACTCCCTCGCCCACGCCTACGGGGCCGCCTTCGACAACCCGGGCCTGCTGGTCGCCTGCGTGATCGGCGACGGCGAGGCGGAGACCGGCCCGCTGGCCGCCTCCTGGCACTCCACCAAGTTCCTCGACCCGGTCCACGACGGCGCGGTCCTGCCCGTCCTCCACCTCAACGGCTACAAGATCGCCAACCCGACCGTGCTGTCCCGCCTGCCGGAGGCCGAGCTCGACGCGCTGCTGCGCGGCTACGGCCACGACCCGATCCACGTCACCGGCGACGACCCCGCCCGGGTCCACCGCGACCTGGCCGCGGCCTTCGACCGGGCCCTGGACCGGATCGCCTCCGTGCAGCGCGCGGCCCGCGAGGACGGCCTGTCCGAGCGCGTGCACTGGCCGGTGATCGTGCTGCGCACCCCCAAGGGCTGGACCGGCCCGGACCGGGTGGACGGCGACCCCGTCGAGGGCACCTGGCGCGCCCACCAGGTGCCGCTGGCCGGGGTGCGGGACGACCCGGAGCACCTGCGGCAGCTGGAGGAGTGGCTGAGGTCGTACCGGCCGCAGGAGCTGTTCGACGCCGGGGGCCGGCCCGTCGCGGAGGTCCTCGCCTGCGTGCCCGAGGGGGCCCGGCGCCTGGGCGCCACCCCGCACGCCAACGGCGGGCTGCTCGCGCGCGACCTGCCGCTCCCCTCCCTGGACGACTTCGCCGTGCCCGTCGACAAGCCCGGCACGACCCTGCACGAGCCCACCCGGGTCCTCGGCGACCTGCTGCGGCGGGTGATGCAGGACACCGCGCACCGGCGGGACTTCCGCCTGGTGGGCCCCGACGAGACCGCCTCCAACCGGCTCCAGGCCGTCTTCGACGCCAGCGGCAAGGCCTGGCAGGCCGGGACCCTCGACGTCGACGAGCACCTCGACCGGCACGGCCGCGTGATGGAGATCCTGTCCGAGCACCTCTGCCAGGGCTGGCTGGAGGGCTACCTGCTCACCGGCCGGCACGGCCTGTTCTCCTGCTACGAGGCGTTCGTGCACATCGTCGACTCCATGG
Organism: Streptomyces sp. NPDC085946; assembly: GCF_044540485.1. NCBI lineage: Bacteria > Bacillati > Actinomycetota > Actinomycetes > Kitasatosporales > Streptomycetaceae > Streptomyces > Streptomyces sp. NPDC085946. The sequence continues at coordinate 24,046 of NZ_JBITSF010000025.1, read as the reverse complement.
TCAACCAGCACATCAAGTGGCTGAAGACCTCCCGTGAGCTCCCCTGGCGCGCCCCGGTCCCCTCGCTGAACTACCTGCTGACCTCGCACGTCTGGCGCCAGGACCACAACGGCTTCTCCCACCAGGACCCCGGCTTCGTCGACCACGTCCTCAACAAGAGCCCCGAGGTCGTCCGGGTCTACCTCCCGCCGGACGCCAACACCCTGCTCTGCGTCGCCGACCGCGCGCTGCGCAGCCGGGACCGCGTCAACGTCGTCGTGGCCGGCAAGCAGCCCTGCCCCGACTGGCTGTCGCTGGACGAGGCCCGGGTCCACTGCGCCCGCGGCGCCGGCGTCTGGGACTGGGCCGGCACCGAGAACGGCGGCGAACCCGACGTGGTCCTGGCCTGCGCCGGGGACGTGCCCACCCAGGAGGTGCTGGCCGCCGCCCAGCTGCTGCGCCGCCACCTGCCGCAGCTCGCGGTGCGCGTGGTCAACGTCGTCGACATCGCCCGGCTCATGCCCCGCGAGGAGCACCCGCACGGGATGGGCGACTTCGAGTACGACGGCCTGTTCACCGCCGACAAGCCGGTGATCTTCGCGTACCACGGCTACCCGTGGCTGATCCACCGGCTCGCCTACCGCCGCACCGGCCACCGCAACCTGCACGTGCGCGGCTACAAGGAGTCCGGCACCACCACCACGCCCTTCGACATGGTGGTGCGCAACGACCTCGACCGCTACCGCCTGGTCATGGACGTCATCGACCGCGTCCCCGGCCTCGCGGTGCGGGCCGCCGCCGTGCGGCAGCGGATGGCCGACGCCCGCACCCGCCACCACGCCTTCATCCGGGAGCACGGCACCGACCTCCCCGAGGTCGCGCAGTGGGCCTGGAACGGCTGAGCCGCCGGACGCGTCCCGTCACCCGGTAGGCTTCGGGCCCGTGCGCCCCTTCCCGGGCGCGCGGACCCGAACACGGGCAAGCACATCGGGAGGATGCGACCGTGCACGTCCAGGAATGGCTCGAGACCGTACCGGCGGTCGCCGTCTACGCGCTGGTGGGAGTGGTCATCGGCCTGGAGAGCCTGGGCATCCCGCTGCCGGGCGAGATCATCCTGGTCTCCTCCGCGCTGCTGGCCTCCCAGCACGGCGACATCGACCCCGTGATCCTCGGCGCCTGCGCCACCACGGGCGCGATCGTCGGCGACTCCATCGGCTACGCCATCGGCCGCAAGGGCGGGCGGCCGCTGCTCGCCTGGCTCGGCGGGAAGTTCCCCGGGCACTTCAGCGAGGGGCACATCGCCACCGCCGAGCGGTCCTTCGAGAAGTGGGGCATGTGGGCCGTCTTCTTCGGCCGCTTCGTCGCCCTGCTCCGCATCTTCGCGGGCCCGCTCGCGGGCGTGCTGCGCATGCCGTACTGGAAGTTCCTCATCGCCAACGTCTTCGGCGGCATCCTCTGGGCGGGCGGCACCACCGCCGTCATCTACTACGTCGGGATCGTCGCCGAGTCCTGGCTGAAGCGGTTCTCGTGGCTGGGGCTGGTCGCGGCGGTGCTCGTCGGCGTGACGTCGATGCTGGTGCTCAAGCGGAAGGCCAGGAAGGCCGCGGCGCAGCGGCCGGCGGCCGAGCCGGAGCCGGTCCCGGTCGCCGACTGAGCCGCCGGGCGTGCGGTGCGGCCCCGCACCCAGGGCCCGCCGTGCGTCTCACACCGGGCCGCGCGCCCCGCAGCGCGCCGCGGTGCCGCGCGCCCTTCCGTGCGCCGTGCGCCTCAGGCGGTGCCGTGCGCCTCGCGGTGCGCCTTCGCCAGCTCCGCGTACATCGTCGCGTTCAGCGTGAGGCCCTCGCGCTCCTCGTCGGTCAGCCGCCGCCTGACCTTCGCCGGCACGCCCGCCACGAGCGAGCCCGGGGGCACCACCATGCCCTGCGGCACCAGCGCCTGCGCGGCGACCAGCGAGCCCGCGCCGATCACGGCGCCGTTCAGCACGGTCGCGCCCATGCCGACCAGGCAGTCGTCCTCGACGGTCGCCCCGTGCACCACGGCGTTGTGCCCGATGGAGACCCGCTCCCCGACGGTGACGGGGAAGCCCGGGTCGGCGTGCAGCGTGCAGTTGTCCTGCACGTTGCTGCTCGCGCCGACGGAGATCCGCTCGACGTCGCCGCGCAGCACGGCCCCGTACCAGACGCTCGCGCCCGCGTGCAGCGTCACGTCCCCGATCACCGAGGAGGCGGGCGCCACGAACGCCTCGCGGTCCACCTCCGGCTCCCTGCCGCCGATCCCCGTGATCAGCGCCTTCTGCGTCATCGTCGCCCTCCTGGTCCGGTGATACAGGGCACCGTACGCCACCCGGTGGGGTGAAGATCACAGGCCTCCCCGCCCGTGGGCGCACCGGGCGCTGAGTACGGTGAGCGGGTGCCGAAGCGCAAGAACACGTTCTCATCCTGGCGGCGCCGCCTCGCGCAGCGCGCCGTCCACGCGGGCTGGGCCTGGGCGCAGCGCACGGGTTCGGTGACCGCCGAGCACCCCGGACGCCTCCGCTTCGGCGCGATCGGCACCGGCACCCGGCTCGCCTTCCCGCTCGGCACGGTCTTCGGCGAACCGTGGATCCACCTGGGCTCCCACTGCATCATCGGCGAGCAGGTCACCCTCACCGCCGGCCTGATGCCCGACCTCGACCTCGGCCCGGACCCGATCCTGCGCCTCGGCGACGGTGTCGTGCTCGGGCGCGGCAGCCACGTCATCGCCGACACGACGGTCACCATCGGCAGCGACTGCTACTTCGGGCCGTACGTGTACGTCACGTCGACCAACCACTCCTACGACGACCCGCACGAGCCGATCGGCCGGCAGTGGCCGCGGATGGAGCCGGTGGAGATCGGCCCGGGCTGCTGGATCGGCACGGGCGCGGTGATCCTGCCCGGCGCGCGGGTCGGACGGAACGTGGTGGTGGCCGCGGGCGCGGTCGTCCGGGGCACGGTGCCCGACCACGCCGTCGTCGCGGGCGCGCCCGCACGGGTGGTGCGGCGCTGGACGCCCGCCGAGGGCTGGCAGCCGCCGCTGCGCACCCCGGCGCCGGTGCCGGTGCCGGAGGGCGTCACCCCGGAGCAGTTGCGCGCGCTGTCGGAGCTGGACGAGGAGACGGCGGCCCGGCTCGCCGCGCTCGACGAGGAGACCGTGGCCCGGCTCGCGGAGCTGGACGAGCGGGACGCGGCCCGGCTCGCGGGGCCGGACGGGCGGGGTGCGGCCGGGTTCGCCGGGCCGGGCGGAGCGGCGCTGGCCGAGCCGGTGCGGGCGGAACGGCGACCGGACCGCCGGGAGGCGGAGCCGACGCCGGAGTCCTGAGGGCCGGGTGCCGGACGCCCGGAGGCCGAACCGCCGGAGCCCGGACCGGCCCGGACACCAGGCGGCCGGCCGGAAGCCCTCAGGCACCTCGGCCGTCCACGGCGGCCGGGCGCTCCGGCCGGGTCGGAACCGGATCGGGGGCGGACGGGCTCACCCCGTCGCCAGCAGCACCGTCCCCACCAGGGCGAGGCCCGCGCCCGCGGCCTGGACCGCGCGCAGCCGTTCGCTGAGCAGGCCCCGCGCGGCGAGGGCCGTCACCACCGGGTAGAGCGAGGCGAGCACGGCGGCGACGGTCACCGGGCCGTGCTGCGCGGCGATCGAGTAGGTGCCGTTGGCCGCGACGTCGGCGAGGCCCACGAAGGCGAGGGCCGGCAGCGAGCCCCAGGGGAAGCCGTCCGCGGGCAGGGCGGGGGAGCCGCGCCGCACGGAGACGTACAGGGCGGCGCCGCCCGCGGCGACGTTCGTGACCCGCTGCACGAACAGGGCGAGGAACAGACCGGTGAGCGTGCTCGACGCCTCGGCGATCAGGGCCATCACCGCGCCGAACCCGAACGCCGCGAGCAGGGTGAGGACGATCGCCTGCCGCTGCACCGGGGCGCCCCGGAACTGCGGCCCGCCCGCCAGGAGGACACCGGCGACGGCGACGAGGATGCCGACGAACTGGAGCAGTCCGGGCCGCTCGCCCAGCACGAGCCCCACCCCGACCGGGACGGCCACGCCCAGCGAGCCGAGCGGCGAGACGACGCCCATGGGACCGAGCGCGAGCGCCTTGTAGAAGGCGAGCATCGCCACCGGGCCCACCAGGCCGGCGGCCACCGCGAACCACAGCTGCGGGCCCGCCTCGCTCCACGCGCCCGTCGCCGCCACCAGCACGCCGAGCACCGCGACGGCGACCGACTGCGAGACGACGACCACCGTGAGGGCGGGCGTGCGCCGCGTCAGCACCCCGCCGCCGAAGTCGGCCAGCCCCCACAGCAGGCTGGTGGCCAGGGCGAAGAGTGCTGTCACGGGTCGCCTCGCAGTACAGTTCGGTGAACGATCGGGTGCACCCCACCGTAGTTCACTGTGCTGCACTCTGTCATCCAGCCTATTGGACCCGAAGGGTTCCAGTCTCCTCAGTCTCTTGGACGGAACGTGTCGGACCTCGACCTGCTGACCCAGTCCCTGGCGCGCAACGTCAAGCGCTGGCGCACGGAGCGCGGTTTCACCCTGGACGCGCTCGCGGCACGCGCCGGGGTCAGCCGCGGCATGCTCATCCAGATCGAGCAGGCCCGCACCAACCCGAGCCTCGGCACGGTCGTCAAGATCGGTGACGCGCTCGGCGTCAGCATCACCACCCTGCTCGACTACGAGCGGGGCCCGAAGGTCCGGGTCGTCCCCGCCGACCAGGCCGTCCGCATGTGGCACACCGACGCCGGCAGCTACAACCGGCTGCTCGCGGGCACCGAGGCCCCCGGCCCGCTGGAGATGTGGGACTGGCGGCTGATGCCCGGCGAGAGCAGCGCGTCGGACCCGCACCCCGCCGGCACGGTGGAGATCGTGCACGTGACGGCCGGCGAGCTGACCCTCACGGTCGACGGCGTGGAGCACCGCGTCCCGGCCGGTTCGAGCGCCACCTTCGAGGCGAACGCCCCGCACGTGTACGGCAACCGGGGCCCCGTCCCGATGGAGATGGTGCTGACCGTCTCGGTGCCGCCCGTGCGCTGAGACGCCCTGCGGACCACGGCCGTACGCCGCATACGATGCGGCCATGCGCGCACCCATCGGGAACTTCGACCACGCCACCCCCGCGCCCGACTGCCTCGGCGAGCTCGTCCGCCCGGTCGCCGACGCCGTACGCCACTGGCGCGGCAGCGTCCCCGCCGAGCAGATCCTCTACGTCGAGACGGATCCGCAGTGGGCCGACACCGCCGTCTTCGTGCAGCACTACGGCCAGGACCTGCTGGAGCAGTCCGCGAACTGCGTGGTGGTCGCAGGCAAGCGCGGCGGCGGGACCACGTTCGCCGCGTGCGTGGTGCTCTCCACCACCCGGGTCGACGTCAACGGCGTGGTGCGCCGCCGGCTCGGCGCCCGCAAGGCCTCCTTCGCCCCCATGGACACGGCCACGGGGGAGACCGGCATGGAGTACGGCGGCATCACGCCGATCGGGCTGCCCGGCGACTGGCCGGTGCTGGTGGACGCGGCCGTCGCCGACCTGCCGTACGTCCTCGTCGGCAGCGGCCGGCGGCGCGGCAAGCTGCTGGTGCCCGGCAAGGCGTTCGCCGGACTGCCGGGCGCGGTCGTGCTGGAGGGGCTGGGCACCGCCTAGCCGTTCCCGGGGACCCGGACGGCGGTGTGGTGGGCCAGTGCCAGGTGCGGGTCCGCCTCGCCCGGGGCCGGTTCCGGATCGGCGTGCACCAGGGCCGCCGTCAGCCGCGGCACGGCGTGCAGCAGGGCGTGTTCCGCGTCGACGGCGACGCGGTGGGCCTGCCGCACCGTCACGTCGCCGTCCACCACGACCGCCACCTCGGCCCGCAGCCGGTGGCCGATCCAGCGCAGCCGCAGCTCGCCGACCCCGCGCACGCCCTCGACCCCGGCCAGGGCCCGCTCGGCCCGGTCCACCAGGGCCGGGTCGACGGCGTCCATGACCCGCCGGAACACCTCGCGCGCCGCGTCCCGCAGCACCAGGGCGATCGCGGCTGTGATCGCCAGCCCCACGACCGGGTCGGCGAGGTGCAGGCCCAGCGCCGAGCCGCCCGCGCCGAGCAGCACCGCCAGGGACGTGAAGCCGTCGGTGCGGGCGTGCAGCCCGTCGGCGACCAGGGCGGCCGAACCGATGGCCCGGCCGACCCGGATCCGGTAGCGGGCCACCCACTCGTTGCCGGCGAACCCGGCCAGCGCGGCCACGGCCACCGCCGGCACGTGCTCGACCGGGCGGGGATCGAGGAGCCGGCCGACCGCCGCCCAGCCCGCGAAGACCGCCGACGCGGCGATCGTCAGCACGATCACCAGCCCCGCCAGGTCCTCGGCGCGCCCGTAGCCGTAGGTGAAGCGGCGGGTGGCCGCGCGCCGCCCCAGCACGAAGGCGACGCCGAGCGGTACGGCGGTCAGCGCGTCCGCGGCGTTGTGCACCGTGTCGCCGAGCAGCGCCACCGAGCCGGAGGCGGCCACGACGGCCGCCTGCGCGAGAGCGGTCACCCCGAGCACCGCCAGCGACACCCACAGCGCCCGCATGCCGCGGGCGGAGGACTCCAGGGCGGAGTCGACCTTGTCGGCGCTCTCGTGGGAGTGCGGGGTGAGGAGGTGGCCGAGCCGGTGCCGGAGGGAGGCCGGGGAGGGGGTGCCCGGGTGCTCAGGCTCGTGCCGGTGGTGGTGCCGGTGGTGGTGCCGGTGTCCGTGGGCGCGCTCGTGGAGCCGTCCGTCCGTGCGGTCGTGCCCGTGCTCGTGGTGGTTCCGGTCGCTCACGTGGTTCCCCTTCCGGTGCGCGGCGGTGGACGCGCGGGCGTCCCCGGGGCCATTATGTGCGTATGAGCGCACGCATGCACCTGTCACCTGCGCACGATGCGCACCCGCGCACCCCCGGCGAGGAGCAGTTCGCGCTCGCCGCCGAACTCCTCGCCCTGCTCGGGGACCGCACCCGCCTCGCCCTGCTGCACGCGCTGACGGACGGCGAGGCCGACGTCACCACCCTCACGCAGGCGTGCGGCGCGGCACGCCCGGCGGTCAGCCAGCACCTGGCGCGGCTGCGTCTCGCGGGCCTGGTCGAGACCCGCAAGGAGGGCCGCCGCGTGATCTACTCCCTGCGCGACGGCCACCTGCGCCGCCTGGTCGACGAGGCACTGAACGTCGCCGACCACCGCCTCGGCGACCGGCCGCTGCACGATTGACGCGGACGGGCGACACCAGCTCCGCCGAAGGGTGTTGACCTTCGAGTTGCCTGAAACCCGATGATGGCCGGGTGCCACACTCCGAGTTGATGCCGATCGGCGTCTTCGCCCGGCGCAGCGGTCTGACCCCGAGCGCGCTGCGGTTCTACGCCGACTCCGGCCTGCTGCGCCCCGCCGAGGTCGACCCGGTGACGGGCTACCGCTACTACGGCGCCGGCCAGGTGCCCCGGGCGACCGCGCTGCGCCGGCTGCGCGAGATCGGCATGCCCCTCGCCGGCGTCAGGTCCGTTCTCGACGCCGGGGCCGAGGAGGCGTCCCGGCTGATCGACGAGCACGTCGCGGGGGTCCTCGGGGCGGCGACGGCCGCGGAGCGGACGGCCGCCGTGGTCAAGGCCTCGCTCGCCGGCGTGCCGGACCGCCCCGCACCGGGTCTGCCGATCGCCGCGCTGAAGGGCCCGGTGCTGGCCGCCGCGGTCGAGCAGGTCCTGACCGCGACCGCCTACGAGCCGGACCTGCCGGTCCTCGGCGGTCTGCGCATCGAGGCGGACCGGGACGCCATGACGCTGACCGCGACCGACCGCTACCGGCTGGCGACGCGCACCCTCGTGACCGCCGGGGCGACGGCGGCGTGGGCCGCCACGGTCGCGGGCGACGAACTGCGGGCCGCGGTCCCGGAGATGCGGCGCAGCCCGCTGGTGCGGGTCGAGGCGACGGCGCACGGGATCCGGCTGCGCATGACGGGCCGGGCGGACCGGCACTGCCGGGCGCTGTCCGAGCCGTTTCCCGACCACCGGCTGATGCTGGCCTCCCTGCCCGCGCCCACCACGCGGGTGTCGGTCCCGAAGGAGGCCTTCCTGCACGCCCTGGAGGAACAGGCGGGCGAGCGGATCACCCTGCACCTGACCCGGCACGGCATGCGGGTCCTGCCGGACGGCGACGCGGACCGCGGCATCCGGCTCCCCGCCACCGTGACGGGCCCGGCCCTGCGGATCTCGTTCGAGCTGACCACCCTCCACCCGGCCGTCGGCACCGCTCTCGGCCCCGACGTGCTGGTCGATCTGCGGGGGCCCGGCGGACCGGCCACGATCCGCTCCGCCGACCGGGGCGACCTCACCACCGTGGCGATGCCCGTCGCGTCCGCCTCCGTCGCCTGACCCCCTGCCCGCGACCGCCGCCCGAACCCCACCCGCCCGACCCCACCGCCCGAACCTCACCCACTCGACCCCACCGCCCGAGGCCCTCCGCCCGGGAGAGCAGACGAGGACGACGCATGAACGCCACCCCCGGCACGTCCGACCCGACCATGGAGGCCATCGGCCGCGCCGTCGCCGCGGGCCGGGCCGGCGACACCGCCTCCGCCCGGCGCGCCCTGCTGGACCTGTGGTCCGCGATCGGTGTCACCGGCGACCCGCTGCACCGCTGCACCCTCGCTCACCACCTGGCGGACCTCCACGAGGATCCCGCCCAGGCCCTGGCCTGGGACATCCGGGCCCTGGACGCCGCCGACGCCCTGACCGAACGACGCCTGCGGGAGCATCACGCCGGCCTCCGCGTCGCCGGCTTCTACCCGTCCCTGCACCTCAACCTGGCCGACGCCTACCGCAGGCTCGGGTCCTTCGCGGCCGCCGCCGAGCACGTCGAAGCGGCCCGGGAACACCTCCCCGACCTGCCCCGGGACTCCTACGGCGACCTGCTGCGCACCGCCGTCGAAGAGGTCGCGGGAGCCGTCGCCGAGCGGGACACCACCCGGCGCGCCTCCGCACCGGACCCCGCGGCCGCGCCCGGGTGACGCGGCTCCCCGGCCCGCTCAGTACCGCACGGCCGTGCCCAGGTACTGCTCCGCGAAGGCCGCGGCGGCGGTGGGGGAGGTGAACAGGCGGCGGAGGCGGGCGACCGTGGTGCCCGCGCGGAAGGGGTCGCCCGAGGCGGTGCCGTGGAACACCTCCGACAGCCACTGCGAGAACTCCTGGTAGTCCCACACGCGCCGCAGGCACGCCTCCGAGTAGCCGGCCAGGCCGCTGTCGTCGCCCTCCGTGAGGCGGGCGACCAGGGCGTCGCCCAGCAGGAAGGCGTCGTGGAGGGCGAGGTTCATGCCCTTGGCGGCGATGGGGGCGACGAGGTGGGCCGCGTCGCCGGCGAGGAGGAGACGGCCGTGCACCATCGGCTCCACGACGTAGTCGTGCAGGTCGAGCACGCGCTTCTCGATCAGCGCGCCTTCCGCCAGCGGAGGGGCACCGGCCGCCCCGAGCCGTTGCCGGAGCTCGGCCCAGACGCGTTCGTGCGGCCAGTCGGCCGGGTCGTCGCCCGGCGGGCACTGGAGGTAGTAGCGGGTCACCTCGGGGCTGCGCGGCATGTGGCCGGCGAACCCGCGCGGGTGGCAGCCGAACAGCACGCAGTCCGAGGACGGCGGCGCCTGCGCGAGCAGCGCCAGCCAGCCGATGCCGTAGTCGTGCCGCGCGACGCGCGCCCGCCCCGGCGGCAGCGACGCCCGGGCGACCCCGCGCGCCCCGTCGCAGCCCGCGACGAACGCGCAGGCCACGACCTGCCGCCGGCCCGTCGCGGGGCAGGTGTACGACACGGACGGCCGGTCGGTGCCGAGGCCGTGCAGCGCCACGTCCCGGACGCCGAACCGTATCTCCCCGCCGCGCACGTCGGCGTACTCGCGGACCAGGTCCGTCACCACCAGCGGCTGCGGGTACACGAAATGCCGGCGGCCCGTCAGCTCCTCGTAGGAGAACCGGTAGCGCTCCCCGGAGAAGCGGAACTCGCACGCCGTGTGCAGCTCCGCCCGCTCCAGCAGGTTCCGTGCCAGGCCCCGCGCTTCGAGGCCGCGCACCGCCCACTCCTCCAGGACCCCGGCCCGGGGCCGGTTCTCGATGAACTCCCGGGTCTCGGCCTCCAGGACCAGGCAGTCCACGCCGGCGGCCCGCAGCACGTTGCCGACGGTCAGTCCGGCGGGTCCGGCGCCCACGATCACGACCGGAAAGCGTTGCGCGGCGGGGGAGTTGGGGAGGGCGTCGGTCACCGGGCCATTATGCGGGCCGGTGACCGGACGGGGGCACGGCCGCGTCACCCCGTCCCGGCCGCGGGGCGCCTAGCCGAGCCGCGGGATCTCGATCGCGGGGCAGCGGTCCATCACCATCTCCAGGCCCGCCGCGCGGGTCCGCTCGTACGCGGCCTCGTCCACGACGCCGAGCTGGAACCACACCGCCCCGGCGCCCTTGGCGACCGCCTCGTCGGCGACCGCCCCGGCCAGGTCGCTGTTCACGAACACGTCCACGACGTCCACCTCGAAGGGGATGTCCGCCAGACTGGCGTAACCCCGCTCGCCGTGCACCGTCTCGGCCTTGGGGTGCACCGGCACGATCCGCTTGCCGTAGCGCTGGAGCACCTCGGCCACGCCGTACGCCGGCCGCCGCCGGTTGGACGACAGGCCCACCACGGCCCAGGTGTCACCGAGCCCGGTGAGGATCTTGCGGACCGCCGCCTCGTCGCCGTACACCGTCGGCCTCCTCGGAGGATGGGGAAAGAGCTGCCGCTCCGGCAACGTCCGGCGGTGCGCGGTGATTCCCGGCGCCCGGGTGGGTCCGAGTGCCCGGTGCCGGTGCCGGTGTCGGCGGGTGGCGTGCGGGCGGGCGCCGGCGGGGCGCGCGTGCGGGCCGGGGCGCGGCACGGCCGGCGGGAGGAGCCGGCATGCCTCGCGCGGACCGGTCCGCGCGCCTACGCTCGCCTCGTGCTGCGCATCACCGACGCCCGGACTGGCGGACTCGTCGACGCCGCCCCCGCCCGCCGTGGTCTGACGCGCGTCGAGGCGCACGCGCCCGGCGCCGGCCCCACCGGTCTGCGGGTGCTGCTCGTCGCCGACCTGCTCGTGCGCGCCCTGGAGCTGGGCGGCACGCCCGTGTGGGCCGTGCTGACCGCCGAGCGCGAGCGGGCGGAGCTGCGGGCGGGGGCGCGGGCCCTGGGGATCCGGCCCTTCGAGGACGGCGGGGACGCCGGTGCCGGACCGGGCGGGGCCCGCGTCCTGCGCGTCGAGGGCGAGGGCGAGGGCGAGGGCGAGGGCGGGGGCGGAGGTGGGGGCGACGGCGGCACGGCACCCGGCGACCGGATCCGGATCACCGTCGCTCCCGTGGAGTTGCCGACGCCACCGACGTCACCGACGTCCGCCGACCGGTCCGCCCCCCCACCCACCGGCCCGTCCGCCGCCCCACCCACCGGCCCGTCCGCCGACGTCCCGCCCGCCGGCCCGGGAGCCCCGCTCGCCGGGGCCGAACCCGCGACCCTGCGCCTGGCCCTCCTCGCCCACCGCCGGGACACGCCGCTGCGGCTCGACGCGGCCGCCCTGGACGACGCCGGCGCCGTCCTCGCCCACTGGCGCCGCGCGGTCGCCGCCTGGGCGCGCCGGCCCTCCCGGCCCGTCCCCGAGGAGGTGCGCGGACGGCTCCGCACCGCCTGGGAGGACGACCTGGACACGCCCGCGGTGCTCCGCGTCCTGCGGCAGGTGGAGACCGACGCGGACCTGCCCGACGGCGCCCGCTTCGAGACGTACGCCTACGCCGACCGGCTCCTCGGCCTCGACCTCACCCGCGACCTGGGATCCCCGGCGTGATCGAGCGGGCGGGCGCGGGCCCGCTGCGCCGCCTGGCCGTGCTGCGGCACGCCAAGTCCGCGCGGCCCCCGGGAGTCCCCGACCACGACCGGCCGCTCGCCCCGCGCGGCCTGCGCGACGCCCCGGCGGCCGGGCGCGCGCTGCTGGAGGCCGACTGCCTGCCCGACCTCGCGCTGTGCTCCACCGCCGTCCGCGCCCGCCGCACCTGGGAGATCGCCGCCGCGCAGTGGGGCACGCCCCCGCCGTTCCGCCTCGACGCCCGCCTGTACGGCGCCGACGCCGGCGACCTGCTCGCCGTCGTGCACGAGGTGCCCGCCGAGGTCGGCACCCTGCTGCTCGTCGGGCACAACCCGGGCCTGGAGGACCTGGTCCTGGAGCTCGCCGGGGACGGCCTCGACGACACGCTGGACCGGGTCCGCGCGAAGTTCCCCACCGCGGCGTTCGCCGTGCTGTCCTGGCGCGGCGCGACCTGGCGGGCCCTCGCCCCCGGCACCGCGCTCCTGACGTCCCTGACCGTCCCGCGCGGCGGGAAGCGGTAGCCGGACCGGCCCGCCGCGGGACGGCCGCATAGGCTGGCCGGATGCAGGACGAGTACCGCACGGTCGCCCGCGCGGGCGTGCACGAGACCGAGGTCAACCGCTCCCGCTTCCTGTGCGCGCTCGCCCCGGCGGCCACCGAGCGGGAGGCCCAGGACTTCATCGCCGCCGTGCGCAAGGAGCACGCGGCCGCCACCCACAACTGCTGGGCGTACGTCATCGGCGCCGACGCCTCCGTGCAGAAGGCCAGCGACGACGGCGAGCCCGGCGGCACCGCCGGCGTCCCCATGCTCCAGATGCTGCTGCGCCGGGACATGCGGTACGTCGTGGCCGTCGTCACCCGCTACTACGGCGGCGTCAAGCTCGGCGCGGGCGGGCTCATCCGGGCGTACGGCGGCGCGGTCGGCGAGGCCCTGGACGCCCTCGGCACGCGCACCCGGCGGCGGTTCCGCCTCGCCACGGTCACCGTCGACCACCAGCGCGCGGGCAAGGTGCAGAACGACCTGCGCGCCACCGGCCGTGAGATCCGTGACGTGCGCTACGGCGAGGCGGTCACCCTGGAGATCGGGCTGCCGGACGCCGACGTGGCCGCCTTCCGCGCCTGGCTCGCGGACGCCACGGCCGGAACCGCCGGATTCGACCTGGGCGGGGAGGCGTACGGGGACGCCTGACGAGCCGGGCGAACGGGGTGACGGGCCGGGTGCGCGGGCCGGACCGGCGCGGGTGATGACGGGCGATACGGGAGTAACGGCCCGTGCCGGCAGGCCCGCCGGTTAGTCTCGGGGATCATGCGACTCCTGCACACTTCCGACTGGCACCTGGGCCGGCCGTTCCACCGGGTCGGCATGCTCGATGCCCAGGCCGCGTTCATCGGCCACCTCGTCGGCACCGTCCGCGAGCGCGGTGTCGACGCGGTGGTCGTGTCGGGGGACGTGTACGACCGCGCGGTGCCGCCGCTGGCCGCGGTGGAACTGTTCGACGACGCCCTGCACCGGCTCGCCGCCCTCGGCGTGCCGACCGTGATGATCTCCGGGAACCACGACTCGGCCCGCCGCCTCGGCGTCGGCGCCGGACTCATCGGGCGCGCCGGCATCCACCTGCGCACCGATCCGGCGGCGTGCGGCACGCCCGTGCTGCTGTCCGACGCCCACGGCGACGTGGCCTTCTACGGCCTGCCCTACCTGGAGCCCGCCCTGGTGAAGGACACGCTCGGCGTGGCGAAGGCGGGGCACGAGGCCGTGCTCGCCGCCGCCATGGACCGGGTCCGCGCCGACCTCGCCACGCGCGCGCGGGGCACCCGCTCCGTCGTCCTCGCCCATGCCTTCGTCACCGGCGGCGAACCCAGCGACAGCGAGCGGGACATCACCGTGGGCGGGGTGGCCGCCGTGCCCGCCGGCGTCTTCGACGGCGTCGACTACGTGGCGCTCGGGCACCTGCACGGCTGCCAGACCATCACCGACCGCGTCCGCTACTCCGGCTCCCCGCTGCCGTACTCCTTCTCGGAGGCCGCGCACCGCAAGAGCATGTGGCTCGTCGACCTCGGTGCCGACGGCGCGGTCACCGCCGAGCGCGTCGACTGCCCCGTGCCGCGCGCCCTGGCCCGCATCCGGGGCACGCTGGAGGAACTGCTCGCCGATCCGGACCTCGCGCGCCACGAGGAGGCGTGGGTCGAGGCGACGCTCACCGACCCGGTCCGCCCGGCCGACCCCATGGCCCGGCTCACCGAGCGCTTCCCGCACACGCTCAGCCTGGTCTTCGACCCGCAGCGGCCCCCGGACGAAGCCGAGGTGTCCTACGCCCGGCGCCTGGCCGGCCGCAGCGACCAGCAGATCGCCGAGGACTTCGTCGCCCACGTGCGCGGTGCCGGACCCGACGACCGCGAACAGGCCGTGCTGCGCGACGCGTTCGACGCCGTGCGCGCCGACGAGACCGTGCGGGAGGTGGCGCGGTGACCCCGGTCCGTACGGTCCCCGCCGACGGAAGGGGAGCCCGGTGAGGCTGCACCGGCTGGACATCACCGCCTTCGGGCCGTTCGGCGCGACCCAGAGCGTCGACTTCGACGCCCTGTCGGCGGGCGGGCTGTTCCTGCTGCACGGGCCCACCGGCGCGGGCAAGACGTCCGTGCTGGACGCCGTGTGCTACGCGCTGTACGGCTCGGTCCCCGGCGCCCGGCAGAGCGGCCAGGGCATGACCCTGCGCAGCGACCACGCCGCGCCCGCCACCCGCACCGAGGTCACCCTCGACCTCACCGTCGCCGGACGCCGGCTGGAGATCACCCGCCAGCCGCCCTGGGAACGTCCCAAGCTGCGCGGCAAGGGCATGACGACCGACAAGGCCCAGACCTGGCTGCGCGAGTACGACGCGGCGGCCGGGACCTGGAAGGACCTCAGCCGCTCGCACCAGGAGATCGGCGAGGAGATCACCCGACTGCTCGGCATGAGCCGGGAGCAGTTCTGCCAGGTCGTGCTGCTGCCCCAGGGGGACTTCGCGCGGTTCCTGCGCGCCGACGCCGAGGCGCGCGGCAGGCTGCTGGGCCGCCTGTTCGACACCCGCCGCTTCGCCGAGGTCGAGAAGCGCCTCGCCGAGCGGCGGCGCGCCACCGAGACCCGGGTGCGGGACGGCGACGCGGCCCTGCTGGCCGACGCCCACCGCATGCAGCAGGCCGCCGGCGACGCCATGGAACTGCCGGAGCTGGCGCCGGGCGAACCGGGCCTGGCCGAGGCCGTCCTCGGCGCCGCCGCCGTCGCCCGCTCCACCGCCCGCGAACAGCTCACCGTCGCCCGCTGCCGCCTGGCCGCCGCCGAGTCCGCCCAGGCCGCCGCCGACCGGGCCCTGGACGGCGCACGCGAACAGGACCGGCTGCAGCGGCGGTTCGCCGAGGCGCAGGAGCGGGCGAGGGCGCTCCAGGCGCGGGCCGACGCGCACCACGCGGCGCTGGCGCGCAGGGAGCGGGCCCGCAAGGCCGAGGCGGTGGCGCCCGCGCTGGAACTGCGGGAGGCCGCCGAGGCCGAGCACCGCGCGGCGGCCGCCGCCGAGGCACGCGCGCGTGCGCTGCTGCCGGGCGAGTTCGCGGACGCCGGCGCGGCCGGGCTCGCGGCCGCCGCGCGCCGGGCCGCCGAGGAGCTCGGCGGGCTGGCCTCGGCCCGCCGGGCCGAGCTGCGGCTGGCCGACCTGGTCGCCGAACGCGCCGACCTGGACCGCCAGGAGCGCGCCGACGACGACGTCCTGGCCGAGGCCGAGCACTGGCTCGCGGAGTGGGAGGACACCCGCGCGGACCTCCAGGCCCGCATCGAGTCGGCGCAGGAGGCCGCCGCCCGGGCCGAACAGCTCGCCGTGCAGCGCGAGCCCGCGCGAAAGCGGCTCGGGGCCGCCCGCGAGCGCGACCGGCTCACCACGCAGACCGAGCAGGCCGCCGAACGGGCGCGCGAGGCGCGGGAACGGGCGCTGCGGGCCAAGCAGCACTGGCTCGACCTGAAGGAACAGCGGCTGGACGGCATCGCCGCCGAACTCGCCGCGCACCTCACCGACGGCCGGCCGTGCGCCGTCTGCGGCGCCACCGAGCACCCCGCCCCCGCCCGCAAGGTCACCGGGCACGTCGACCGCGAGGCCGAGGAACGCGCCCTGGCCGCCTACCAGCGCGCCGACGAACAGCACGCCGAGGAGGAACGGCACCTCGGCACCGTACGGGAGGCGCTGGCCGCCGCCACCGCCGAGGCCGGGGACACGCCGACCGCGCACATCGCGCGGGAGGCCGAGGAGCTGGAGGAGCGGTACGCGCGCGACCGCGCCGCCGCGTCCGTGCTGCACGCCGCGCAGGAGCGGCTGCGGCAGGCCGAGCACGAGCACGAGCGGCGCGTCGCCGCCCAGCGGGAGGCCGCCGTCCGGGCCGCCTCCCGCGTGGGCCACCGCGAGCGGCTGGACAGCGAGAGCGCGGCGCTGCGGGAGGAGTTGGCGCGTGCCCGGGGCGACGCCGGGAGCGTCGCCGCGCGCGCCGCGCAGCTGGAGCGGCGGGCCGCGCTGCTCACCGACGCCGCCGACGCGGTCCGCGCCGCCGAGGACACCGCCCAGCGGCTGAAGGACGCCGACGCCCGGCTCGCGGACGCCGCCTTCCGCGCCGGTTTCGACACCCCGCAGGCCGCCGCCGACGCCCTCCTCGACGACGCCGCCCACCGCGAACTGCAGCGGCGGCTGGACGCCTGGCAGCACGAGGAGGCCGCCGTCCGCGCCGTCCTCGCCGAGGCCGACATCGCGGCCGCCGCCGCGCGGCCGCCCGCCGACCTCGCCGGTGCGCGGCGGGCCGCGGAGGCGGCGGACCGACGGCTGCGCGAAGCCGTCTCCGCCCGCGACGCCGCCGCCCGGCGCTGCGCCGAACTCGACGCGCTCTCCGCGCGGGCGGCCGACGCGGTCCGGCGGCTGGCGCCGCTGCGGGAGGAGTACGACCGGGTGGCCCGCATGGCCGGCCTCACCGCGGGCACCTCCGCGGACAACGAACGCCGGATGCGCCTGGAGTCGTACGTGCTGGCGGCCCGTCTGGAACAGGTCGCCGCCGCCGCGACCGTCCGGCTGCTGCGCATGTCCTCCGGCCGCTACACCCTCGTCCACTCCGACGACCGCACCGGACGCGGCCGCAGCGGGCTCGGGCTGCATGTCGTCGACGCCTGGACCGGCCGGGAGCGGGACACGGCGACGCTGTCGGGCGGCGAGACGTTCTTCGCCTCGCTCGCCCTGGCCCTCGGCCTCGCCGACGTGGTCACGGACGAGGCGGGCGGGGTCCGGCTCGACACGCTCTTCATCGACGAGGGCTTCGGCAGCCTCGACGACCAGACCCTCGACGAGGTCCTCGACGTCCTCGACTCCCTGCGGGAACGCGACCGCAGCGTCGGCATCGTCAGCCACGTCGCCGACCTGCGGCGGCGCATCCACGCCCGGCTGGAGGTCGTGAAGGGCCGGTCCGGCTCGGTGCTGCGGCAGCGGGACGCCGGCTGAGGTCAGTGCCCGAGCGGCCGGCGCGGCAGCGGCGAGGAGTAGACGACGCTGGTCGTCACCGAGCCGAGCGCGCCGATCCTGCCGGAGACCTCCTCCAGGTGGCGCATGGAGCGGGCCGCGACCTTGATGACGAAGCAGTCGTCGCCCGTGACGTGGTGCGCCTCCAGGATCTCGGGCGTCACGGCGACGAGGTCGTGGAAGGGCTTGTAGTTGCCGGTCGGGTACCGCAGCCGGACGAAGGCCAGGATCGGCAGGCCGAGCCGCTCCGGGTCCACGACCGCCGCGTAGCCCCGGATGACGCCGGCCTCCTCCAGGCGCCGCACCCGTTCGGTGACCGCGCTCGCGGACATGGAGACGGCCCGGGCCAGCTCGGCGAAACTGGCCCGGCCCTCCCGCTGGAGGACGTCGAGGATGCGCCAGTCGGTGGCGTCCGGGGAATACGCGGTCATCCCCGAGGGATAGCAGGGGAATCCCCGCCGGATCAAGAGCAGGGCCGTGGATCGCGCCTTCAGGACGGCGCCCGGCGTCCGTAGATTTCGGGTCATCGCGATCCGCCGACGAAAGGCCAGCCATGACCGCCGC
The DNA here is from genome assembly GCF_044540485.1 of Streptomyces sp. NPDC085946. Lineage (NCBI taxonomy): Bacteria > Bacillati > Actinomycetota > Actinomycetes > Kitasatosporales > Streptomycetaceae > Streptomyces > Streptomyces sp. NPDC085946. Next base: position 6,149 of record NZ_JBITSF010000025.1, on the reverse strand, counting down.
CACCTCCGCCGCCCACCCCGTCCTGCGCGTCGCCCCGGCCGCCCCCGCCGAGGCGGCCGCCCACTTCCGCGCGAGCCTCGCCTTCCACACCGACGCCTCGGACGTGGCCGCCGCGCTCGCGGCCGGCGGCGACCCCGGCTTCGTCGTCGTGGACTCCCGTTCCACCGAGGCCTGGGACCAGGGGCACGTTCCCGGCGCCGTCCACCTGCCGACCGCGCTCGTCCCCGAGCGGGCCGCACGGCTCCTCGACCCGGCCGTGCCGGTCGTGACGTACTGCTGGGGCCCCGGCTGCAACGGCGCCGCCCGCGCCGCCCTGGCCCTGGCCGAACGCGGCTACCGGGTCAAGGAGATGCTCGGCGGCTTCGAGTACTGGGTGCGCGAGGGCTTCGCGTTCGAGACCCGGCAGGGCCCGCAGCGCCGCACCGCCGACCCGCTGACCGCGCCGGCGGACGCCGCGCACTGCGGCTGCTGAACCCGGGCCCGCCGCCCGGCCCGACCCCCGGGCGGGCACCCGCCGTTCGCCCTGTAGGTTCTGCCGCATGGTGCGATACGCGGAACCGGGCGCGGTGGAGTGGGTCGAGTCGGGCGGCGGTCCGCTCGTGGCGGTGCCGGAGACGGTCCTGCCGTTCTGGACGGGCGCGGACGGCGAGGAGACCGCCTCGGACTACGACCGGGCCTGCGAGGTCGACGGCCCCGTCGGCCTGCTGCCCGTCGGCGACGCCACGGCCCTGGTGCTGGGCGACGAACCCGCCTCCACCGCCTACCTGCCCGCCCACGGCACGTTCGTGCGCTGGGGCGCCGCCGACGGCGAGGAGGAACTGCTGGCGAGCGTTCCGGCGGCGCTGCGCACCGCGCAGTGGGAGCCGGAGGTGGGCTGGGAGGTGCCCGGAACGGTCCTGCTGTTCGACGCGGCCTGGCCCGGCCCGGACTCCGCCCGCGCCGACCACGTACGGGTCGCGCTGGAGCCCGGCCGCTACGCCGTCCGCGCGGCCCAGGTGCAGCCCGGTCCGGAGACGTGGCTGGGCCTGGTGCAGCTCCGGCGGCTGGCGGCGCAGGAGGCACCCGGGGCGAGGTGACCGGACTTCGCCCCGGCCCGGCTGCCCGCGCACCGGCCCCGGGGCCCACCGGCCCGCGGACCGCCGCACGTACCCGCGTGACGTCCGATTTCCGCGTGCACCAAAGGAGTTCAGGCCCGCACGCGGAACTGCTTCCGCCCGGGCCCCGGGCCCGGAGGCGAACGTGCACGGTACGCCGGCACCCGAAAACGGCGTGCACCGGGCCCGCCGGCCCTGTCGGCCCGCGGACCGTCGCACGCACCCGCGCGTGACGTCCGACTCCCTTGCGCACCAGAGCAGTTCGGACCCGCACGCGGAACGGCTTCCGCCCGGGCCCCGGGCCGGGAGGCGAACGCGTGCACGGTACGCCGTCCTCCTCTGCCGGCACCCGAAAACGGCGTGCTTCGGTCCCGGGGCCCACCGGCCCGCGGACCGCCGCACGCACCCGCGTGACGTCCGACTCCCGCGCCCACCAGAGCAGTTCGGACCCGCACGCGGACCCGCTTCCGCCCGGGCCCCGGGCCGGGAGGCGAACGCGTGCACGGTACGCCGCCCCCCTCCGCCGGCACCCGAAAACGGCGTGCGCCGGGCCCGTCGAGCGGCCACCATGGGCAACCATGCCCCCCTTCCCGCACCCCGCCCCCGAGGAACTGCGCCGCGACCCCCTGCCGTTGCGCGGCCGGACCGCGCTGGTGACCGGTGCCAGCCGGCGCGGCGGCATCGGGCACGCCGTCGCCCGCCGGCTCGCCGCGTACGGGGCGAGCGTCTACCTGCACCACCACGTGCCGCACGACGCCGCCATGCCCTGGGGCGCCGACCGGATCGAGGACGTCGTCGCCTCCGTGCGGGACGCGCTCGGCGACCCGCGGGCCCGCGTCGTCGCGGGACCCGGCGACCTCGCCGACCCGGACGCGCCCGCGGCCCTCGTGGACCGGGCCGCCGGGGAACTCGGCGGCCGCCTCGACGTCCTCGTCGCCAACCACGCCCTCAGCGGCTCCGACGGCACCCTCGACACCGTCGACGCCGCCATGCTCGACGCGCACTGGGCGGTCGACACACGGTCGGTGCTGCTGCTCGTCCAGGCCTACGCGCGACGGCGCGCCGCGCTCCCGCCGCGCACCCCGGGCGGGCGCGTGGTGCTGATGACCTCCGGCCAGGACCTCGGCGGCGGCATGCCCGGCGAGATCGCGTACGCCCTGCAGAAGGGGGCGCTCGCCTCGGTCACCCGCTCCCTGGCGACCGCCCTCGCCGAGCACGCCGTCACGGTGAACGCCGTCAACCCCGGCCCCGTGGACACGGGCTACCTGACCGGTGAGGCGTACGAGGCCGTCGCCGCGCTCTTCCCCGCCGGGCGGTGGGGCAGGCCCGACGACCCGGCCCGCCTCATCGCGTGGCTGGCCACGGACGAGGCGGAGTGGGTCACCGGCCAGGTCGTCGACTCCGAGGGCGGCTTCCGGCGCTGATCACAGCGCGGCGAGCTCGTCCACCAGGTCGTCCAGGCCCAGCGACCCCTGCGACAGCGCCGCCATGTGCCACGCCTTCAGGTCGAAGGCGTCCCCGTGCCGCTCGCGGGCCTTCTCCCGGCCCAGCAGCCAGGCCCGTTCGCCGAGCTTGTAGCCGATCGCCTGGCCCGGGATCGTCAGGTAGCGGGTCAGCTCGCTCTCCACGAAGTCCGCGGGACGGCTGCTGTGCGCGCCGAAGAACTCCTGGGCCAGCTCCGGCGTCCAGCGCTCGCCCGGGTGGAACGGGGAGTCCGCCGGGATCTCCAGCTCCAGGTGCATGCCGATGTCCACGATGACCCGGGCCGCGCGCATCATCTGCGCGTCGAGGTAGCCGAGCCGCTGCTCCGGGTCGGTGAGGAAGCCCAGCTCGTCCATCAGGCGCTCGGCGTACAGCGCCCACCCCTCGGCGTTGGCGCTGACCATGCCGATGGACGCCTGGTAGCGGGAGAGGTCCTCCGCCACGTGCACCCACTGGGCCAGCTGCAGGTGGTGGCCCGGCACGCCCTCGTGGTACCAGGTCGACACCAGGTCGTACACCGGGAAGCGGGTCTGGCCCATGGTCGGCAGCCAGGTGCGGCCCGGGCGGGAGAAGTCCTCCGACGGGGGCGTGTAGTACGGCGCCGCGGCGCCGCCGGGCGGGGCGATGCGCGACTCCACCCGCCGGACCCGCTCGGCGAGTTCGAAGTGGGTGCCGTCGAGCGCGTCGATGGCCTGGTCCATCAGGCCCTGCAGCCAGTCGCGGACCTCGTCGACGCCCTCGATGTGCCGGCCGTGCTCGTCCAGGTGCGCGAGCGCCACCCAGGGCGTCGCGGCGCCCGGCAGGATCTTCTCGGCCTCCTTGCGCATCTCGCCGAGGATGCGGTGGAACTCCGACCAGCCGTAGGCGTACGCCTCGTCCAGGTCGAGGTCCGTGCCGTTGAAGTAGCGCGCCCAGCGGGCGTAGCGCTCGCGGCCCACCGTGTCCGGGGCGCCCTCGACGGCCGGCGCGTACACGTCGCGCATCCAGTCCCGCAGCTCCACCACGGCCGCGGTCGCCCCGCGGGCGGCCCCGTCGAGCTCCGCGCGCAGCGCCTCGGGGCCGGCCGCGGCGAAGTCCTCGAACCAGCCGCGCCCGGAGCCGGTGTCCGCCCACTCGGAGAGCTGCCCGACGAACGTGGCCGTCGGGCGCGGAGCGGCGTACAGCTTGCGCTCCAGCCCGAGTTCCAGCGACTCGCGGTAGCCGGCCAGCGCGGCCGGCACCGCGCGCAGCCGCTCGGCGATCGCCGCCCAGTCCTGCTCGGTCTGCGCCGGCGTCACGGTGAACACCTCGCGCACCGAGTGGGCGATCGTGGCCAGGTTGCCGACCGAGCGCAGGCCCTCGTCGGCCTCGTGCACGGCGAGTTCCGCGGTCAGCCGCTCGCGCAGCAGGCGCGCGCACCGGCGCTCCACGTCGCGCTCGGCGCCGGGCCGGCGCTCGGCCTCGTCGAGCCGCGCGAGGGTGGCCCGCTGGAGCTCGGCCAGGGCCCGCTGGCCCGCGGGCGAGGTGTCGGGCAGGCGGCTGGAGCTCTCCGGCACACCGAGGTACGTACCGGTGATCGGGTCGAGGGCGACGAGCTCGTCGACGTACGCGTCGGCGACCTCGCGGGGCAGCGGGCTGGTGATCTGAGACATGCGGACCATCCTGGTACGACGGCCGCCCCCCGTCACCCGGATTGAGCCGTGGGCGAAGGCGGCAGCAGCGGTCCGCAGTCCCACTGCTGGAAGATCAGCCGGGTCTCCACGCGTGCCACTTCGCGCCGGGCCGTGAACTCGTCCAGCACCAGCCGCTGGAGGTCGGCCATGTCCGCCACCGCGACGTGCACCAGGTAGTCGTCCGGCCCGGTCAGGTGGAAGACGGTCCGCGACTCCGGCAGCGCCCGGATGCGTTCCACGAAGGGCCCCACCAGCTCCCGGCGGTGCGGCCTGACCTGCACGGACAGCAACGCCTGAAGGCCCCGGCCCAGCTTGGCCGGATCGAGTTGCAGCCGGTGCCCCAGGATCACGCCCGAGCGGCGCAGCCGGGTCACCCGGTCAAGACAGGTCGACGGCGCGACCCCGACCTGCGCGGCGAGGTCCCGGTAGGTCGTCCGGGCGTCGTTCTGCAACAGCCGCAGCAGATGGAGATCCACCGGATCCAGTACGACAGACTCGGCCATCGGCCGAACGTAGCACGGTCTTCGCGTCCGGTGACCCGGCCGGTGTTCACCCTTCGTCCATGGACCTGGGCATGGACATGAACACGGACACGAACGCGGGCACGGACGCGGGCGCACGCCCGCGCACCGCGCCGCGCGCGCTCGCCACCGAGGCCGTGCACGCCGGCCGCGACGACCTGGCCCGGCAGGGCCTGCACGCCCCGCCGATCGACCTGTCCACCACCTACCCGTCGTACGACAGCCGCGGCGAGGCCGCCCGGATCGACGCCTTCGCCGCCACCGGCGCCGAACCGGACGGCCCGCCGGTGTACGGGCGGCTCGGCAACCCGACCGTCGCCCGCTTCGAGACCGCGCTGGCCCGCCTGGAGGGCACCGAGGCCGCGGTCGCCTTCGCCAGCGGCATGGCCGCGCTCAGCGCCGTCCTGCTCGTGCGCGGCTCCCAGGGCCTGCGGCACGTCGTCGCCGTACGCCCCCTGTACGGGTGCAGCGACCACCTGTTGACCGCCGGGCTGCTCGGCTCCGAGGTGACCTGGACCGACCCGGCCGGGGTCGCGGACGCGCTGCGCCCGGACACCGGGCTGGTACTGGTGGAGTCCCCGGCCAACCCGACCCTGGCCGAGGTCGACCTGCGGGCCGTGGCCCACTCCTGCGGGTCCGTGCCGCTGCTCGTGGACAACACCTTCGCCACACCCGTACTCCAGCGCCCCGCCGAGCAGGGGGCGCGGCTGGTGCTGCACAGCGCGACCAAGTACCTGGGCGGGCACGGGGACGTGCTCGCCGGGGTCGTGGCCTGCGACGAGGAGTTCGCGGGACGGCTGCGGCAGGTGCGGTTCGCCACCGGCGGCGTCCTGCACCCGCTGGCCGGCTACCTGCTGCTGCGGGGCCTGTCGACCCTGCCGGTCCGGGTCCGGGCCGCGTCCGCCTCGGCCGCCGAGCTCGCCGGGCGCCTCGCCGCCGACCCGCGCGTGGCCCGCGTCCACTACCCCCGCATCGGCGGCGCCATGGTCGCCTTCGAGGTGCACGGCGACCCGCACGAGGTGATCGCCGGGGTACGCCTCGTCACCCCGGCGGTGAGCCTCGGCAGCGTCGACACGCTCATCCAGCACCCGGCGTCCATCAGCCACCGCATCGTCGACGCCGCCGACCGCCGCGACGCCGGGGTGAGCGACCGGCTGCTGCGCCTGTCGGTGGGCCTGGAGGACGTCGACGACCTGTGGACCGACCTGGACCGGGCGCTGGGGGAGCGGGCCGCCGCGGCGCCGGGCGTCCGGCACGGGGCGGGCCCCGCCGACCCGGTACGGCGGCCCGCGACCTGACCTCCCGGGACGGCGGGCCGGGAAGCGGACGGGCCCGCCCCCCCGGGGCGGGGCCGCCCCCCCCCCCGGCGGCGGGCGCCCCCCCCCCCCCGGGGCGGGCGG
>NZ_JBITSF010000024.1:40683-90960 GCF_044540485.1 Streptomyces sp. NPDC085946 | reverse complement strand
GCCGCCGACATCCAGCTGCCGATCGGCACCTGGACCATCAGCGGATGCACCGGATGCCCCAGCCACCGGCCGTGCAGAAGATCCCTGCCGCGTCGTCCCAGCGGCAGCGACCGCACCCCCTTGCCGAGCGCGCCGATCAGCCGGTCCGCCCGCGGCTCCCGCTCCAGCAGGTCCAGCAGCCACAGGACCCGGTTCTGCCGCAGCCTGCGGCGGTGTGACGTGGCGTTCATGAACCGCCGGGTCCCCACCGGCGCACACGGCAAACGGTGTGCGCGCCGGCGGGTCCGGCGGTCGCGTCACGCGCGGGGCGTCACAGCCCGCGGGCGGCGGGACGGCGGGTGAGCAGCGCGCCGAGCGCGATCATGCCGATGCCGAGCACGAAGTGCAGCCAGTCGTCGGCCGTGTTCAGCGGGACGAAGTTGGCGTCGCTGGTGTGCCCGACGAGCAGGCCGTACAGCCACAGCACCAGGTAGATCGCGCCTCCGACCAGGAGGTACGACCGGGCGCCCGAGGCGGTGCGGGACAGGGCCACGCCCGCGACGCCGAACGCCAGGTGCACGAGGTTGTGCAGGACGGAGATCTGGAAGATGCCGAGGAGTTCGGCCCCGGACTCGTGGGAAGCGAACTTCATCGTGTCGTAGTCGGTGGTGATCCCCGGAATGAAGCCCAGGATCCCCACCAGCAGGAAGACCAGTCCCACCAGCAGGGCCGCCTGCTGGACCGGGGTGCGGGCACTTCTCGTCGCACGGGTATGCGTGGTCATGGCGATGGCCTTCTGACTCGGGGCGCCTCGGGTGAGCACCGGTGCGCGGCGAGTACCCGCGTTGCCGTTCACCCATGTGTACGAGGCGGGCATGTGCGGGACGGGTTCGCAGGACGCGGGCCGCCGGGGGTACCCGCCCGTCCCGGGCGTGGCGATCGGGCCGTGCCGTCGAGAGCGAACCGGAAGGGGCGTGTGCACATGATCACGGCCGAGCACATCAGGGACCTGCTGGAGTCGGACGCCGACGACCCGAGGCTGGTCGTGGTGTCCGGCGCCGCCGCGGTCGTCCCGGCGGCGGAACTGGAGACGGACCGCTACCGGGGGGCGATGGAGGTCGTCTCGCGGCGGGACCTCCTGGCGCGGCTCGGCACCGGGGAGGCGTCCCGCCCCGACCCGGCGGAGATCGCCGCCCGCCTGGACGCGACGGTGACACGGCTCGGCGCCTGAGCGCCCGCGCCGGGCGGGCCGCTCACCCGGCCGCGGTGCCCGGCTCCCCGGCGCGCACCGCGGCCGACAGGGTCTCCCAGTGCACGACGCGGTCGCACCAGCGGTGCAGCAGGGTGCGGTCGTGGCCGACGGCGAGCAGGCTCGCGCCGGTGGCCGCGCGATACTCCTCCACCACCGCGACGAGGGCGGCGGCGGTGGAGGCGTCGAGCATGGCGGTCATCTCGTCGCAGATCAGCAGGCGGGGACGGAGGGCGAGGGCGCGGGCCAGGCAGGCGCGCTGGAGCTGGCCGTCGCTGACCTCGTGGGGGCGGCGCCTCAGCAGGTCCGGGGTCAGGCCGGCCTGCGGGGCCAGTTCGGCGACCCGGCCGGCCGCCTCCGCGCGCCGGCCGCAGGCGCGCAGCGGCTCGGCGATCAGGTCGGCGAGCCTGAGCCGGGGGTCCGCGGACAGCCGGGGCTGCTGGAAGACGACGCCGAAGGCGGTGCGCAGCTCGCGCGGGGCGCGGTGACGCCAGCGCCGTACGGGGGTTCCGTCGAGGAGCAGGGTGCCGGAGTCGGGCCGGTGCAGAAGGGCCGCGACACGGGCCAGGGTGGACTTGCCGCAGCCGCTGGGGCCGAGCAGGCCGACGGCCTCGCCGGGCGGGACGGTCAGGGAGACGTCCCGGACCACCGGGGTGCGCCGGTCGTATCCGGCGGTGACGGCGCGCAGTTCAAGCACGGAGGTCCTCCGGGACGTACGGGTGGTGGCAGGCGGTGCCGCCGGTGACCGGGGGCGGCTTGGCGCAGGCGGCGGTGGCCCGGTCGCACCGGGGCGCGAAGGCGCAGCCGGCGGGGAGGTCGCCGAGTTCGGGCGGCAGGCCGGGGATCGGGGTGAAAGCCCGGTCGGGCAGGGCCTGCAGGAGGCCGCGGCTGTAGGGGTGGCGGGGGCCCGGGGCCCCGAAGAAGGCGGTGGCGTCGGCGAGTTCGACGATGCGGCCCGCGTACATGACGGCCACGCGGTCGGCGATGCGCTCGGCGGCGGCCAGGTCGTGGGTGATCATCAGCAGGGCCCGGCCGGTGCCGTCGATGTGGCGCCGCAGTTCGTCGACGGTGCGGTCCACGAGGTCGCGGTCGAGGCCGGTGGTCGGTTCGTCGGCGAGCAGCAGGGGCGCGTCGCCGACGAGGGCGAGCGCCAGGGCCGCGCGCTGGGCGAGGCCTCCGGAGAGTTCGTGCGGGTGGCGGTCGAGGTGGTCCGCGGGGAAGGCGGCGCGTGCGGCGGCCGCCTCGGCGGCGGCGCGCGGCGCGGCCCGGCCGCGGACCCCGGTCAGGGCGCGGACCGTCTCCTCCAGGTGGGAGCGGATGGTGCGGACGGGGGTGAGGTGCGCCGCCGGGCTCTGCGGGACGAGACCGACCAGGCGGCCGCGGACCTTCCCGGCGAGTGTGCGTTCGTCGGCGGCGAGCAGGTCGAAGCCGCCCAGGCGGGCTTCCCCGGCGGTCTGCGCGTTGGCGGGGAGCAGGCCGAGGAGGGCCGAGGCGAGGACGGACTTGCCGCAGCCGCTCTCGCCGATCAGGGCCAGGCACTCGCCCGCCGCGACGTCGAAGTGCGCGTCCGTGACGGCGGCGATCCGGCGGCCGCCGGGCATCAGGAAACGCGCCGACAGGCCGCGGACCGACAGCACGGGGGCGGGCTCGGTCACAGGGTCAGCTCCGATCGGCGGCGGGGGTTGATCCGTTCCCGCCAGGCCCCGGCGAGACCGGCGACGGCGAGGGTCGGGACGATGAGGAAGAGACCGGGGAAGAGCGTCGGCCACCACTGCCCGGCGAGCAGGGAGCCGCGCGCGCTCTGGACGAGGGTGCCGAGGCTCGCCGTGTGGGTGGGCAGGCCCAGTCCGAGGAAGGACAGGGCCGACTCGTGCCACATGGCGTGCGGCACCATGAGCACGGCGGCGAGCGCGGCCTGGGGCAGCACGCCGGGCAGCAGGTGGCGTACGGCCACCTGCCACCGGGACGCGCCGCCGGAGACCGCGGCGTCGATGTACGGGCGGGAGCGCAGGGACATCACCTCGGCGCGGACGATCCGGGCGGTGGAGAGCCAGTGGGTGAGCGCGACCGAGACCACCACCGGCCAGACGCCCGGGCGGAACATGGCCACGATGAAGATGCCCATCAGCAGGTGCGGCACGGACGAGAAGGTGTCGACGAGCCGCATCACGGCGCGGTCCGCCCAGCCGCCCAGGGCCCCGGCGACGGCGCCGACGGCGGTGCCGATCACGGTCGCGGTCAGGGCGGCCGCCACGCCCACGAGCAGGGAGACGCGCAGCCCGTAGACGCAGCGCAGCAGCAGGTCGCGGCCGACGTCGTCGGTGCCGAACGGGTGGGCCCAGTCCGGGGGTCGCAGCTCGGCCGCGAGGTCGACGGCCTGCTGGTCGAGCCGGACCAGCGGCGGTACCAGCAGGACGGCGAGGACGGTCACGGCGAGCAGGGCCGCCGAGGTGCGCGCCCGCAGGGTGTGGGTGGAGCGGCGGCTGCGGCCGCGGGACCGCCAGGCGGGCGCGGCGGGGGTGGCGCGGGCGGCTCCGGCCGCCGGGGAGGTCGGGGAGTCACATGTCATCGGGCTTCACCCTCGGGTCGAAGAGTCCGTAGAGCAGGTCCGCGAGCAGGTTGCCGACGAGGACGGCGAGGGTGGCGAGGGTGGTCAGGGCGGCGAGCAGGGGGAAGTCGACGGCGGTGGCCGCCTGCACGGTGGCCGCCGCGATGCCGGGCCAGCTGAAGACGCTCTCCACCAGCAGGGCACCGGTGATGAGCTCGGGGACCCGCGAGCCGATCAGGGTGAGGACCGGCAGCAGGCCGGAGCGCAGGGCGTGGCCGAGCAGGACCGTCCGCTCGCTCAGTCCCCGGGCGCGGGCGCCGCGCACCGGGTCCTCGGCGAGGGCGTCGGCGACGCCCTGGCGGACGTACAGGGTGAACCAGGGCAGCTGGGAGACCGCGAGGACGCCGGCGGGCAGTACGAGGTGGCGCGCGACCTGGCCTGCGGTGACCTGCTCGCTGGCGGTGTCCGTCAGTCCGCCGGCGGGCAGGGTGCCGGTCCGCAGGGCGAACAGCCAGATGGCGAGCAGGGCGATCCAGAAGACGGGCGCGGCCTCCACGGTGTAGGCGAGCGAGGTGACGGTCCGGTCGAGCCACGATCCGGGACGGCGGGCGGCGAGCACCCCGAGCAGCGTGCCGGCCAGGACGGCGGCGGTGAACGCGACCGCGCACAGCAGCGACGACCACACCAGTCTTTCGCCGATCACCTGGGTCACCGGTTGGCGCAGGACGCCGGAGTGGCCGAGGTCGCCGGTGAGCGCGGAGGTCAGCCACCGCCACCAGCGCACCGCGAAGGGCTCGTCGGCGCCGAGGTTGGCCCGCAGCCGGTCGAGGGTCTCCTGGTCGGCGCCGAGCGCGGCGGTGCCCGCGTACGCCTTGACGGGGTCGAAGGGGGAGGCGGCGGCGATCGCGAAGACGCCGAAGGTGACGGCGAGGAGGACGGGGACGGCGGACAGGGTCCGCCGTCCGGCCAGCCGGGCCATCGCTCCCCAGGGCAGGGGCGTCGCGGTCACTTCTTCGGCTGCCAGTCCTCGATGTTCCACCAGGGGCCGCTGGCGAAGCCGTGCTCGTGCGGCTCCACCTGCGTGACCGGCCCGTCCCAGCGGTCGGCGAGGACGTACAGGTGGTCGATGTGGGTGAGGAAGGTGTAGCCGGGGTTCTTCACCAGCGCGCGCTGGAGCCGGTCGTAGGCGGCCTCGCGCACGGCCCGGTCCTGGCTGCGGCGGCCGGTCTCCAGCGCCTCGTCGACGACCGGATCGGCGTAGCGGGCCATGTTGTTGAAGCCGTCGCCGGCCAGGGAGGAGTGCAGCATCGTGTAGAGGCCGTAGTCGGGGTCGCCGGTGCTGCCGAAGCCCGCGAGGACCGCGTCGTGCTTCATGCGCGGCTCGATGACCTCCCAGGTGGCGCTCTCGACCGTCACGTCGATGCCGGCCTTCCCGGCGTCGGAGGCGTAGGCGAGGGCGTGGTCCTGGCGGACCTTGTCGCCCGAGGGGTAGAGCAGGGTGAACGCCGCCCGCCGGCCGTTCTTGACGCGGACGCCGTCCTCGCCGGCCTTCCAGCCCGCGGCGTCGAGGATCCGGCGGGCCCGGGCGAGGTCCTGGGGGCGTTCGATGCCCCGCGCGAACCAGGGGTCGTCGGCGGGGACCGGCCCGTACGCGGGGCGGCCCGCCCCGTCGAGGATCCGCTCGACCATGGCCCGCCGGTCCACGGCGGCGTCGAGGGCCCGGCGGACCGCCCGGTCGCCCGTGACCTTGCCGGCCGTGGGGAGCGTGACGGTGCGGACGTCGTAGGACGTCGCCTCGTAGGTGCGCCGGCCGCCGTCCTCGGCGAAGGCGGCGGCCAGGTTGGGCGGGAGGACCGCGCCGTCGAGGTCGCCGGAGCGCAGCCGGGTGGCGCGCACGTCGTCGTCCCCGATGATCGTCATGGTGACCTTCTTCACCTTCGGCGCGCCGCCCCAGTAGTCGGGGTTGGCCTTGAAGGTGAGCTTCTCGCCCTTGCTCCAGCCGGTCAGGACGTAGGGTCCGGTGCCGACCGGCCGGGTGTTGAAGGAACCGGTGTTGGGGTCCTGCCCGCCGGCGGCGTGCTCGGGGACGATCGGCAGCACGGTACGCCCGGCGAGAGGCGCGTACGGGTACTTGAGGGTGAAGACGACCTTGTCGTCGCCCTGCGCCCGTACGTCCTCGACGGCGTCGAGTTCGCTGCGGTAGGCGTTGTTGGTCCTCGGGTCGAGGACGGTCCGGTAGGTGAACACCACGTCCGCCGGGGTCAGCGGCTCGCCGTCGCTGAACCTGACGCCCTCGCGCAGGGTGAAGGTGTACGTGCGGCCCCCGTCGCCGACCCGGGGCAGCGCGGTGGCCAGGGCGGGTCTCAGGCGCAGGTCGGCGTCCCGGGCGAGCAGACCGTCGAAGATCTTGGAGTTGCCGTCCTTGCCGTAGCCCAGCAGCGGGCTGAGCGTGTCGGGCTCCGAGGCGACCCCGATGACGACCGAGTCGGCGGCCGCGCCGCCGCCCCCGGGCCCGCCGGGTGCCGAGCACGCTGCGGCCCCGGTGGCGAGTGCCGCCGCGAGGGCGGCTCCTCGTATCCGTCGCGTCGTCATGAACCTCACACCCTTACTGCGTCCAACAGGTTGTTGCATAGTAATTGCAGCAAGGGTGTGAGGATGACGAGGGTGGGTCCGGGCGGTGGCGGTCAGGCCGCGCGGCCGGCCGGCCGGCCCGTGGCGCGGACGGCCTCGCGGATGAGGTCGGCCACCTCCCGGGGCCGGGACACGGCGACGGCGTGCGAGGCGCCCTCGATCTCGACGACGATCGCGCCGGCCCGCTCGGCGCCGAAGCGCTCGACCTCGGGGTTGATCGCCTCGTCCGCGGCGGCGACCAGCGCCCAGGACGGCTTGGTCCTCCAGGCGGCCGCGGTGGCCCGCTCCTCGAACGCGGCGGCGGCCAGCGGCCGTTGGGACGCGGCGAGGACCTCGGTGACGCCGGCGGGCACGTCGGCGGCGAACACCGCGGGGAAGGCGTCCTCGGCGATGGTGACCTCGACGGCCGGCTCGCCGCCCGGCACCGGGTACGTCCACCGCCTGAGGCTGCCGGCCAGCGGGGAGAGCGGGAAGCGGCCCTGGAGTTCGCCGAGGCTCTCGCCCTCCTCCAGGGCGTAGGCGGCGACGTACACCAGGCCGACGACGTTCTCCGCGGTGCCGGCCACGGTGATGAGGGCGCCGCCGTAGGAGTGGCCGACGAGGACGACGGGGCCGTCGATCCGGGCGGCGACGGAGGCGATGTAGGCCGCGTCGGAGGCGAGGCCGCGCAGCGGGTTGGCCGGGGCGGTCACGGGGACGCCGTGGCGCCGGAGTTCGGCGATGACGCCGGACCAGCTGCCGGCGTCGGCGAACGCGCCGTGCACCAGGACGACGGTGGGCGTGGAGGTGGTCATGTCGGTCTCCCCCCGGGTCAGGCGGTGTGCAGGGCGGTGCGCAGGGTGCCGGCGGCCAGCGTGATGGCGGCCTCGGCCGCGTGGGTGCCGCGCAGGGCGTCGAGCATCACGAAGTCGTGGATGACGCCCTGGAAGCGCACGGCGGTCACGGGGACGCCGGCCGCGCGGAGCTTGTTGGCGTACGCCTCGCCCTCGTCGCGCAGGACGTCGGCCTCGGCCGTGACGACCAGGGCCGGGGGCAGGCCGGCGAGCTGCTCGGTGGTGGCGCGCAGCGGGGACGCGGTGATCTGCGCGCGCTCGGCCTCGTCGGTCGTGTACTGGTCCCAGAACCACTGCATGCCGTCGCGGCGCAGGAAGTAGCCGGTGGCGAACTGGTGGTAGGAGCCGGTGTCGAAGGCGGCGTCGGTGACCGGGTAGAACAGCACCTGCTGCACCAGCGGTATGCCGCCGCGCTCCTTGGCCAGGAGGGTCAGCGCGGCGGTCATGTTGCCGCCGACGGAGTCGCCGGCCACGGCCAGCCGGGTGCCGTCCAGGTCCTGGGACGCGCCCTGCTCCACGATCCACCGGGCGACCGCGTAGTTCTGCTCGACGGCGACCGGGTAGCGGGCCTCGGGCGACAGGTCGTACTCGGGGAAGACGACGGCCGCGCCGGCGCCGACGGCGAGTTCGCGCACCAGCCGGTCGTGGGTGTGGGCGTTGCCGAACACCCAGCCCGCGCCGTGGATGTAGAGGACGACCGGCAGGACTCCCGCGGCGCCCGCCGGCCTCACGATGCGGGTGCGGACGCTGCCCGTCGGACCGCCGGGGACGGTGACCCACTCCTCGTCGACGGCGGGCTTGGCGATGTCGCCGGACTGCACCTCGTCGACGGCCTTGCGCCCCTCCGCCGGGGGCAGTTGGAACAGGAAGGGCGGTCGGGCGGTCGCCTCGGCGAAGGCCGCGGCCGCGGGTTCCAGCACGGGCTGCACGGGCTGCACCGGCTGCACGGGTTCGACGGCATCGGACATGTGCGTGTCTCCTGAAAGGTGGTGGGCGGACCGGTCCTCCCGGCCGTACGACCCGGCCCCGACGGGGTGTTCCGGTGCCGCTGCCCGTCACGCTAGGCCCGCGGGGGGACGCGGATTGCCCAGGAGCGCACCGCCGCTTTCCCGACAGCGCACACGCGCCGGGCGCCGCGGTGCGGATCCGGCCGCGGTGCCCCTCGCGCGCGGACCCGGCGGGCGCCGCCCGCGCGACCGCCGTGCGCCGCGGCGCGGTTGCGTCGGGCGCTGCTGCGCGATTCCACCGTGCGTTCCGCCGGGCGCTGCTGCGCGGTTGCGTCGGGCGCCGCGCCGCGCCGCGGTCCGGCCGGGGCGTGCGCGCCGGCGGATCGGTGCGCTGTGGGACCAGTCGCGGTGCGCTGTGCGCACAGGGGGCGCCCCGGCACTGCCTAGCGTGGCGACCGGGCGTTCGCGCGTGGCGCCCCGCCCCCGGGACCGCGGCCACGCCCGCCGGCCCCTGCCGCGCCGCTCCGCCGCCCCCCTCCGAGAAAGGCTCCCGTCATGGTCGACCTCGCCCGCGTGACCGCCTCGCCCAGCCCCGACCTGCTCACCCCGGACAACTGCGCGGTGCTGTTCGTGGACCACCGGCCGCAGATGTTCCTCGGCACCGGCAGCGGCGACCGCGCGGCGATCCTCAACGCCGCCGTGGGCCTGGCCAAGGCCGCCCGGGTCTTCGGCGTGCCGGTCGTGCTGAGCGCCGTGGCCGCCGCGCCGGCCTCCGGCCCGCTCGTCCCGCAGCTCGCGGAGGTCTTCCCCGGCCACCGGGTCATCGGCCGCACCACGATGAACGCCTGGGAGGACGTCGCCTTCGTCGAGGCGGTGAAGGCCACCGGGCGCGGGAAGCTCGTGATCGCCGGCCTGTGGACCGAGGTCTGCGTGGCCCTGCCCGCCCTGTCCGCCCTCGCCCAGGACTACGAGGTGTACGTCGTCACCGACGCCTGCGGCGGGGTCAGCCCGCAGGCCCACGAGCACGCCGTCCGGCGCATGCTCCGGGCCGGGGCGGTCCCGGTCACCTGGCTGCAGGTGCTGCTGGAGCTCCAGCGGGACTGGGCCCGCTCCGCGACGTACGCGGCGACCGCGGACGTCGTGGAGGAGCACGGCGGCGCCTACGGCCTCGGAACCCCCGGAACCCCCCTCGCCTGAAGCAGGGCATTACTCCTGTGGATGCCTTCCATCCATCGCCTCGATGAAAGGGCCGCACCTTCCGGAATTCAATTGAAATTTCATTTCGCATTTCAATTCGCCGAGTTTGTTTTCGCTGTTCAGAGGGCTTTTTTGATGAGGGGTCACCGAAGGGTTGACCCCTCTTCGAGCAGGCCGTAGCTTCCTCGCTCATTGGATGCATATTCCGCTTTCACGCCGTCGGGACACGGCCGTGAATTCCGCGCCCCTTCCGTCCGGAGCCGCTGTGAACAGACGAACCTTCCTCTCCGCCGCCACCTGCACCGCCCTGGCCGTCGGCATGGCCCCGGTCGTGGGCGGCCGGGCGGCCGCCGCGCCGGCCGCCGCGCAGGAGCGGGCCGACGCCCTGCTCGCCCGTATGACGGCCGCCGAGAAGGAGGCCCTCGTGCGCTGCGACTTCGCCGCCGTCGCCCACCTCGGCATCCCCGCCCTGACCATGGTCGACGCCTCGGCGGGGCTGCGGGGCGAGAAGGGCGTGACCGCCTTCCCCGTGCCCGTCGCCCAGGCGGCGGCCTTCGACGAGGACCTGGCCCGCCGCATCGGCGCCGCCATCGGCGCGGAGGGCCGCGCCAAGGGCTACAACAACCTGCTCGGCCCCACCGTGGACCTGACCCGGACCTGGCACTTCGGCCGGCAGTCCGAGGGCATGGGCGAGGACCCGCTGCTGGCCGGGCGGGTGGGGGCGGCCGTCACCGTCGGCCTGCAGAGCCGCGCCGTGGCGGCCACCGTCAAACACTTCGCCGCCTACACCCAGGAGACCGACCGCTTCTTCACCGACACCGAGGTCTCCGTCCGCGCCCTGCGCGAGATCTACCAGGCGCCCTTCCGCCACGTGGTCGCCGCCGCGCCGGCCACCTCGGTGATGATGGCCTACCCGAAGGTCAACGGCACCTTCGCGACGCAGCACCCGGCCCTGTTCGACGACCTGAAGAAGGGCCTCGGCCTGCGGGGCCACACCGTGCCGGACTTCTGGGCCGGGGACGACCAGGTCGCCGCCGCCCGGGCCGGCATGGACCTCGCCGGACTCGGCCCGGCCGGGGTGAGGATCCCCGCCGGATCGCTCACCGGCGGCGCGATCCCGGGCGCCCGGCTGGACGACGCGGCCCGCCGCGTCCTCGTCACGATGTTCGCGAACGGCCTCTTCGACCACCCCGTGCCCGCCCCGGCCGGGAACGTCAGCACGCGGGAGCACCAGGACCTCGCGCACGAAGCCGCGGTCGCCTCCACCGTCCTGCTCGCCGACTCCGGCACGGCGCTGCCGCTGCCCGCATCCCTGAAGTCGCTGGCGGTCATCGGCCCCGCCAGCACCGACGCCTTCACCGGCGTCGCCGGGTCCTCCTACGTCGACCCCGGCACCTGGACCACGCCCCTCCAGGCCATCCGCGACCGGGCCGGCACCTCCGTGAGGGTCACGCACGCGCAGGGCAGCAAGGGCGACCTGCCGCTGGCCCCGGTCCCGTCGTCGGTGCTGCGCGACGGCTCCGGCGCGGCCGGCCTGAACGCCGCCTACTATGCGGGCGCCGACGCCACCGGCACGCCGGTCGCGACCAGGACCGACCCGGCCGTCGACTTCACGAGCGCGCCGGTGGCGGGCCTGCCCGCCGTCTGGTCGGCGAAGTGGACCGGCACCCTCGTACCGGCCACCACCGGTCTGCACCGCTTCTCCCTGCTGCCCGCCGGCACCGCCACCCTGAAGATCGACGGGGCCACGGTCGTCTCCGGCACCCGGCACAGCCGCCGCTTCTTCCTGGGCCCGTTCGACTACCCGCTCCAGGGCACCGCCCGGCTGACCGCGGGCCGGGCGGTCACCGTCGAGCTGACCTACACCAACGCCACCGCCGACACCGGCTCCTGCGGCCTGACGCTCGGCTGGCAGCCCGAGTCCCTCATCCCGGCCGCCGTGGCGGCCGCCCGCGCGGCGGACGCCGCCGTCGTGTTCGTCAACCGGGTCGCGGGCGAGGGCATGGACCACGGGCAGCTCGGCCTGCCCGGCGACCAGGACCAGCTCGTCTCCGCCGTGGCCGCCGCCAACCCGCGCACCGTCGTCGTCCTCAACACGGACGGCCCGGTCGCCCTGCCGTGGCTGGACGACGTGGCGGCCGTGGTGCAGGCCTGGTACGGCGGGCGCGGCATGGGCACCGCCCTCGCGGCGGTCCTCTTCGGCGACAGCGACCCCTCCGGCCGCCTGCCCGTCACCTTCCCCGCCGACGCGACCCAGGGCCCGGGCACCACCGCCGCGACCTACCCCGGCACGAACGGCACCGTCTCCTACGCCGAGGGCATCGCCGTGGGCTACCGGTACTACGACGCCGAGGGGCAGCGGCCGCGCTTCCCGTTCGGCCACGGCCTGTCGTACACGACCTTCGCCCACGGCTCCCTGGCGGCGGCCTACGACCCGGCCGGGAAGACCGTCACCCTGTCCGTCACCGTCACCAACACCGGCCGCCGGCAGGGCACCGAGGTGGTCCAGGTGTACGCCGCCCTGCCCGGCGCGGCGGCCGCGGAGCCCCGCCGCCTGGTCGCCTTCCGGAAGGTCACGCTCGCCGCGGCCGGCTCGCGGCGGCTGACGTTCACCGTCGGCGCGCGGGACCTGAGCGTGTGGCAGCCGGGCGGCTGGACCCTCGTGCCCGGCTCGTACACGTTCGCCACCGCCCGCTCCTCGCGCGACCTCACCGCCCGGCGGACCGTGACGATCGGCTGACCTCCCCCGGTGTGCGCGACGCCCGTCGGCCGCGGGGCGGGCGTCACGCGGTCCGCCCGCCGGCCGCGGCCGCCCGCCACTGGCTGGGGGACATGCCGTAGGCCTCGCGGAAGCTGCGGCTGAAGTGCGAGGGGCTGGTGAACCCCCAGCGGTGCGCGACGGCGGCGACGGCGGTCCGCCGGCCGGGCCGGGCCAGCTCGCGCCGGCAGGCGTCGAGTCTGCGCTGCCGCACCCACCGGCCGACCGTGGTGCCGTCGTCGTGGAACAGCTGGTGCAGGTGGCGCACGGAGATGTGGTGGGCGCGGGCGATCGTCTCCGGGGACAGGTCCGGGTCCGGCAGGTGCTCCTCGACGAACGCCCGGATCCGGGCCGGCATCCCGCCGTCCGCGGGGCGGCGGGATGCCGGCCCGTCCGCCGGGAGGAGTTCGCCGACGAGGACGGCGAGCAGGTCCACGGCGCCGCGGGCGAGCCGTTCGCCGAGCGCCGACCGGTGGAACTCCGGCTCGGCGGCCAGCGCGGCCAGGAAACCGGACACCAGCGCGCCCAGGCCCTCGCCGCCCGGCACCCGCGTCCCGAGCACGCGCTCCAGTTCCGGTTCCGGGACGCCGAGGAAGCGGCGCGGCACACCGAAGAACACCATCCGGCAGCCGTCGCCGGGGCGCGGGAGGTGGCGCCGGTCCGGGGAGCAGAGGACCAGGTCGCCCGGCGCGGTGCGGGCCGCCGTCCCGGCACGGCCGGGGTCCGGCGGCCCGGGCACGTGCAGGCCCACGTACAGGGCTTCGCCCGGTCCGCCGTCCGGCAGGGCGGCGAGCATCCGGAGGCATCCGAGGTCGACCACCGCGGGCGGGCCCGCCGTGGCCGCGCCGCCGTCTCCCGCCACGCCCGGGGCCGCCGGCGCGGTCACGGCCACTCGCTCGGGGACGTCCCGTGCGCGGCCCGGAACACCCGGCTGTAGTGGGCGGCGCTGGTGAAGCCCCAGCGGTGGGCCACCGCGGCGATGGTCAGGCCCGTGGTCCGGCGGTGGGCCAGGTCCCGCAGGGAGGCCTCCAGGCGGCGGCCCAGGAGCCAGCGGCCGACCGTGGTGCCCTCGGCCTCGAACAGTGTGTGCAGGCGGCGCACCGAGATGTGGTGGGCCGCCGCGACGGCCGCCGGGGTCAGCCCGGGGTCGGCGAGGTGCCGGACGATGTACGCCCGGATCCGCAGCAGCAGCGCCGCGTCGCCGCTCGGCGTGTCCGCGGGGAGGCGGCCGAGCCGTTCGTCGGCCACCGCGGTCAGCAGGTCCGCGGCCCTGCGCGCGAGCAGTTCGCCGGAGGACGGACGGAGCGTGTCCGCGGTGTCCGCGAGCCGGGACAGGAACGTGGCCAGCAGGGCGCCCAGTGCCGTGTCCGGGCGGAGCGGGGTGGCCGTGATCCGCCGCAGGTCCGGCTCGCCGAGCGCCAGGGCGTGCCGGGGCAGGACGAGGGAGGTGGTCCGGAAGGGCTGCGGCAGGAGCAGCCGGACCGGGCGGGCCGTGTCGTAGACGAAGACCTCCCCCGGCCGCACGGCCGCGTCGCGGCCGTCCTGGGCGAGCCGGGCGGCGCCCCTGACGAGCAGCTTCACGACCACGCGCCTGTCCTCGCCCCGGGCGACGAGGCGCCGGGTGCGGCGGGTCCGCAGCGGCTCGCCGTCCACGGTGACGACCTGGAACCGGCCCAGCGGCGCCGTGCGGATCGTGCCGGAGCCCACCTCCTCGGGAACGGTCATGTCCACGGCGCCGAAGGTCCGGGACAGGGCGTCGCGCCAGTAGGCGCGCCGCCGGTGGCCGGGCACGCGGGCGGTGGTGAGCAGTCCGCGTGCCGGGCCGGCCTCAGCGCGTGCCGGTGCGCCCGGTGTCATCGTCTCCGCCTTTCCCAGGGGTCGTGGAGCGGTGGGGCGCCGCGGGCAGGACGCGTGTCCGCGGAGGTGGTCGCGAGCGGCCCCGTACGCGTACGGGGCCGCCGCGAGCCGCGTCGCGGTCCGCCGGGGGCCGTGCGGGGCCCCGGGTCCGTCCGGTCCCCCACCGGTCACGATGCTGCCGGTGGCGGGCACGGCCACGCTTCTGTCATGTGACCGGTCGGCCGCGGCCCAAGGGCTCGGGCCGTGCGCCCGCAGAGCCGGACCGGTGCGCGGCCGCGGGGCCTCCCCGTCCGTCCGCCCACGTGGCTGACCTGGCATGATGCGGACGGGAGCGGCGAGCGGGCGCTCGCGTTCCGCGTCGGCTCGCCGGGGGACGGCCGGACGGAGACGGAACATGGACCTCGGCGGGGAACGGGCGCCCGCGCCCCTGGTGCTGGGCCGGGACCGCGAGGTGTCCCGGATCGCGCGGCTGGTCGACGCGGCGCGGGGCCCCGGCCCGAAGGTGCTCGTCCTGGCCGGTGAGCCGGGGGCGGGCAAGAGCACCCTGGTGGACTGGGCCGCCGCGCGGGCCGGGGCGGACGGCCTGCGGGTGCTCAGGGTGCGCGGCAGCGAGGGCGAGGAGGACCTCGCGTTCGCCGGGGTGCACCAGTTGCTGCGTCCGGTCCTCGCGGGCGCCGAGCGCCTTCCCCCGCCCCAGCGGGACGCCCTGCGCGGCGCGTTCGGCACGGCCGAGGCGGACCCGGCCCGGCCGCCGGACCAGTTGCTCATCCGGCTGGGCGTGCTGACGCTGTTGTCGGAGGCGGCGGCCGGACAGCCCCTGCTGATCGCGGTCGACGACGCCCAGTGGCTGGACGTCGGCTCCCTGGACGTCCTGGCGTTCGTCGCCCGGCGCCTCGACGGCGAACCCGCCGTCCTGCTGCTCGCCGCGCGCGAGGACGCGGTGCCGGCGCGCTTCGACCGCGACTTCCCGCACCTGACCGCCGGGCCCCTGGAACGGGCCGCGGCCGGTCTCCTGCTGGACGCGCAGCCGTGTCCGCCGCGGGGCCGGGCCCGGGCGCAGATCCTGCGGCAGGCGAGCGGGAACCCCCTGGCCCTCATCGAGCTCAGCCGCGCCTTCGCCCGGGAGCCGGACGGCCACGACCCGGGGCCGGCCGACTCCCTGCCCCTCACCGCCCGGCTGGAGCACCTCTTCGCCGCCGGCCTGTCCGCCCTGCCGGAGGAGACCCGGCGCGTCCTGCTGCTGGCGGCGGCCGCCGGCACCGCGCGGCTGTCGGACGTGCTGCCCGCCGCGCCGGACGTGGACGGCGCGCACGTCTGGCGGCCCGCCGAACGGGCCGGGCTGGTGCGGGTCGAGGGCGGCCGGGTGCGGCTGCGCCACCCGCTGGTCCGCTCCGCGGTGTACCGGGCCGCGTCCTTCGCCGAGCGCCGCGCGGCCCACCTGGCGCTCGCCGCCACGCTCGGGCACGAGCCGGACCGGCGCGCCCGGCACCTCGCCGCGGCGGCCCTCGGCCCGGACGCGGAGGTCGCCGGCGCCCTCGCGGACAGCGCGCAGCGCTCCATGCGGCGCGGCGGTCACGCGGCCGCGGCCGCCGCCCTGGAACGCGCCGCCGAGCTCACCGCGGAGCCGGAGCTGCGGGCCCGCCGCCTGCTCGCGGCGGCCGAGTCGGCGATGTACGCGGGGCATCCGCAGTGGGTCGGGGAGATCACGTCCCGGGTCGACCCCCTCACGGACGACCCGCGGCTGCTCGCCGAGGCGTCCCTGCGGGCCGGCTGGGCGCTGGCCGTCACCCTGCGCCACGACGACTCCCTGGGCTTCCTGCTGCGCGTGGCCGAGACGATGGCCCCGCAGGCTCCCGCCCTGGCGCTGGACGCCCTGGGCACGGCCGCGACGCCGGCCTACAACTCCGGCGATCCCTTCTACCGGGCCGAACTGCGGCGGATCGACGCCCTCGTCGCCGCGCCGGACGAGGACGGCCCCGACCGGCTGTGGCTGACGGCGGTCCGCGACCCGTTCACCGCACGCGCCTGGCTGCTGCCCCGGCTCGCCCGCGCGGCCGGCGCCCTGCCGGAGGACTCCCTCGCCGCCTTCGTCGTGCTCGGCGCCACCGCCTGGATCCTCGACGAGACCGACCGGGCCGTACGCCTGTACGGCCGGGCCGTGGACCACCTGCGGCGGGCGGCGACGGCCGGCACCAACGCCACCCTCACGCAGGCCCTCGCCCTCGCCCAGTTCGAGAGCGGGGCGTGGGCCGCGGCCCGGACGACCGCCGAGGACGCCCTGTGGATGGCGACCGAGACGGGCGCGGACAACGTCACCGTGGGCGCCCGGCTGCTGCAGGCCACGCTGTGCGCCGCGCGCGGGGAGCACGCCGCCGCGCGGGCGCGGGCGTCGGACGCCGTCCGCGGCGTCGACCTGCGCGCGTCGCGCAGCCTGTACGTGCGCCACCGCCACGCGCTCGGCATGGCGGCCCTCGCGCGGGGCGACCACCGGGCGGCGTACGAGGAGTTGCGCCGGGCCTTCACCCGGGACTTCGAGCCCGTACCGGTGCACTACCACGCCTCGCCCTACTACCTGGCCGACCTGGCCGCGGCGGCCGTCCGGGCCGGGCAGGAGGCCGACGCCCGTGCGGTGCTGCACGCCGCCGGGCGCACGCTGGGCGACTCCCGTTCGGCCCGCCTGGACGCGGTCGTGCACCGGGCCGCGGCCCTGCTGAGCGACGAGGACGACGTCGCGGAGCGCCACTTCCGCGCGGCGACCGGGCCGGACGGCACGCCGTGGCCCTTCGAGTACGCCCTCGCCCACCTGGACTTCGGCGAGTGGCTGCGGCGTCGGCGGCGGACCGCCGAGGCCCGTCCCCTGCTCGGCACCGCCCTGGGGATCTTCGAACGGCTGGACGCCCGGCCCTGGCTGGAGCGGGCCGCCGCCGAACTCCGCGCGGCCGGGGTGGCCACCGCGCCCGCCCCGGCGCCCTGGGCGGTGGCTGGCCTGACGCCGCAGGAGATGCGGATCGCCCGGCTGGCGGCCCAGGGCCTGACCAACCGGGACATCGGCGCCCGGCTCTACCTGTCGCCCCGCACCGTCGGCTTCCACCTGCACAAGATCTTCCCCAAGCTCGGCATCACCGGCCGCGCCCAGCTGCGCGGCGCCCTGGGGGACGAGGCCGAGCCGCGCTGAGGGGGGTGTGGCGGCGGCCGGGCGGCGGCACGCGCCGCGCGGCGGACGCGGAGCCGGGTCGCCCCGGTCGCGGCCGCCGCGCGGTGCCATGCCGGCGGGGAGCCCCGGTCAGCCGCTGCGGGACGCCAGGTACTCCTCGACGCCCGGCGCCCGGTGGGCGTCCTCGGCGTTCACCACGTTGCCCACGGCCTTGGCGTCGGGGCGCAGCACGTAGGTCTCGACGCTGGCGGGGCGGGAGACGTCGGAGAAGTCCTGCGGGGTGCCGAGGCCGGTGTCGGCGTTCTTCTGGGAGCGGTGCGCCTTGACGACGTCCTCGCGGGCGAGGCTGCCCGCCTCGCAGGCCTTCTTCAGGTCCATGCCGAGGAGCTGGGCGGCGTTGTAGCCGGACAGGACCCCGGAGTCGACCGGCGAGCCCGGGTACTTCTTCTGGTACGACGCCACCATGGTCTTGACGCCCGGCAGGTCGGAGCTGACCGCGGGCGCGGCGCTGACCACGTGCAGCATGGCCGCCAGGGCCGGTGCGGCGGGCGTCTTCATCAGCTGGGGCGCGAAGCCGGGGGCGCTGCTGACGACGGGGACGCGCAGCCCGCGGGAGGCCGCGACACCGACCAGGGAGGCCGTCTGGGCGGGGCCCGCGCTGATCAGGACGGCCTTGACGCCCTCCTTGCGCAGCGCCGAGACCTGCGCGGACAGGTCGGTGTCCGTCGCCTTGATCTTCTGCCCGGCGATCTTGAGCCCGGCCTTCTCCGCCGCCCAGGTGGCGCCCTCCAGCGCGTTGGCGCCGTAGTCGCCCTCGAAGTAGACGTGGCCGATGGTGTCGCCCTTCTTCAGTCCCTTGGTGCGGGTGAGGAAGTCGACCGCGGCGATCATGTCGACGTCGTAGGTGGTGCCGAGGACCTGGATGGGGTCCTTGCCGAGCAGGGAGGCCGCCCAGGCCTGCGGGAAGGTCAGCGTCTTGTCGCGCTCGATGTCGTCGAGGAGGGCCGCGACGACCGGGGAGCCGATCACCTGGGGCAGCGCGACGACGTCCGGGGCGATGTCGGCGTAGGCGGTGACCGCCTTCTGCACGTCGTAGCCGTGGTCCTTGACGACGATCTCCACCTTGCGGTCGCAGATGCCGCCCTTGGCGTTGGTCTCGTCGGCCCACATCTGCTGCGCCTGCACGATGCTCTTGCCGAGCGTGGCGTAGGGGCCGGTCAGGTCGGTGAGGGCGCCGAGTCTGATGGTCTCGGCGTCCACGCCGGGGCCGGTGCGCAGGCCGCCGGCGGAGTCGCCGCCGCCGCCGTCGCCGTCCGCCTTGGAGCTGCATCCGGTGGCCGCGATCAGCAGGGCCAGGGCCCCGGCGAGGACGGCGGTGGTGGTGCGGTGCCTGGGGTGGGTGGTCACGGGGTGTGCTCCTTGGGTCGTACGGGTGCGGCGGGGTGTTCGGGCGCGGGGCCGGGGTCCGGGGCGGGCGCGCCGGGCCCGCGCCGGGCCAGCCGGGCGCGGGCGCGGCGGACCAGCCCGTGCAGGCCGTCGGGGGCGTACAGCAGGACGACGACGATGGCGGCGCCGTAGAGGTAGCGGGCCGCCTCGGTGGGGCCCACCGCGCCGTCGGCGGAGCCGGGGGCGGCGACCAGCGGCAGCTGGTCGGCGTACCGGGTCATCAGCAGCGGGAGCGCGGTGACGAAGACGGCGCCGGCGGTGGCGCCGGCGACCGAGCCGAGGCCGCCGATGACGATCATGGCGAGGTAGTCGACCGACAGGGCGAGGGAGAAGTAGTCGGGGACGACGCGGCGGAAGGAGAGCGCCAGGAGGACGCCGGCCAGGCCCGCGTACATCGACGACACGACGAAGGCCGCCGAGCGGTGCCGGGCGACGTCCACGCCCATCACCGCGGCCGCGGTCTCGCTGTCGCGCAGCGCGGCCAGCGCCCGGCCGGGGCGGCCGCGCAGCAGGCCCCGGGCGGTGAACCAGGTGAGGGCGAACAGCGCCAGGCCCAGGTACCACAGACGTTCCTCGGCGCCGAACGGCACGCCCAGGACCGTCAGTGCGGTGTCGTCGGTGGCGAAGGCGAAACCGCCCACCTCCAGCGGGGGCACGGAGCGGCCGTTGAAGCCGCCGGTGACCGAGTCGGCGGTCAGCAGCACGTGGTGGCCGAGGAAGACCAGGGCGAGCGTGGCGACGCCCAGGTAGATGCCCCGCACCCGGCCGGCGACCGGGCTGAACAGGCCGCCCGCCGCTCCGGCCAGCAGCACCGCGAGGACGGCGGCGAGCGCGGACGGCAGGCCGGGGCCGGGTTCGCCCGCCAGCCAGGCGTAGCCGTAGGCGCCGACGGCGAGGAAGAAGGCGTGGCCGAGGGAGAGCTGTCCCGCGGTGCCGCTGAGCAGGGCCAGGCCGATGGCGCCGATGGCCGCCGCCATGGAGAACAGGCCGATGCGCAGCCAGAAGGCGTCCAGGTAGAAGGGCGGCAGGCACAGGGCCAGGGCGATCAGGACCGCGCCGGCCGGGCGCGGGATGCGGCGCTCAGACACGGGCCGCCCCCTTCCCGCCGAACAGCCCGGTGGGCCGGACCAGCAGCACCAGCACCATCACGGCGTACGGGGCGACGTCGCCGAAGCCCTCGCCGAGCACGTGCAGGTCGGACTGGTAGCCGACGACGAGCGCCTCGGTCAGGCCGATCAGCAGGCTGCCCGCCAGGGCGCCGGGCGGGGAGGCCATGCCGCCGAGGATCGCGGCCGGGAACGCGTTGAGCGCGATCTGGCCGGTGCTGCGCTCCAGGCCGGGCGCGGGGAACGCGGCGAGGAACACCGCGGCCAGCGCGGCCAGCGCCCCCGCCAGGCACCAGGCGACGGCCCGCACCCGGGACAGCCGTACGCCCATCAGCGCGGCGGCCTCCAGGTCCTCGGCCGCCGCCCGCAGGGACAGCCCCCAGGCGGTGAACCGGAACAGGGCGAACACCCCGCCGATCACCACGGCGGACACGGCGATCGCGGCGAGCCGACTGTCGGCGACGGTGACCGGGCCGAGGGTGGTGACGGAGTCGCCCCAGGGGTCGCCGAGGGTCAGCAGGTCGCCGCCGATGCGGCGGGCCAGGTCGGTGAGCAGGACGATGTCGATGCCGATGGTGACGATCGTCTGGACGTGCGCGGCGCGCGGGTCCATGCCGACGGGCTGGAGCAGGAAGCGGTCCAGGGCGCCCGCGACGGCGGCGGTCGTGGCGATCGCCACCGCCAGCGCCCCGAGGAAGCCGAGGTCGTCGTGGAGGACGGCGGTCAGGTAGCCGCCGAGCAGGAGCAGCGAGCCGTGGGCGAAGCTGAGCACGCCGGACGCCTTGAAGATGACGACGAAGCCGAGCGCGACCAGGGCGTACACCGCGCCGAGCGCGAGGCCGTTGAGGACGTTGTCCAGGAAGGCGGTCATGCCGCGTCCTCCTCTCCGGGGGTGCCGAGGTAGGCGCGCAGCACCTCGGGGTCCCGGCGGACCTCGTCCGGGGTGCCGTGGGCGATGACGCGGCCGAAGTCGAGGACGGTGACCTCGTCGGCGAGGCGCATGACGAGTCCCATGTCGTGCTCCACCAGCAGGACGGACAGGCCGAGTTCGGCGCGGATCTCCCGCACGGTCTCGGCGGTGCGGGCGCGTTCGCCGGCGTTCATGCCGGCCACCGGCTCGTCGAGGAGCAGCACGCGCGGTTCCAGGCACAGGGCGCGGGCCAGTTCCACGCGCTTGCGGTCGCCGTACGACAGCAGGGCCACCGGACTGTCGAAGTGCCGGGCGAGACCGGTGAGTTCGGCGATCTCGCGGGCCCGGGCGCGGTGCTCGCGCTGTTCGCGCACGGCCCGCGGCAGGCGCAGCGCGCTCGCGGCGAACCCCGCGCGGGAGTGGGCGTGGCGGCCGAGCATGAGGTTGTCGGCGACCGTGCCCTCGGTGGTGACGATGTTCTGGAAGGTGCGGGCCACGCCGAGCGCGGCGATGCGGTGCGGGGCGAGCCGGGTCAGGTCGGTGTCGCCGAGCCGGACCGTGCCGGAGGCGGGGCGGGTCAGGCCCGACAGGACGTTGAAACTGGTGGACTTGCCGGCCCCGTTGGGGCCGATGAGCGCGTGCACCGAGCCGGGCGCGACCGTGAGGGACACGCCGTCCAGCGCGGTCAGACCGGCGAACCGCACGGTGACGTCGCGCACCTTCAGCTCGGGGGGAGAGACGTTCACGCGGCCCCCTGCTCGCCGGCCGGCCGGCCGTGGGCGGCCGTCCCGCCGGGTGTCCCCTCGTCCGCCGTCTCGCCCAGGTACAGGCGGCGGACCGCGTCGGTGCGGGCGAGCTCGTCGGCGGGCCCGGACAGCCGGATCTCGCCGACCTCCAGGACGTACGCCCGGTCCGCGAGGGACAGCGCCATGCCGGCGTTCTGCTCGACCAGCAGCACGGCGGTGCCCTGGGCGTTGATCTCGCGGACCACCTCGGCGATCCGGTACACCATCTGCGGGGCGAGCCCCAGGGAGGGTTCGTCGAGCAGCAGCAGGCGCGGCGCGGCCATCAGGGCGCGGCCGATCGCGAGCATCTGCTGCTCCCCCCCGGACAGCAGGCCGGCGGCCTGCTGGGTGCGCTCGGCGAGCCGGGGGAAGAGCGTGAAGACGCGCTCGCGGGCCTCCTTCACCAGGGCGGGGCTGCGCCGGCCGAGCCCGAGGCCGCCGCTGCGCAGGTTCTCGTCGACGCTGAGGCCGGCGAAGACGCGCCGGCCCTCGGGGACCTGGACGACTCCGGCGCGGACCGCCGCGACCGGGTCCTGGCCGTCCAGCACCGTGTCGCCGTAGCGGATGCGGCCGGCCGTGATCACGCCGCGGTGCAGGCGCAGCGTGCCCGACACGGCCCGCAGCAGGGTCGTCTTGCCGGCGCCGTTCGCGCCGAGCAGTGTCACGACGCCGCCGTGCGGCACGGTCAGGGACACGGAGCGGAGGGCGGACAGGGCGCGCCCGTACGTCACGTCGACGTTCTCGACGTGCAGTGCGGGCCGGTCGTCCGGTGGTGCTTCGGGCATCGCGGCTCCTCGGGGCCGTGCCAGGTCCGGCACTGGGCTTCGGGGGGAAGGGAGCCTCACGACAGCACGGGGGCCGGGCGGCGGTACAGGTTCCGGGGCGGGCTCGCTGCGGTGTCCCAACGCGGGCGGGTGGGGGTTGTGCGGGCGCCCAGTGGGGATTCCGGGGGGCCGGGGGCTCTCGGCGGGCCGGGGGCCTCGGGGGCGGGGCCCGCGGGGTACGGCGGGCGGGCGGGGCGGGGCGGCTTCGGGTGGGGCGGTGCGGCTTCGGGTGGGGGCCGGGCCTTCGGGCCGAGCGGGGTGGGCGGAGGCCGTGCTCGTGCACTGCACGGGGCGGGCGGGGTCCGCGCCCGGGGGCCGCACGAGGGCGGGCGAGAGGGTGCCCTCCGGGCCGTACGGGCGGGCGGAGGCCCGTGCGTCCGCACCGCACGGGACGGGCGGGGCTCCCGTACGAAGCCGGTGCCCGCCCGGCGGCGGGGCGCGGGGTGCTGGTGTGCCCCGCCGCCGGGTGCAGGGCGCTTGTGCGCGTGCCCAGTGCGCGGCCCGGGGCCTTGTGCCGGCGCAAGGCCCCGGCACAAGGCCCCGGCGAGGGGGGGCGGGCCTGCGCGCACGCGCGGCGCGGGCTCAGCGGGGCAGGAGGCGGCGGGCGCTCAGGGCCAGGCTGACCTCGACCAGGTCGGACGGGCGGGAGAGGGAACGCCCGGTCAGCTGCTCGTAGCGGCGCAGGCGGTTCAGGACGGTGTTGCGGTGGCAGTACAGCCGGCGGCTCGCCCGCTGGGCGGAACCGTCGCAGGCCAGCCAGGTGGCCAGGGTGTCCAGCAGCACCTCCGCGTCGGCCGGCTCCAGGTGGGCCAGCGGGCCGACCAGCCGGTCGGCGAGGGCGGCGCCGAGTTCGGGGCTGGAGACCACCAGCGCCTCGGGCAGGTGATCGGCCAGCCGGACGGTGCCGCCGTCCTCCGGACACAGGCGCAGCGCGGTGTCCGCCAGCCGGCGTGCCTCGCCGACGGCGGCCAGGCCCTCGACGACGCCGCTGACGCCGACGCGCGCGCCGGGCACCGGTTCGACGCCGGGCACCCCGTCGGTGCCGTCCTCGACCAGGACGACGCCGTAGTCCGCGTCCGCGCCCGCGTGCCAGTACGCGCGCGTGCCGGGCTCCGGGACGGCACGGGCGCCGCCGGACGGGTCCGGGCCCGCCACCGCGACGACGACGTACCGGCCGTGCTCCGGCAGGTCCAGCGCCTGCGCGGCCTCCGGCAGGTCGGCGATGCGGCTGGTGCCGTCCAGCAGGGCGGCGGCCAGCAGCCGGACCCGGTTCTCGCGCCGCCAGGCGAGCTGCCGCTCGGCCTGCCGGTAGGCGTCCGCGACCAGGGTGCAGTGCTCGTCGACGAAGTCCCACACGTCGGACGCCACGTGCACCAGCAGCCGCACGTCCTCGGGGGCCGCCCGGCACGTCTCGTCGACCAGGCCCTGCCACACCAGCGAACCGCCGAGCCGGAAGGCGTGCAGCAGCGCGTCCAGCGGCAGGCCCTGCTCGGCGCGGGTCACGCCGATCCGCCACGAGCAGCGGCGCGCCGAGTCCCGGGTGCCCCGGGGGTCGAGCAGGGAGGAGACGCTGTGCCGCAGCGAGCGGTGCGCCTCCTCCCAGATGCCGGCGGGGTCGCTCTCCAGCGCGGCCCGGTAGGCGGGCTCCTGCTCCCGCAGGACGGCGACCAGGCGGTCGGTGAGCTGGGGCAGGTCCGCCAGCAGCACCCGGGCGGCGCGGTGCAGCACGTGCAGGGCGTCGGCGTCGATCAGCGACCGCACGCGCGGGTTGCGGGTCCGCGCGGCGGGCGCCGGTCCGGGGCGGAGCACGGTTCGTGGCCGTACGGCGTGGTGCATCGTGGTTCTCCCCCAGGGTCGGCTTCCCGGCGGCGCCCGCGCGGCGGTCCCCGCACCGGCGCCCGGCCGGCCGCGGAGCGCCGGGCCGGCCGCCACCTGACTCGTCCTGCCCCGAAGGATGGCATACCGTCCGGTCGGTCCCTAGTGCTTTGCACGGGTCTTTTCCCCGGCCCGTGCCCGGACCCGGGCCGGACGCCGGGATCCGGTCACCCCCCTGCGGCGCTCCGGCCCGGCCTCACAGCAGGGCCCCGGTCTTCTCCGCCTGCTCCACCATGCGGGCCAGCTCGACCCGGGAACGGACCCCGAGCACGGCGAAGACGTTGCGCAGGTGGTAGTCGACCGTGCGGGTGCTGACGGACAGGCTGAGGGCCACCTCCCGGTTGGTGGCGCCCTCGGCGACGCACCGGACGATGCGCAGCTGCTGCGGGGTCAGCCGGGACAGCGGGCCCGCCCCGGCCCGGCAGGCCTCCCCGGCCGCCGTCGTGCTCGGCGCGGCGCCGTTGGCGCGCAGTTCCGCGCCCGCCTGCTGGGCCCAGCGGCCCGCGCCGCACAGCTCGAAGTCGAGCAGCGCGGCGCCGAGCCGGGCCCGTGCCTCGCGCAGCCGCCGCCTGCGCCGCAGCCACTTGCCGTAGAGCAGTTCGGTGCGGGCCCGTTCGAAGTCGCCGGCCGCCTCCTCGTGCCGGTCCAGGGCCTCCCGGAAGAGCGCGTCGGCCGCGTCCGGCGGGGCCAGCAGGGCGCGGCAGCGCAGGAGTTGGGCGGGCGCCTGGGGGTCGGCGTCGCAGGCCGCCCAGACGGCGAAGTCCTCGACGACCGGGCGGGCGGAGTCGGGCTGGCCGCTGAGCGCGGCGGCCTCCACGTAGCAGGGCACGGCGAGCATCCACACCGCGAAGTGGCCGCGCCGGGGTCCCGGGCGGACCAGCGGGCCGAGCCGGTCGGCGGCCTCCCGGGGACGGCCGCGGCCCAGGTCGGCGCGGGCCGCCGCCCACTGCGCGAGGGTCGCGGCCTGCGCCAGGCCGTGCCGCCGGGCCGTCTGCAGCGCGGCCGTCACGTGCCCGGTGACGAGGTCGGTGTCCGCCTCGATGGAGGCGGCCAGGGCGAGGACGGCGTGGTGGTGGGCGGCGCTGTTGCGCTGTCCCGTCCGGTACGCGCTGCGCAGCCCCTCCTCGGCGTGGGTGCGGGCCAGCGCGTGCCGTCCCGCGCGCAGTTCGGCGTAGGCCAGGTACTCCAGGGCCCGGGGTTCGAGGGCGGCGGAACCGAGGGTCCGGGCCGCCGCCAGCGCCCGGGCACCGGCCCGGCGCGCGGCGGTCACGTCGCCCAGCAGCAGGGCGGCCGCCGCCGAGCGGAGCAGCTGGTCGGGGTCGTCCGCGGGCCGCCCCCGGTCCACCACGCGCCGCAGCGGCACGGCCGCCAGGTCGAACCGGCCCCGCAGGACGGCCCGCATGCCCTCGCGGTGATCACACAGCAGGGCGTGCGGGGGCCCTTCGGCTTCCGGCGGGGGCTCCCCGGACCCGACGGCCCCAACGGGCTCCTGGGATTCCGGAGATCTCCGGGATTCGGCAGACCTTTGGGATTCTGGAGATCTCTGGAATTCGGGAGACTCCTGGGATGCGGCAGCCTCCTGGGATGCGGCGGACCTTTGGGATTCAGGAGACCCCGGCAGCCCTTCGGCCCCCTCCGGCTCAAGAGCCCGCAGGCACGCCGCCATGTCCCCCGCGGCCCACGCCGCGTCCGCCGCGGCCAGGGACGCCGTGGCGGCCTCCTCCGGGTGCCGGGGCGCGAGCAGCCGGGCGGCGAGCAGGAAGGACTCGCGGGCGTCGTCCACGGGCCCGTCCGCCAGCAGGGCCGTGCCGCGCAGGAGTTCGGCCCGGCCCCGTACCGCCGCCGGTGCCGGACGGCTGCGGGCCGCGTCCAGCAGCCGCAGGGCCTCGGACGCGTCCCCCGCGAGCAGGGCCTGCGCCGCGGCGGCCGTGTAGCGGTGGGCCCGCCGCGCCCCGTCCGGTGTCAGCTCGGCGGCGCGGGTGTGGGCCGTGCAGCGCAGGGCGTGCGGGAGGTCGGCGGCCGGGTCGGCGGCGGCCTCCGCCAGGGCGTCGGCGACGGCCGCGCCGGGAGCCGCCGAGGCCCACGAGCGGTGCAGCAGCGCGAGCAGCCGCGGTCCGCCGGACAGCGCACGGGACAGCGCCTGGTGGGCGGCGTGGCGCCGTTCGGGGGACGCCGCCGCGTACACCGCCCTGCCGAGCAGCGCACTGCGGAACCGGAGCCGCCCGTCGGCCGCCAGCAGCACCTCGGGCAACGGCCCCGCCGCCGGCACGCCCGCCCCGCCACCCGCCGGCCCGGCCTCCGCCAGGACGACGGGGTGCGGGTCCGGACGCCACGGGCCCTGACCGTCCGGCCCCCCGGCCGCCGCCTGGACGGCCACCTGCGGATCCGGACACCGGACGGCCGCACCTCCGCCGAGCCCACCGCCCGGCCCTTCCGCCCCCGCCAGGACGACGGGGTGCGGGTCCGGACGCCGTGGACCCCGGCCGTCCGGCTCCCCGGCCTCCCCCGGGACCGCCACCTGCGGATCCGGACACCATGGACCCTCCCCGTCCGGCTCCCCGGCCTCCCCCGGAACGGCCACCTGCGGATCCGGACGCCGTACGGCTCCACCTCCTCCGAGCAGCCCGCCACCCGGCGCCTCCGCCCCCGCCAGGACCGCCACCTGCGGGTCCGGACGCCATGGCCCCTCACCACCTCCGGCCCCACCACCTCCGGCCCCGCGACCCAACCCCGCCGCCTCCCCCGGCACGACGAAGTACGGGCCGGGACGCCGGGGAACCCCGCAGTTCCCGGGTCCGCCCCCCGCGCGTCCCTCGGCCACCGCCGCCCGCACGAGCTCGGCGTCGGCGTCCGGCTCGCCCGAGGCCCGTACGGCGGCCGCGAGCGTCAGGAGCAGGTCGTGCTGCTCCGGCGGCAGCCCGGTCAGGCATCCCCCGGCCGCGGCGGTCAGCACCTCGGCGTCGGCCAGCGGGCGCGGCAGCGGGCGGCGGCCGCCGAGCTGGGCCGGGGACAGCCGCCGGACCAGGGCCAGCAGCAGGGCCGGGCTGCCCTCCGCCTCCGCCACGAGCTCGTCGCGCACGTCCGGAACGACGGCCCCGTCCGTCGCGTCGTCCACCAGCGCCGCCGCGTCCGCGGGGCTCAGCGGGCCGAGGCGCAGCACGGGCAGCCCGGCGAACTCGGGGTCCACGGGGCGGTGTCCGGCGACGCCGAGCAGGAGTCCGAGGCCCGGCCGGGGCGCCGCGTGCAGGCGGGCCGCCGCGTGGCCGAGGGCGGCCCGCGAGGCGGCGTCCCACAGGTGGGCGTCGTCCACGCACACCAGGACGGGTTCCCGCGCGCCCCTCGCGTCCAGGGCGGCGAGCAGCGCCTCCCCCGCCGGCGCGGCGCCGGGAACCGCGTCCGGTGCGCCCGTCGCACGGAGCAGCGCGCGCAGTCCTCCGTACGGCTGCCCGGAGCGTGCCGGGTCGGCCCGCAGCGCCGTCACCGGGCCGGCGGTGAAGGAGCGGGCGGCGGATTCGAGGAAGGCCGTGCGGCCGCAACCGGGTTCACCGGTCACCACGCGGACGCCGCCGTCGGTGCGCAGCCGGTCCAGCAGCCCGGCGACCGCCTGCCGTCGCGCGCGGTACCGGAGCGGAACGGGTCTCGGAGTCGTCTGTCCGGTCATTCCCGCCACGTTACTTCCGCGTAACGTCAGGCGGAAGGCTGGCGTCCACACCGTCCCGGCGGCACTTCGGCGGCGTCACCTGCCCGTTCGGGAGCTCCGCGCGGCGGCCGGCCTGTGGCGCCGCACAACGCGGCGGACCCGGCGCGCTGCACGCGCACAACACCGGGGGCCGCCCCCGCGACTCCCCTCCCGGGCACAGCGGTCCGGGGCGGGCACACACAAAACCGGTGGCGGCCACGTGGGCCGCCACCGGTGGACGCGCCGTGCGCGCCGGTCGCCAACTCCCGTACGGGAGTCAGGAGGTGTGCGGGCAGTTGCCGCGGTACTCCTCGATCGTCAGGCTCGGCCGCGGCAGCGGGCACAGGAACTGCTCGTAGCGGGTGTCGTTGTCGATGAAGCGCTTCAGCCAGCTGATGCTGTACTTCGCGATCGTCGTGTCCGAGGTGTTGGGCGTGAAGTGGGTGGCGTTGTTCAGCTCCAGGTACGCCTTGTCCAGCGACGACGGCAGGTTCGTGTAGAAGGGCTCGGCGTGGCTGGAGACCGGGGCGATCGTGTCGCCGTCGGCGCCGAAGATCAGGGTGGGCGTCCTGACCTCGGACCAGGTCTTGTCCAGGTTCCACGGCGTCAGCGGGATGGCCGCCTGGAGCGAGGGCCGGTCCTTGGCCGCCTCCAGCGAGCCGCCGCCGCCCATCGAGTGGCCCATCACGCCGAGCCGGGTGGCGTCGACCCGGCCGCGCACCGAGCTGCGCTGGGTGAGGTAGTCCAGCGCGGCCAGGAGCTGGTCGCCCCGGGAGTCCGGCTGGTCGACCGTGGTGTTGGTGTCGATGGTGAACACCACGAAGCCCTGCGAGGCGAGCCGCGGCCCCAGCCAGGCGATCGAGGACTCGTAGGCGGTGAAGCCGGGCGAGATCGCCACGGCGCCGAACGTGCCGTCGGCGGTGCTGGTCGGGTAGTAGATGGTGCCGCCGCCGAAGCCGGTGACGGAGAGCGAGGAGACGCTGGTCTGGGAGACGGCGTACGGGCCGCGCGTGGCCGTGACGCTGCTCTCGGTGGGCGCCGGGCCCCGCTCGTAGGGGTTGTCCGCCGCGTGGGCGCCGGGGCCGGTGAGGGTGGTGAGTCCGACGACAGCGGTGACCGCCGCGGCGAGGCCCGCGAGCCGGCCGGTCCCGCGGCGCGGGGCCCGGGCCGGGGTCGGGAGCGCGGTGCCGCTCCCGGTGCTGGTGCCGGTGCTGCTGTGGGGATGCTGCACGACGAGTCGTCCTCTCGGTCGTCGGCGGACGACCGGGCACGGGCGCACGGGGGTACGACGCGGAACGCGTCCGTGCGCCGGCCGCCGGGCTCCGCCGTTGGGCTGGCAGGTGTCACTGTCGGCGGGGAGGCACCGCCCCGGGACCGGCAATGTCACCGGTCTCGTCACCGCGTCAGGGCCCGCCGTTCCCGCGCCCGTTGACGCGCCGTCACGGCACCGCCCGGATCGTCACCGGTTCTT
Source organism: Streptomyces sp. NPDC085946 (assembly GCF_044540485.1). Classification (NCBI taxonomy): domain Bacteria; kingdom Bacillati; phylum Actinomycetota; class Actinomycetes; order Kitasatosporales; family Streptomycetaceae; genus Streptomyces; species Streptomyces sp. NPDC085946. The sequence goes on along the minus strand of NZ_JBITSF010000024.1, from coordinate 61,711 downwards.
CACACGCGCCGGACGCATCAGCGGCCGATGCCCGAGCACCCGTACTCACGTCTCCTGGTCGAGGGGTCCGTCATGGTCTGGGTCGCCGTACTGCTGCTGCCGTTCCTGAGCGTCATGCTCCTGGTCGCGGACCGGGTGGAGGAGCGCCTGTTCGAACCCGCCCCCGCGCGGCGCAGGCACGCCGCGGGCAAGCGGCACCTGCGGCTGATCCGGGGCGGCGCCGGACGGGAGCGGACCGCCGCCGCAAGCGCCGCCGAGGGCGCGGTCGCCGCCGCGTCCGGTGACGCCTTGGGCGAGACGCGGGGCCGGGCCGCCTGAGCCCACCCCGCAAACCGGACATATGGCTTGATTGCACCCGCTGTGACGGGGCACTCCGGCACTGTGCAGACACAGCAGACGCATGAGCGCATACGACCGCGGCGAGTGCTGCTGACCGGCTGGTTCAGCTTCCTCGACGGGGAGGCCACCGCCGGCGACGTCCTGGCGCTGCGCCGCGTGGAGGACGTCCTGCGGGGCACGGGCCTGCCGTACGACGTCGCCTGGAGCCCCGGCTTCCTGCCCGAGGCGCTGCACCTGGACGACGTGCGCCCCGGCGACTACACCCACCTGGTGTTCGTGTGCGGCCCGCTGCACGGGCCGCAGGTCGAGGAGCTGCACCGGCGGTTCGCGCACTGCGTGCGGATCGCCGTCGGCACCTCGGTCATCGACCCCGGCAGCCCGGCCGTGACCGGCTTCCACCGGGTGCTGCCGCGCGACGCGCCCGACCGCGAGCCGGTGGAGGACCTGGCGGCCCGCGCCCCGGTGGTGCCGGCCCGACCGGTCGTCGGGGTGATCCTCACCCACGGCCAGCACGAGTACGGCGAGCAGCGGCGGCACGACCGGGTCGCCGAGGAGGTGACGCGCTGGCTGGCCGGGAAGGACTGCGCCCGGCTGGAGCTGGAGACCCGGCTGGACACCCGCGACTGGCACCTGAGCGCGACGCCCGCGCAGCTCCAGTCCGTCCTGGCCCGCCTCGACCTCGTCGTCACCGACCGGCTGCACGGGCTGGTGCTCGCCCTGCGGGTCGGCACGCCGGTGCTGGCCGTCGACCCGGTGGCGGGCGGCGCGAAGGTGACCGCGCAGGCCCGGGCCTGCGGCTGGCCGGCGCTGCTGGCCGCCGAGCGGCTGGACGTGCGGCAGCTGGACCGCTGGTGGGACTGGTGCCTGACCGGCGGCCGGGTCAGCGCCCGGCAGATCCGCGACGCCTTCCAGGAGGGCGCGGTGCCGGACAGCGCGGACCGGCTCGTCGAGGCGCTGGTGCCGCGCGCCGCCGGTTAGCGCGCGAGGGGCCCGGGCACCCGGTGGTCCGTGTCGCGCCGCCCCGGAAGGAGACAGAGTGTCCATCGGCCGGCTCCCCGAGCACGAACAGCGCATCCTGGACGAGATGGAACGGGTGCTGCGCCGTGACCGCCGCCTCGACCGGCGGCTGCGCACCTTCAGCCCGGGCCGCCCTCCCGTGCCCGCGCGGGTGCTGGTCCGCATCGCCTCCTGCACGCCCCGGCCGCGGAGCGTGGCCGCCGCGCTCGCGGTGTCGGTCGCGCTGATGGTGTCCGGGATCGTCACGTCCGAGCCGGCGGTGATCTGGGCGTTCGCCGTGGTGTGGCCGCCGACGCTGTTCCTGGTGTTCCGGCTGCTGTGCCGGTGGTCCGAACACTGAGCGCGCGCCGGCCGCGGGGTCAGCCGATGTAGCGGCGGGCGGTCGAGGTCCGCTGCCCGGGTTCCAGGAGCCGCAGCCTCGACTCGACCTCCGGGGGCAGCACGCGGCGCTCCCGCAGCACCCACGGCAGCGCGGCGGCGGCCTCGGCGAAGGCGCGCAGGGAGGCGGTGTCGCGCGGGACCGTGCGGGCCAGGTCCAGGGTGCGGCGCAGCGCGGGACCGACCGGCCGGCGCAGCCAGGTGAACCACAGCGTGTTGCGGATGCCGTGCGTGCGGCGCAGCCGCGGGTCCCGCGCCGCGGACGGGTGGTGATGGACCGTCAGGTGATCGGCGTACGTCAGCCACCAGCCGTCGGCCGCGAGGTCCACGGCGAGCAGTTCCTCCTCGCCGCCCAGCCACAGCCGGGGGTGGAAGCCGCCGGCGGCCCGGAAGGCGTCGGTGCGCAGCACGGTCGCCGCGGCCAGGAAGGAGCCCAGCGCCGGGCCGGGCAGCCAGTCCGGCCCGGGGATGGGCGAGTCCCGCAGCTCCTTGACGATCGGGTCCTCGGTGCCGCCGGGCTCGACGACGATCCGGGCGGTGACCGTGCCGAGGGCCGGGTGCCGGTCGAGCAGGTCCGCGGCCCCGGACAGCGCGCCGGGCGCCCACCAGGAGTCGTCGTCGCAGAACGCGGTGTAGGGGGTGCGGACCTCGCGCACCGCCAGGTTGCGGCCGACGGCTCCGAGGTTGCGGCCGGGCGTCAGCAGCCGCACCCGGGGGTGCAGGCGGGCGACGGCGGCCGCGGTGCCGTCCGTGGAGCCGTTGTCGGTGACGATCACCGGGGGGTGCTCCGGCAGTTCGGCGAGCCGGTCGAGGGTGCGCAGGAGTTCGTCGCGCCGGTTGTGGGTGATGACGACGACGGTCGTGCGGGGGTCGGTCATGCTGTCGCTCCGTCCAGCAGTCGGGCGGCCCGCTCCACGTGCGGCGGCAGGGCCCTGCGGTCGCGCAGGGCCGCGGGCAGGCGGGCGAGCGTCTCGCGCAGGGCGCGCCGGGCCTGGCCGTCGCGCCGGGCCTCGGCCGCCAGGTCGCGGGTGCGGGCCAGCGCGTACGGCAGGGGGCGGCGCAGCCAGGCGGTGAGCACCGCGTTGCGGCGCTGGACGGCCGGGCGGTCCGCGCGGGGCACGGGCGCCGGGTGGTGGTGGGCGACCACGCCGGGGCAGTGGGTGACGCCCCAGCCGCGGGCGGCCAGGTCGTACGCGAGGAGGGTCTCCTCGCCGCCGAAGAACAGCACCCGGTGGAAGCCGCCCGCGTCCAGGTAGGCGCTGCGGCGGACCACGGAGGCGCAGGCGAGGAACCCCAGCACCTGGGTGCCGGGCAGGTCGCCGGCCGGGCCGAGGGGCGAGGCGGCCAGCACGTCGTTGAGCGGGTCGGGTTCCGCGGCCGGGCCGACCAGGGTGCGGGCGGCGATCAGGCCGAGCCGGGGGTGGGCCTCGAACAGCCGCACCGCCGTGCTCAGCGCGCCGGGCGCCCACCAGGAGTCGTCGTCGCTGAACGCCACGTACGGCGTCCTCAGGGCGCGCGTGCCGTGGGTGCGGGCCAGGGCGCCGCGGTTGAACGGCAGGGCCAGGACGCGGACCCGGGGGAAGTCGCGGCGGACCATCGCCCGGGTGTCGTCGGTGGAGGCGTTGTCCGCGACCAGGATCTCCGGTCGCTCGGGGAGGGCGAGGAGGTGGCGCAGGGCCACGGCGAGGCTCGCGGAGCGGTTGCGGGTGGCGATGACGACGCCGATGGGGCTGCGGCCGGTCTGCGGCACGGCCGTGCCGCGGTCCGTGGGTGGGGTGGTCATGGTGCGGTCCCCTTCACGGGCTTCGGTTCGGGCTCACGGACGGTCCGGGGAGCCGTCGGGGTTCAGGCCTCCGGCAGGCCGTCCAGGGCGGTGAGGACGTCGTCGGGGGTGATCCGCAGCAGCGCCGGGTCCGGGGTGCGGCCGTGCGGGTCGCCCTCCGGGCCGTACCACAGGGCGCGGTGCCGGGGGTGCGCGGGCGGGCCCCAGCGGCTCGGCGCCACCGGGCCGAACAGGGTCACGGAGGGCGTGGCGTGGGCGGCCGCCAGGTGGGCGATGCCCGTGTCGCCGCTGACCACGGCGCGGGCGCCGGCGACCAGCGCGGAGAGCCGCTCGAAGGGCAGGCCGCCGCCGAAGACGTCCGTGTCGGGCAGCCCGGCCCGCTTGGCGAGCCGGGCCACCGGATCGGCCTCCTCCGCTCCCCCGGTCACCACCACCCGCCGGCCGCGCTCGCGCAGCGCGGCGGCGACCGCCGCGTACCGCTCGACGGGCCAGCAGCGGGCGGGCGACCCGGCGCCGGGGTGCACGACGACGGCACCGGGCGCGGGCGAGGCCGCCGCCGGGCGGGGCAGCCGCAGGTCGGCGGGGTCGGCGTCGATGCCGTACGCCCGGAGCAGCCGGCACCAGCGGTCGCGCTCGTGTTCCTCGGCGTACCAGGGCGGACCCTCGACCTCCGGGGTCCCGGGGTGGGCGAAGGCCAGCAGCCGCGCGGGGCGCAGCGCCATGAGCAGCCGGTGGCTGGGCGGTCCGTTGCCGTGCAGGTCGACGGCGACGTCCGGGGGCGGGCCGGTCCAGTCGAGGGTGGCGGGGACCGCCCGGCCGGGCGCGGCGGCGGGCAGCAGCAGGTCCACGGCCCCCGTCGCCGCGGCGACCGGGGCGAGCTCGGCGGGCGCGGCCAGCACGATCTCGTGCCCGGGGAAACCCCGGCGCAGGGCCCGCAGGGCGGGGACACCGGCCAGGAGGTCACCCAGTCCGAGGGCGCGCAGCACGAGGACGCGGGGCGGCCCCTGCGGGCCGGCTCCCGTGATGCGGTCCTCCGCGCCCACCGGCTCCATCGTGCTCCTTCGTCCGGGCATGTCAGCAGCCTGCCCGGTCCGGAGCGGCTCCGCCGCCGCAGAGGGGCCCATCGGGTGCCGCCGGCCCGCGCACGGCTCCGCCGGGCCGGGCGGCGCCGCGTCCCCGGCCACCGGATCGCCGGGCCCCGCGCCGCTCCGGACCCCGCTTCCCGGCTCACCGCGCCCCCTCGTCGAAGACGGCGGGCGCGCCGACGCGGGCCGGGGCGCTCAGCACGCGCACGCGCACGGCCCGGCGGTTCGGTAGACCGTCACCCGCCCGGTTCCCGGACCGCGGCGGAGACCGCGCGCCGGGCGCACGCCGCCGCGGGCCGTCCCCGCCCGGCCGGGGAGCCGGCCCTCACCTCTCCCCGCTCAGCTTCTCCACGGCGGTGACGACCTCGTGGGCGGTGACGGTGTCCAGGCAGGGGTGGCCGGGCACGGGGCAGGTGCGGGCCCGGGTGCCGGCGCAGGGCGCGTCCTGGTCGCCGAGCAGGACGTACGGGACGCCGTACGGCCGCCAGCGTCCGGCCGGGACGACCGGGGCGAACAGGGAGACGACCGGGGTGCCGACGGCGGCGGCGAGGTGGGCGGGGCCGGTGTTGCCGGAGACGACGGCGGTGGCCCCGGCGAGGACGCCGGCGAGTTCCGGCGCGCCGGTGCGGCCGCCGAGGTCGAGGCCGTGCTCCCCGGCGACGTACGCGGTCAGGTCGCGTTCGCCCGGGCCGCCGGTGACCACCGTCCGGTGCCCGGCCGCGGCCAGTTCGCGTACCGCCGCGGCGCACCGCCCGGGGCTCCAGGCCCGGGCGGGGACGCTCGCGCCGGGGTGCAGGACGACGTAGGGGCCGGGTCCGGTCAGGTCGGCGGTGGCGGGCGGGGGCAGGATCCGCAGCCGTCCGTCGTCGACGCGCGGGAAGCCCGCGGCCTCGGCCAGGTCGAGGGCGGCCTCGGCCTCGTGGGCGTGCGGGGCGCGGTGGTGGCGGACGTCGAGCAGGGAGCCGGGGTAGTCCTCGCTGTCGGCGGCGACGCGCCGCACCCCGGCCAGGCGCAGCAGCAGGGCGGCGGGCAGCGGGGACTGGTGGAAGGAGGTGAGGACCAGCGCGGTGTCGGCGTCGATCGCGTCGACCAGGGCCTCGGTCCGCGCGCGGTCGACCGGCGGCGGCCGGAATCCGGCCCAGGGGGCGTCCCAGACGAGGACGTCGTCGACGCCGGGCAGCAGCCGGGCGGCGGGCGCGCCGCGCGGCCCGCACAGCAGCGTGACGGTGTCGGCGCGGGCGGCGACGGCGCGGACCGCGGGACCGGCGAGCAGGACGTCGCCGAAGTCGTCCAGGCGGGCGACGAGCGCCTTCACGGGCGTCTCCCGCGCGCGGGACCGGTCGCGTACGCCTCCAGGACGGGCCGCTCGTCGGCCAGGACGCGGCCCCGCGGCGGCCCGGCGAGCACCGCGCGGACGGCGGTCAGCAGGTCCGGCGCCACGTGCTCGGCGGCGGCGGTCTCCTCGGGGCGGGTGACGTCGTTCGGTACGAGGATGCCGTGGGCGCCGGCCCGGCGGGCGGCCTCGGCGTCGGCGCCGATGTCGCCGATCAGCACGCAGGCGGCGGGGTCGGCGCGGACCCGGCCCGCCGCCCACAGGATCATGCCGGGCCGCGGCTTGCGGCAGGGGCAGCCGTCGTCGGGGCCGTGCGGGCAGACGGCCCACACGTCGAACGGGCCGAGGAGCTCGTCGACCCGCGCGTTGACGCGGCGCACGTCGGCGTCGGTGAGCAGGCCGCGCGCGATGCCGGACTGGTTGGTGACGACGCCGGTGCGGATGCCGCGCTCGCGCAGCAGGGCGAGGGCCTCGCGGGCGCCGTCGACGGGGCGGACGAGGGCGGGGTCGGCGTTGTAGGGGACGTCGTGCACGAGGGTGCCGTCGCGGTCGAACAGGACGGCTTCGACCGGACTCCTCGGGGTACCTTCTGCCGGGTGCCGGCTCCACGGGTGTTCCTGCATGCGGCGGGTGCTCCGTCCCGGACGGCTGACACTGCAGTGCGCCGGGTGCCGCACCGAAGCTGTCTCAAACACTTGAAGCCGACTCGCCCGGGAAGGGAACGTCTGTCCGCCTTTCTTCCCGTCGCCTTCCGTGAGTCCTCTTCAAGAATCCGCGGAAGCACCAACGTCCGCTGCCGGGCCGGCCCGCATTCCCTACGATCGTCCCGTGGTCGACTTCCAGCTGGAACGCACGGTGCCCCTCTCCCTCGACGAGGCCTGGCGCCGGGTCACGCGGTGGCCCCGGCACGGTGACGCCGTCCCGCTGACGCGGGTCTCGGTGGCGACACCCCCGCCGACGCGCGAGGGCACGGTCGTCGTGGCCCGTTCGGGACTGGGGCCGATCGGCTTCGACGACCCGATGGAGATCACGGTGTGGCGGCCGCCGCAGGGCGACGCCCCGGGGCTGTGCCGGCTGGAGAAGCGGGGCCGGGTCGTCACCGGCTGGGCCGAACTGGAGGTCCGCCCCGGCCCCGGCGGCCGTGCGCGGGTGCTGTGGCGCGAGGACGTGCGGGTGAGGGGGCTGCCGGCGGTCTTCGACCCGCTGGTGCGGGCCTCGGGGCGCGCGATGTTCGGACGGGCGGTGAACGCGCTGCTCAGGCAGCCGTGACACCCGCCGCGGACCGCCCCTCGGGCGGCGCCGCCCAGCCGCGGACCGTCAGGACACGCGCAGGCCGGGCACGGGCCCGGCGGGCGTGCCGTCGTGGTGGATCGGCAGGTGCGCGCCGGTCAGCGGGACCCCGCTGCCGCCGCGCCGGTCGGCGACGATCTGCGCGGCGATGGACAGCGCCGTCTCCTCGGGCGTCCGGGCGCCGAGGTCCAGGCCGATCGGGGAACGCAGCCGCGCCAGCTCCGGCTCGGTGACGCCGGCCTCCCGCAGCCGCTCGACGCGGTCCAGGTGGGTGCGGCGGGATCCCATCGCGCCGACGTACGCCACCGGCAGCCGCAGCGCCACCTTCAGCAGCGGCACGTCGAACTTGACGTCGTGCGTCAGCACGCACAGCACCGTGCGGGCGTCCACGGAGGTCCGCTCCAGGTAGGTGTGCGGCCACTCGACGACGATCTCGTCGGCCTCCGGGAAGCGGGCCCGCGTCGCGAACACCGGGCGGGCGTCGCACACCGTGACGTGGTAGCCGAGGAACGCGCCGACGCGGACCAGCGCCGACGCGAAGTCGATCGCGCCGAAGACGATCATCCGGGGCGGCGGGACCGACGACTCCACCAGGACGGTGAGCGGGCTGCCGCACCGCGAGCCCCGCTCGCCGATCTCCAGGGTGCCGGTGCGCCCGGCGTCGAGGAGGGCTCCCGCCTCCGCCGCGACCGTGCGGTCCAGCTCGGGGTGGGCGCCGAAGCCGCCCTGGTACGACCCGTCGGGGCGCACCGCGAGCGCCCGGCCCAGGAGCCCGGCCGGGCCCCGCACGATCCGGGCCACCGCCGTCGCCTCGCCGCGCGCGGCGGCGGCCAGGGCGGCGGCGGCGACCGGGCGGACGGGGTCCTGGGCCCGTATCGGCGTGACGAGGACGTCGATGGTCCCGCCGCAGGTCAGGCCGGTGGTGAAGGCGTCCTCGTCGCTGTAGCCGAAGCGTTCCAGGACGGTCCCGCCGTCCTCCAGCGCCTGCCGGCACAGCTCGTACACCGCGCCCTCCACGCAGCCGCCGGAGACCGAGCCGACCGCCGTGCCCCCGGCGTCCACGGCGAGCGCGGCGCCGGGCTGGCGGGGCGCGCTGCCCCCGACCGCCACCACGGTGGCCACGGCGAAGTCACGGCCCTGCCCGACCCACCGGTCGAGCTCTTCGGCGATGTCCAGCATCTGTCTCGGTCTCCTTGCGGCGGTTGGGTGGAGGGTTTCCACGGGCGGCTAGTGCACGCCCAGCCAGCCCTCGATCGGGTCGAGGGCGAAGAACACCACGAAGATCACCGTCAGCACCCACATGAAGGCGCCGATCTCCCGCGCTCTGCCCTGGCCGGTCCTGACGGCGGCGTAGGAGACGACTCCGGCGGCGACGCCCGCGGTGATGGAGTAGGTGAACGGCATGATCACGACGGTCAGGAAGACCGGGATCGCGGTGGCGCGGTCGGCCCAGTCCACGTGCCGGGCGTTCATCATCATCATGGCGCCGATGACGACCAGGGCCGCGGCGGCGACCTCGCCCGGGACGATCGCGGTCAGCGGGGTGAAGAACAGGCAGGCCGCGAAGAACGCGCCCGTGACCACGGAGGACAGGCCCGTCCGGGCGCCCTCGCCGACGCCGGTCGCCGACTCGACGAACACGGTCTGGCCCGACGCCCCCGAGACACCGCCGATCGCCCCGCCGGCCCCGTCGACGAACAGCGCCCTGGACAGGCCCGGCATCCGGCCCTTGTCGTCGGCGAGCCCGGCCTCGGTGCCGACGCCGATGATGGTGGCCATCGCGTCGAAGAACCCGGCGAGCACCAGGGTGAACACGATCATGCCGACGGTCATCGCGCCGACCTCGCCCCAGCCGCCGAACTCGACCTGGCCGAAGACCGAGAAGTCGGGCAGGGAGACGGCGCTGCCGTGCAGTTCCGGCGCGCCGCCGGCCCACTGCCCGGGGGCGACGACGTCCGCGGCGTTGAGGATCACGGCGAGCACGGTGCCGCCGACGATGCCGATCAGGATCGCGCCGGGGACGCCGCGCGCCTGGAGCATGAAGATCGCCAGGAGGGTGACCGCGAAGAGCAGGACGGGCCAGCCGGCCAGTTCGCCGGCCGGGCCGAGGGTGACGGGGGTCGCCTCGCCCTGGTGCACGAAACCGGCCTTGTAGAAGCCGATGAGGGCGACGAACAGGCCGATGCCCATGGTGATCGCGTGCTTGAGCGCCAGCGGGATCGCGTTCATGATCATCTCGCGCAGGCCGGTGACCACCAGCAGCATGATGACCACGCCGTACACCACGCACATGCCCATGGCCTGCGGCCAGGTCATCCGGGGCGCGACCTGGGAGGCGAGGACTCCGGAGACGGACAGGCCGGCGGCGAGCGCGAGGGGCACCTTGCCGACGAAGCCCATCAGCAGCGTGGTCAGGGCCGCCGCCAGCGCGGTCGCCGTGATGAGGGCCTGCCGGCCGAGGGTGTTCCCGGCGGCGTCCTGGCCGGACAGGATCAGGGGGTTGAGGAGGAGGATGTACGCCATCGCCATGAAGGTGGTGACGCCGCCGCGCACTTCACGCGCGACCGTGGACCCTCTGCGGGATATGTGGAAGTACCGGTCGAGCCAGGACCGTCCGGCGGGTACGCGGGTGCCTTCGCCCGCGTCCTGCGCTGTGGTCCCCGGCTCCAGTGACTGCTGGGTCATGTGGGCCTGCTCCCAAGGTTCATAGGGGCACCCGCGTGACGGCCGGTGCGACGGCCGCTCGCCGCGTGGGGCGCGGCTGCGGGATTTGGGAAGGTGCTGCGGCCGCACGACCCGGGGGACGGCCCGAGACGAACGAACGGGATCTGCTGGTGTCCTGCTGCCTGCCCGGCCGCCGCGAGCGGTGCGGCGGCCGGGGAGGGGGCTCCGGGCGGCGCGACGGAGTGCGTGACGTTCCCTGCGCCGCCCGGAGAGCCGTGTGCTACGCCGTGCCCGTGAGGTGTTCGGGCCGTACCGGCGTGCGGTCGAGCTCCAGCCCGGTCGCGTTCCGGATCGCCGCGAGGACGGCCGGCGTCGACGACAGGGTGGGGGCCTCGCCGATGCCGCGCAGCCCGTACGGGGCGTGGTCGTCGGCGAGTTCGAGCACGTCGACGGGGATGGTCGGCGTGTCGAGGATGGTGGGGATCAGGTAGTCCGTGAAGGAGGGGTTCTTCACCTTCGCGGTCCTCGGGTCGACGACGATCTCCTCCATGACCGCCATGCCCAGGCCCTGGACCGTGCCGCCCTGGATCTGGCCGACGACGGAGAGCGGGTTGAGCGCCTTGCCGACGTCCTGGGCGCAGGCCAGTTCGACGACCTTCACCAGGCCGAGCTCGGTGTCGACCTCGACGACGGCGCGGTGCGCGGCGAAGGAGTACTGGACGTGCCCGTTGCCCTGCCCGGTGCGCAGGTCGAAGGCCTCGGTCGGCCGGTGCCGCCACTCCTCCTCGACCTCCACGGCCTCGTCGCCGAGGACGTCGGCCAGGTCGGCGAGGACCTCGCCGCCGTCGGTGACGACCTTGCCGCCCTCCAGGACGAGTTCGGCCGTGGCCCAGGCCGGGTGGGAGGAGCCGAACCTGCGCCGGCCGATCTCCAGCACCTTCTCGCGCACCAGCTCGCAGGCGTTCTTCACGGCGCCGCCGGTGACGTACGTCTGCCGGGAGGCGGAGGTCGAACCCGCCGAACCGACCCGGGTGTCCGCCGGGTGGATGGTCACCCGGGCGACGCCGAGCTCGGTGCGGGCGATCTGCGCGTGGACGGTGACACCGCCCTGGCCGACCTCCGCCATGGCCGTGTGCACGGTCGCCACCGGTTCCCCGCCGACGACCTCCATGCGGACGCGCGCGGTGGAGTAGTCGTCGAAGCCCTCGGAGAAGCCGACGTTCTTGATGCCGACCGCGTAGCCGACGCCCCGGACGACGCCCTCGCCGTGCGTGGTGTTGGACAGGCCGCCGGGCAGCTGCCGCACGTCGGCGCCCTCGCTGGACTCCCACTGGCGCTCCGGCGGCATCGGCATCGCCTTGACGCGGCGCAGCAGTTCGGCGACCGGGGCCGGGGAGTCGACCGGCTGCCCGGTCGGCATGAGCGTGCCCTGTTCCATGGCGTTGAGCCGCCGGAACTCCACCGGGTCCATGCCGAGCCGCTTCGCCAGCTTGTCCATCTGCGCCTCGTAGGCGAAGCACGCCTGGACCGCGCCGAAGCCGCGCATGGCGCCGCAGGGCGGGTTGTTGGTGTAGAGGGCGACGGCCTCGATGTCGACGTCGTCGACGACGTACGGGCCGATCGACAGGGAGGAGGCGTTGCCGACGACGGCCGGGGAGGCGGAGGCGTAGGCGCCGCCGTCCAGGACGATCCGGCACTTGACGTGCGTGAGCTTGCCGTCCTTGGTGGCGCCGTGCTCGTAGCGGAGCTTCGCGGGGTGGCGGTGGACGTGCCCGAAGAAGGACTCGAAGCGGTTGTAGACGATCTTGACGGGCTTGCCGGTGCGCAGCGCGAGCAGGCAGGCGTGGATCTGCATCGACAGGTCCTCGCGGCCGCCGAACGCGCCGCCGACGCCGGCCAGCGTCATGCGCACCTTGTCCTCGGGCAGGCCGAGCACGGGCGCGATCTGGCGCAGGTCGGAGTGGAGCCACTGGGTGGCGACGTAGAGGTGGACGCCGCCGTCCTCCTCGGGCACGGCGAGCCCGGACTCGGGACCGAGGAAGGCCTGGTCCTGCATGCCGAAGGTGTACTCGCCCTCGACGATCACGTCGGCCCGCTCGCGGGCCTCCGCCACGTCGCCGCGCACGATGGGCTGGCGGTGGACGATGTTGGGGTGCGGGACGTGGCCGATGTGGTGGTCGTCGCGGTGCTCGTGGACGAGGATCGCGTCGGGCGCGAGGGCCGACGCCTCGTCCGTGATCACCGGGAGTTCGCGGTACTCGACCCGGATCTTCGCGGCGGCGCGGCGGGCGGTCTCCGGGTGGTCGGCGGCGACGAGCGCGACCGGCTCGCCGTGGTGGCGCACCTTGCCGTGCGCGAGGACCGGGGTGTCCCGGATCTCCAGGCCGTAGTGCTTCACCTCGGTGGGCAGGTCGTCGTGGGTCAGCACGGCGTACACGCCCGGCGTGGCCAGCGCCTCGCCCGTGTCGATCGAGACGATCTCGGCGTGCGCGACCGGGGAGCGCAGGATCTGGCCCCAGAGCATGTCCTCGTGCCACAGGTCGGACGAGTACGCGAACTCGCCGGTGACCTTGAGGATGCCGTCGGGGCGGAGCGTGGACTCGCCGATGCCGCCCTTGGTCTGCGACCCCTGGGTGATCTTCGTGGGGGTTCCGCTGGGGGAAGCCATGCTCAGACCGCCTCTCCCTGCCGGGCGGCCGCCAGGCGGACCGCGTCCATGATCTTCTCGTAGCCGGTGCAGCGGCACAGGTTGCCCGACAGCGCCTCGCGGATGTCCGCGTCGGTCGGGGTGGGGTTGCGCTCCAGCATCTCGTCGGCGGCGACCAGCAGGCCCGGCGTGCAGAAGCCGCACTGGACGGCGCCGGCGTCGATGAACGCCTGCTGGACCGGGGAGAGCGCGGTGCCCTCGCCGGTGTGCGAGTCGGTGCCCTTGGCCTGCCACCGCCGGGCCTCGTCCAGCGGGGTGCCGCACGCGCCGGAGGCGCAGCCGCCCTCGGCGCGCCGCTCGGCGAAGTCCGCCAGGCCCTCGACGGTGACGACCTCGCGGCCCTCCGCCTGGCCGGCGGCGACCAGGCAGGAGCAGACGGGCACGCCGTCGAGCCGGACCGTGCACGAGCCGCACTCGCCCTGCTCGCAGGCGTTCTTCGAACCCGGCAGGCCCAGGCGCTCCCGGAGCACGTACAGCAGGGACTCGCCCTCCCACACGTCGTCGGCTTCCTGCGGACGTCCGTTGACGATGAGGTTGACGCGCATCACGCAGCTCCCTTCGCGGTGCGGCGGGTGCCGCGGTACGACTCCCAGGTCCAGGTCAGCGTGCGGCGGGCCATGACGCCGACGGCGTGACGGCGGTAGCTCGCGGTGCCCCGGACGTCGTCGATCGGGTTGCAGGCGGCGGAGCACAGGTCCGCGAACTGCTTGGCGACCGACGGGGTGATGATCTCGCCGTTGTCCCAGAAGCCGCCCTCGTCGAGCGCCGCGTTCAGGAACTCCTCGGCGGCCCTGGCCCGCACGGGCGTCGGGGCGGCCGAGCCGATGCCGGTGCGCACGGTGCGGGTCTCGGGGTGCAGCGCGAGACCGAAGGCGCACACGGCGATGACCATGGCGTTGCGCGTGCCCACCTTGGAGAACTGCTGCGGGCCGTCGGCCTTGCGCACGTGCACGGCCCGGATCAGCTCGTCGGGCGCGAGGGCGTTGCGCTTGACGCCCGTGTAGAAGTCGTCGATGGGGATGAGGCGCTTGCCGCGCACCGACTCGGCCTCGACCTCGGCGCCCGCGGCGAGCAGGGCGGGGTGGGCGTCGCCGGCCGGGGAGGCGGTGCCGAGGTTGCCGCCGACGCCGCCGCGGTTGCGGATCTGCGGGGAGGCGACCGTGTGCGAGGCGAGGGCGAGCCCCGGCAGCTCGGTGCGCAGGTGCTCCATGATGCGGGTGTACGGCACGGAGGCGCCCAGCCGCACGCTCTCCTCGCCCACCTCCCACTCGTAGAGGTCGCCGATGCGGTTCAGGTCCATGAGGTACTCGGGCCGGCGGTGGTCGAAGTTGATCTCGACCATCACGTCGGTGCCACCCGCAATCGGCACAGCGGTGGGGTGCTCGGCCTTCGCGGCGAGCGCCTCCTCCCAGCTGGCGGGGCGAAGGAAGTCCATGACCGGCTCTCTTCTTCGTCTCGTGGGGCGTACAGATTGAGCCAATCCGTGTGCGGCGGGCCCGGCTCGTTCATGTGCTGTTCACTCGGTTGGGAGTCAGTACACCGCCGTGTGCTCCAGCAGGGTCAGTCACCGAAACCATGAAGGAGTTGGCTGGCCACGACGGGCATCTTGTAGATTCGTATGAACGGAGGTCATCGGTAACCTCCTCGTTTTCCTGTGGAAACGCGCGACACGGCCGCGTGACCGGGAACACAGCCGGGAACCGCCCGGGCGTCGGCGAGCCCAGCTCACCGGTCCGCCGCACGGGCGCCTCACCCGAGACCCCACGATCCATCGTAGATTTCGAGACAGAGAACGGCGGCGACGAGAATGCGGCTGCGCGCACTGCTGGACACCGATGCGCTGGGCCTCAGGCTCCTCGGCGGTGAGGACGAGCTGGACCGCACCGTCCGGGGTGTGATGACCACGGACCTGCGGGACCCCAGCCGCTACCTCTCGGGCGGCGAACTGGTGCTCACCGGTCTCGCCTGGCGCCGCGACGCCGGCGACTCCGAGCCGTTCGTCCGGATCCTGGCCCAGGCCGGGGTCGCCGCGCTCGCGGCCGGCGAGGCCGAGCTGGGGGACGTGCCCGACGACCTGGTCACGGCCTGCGCCCGGCACCGCCTGCCGCTGTTCGCGGTGCACGAGTCGGTGGCGTTCGCGACCATCACCGAGCACGTCGTGCGGCAGGTGTCCGGGGAACGCGCCGGGGACCTCGCGGCCGTCGTGGACCGGCACCGCCGCATGATGACCTCCGGACCGGCGGGCGGCGGCCCCGACGTGGTGCTGGACCTGCTCGGCTCCGACCTGGACCTGCGGGCGTGGGTGCTGTCCCCCACCGGGCGGCTCGTCGCGGGCCCCAAGGTGGCGGGCCCCGCCCTGCCCGCCGAGGTGTGCGCGCAGCTCGCGGCCGAGCACCTGGCGGCCACCCGCACCGGCCGCCGCGGCCCCCACCGGGTCCTGCTGGGCGCCACGACCTACTCGCTGTTCCCGGTCCGCTCCGGCGGCCGCTCCCCGCAGGCCGCCGCCCGCGACGTGCGCGAGACGGTGCTGTCGGACTGGCTGCTGGCCGTCGAGGCGGACGCCGGCGATTGGGCGGAGGAGCGGCTCGACCTGCTGTACGGCGTCACCCAGCTCATCGCCGTGGAGCGGGACCGCCGGGACGCGGCCCGCACGGTCCGCCGCCGCCTCGCCCAGGAGGTCCTGGAGCTGGTCCAGACGGGCGCGGCCCCGGCTGAGATCGCCGCCCGCCTGCGGGTGGCGGCCCCGGTGCTGCTGCCCGGCCTGGGCGCCGCGCCGCACTGGCAGGTGGTCGTGGCGCGCGTCGACTGGGAGGACACGGCGGGCGGCGCCCCCGGGGAGGTGGCGGGCGGCCCGGTCGCCCAGTCCCTCCTGGAGGAGATCCTCGCCGACCCGCACGCCGCCGGCCCCGAACCGTCCGACCGCATCGCCGTGGCCCACACCGGCGACGAGGCGGTCGCGCTCGTCCCGCTGCCGGCGGTCTCCGCCGAGCACGACGGCTCCGAGTCGGGCGTCCTCGCCGACGCGCTCCTGGAGGCGGTCCGCGGCCCGCTGACGGCCGGGCTGGACGACGACGGGCGGGTCACCCTCGGCGTCAGCGCCGCCGTGCACTCGGCGGAGGGCCTGCGCGGCGCCCTGGAGGAGGCCCGCCACGCCCGCCGCGTGGCGGCGGCCCGCCCCGGCCGGGTCTGCGCGGCCGGCCACCAGGAACTCGCCTCGCACGTCCTGCTGCTGCCCTTCGTCCCGGACGACGTGCGCCGTGCCTTCACCGCCCGCCTGCTGGACCCGCTGCGGGACTACGACCGCCGCCACCGCGCGGAGCTCATCCCCACCCTGGAGGCCTTCCTGGACTGCGACGGCTCCTGGACCCGCTGCGCGGCCCGCCTGCACCTGCACGTCAACACGCTGCGCTACCGGGTGGGCCGGATCGAGCAGTTGACGGGCCGTGACCTGTCCCGGCTGGAGGACAAGCTCGACTTCTTCCTGGCGCTGCGCATGAGCTGAGACGCCGGTGCCGCGCGGGAGCCGGAACGCGCCCCCGCGCCGCCCCACGACTTTGTGAAATCCTTCACCCACCCTCTTGGCCGGGCCCCGCGATCCGTGCTGAGATGCCGCCACCACTCAAAGCTCGATGGCGTGCTCGGGGAGGGCAACGTGGCGCATACCGCCATGTCTGGTAACGGAACGACCGCCGGTGACGATCCCCTCCAGACCGCGGTATGGCGGCTGCGCTCCCGCGCGTGCTGGGCCGACGCGGCCGCCCTGCTGACACCGGCCACCCCGGCGGCCGCGCTGCAGCGCGCCGCCCTGCTGGTGGAGCGGTGCCTGTACACGGAGCAGGGCTGGGAGGAGGCCGAGGACGCGCTGCGCACCGCCGAGGCGCTGGCCCACAGCGACGACGAGCGGGGCGCGGCCGCTTGTGAACGCGGGTACTTGGCGTACGCCGCGACCGTGCTCACCGTCCGGGACCGCGCCGACGAGGCGCGCGCCGCGCTCGGCCGGGCGGCGGCACTGATCGCGCCGGGGACGCCGGGCCGGGCCCTGCTGGACTTCCGGCGCGGCCTGCTCGCCGAGAACCTGGCCCGCTCCCCGCAGGCCGCCCGCGCCGCCTACCGCCGCGCCCACGCGGGCGCCACCGCCCACCCCGACCCGCTGCTGCTGTCGTCCACCTGGCGGCACCTGGCCGGACTCGCCCTGCGCGACGGGGAGGTGGCGGAGGCCCGGCACGGCTTCGCCGAATCCCTGCGCATCCGGGAGGAGTTGGGCTATCTCGTGGGCACGGCACCGGCGCTGGTCTCCCTCGCGGACACCGAGGCGGAGCCGGAGGCGTCCCGGCTCCGCGACGAGGCGCGCCGCCTGTTCCGCCTCCTGGGCGGCGTCCCCACTTGGCTCGCCCGCCAGTTGGCCCCGCCGGCGGCCACGGCCTGATCGCGCCCGGCGGGCGCGCGGCGCCGGTGGTGCGGCGGGCATGCGGCGCCGGTGGTGCGGCGGGCGCGCGGCGCCGGTGGTGCGGCGGGCGCGCGGCGCCGGTGATGCGGCGAGCCGTCGACGGACGCCCGCCCTCAACGAGGCGCCGTCCCCGCCCGGTGACGGCCCCTGACCGGCGGCGGCTGCCGCCCGCGCGCAGGGACGGCCACGGACCGGCGGTAACGGCCGCCCGTGCCCGGGGACGGCCACGAACCAGCAGCGACGGCCACCCGCACCCAGGGACGGCCACGGACCCGCAGCGACGGCCACCCGCACTCAGGGACAACCACGAACCCGCAGCGACGGCCGGGGCCCGCCCGGCGGACGGAGCACGGAACGCCCGGTGCGGCCCCGGCCCGCACCGGGCACGGGCCGCGACAGCCCTCGCCACCCCGGCCGCACGGAGCCGTCCACCGAGCCCCGCAGACGCCCTGCAGACTCCTGCGGTCCCTTCAGGCTCCTGCGGTCCCTTCAGACCCTCGCGGACTCCTGCGGGCACCCCGCCCAGCCGCCGCAGGCGAAGTGCTCCCCCACCAGCACCCGCGGACTCCTGCTGGCCCCCCAGCCCTCGCGGACTCCTGCGGACGCCCCGCACAGCCCCCGCGGACTCCTGCTGGCGCCCCGCTCAGCCGCCGCAGGCGAAGTGCTCCCCCACCAGTGCCCGCACCACGTCCAGGTCACCGGCGATGAGCGCGTCCAGCAGGGCCGTGTGCTGGTGGGCGTCGGCCACCAGGGCCGCACGCCCGCGCGCCGCGGCCGCCCCGCCCCCGACCAGCGGCCACTGCGCGCGCCGGTGGAGGTCCTCGGCGATGCGGACCAGCTGCGCGTTGCCGGACAGCGACAGCACCGCGCGGTGGAAGGCCCGGTCGCACTCGGCGTACGTGGCGTGGCAGCCGGACGACGCGGCGCGCACCGTCGCCTCGGCGAGGGGGCGCAGCTCGGCCCACCGCTCCACCGGGACGGTACGGGCCAGCCGCAGCATCACCGGCACCTCGATCAGCGCCCGCACCTCGGCCAGTTCGGCCAGCTCCCGCGTCCCCCGCTCGACGACCCGGAACCCGCGGTTGGGGACGACCTCGACGGCCCCTTCCAGGGCCAGTTGCTGCATGGCCTCGCGGACGGGCGTCGCGGACACCCCGAACCGCTCCGCGAGCACCGGCGCCGAGTACACCTCGCCGGGCCGCAGCTCACCGGCCACCAGCGCGGTGCGCAACGCGTCGAGGACCTGCCCGCGCACGGAGGAGCGCTGCACGGCGGGCCGCGCGCGCGGAGCGGGCACGGAGGGCCCGCCGTGCGCGTGCTCGCCGTGCGTGTGCTCGCCGCGCGCGGCCCCGGCCTGCGGCGGCACCCGCACCCACCCGTCCCGCCCCGCGGGCACCGCCGTCCCGGCGGGCTCCCCGAGGCCCCTGGAGTCCGCGGAGCCCTGCGCGCCCTGCTTCACGGGTCTTCCTCCGGACGTGTCGGCACATGAGGTAATACAACGGCTTGTCGTTCAGACATCAAGCACGATAAGCGCACCGGACGCCAGTTCACATATCCACGATCTTGGGTAAGGTAAGGCTTACCTTTAAACCAGTCAGTTCGACGAGACGTGGATCGGTGGTCCGCATGCCCGTGCTCCTTTCGGCCGTCACCGCGGCGTACGCCCGCCTGGCCCGGGCCGTTCCGGGGCTGGCCGTCACCGAGCTGGGGGCCGACGGGGAGCTCCCCCGGGGCGGCGACTGGGTCGCGGCCGACCAGCTCGCGGCGGGCGGCGCCGCCCTCGACGCGTTCCTCGCCCGGGACGAGGCGCAGGTGCTGCGCGACTACGGGCAGCGGGCCCGGCCGGACGTCGTCGCGACCTTCGGCCTGCACCGGTACGCCTGGCCCGCCTGCCTGCTGATCACCGTGCCGTGGTTCCTGCACCGCCGCGTGCCGCGCTACCCCGTGACGCACGTCTCGTACGACCGCGCCGCCCCCGGCCTGGCCCTGGGCCGCCTGGCCGTGCGCCCGGCCGGGTTCGCCTGCCTGCCCGGGGACCCGGCCGCCGCGCTGCCCGGCGCCCGGGTGGTCCCCGACGAGGACGCCCTGCGGGCGGAGGTGCGCGCCGCGGTCGCCGAGCACCTGGAGCCGGTCCTCGCCGGCTTCGGCCCGCGCATGCGGCGGCGCGGCCGGGCCCTGTGGGGCATGGCGACCGACGAGCTGGTCGAGGGCCTGTGGTACGTCGCCGGACTGCTCGGCGAGGACGAGGGGCGACGGGCGATGCGCGAGCTGGAACTGCTGCTGCCGGGGGCGACCAGGCCCTACGTCGGCGCGGCGGGCTTCCGGGAGCTGACCGGGCCGTCCGGCGAGCCGGTGCCCACCCGGGACCGGGTGAGCTGCTGCATGTTCTACACCGTGCGCCCCGAGGACGCCTGCGCCACCTGCCCGCGCACCTGCGACACCGCGCGGGAGGCCAGGACCGCGGTCGCCGCGGCCGGCTGAGCTCCCGGCGGGCGGCCCCCGTGCGGCCGCCCGTCGGCCATCCCCTAAGATCACCCGCAAGCATGACTGCCGTACGGTCACGGGCGATTCACAACTCCCTCACGCGTCACGGGAACTTTCCGAGGAACCACCCGTACGGGTAGTCTTGTTCGAACTCAACTCCCGCGCCTCAAGCGGCAGTTCGAGCAGAACGCCGTCCTGGGCATCCCCTTGCACCTCCTTGGCGGCCTCTTGCCCCGAAACCCCCTGAGGTCCGGCGGGATTGGGCCACTATGGCGGGCGTTACGCCCTATCCCACTGCAAGGGACCCCGTATGAAACTGACCGACATATCGCTGAACTGGCTGCTTCCGGGCGCCGTACTGCTCCTGGGCATGCTGACGGCGGTGGCGGTGCTGGCGCGCGGCAAGCGCTCCTCGGTCAAGGACTCAAGCGCCGACGACTCGTGGGAGCGCGCCGAAGAGCGCCGCAGGCGCAAGGAAGCCATATACGGCACCGTCTCCTACGTCCTCCTCTTCTGCTGCGCGGCGGTCGCCGCCGCCCTCTCCTTCCACGGGCTGGTCGGCTTCGGCGAGCAGAACCTCGGCCTGACCGGCGGCTGGCAGTACCTGGTGCCGTTCGGCCTGGACGGTGCCGCGATGTTCTGCTCCGTGCTCGCGGTGCGCGAGGCCAGCCACGGTGACGCGGCGCTCGGCTCCCGCATACTCGTCTGGACGTTCGCCTTCGCCGCGGCCTGGTTCAACTGGGTGCACGCGCCCAGGGGCCTGGGCCACGACGGCGCCCCGCACTTCTTCGCCGGGATGTCCCTGTCCGCGGCGGTCCTGTTCGACCGCGCGCTGAAGCAGACCCGCCGGGCCGCCCTGCGCGAGCAGGGCCTGGTGCCCAGGCCGCTGCCGCAGATCCGCGTCGTGCGCTGGCTGCGGGCCCCCCGCGAGACCTACCGCGCCTGGTCGCTGATGCTCCTGGAGGGCGTCCGCAGCCTCGACGAGGCCGTCGAGGAGGTCCGCGAGGACAAGCGCCAGAAGGAGGAGACCCGGCGCCGGCGCCGCGAGCAGGAGCGCGTGGAGCGCGCCCAGCTGAAGGCCATCAGCCGTGGCCACCGCGGTTTCGCCGGCCGCGGCGCCGGGCGCCAGGTCGAGGTGCAGGCGGTGGAGCGCGGCTCCGGGGAACTGGTCTCCGCGGAGCCTGCCATATCCGGGCCGGAGCAGCTGCCCGTCCGCGCGCGTCACTCCCTGCAGCCCGTGCGCAGCGGGACTGACCCCGTCACCGTGGACCTCACCGCGGAGGACGACACCATGGCCCTGCCGCGCCTGGACTCCCTGGAGCGCAAGCTGAAGGACCTGGAGCAGCAGTTCGGTTAGGGACGGGGGTCCGGGGGGGGGGCGGGGGGGGGGGGGGGGGGGGGGGGGGGGGGGGGGGGCGGCCCCCCCCCCCCCCCCCCCCCCCCCCCGCGGGCCCCCCCCCCCCCCCCCCCCCCCAAACCCCCCCCCCCCACGGGCCCCCCC
>NZ_JBITSF010000024.1:0-40673 GCF_044540485.1 Streptomyces sp. NPDC085946 | reverse complement strand
GGCGAGCCACCCTCGCGCGGCCCCCAGTCGCGCCAGGCCGGTGCGCCCGGGCGGGCGCGGTTTGCGGGTTCTTCGGCCAATGAGTCTATGCCGCCCCCCCCGCCCCCGCGCCGAGCTCGAACCAGACGGCCTTGCCGACCCCGTGCGCCCGGATGCCCCAGGCGTCCGCGAGGGACTGCACCAGCACCATGCCCCTGCCGTGCGTGCCGTCGTCGGCGCTCTGCGCGCACACCCGGGGCCTGCGGGCCACGAAGTCCCGTACCTCCACCCGCAGTCCGCCGGGTCCGACGGTGGCCGTGAGGACCGCGTCGTCGTCGGTGTGGACGAGCGCGTTGGTGACGAGTTCGCTGGTGAGCAGTTCCGCTATCTCCGACCGTCCCGGCTTCCCCCAGTGCCTGAGCAGTTCGCGCAGCGCCCTGCGGGTCTCGGGGACCGCGCGCAGGTCCGCCCGTCCCAGCCGGCGCCTCAGCTGCGGCGCCGGCACCCGATCCCCGTCGCCGTCGGTCCTGTCCTCCGCCGTCTCCGCCGAGGAGCCCCCGATCGCGATGGGACCGCCTCCTCGTGCCTGCCTCTTCATGACCCCCGCCCGCGCGCCGATGTCGGTTCCCCTCCTGCTCGAACACGTTCACGGGGATCCTTGCCCGGTCGGGCAGGGGGCAGTCATGCCGCATCCCCGACGACCGGGTGTTCGGCCACGCGTACGGCGCCGGGGACCGGGACGCGGGCATGTTCCGGGCCGCCCGGGCGGCCCGGACGGGCCGGTGCGCCCGCTGCCGGGGACGGCGGCGGGCCCGGGCGCGCCGAGCGGGTCCGCCGGTCCCGCACTCCCGTCACCTCCCCGTCCGGCCGGAACCGGACCGCGGCGCATCGGACCGGCCACCGCGTGCCGACCGCCCGCCCGGCGGGATCCGGGGGGAGGCCGGGCCGCCGGTGCCGGTCCGCGGCGGGCCGGCGAAGTTGGCCGAACTCCGACGGTCGCGCCCGGCAGGTCCGGTCCCCCGCGGCCGCCGCGGGGCCGCCCTCCCGGCCCCCGTGGCGGGCGGGCGGCCGCGGCGTCCGGGCGGTCAGTGGAGCTTGTTCACGGCGGTGGTCGTGGTCTTCTTGAAGGCCTTCACCGGGGCGTCGCCGAAGTCGCCCATCTGCCCCCACTCCACGACGGTGACGGTCTTCCCGTCCCGGCCCACGGACAGCAGGTGGATGTCGGTGGCGCCCCAGGAGGAGGCGGTGTGCAGTCCGTGCACCCGGGCGCCCTCCTCGACCGGCAGCGTGCCGTAGTCCTTGCCGGTGGCCTCGACGTCCGGGTCGGACGCCTCCAGGCGCGCGGCGCAGGTGCGGATCTCGTGGTTCAGGCGCGCGGCCAGGGCCCCGGCCTTGGCGGTGGAGCCGGTGACGACGGTGACCTGCACGGCGCCGGTGTCCAGGTCGGTGCGGAACTCCCGGTGCCGGTAGTCGTAGGCGGGCAGCCCCTCGCCCAGGCAGTACGCGAGCCGCTCGGGGAAGCCGTCGGTGACCTTGCCCGCCGTCCAGGCGGAGGACGGGTGCGGCGGGAGGTCGCCGGCCGACAGGAACGCCGGTGCGACGCCCTTCGGCGCGGCCTGGGCCGGTACGGTGAGCGCCGTACCGGCGGTCAGGGCGGTGATGACGAGTGCGGTGGACGCGCCCGCTCGGATGCGCATGGACATGGGTGTCCCCCCGTAGGAAGTACGTGGTTCGGTGGATGCGTCGCGATCACCGCGCCGCGGGGCCGCTCGGTCCGTGCGGTCGTCGGTGCGACACCGAGAGCATCGGCGGTTCCGCCGGGCGGGCGCAACAGCCGGCGCGCGGTCCGCGACGGTGGAACCGTCCCAGCCCCTTTGACGTGCGGATACAGGGGTGCCTGGGATGGCGTCGCGGCTTGGGACAGGGACGGAAACGGGGGCGAGGATGCCGGTGCACGACGAGGTCGGGGAGTTCGCGGCACTGCTGCGGGAGTTCAAGGGGCGCACGGACCGCAGTTACGGCGCGCTGGCCCGCCGCCTGGCCATGAACACCTCCACGCTGCACCGCTACTGCGCCGGGGACACGGTCCCCCTCGACTTCGCCCCCGTGGAGCGCTTCGCCGCGCTGTGCGGGGCGTCTCCGCAGGAGCGCCTGGAACTGCACCGCCGCTGGCTCCGGGCGGTGGCCGCGCGGCAGCGCCCGCGGGGCGCTGCCGCCACGGGGCCGGAGGAGGCGCCGGCCACGGCTGCCGTCCGGCGCGGTGACGCGGACGCCCCCGCGGCACCGGCGTCCGGCCCGACGGGGCCGGACGACACCACCGACCCGACGGAGGAACCGGGCGGCGCGACCCACCCGGGGGCCACCGACCGGTCGAGCGGGCCGGGCGGCGCCGCAGGTCGGGTGGGCGAGGCGGACGCCGTCGCGGAGGGCGCGGGCGCGCCGGACGCGTCGGCGGCCGCGGGGTGCGAACCGGCCGCCGTGCGGATCGCGTCCGGTGCCGTCGCGTCCGGCGGACCGGTGCTCCCCCGCCCCCGGCTCCGCCGCGGGCGCGTCGCGGTCGCCGTGGCCGCCGTCTGCGCGCTGGTCGCCACCCTGGGCAGTCTCGCCGCGCTGCCGGACGGCCGGCCCGCCGCCGGGCACGCCGGTGCCGCCGGCCCGTCGCCGGGGACGACCGCGGCGGCGGGCGGACCGCCGCCCGGCAGCACGGCTTCCGCGTCCCCGGCCGACCCGACCGGCCCGGCCCGTACGGCACCCTCCGGCGGATCCGGGCGGACGTCCCCGGCGGCGTCCGCCGCCCCCACCGGGAACACCGGCGGGCCCGGTGACGCCGACGGCTCCCGTGGCTCCGGGCAGGAGGCGCCCGCCGTCCCCCTCGCCTGGACCGCCGACTCGCACGCCTGGGAGCAGGGCTGCGGGCACGACTACGTCATCGCCGGGCCGCCCGCCCGCGTGCCTCCGCCGCCCGCCCCGCAGGACGCCCGGACCTGGGCGGCTGCCCAGAACGCCGTCCACGGGGGCGAGACGCTCGTGGAGATCTCCGTGCAGGGGCGGGGCGAGACGGCCGTCGTCCTGCGGGCGCTGCGCGTGCGCGTGGTCGGGCGGACCGCCCCGGCCGAAGGCAGCGCCTACGCCATGGACCAGGGCTGCGGCGGCGCCCTCACCCCGCGCCACTTCGCGGTGGACCTGGACAAGGACCGGCCCCTCGCCCGCTCGGTCGCCGGGAACGACGCCGGTACGCCGATCCCGGCCGTGCGCCTGCCCTACCGGGTGTCCGCCCGGGAGCCGGAGGTGCTGCGGGTCACCGCCCGCACCGGGGGCTGCGACTGCCGCTGGTACCTGGAGCTGGACTGGTCCTCCCAGGACCGTTCCGGCACCGTCCGCATCGACGACCGGGGACGCCCGTTCCGCACCAGCGCCGTCGAGGGGCTGCCCGCCTACACGTACGACACCTCCGGGCGCCGCTGGGTGGCCGACGCCGGCTGACCCGCCGTCAGGGCCGACCGGGCGTCAGGCCTCCCACACGGCGGCGGCCGTACGGTCGTCCGCGTAGCCCTTGACCCGCACCTGGGCGTCGGCGAGGAACCCGGCGAGGCCGGGCGGTTCGGGGCCGGACCACCGGTCGGCCAGGTACGCGCGGAGGTCCGCCTCGCCCCGCAGCGGCTCGGCCAGTCCGGCGCTGCACATGAGCAGCGTGTCCCCGGGGCGGGCGACGGAGGTGCGGAAGCGGAAGGGTTCGGAGGGGGACGGTCCGGGGGCCGGCTCGTAGGGGTTCGGGGGTGTGGCGATGCCGAGGTCCATGGTGAGCCGGTCGCCCTCGGGGGTCTCGGCGGGCGGTGAGCCGTAGCCGACGACGGGCTCGCCGGTGACGTCGGTGACCTTCGGCTCGATGTCCTGCCACCGGCCGTCCCGCAGCCGGAACAGCCCGCCCGCGCCGACGCCGAAGAAGACGCGCGTGCGGCACTCGGGGTCGGCGGGCAGCAGGAGGCAGCGCAGGGTGGCCGCGTACTCCTCCGGGCGCGGGCTCCGTTCGGCGGCGCCGGCGCGGAGTCTGCCGAGGCTGCGGCCGGTCAGGCGGTGCAGGCCGGACTTCAGGTCGCCGCGCCGGGCCGCCCTTATGTCCGCCACGAGCCGGGCGTGGCTGCGGCCCACCGCCCGGCCGATCCAGTGGCAGGCCTCGGCCGCCGCGCGGTGCGCCCCCGGTGCGGTCCGGGCGCCGGTGGCCAACGCGACCAGCACCAGCGCCTGTTCGCCCGTGCCGAAGCGGGCGGTGAGCAGCGCGTCGCGGCGGGGTTCCCCGCGGTAGCGCGCGGAGTCGCCCCGCACGGAGGCGGTGCGCAGCGTGCACGTGCCGTACCGGGCGCCGTCGAGGACGGTGTCCGGCACGAGGTCGTCGAGGTCGTCGGGGTCGGCGAGCGGGAGCGCGGTGGGTTCGGCGTCGTAGGTCGGCGGGCGGGAGCCCACGTAGGAGCGGGGCGGGGAACCGGGTCCGGCCCGGCGGCCCCGCGGCGCGTCTCCGGCGTCGTCGCGGTGGGGCGGGGCGGTCGGCGGCGGGCCCGCGGGGCCGTCGCCCGCCGGGCCGGACGGGGCCGCCGTGGCCGGCGGGCCGGGGTGGCCCTCGCCCGTCTCCCGGGGAGGGAACGCGGGCGGCAGCGGGGGCGGCGGGAGGTGAGCCGGGGTCAGGGGGGCGGCCGCCGCGGGCGCGGGAGGCTCCGGGACCGCGGGGCGTCCGGTCGCCGGGGCCGTACGGTCCCGGGGCGGCCGCCCGGCGTGGCCGGCCGGGGGCCACGCCGGCGGCTCGCCCCCCGGCGGGCACTGCCCCGGGGGCGTCGGCGCGGAGGACGGGTGTCCCGGGACGGGGGGCGTCGGTCCCGTGGGCGACGGCCCGCTTCCCGGCGGCACCGGTCCGGACGGCGCGTGCCCGGGACCCGGGGGCGTCGGTCCCGTGGGTGACGGCCCGCTTCCCGGCGGCACCGGTCCCGAAGGCGGCCGACCGGGCCCCGGAGGCTCAGCTCCCGGAACTGCCTGCCCGGGCCCCGAGGGCGACGGCCCCGGGGGAGGCGGCCCGGACCCCGGGAGCGCGGGACCCGAAGGCGCCTCCGCCCGGGTGGGCGGGGGTTCCCCCGGGGCGTGTCGTGGTGGAGGGCCGGCAAGGTCCGGGGCGTCGGCGGCGGAGCGGGGTGGCGGGACCGCCGCCGCGGGGGCGGGTCCGGGGGCGGGCCCGGGGGCGGGTCCGGGGCCGCCGCTGACCCCGGCCGCCGAGGCGAAGCGGTCGTCCAGGGAATCGGCCCCGGGCGCGGGGCCCGTGTCGCCGGTGGCGTCGTACAACTCCCCCCACCAGTCGTCCTCGTGACCGGTGGGCCTTCCCCCCTGCTCGCTCATGGTGCCAATTGTCCACCGCGCGGGCCGGATGAAAACGGTGCATCGGGAAAAACCGGCGCGCCCGCGCACGCCGGACGGCGTGTCGAGTGAGCCGTGGAACGGGCGCACGAGGGGCGTCGCCGGGCGGTCCCACCCCCCACGGGAGAACCGCCCGGCGACGGGTGACCCGGGCCCGCTTCCCCTGCGTGCACGGCACGTCGTGAAGCCCGGGGCACGTCCGGCGCGCGCCGAGATGATCACACCCTGGCAGAGCGCCGGGGGCTCCGGCGATGATGATCCGAGGCGGGTTCGCGCCGTGGCAGGTTTCCGCCACGGCCGGGCCCGCGGGGCCGAATCGTCGTGGAGGGGCGGGGCGTTGCTGGGAGTGCTGGGTCTGGACGAGGCGCACGAGGCGGCCTACCGGGCGCTGGTGACCGGGGGCGCCGCCGACGTGCCCGGTCTCGCGCGCCGGCTGGCGCTCGGCGAGCACGACACGGAACGCGCCCTGCGCCGTCTGGCGGACCGGGGCCTGGCCGCCCGGTCCCCGGCGCGGCCGGACCGCTGGGTCGCCGCGCCGCCGGGCGTGGCGCTGGGCGCGCTGCTCACCCAGCGGCGGCACGAGCTGGAGAAGGCGGAGCTGGCGGCCGCGCTGCTGGCCGAGGAGTACCGGGCGGCGTCCGCCGAGCCGGCCGTGCACGACCTGGTGGAGGTGGTGACCGGGGCGGCCGCGGTGTCGCAGCGGTTCCTGCAGTTGCAGCTCGGGGCGACCGAGGAGGTGTGCGCGCTGGTCACCGGCCGTCCGGTCGCCGTGACCGGCGTGGAGAACCACGCGGAGGAGCAGGCGGCCGGCCGCGGGGTCCGCTACCGGGTGGTGGTCGAACGGGCGGTGCTGGACCTGCCGGGCGGGACCACCGAGCTGACGGCCGCGCTGGGCCGGGACGAGCGGGTGCGGGTGGTGGAGGAGGTCCCGACGAAACTGGTGGTGGCCGACCGGGCCGTCGCCCTGGTGCCGCTGGCCTCCTACACCGCGGAGCCCGCCGCCCTCGTGGTGCACTCCCCCGCCCTGCCGGCTCCGCGGGAGCGGGAGGGACCCGCCCACGGCCTGCTGGAACTGCTGTGCGGCCTGTTCGAGTCGGTGTGGCGGGCGGCGCTGCCGCTGCGGCTCGGGCCGTCCGGCGTCACCGAGCACGGGCAGGGCCCGGACGGCCCCGACGGCACCGATCTGGAGGTGCTGTCCCTGCTGCTGGCCGGGCTGACCGACGCGAGCGTGGCCAAGCAGCTGGACCTCGGGCTGCGGACCGTGCAGCGCCGGGTGAAGCGCCTGATGGAGCTGGCGGGCGTGACGACCCGGTTGCAGCTGGGCTGGGCGGCGTACGAGCGGGGCTGGGTGGCCCGGGACCGGCAGGGCTGACCCGGCGCCGCACGGCTGGTCTGCGGGGCGCGGCGGGCTCCGGCACCCTGGATGGATGGGAGCGTCGGACCTCCTGCTGGTCGGGCTGGTCATGCTGCTCGGACTGTGCGGAGTACTGCTGCCCGGGGTGCCCGGGTCGTGGCTGGTGTGGGCGGCGGTCCTGTGGTGGGCGCTGGAGGACCCGCGGCCGGTCACGTGGTGGGTGCTCGTGGGCGCCACCGTCGTGATGCTGCTCTCCCAGGCGGTGCGCTGGGCGCTGCCGTCCCGGCGGCCGCGGGCGACGGACGCGACCCGCCGCACGATGGCGTACGGGGGCGCGGGCGCGTTCCTCGGGTTCTTCCTGCTGCCGGTGGCCGGTGCGATCCCCGGTTTCCTGGCGGGCGTCTACCTGGCCGAACGGCTCCGCCTGGGCAGCCACGACGCCGCGGCGGGCTCGCTGCGCACGACGATGCGCACGGGCGGCTCCAGTGTGCTGGCGGAGCTGTTCGCCTGCCTGCTGATCATGGGAGCGTGGCTGGGCGCGGTGTTCTGGGGCTGACCGGTTCCCGGTCCCACCGGACCGCGGCGGGACGTCCGGGGTCCGCCGGGCGGAGCCCGGCCACCCGCAGGTGGTGCAGGGCGTACGAGCGCCAGGGGCGCCAGGCGTCGGGCACGCCGTCGCCGGGCGGCGCCGCGTCCGGGTCGCCGAGCGCGCGGGCGCGGATCGCGGCGGCGGTCCGGGCGTCCAGGCCGGGCACGGCGAGCAGCGCGTCCTGCGCCTCGTCGCGGTCGGCGCCCGGGTCCAGGCGTACGGCGCCGTCGGCGAGGGCGGCGGCGAGCGCGCCCAGGGTGCCGCCGGGCTCGGCCTCGGCGAGGACGGCGGGTTCGGGGAACAGGTGGGTGAGGCTGCCGCAGGGGGCGTCGAGGGCCTTGCCGTACCGCTGAACCAGCCGTTCGGCCCGCGCGCGGCCGGTCAGCGCCCGCAGGGCCCACTCCTGCGGGTCGGCGGCGCCCGGCGACCGCAGTCCGGGCCGCGCGGCGACCAGCGGGGCGAGCCGCGGGTCGGCGCCGAGCCGCTCGTCGACGGCGTACGGGTCGGCGTCGAGGTCGAACAGCCGCCGCAGCCGCTGCACGGCGGTGGTCAGGTCGCGCGGGTCGGTGAGGTGGAGGCGGGCGTCGAGCCAGCCGCCCGGGTGGGCGGCGGAGCCGGGTCTCGGGGCGCGGGACCGCTCGTCGACGGCGGCGATGCCGGTGCCGTACGGCAGGCGCAGCGTGCGGCGGTACGTGCGCGCGCCCCGGGGGCCGCTGACGTCCTCGACACCCGGTACGGCCTCGCTCTCCAGCAGGTCGAAGACGTGGCGGGCCTGGTAGGGGCCGCGGTGGGCGAGCCGCAGCGGTATCCCGGCCGTCGGCGCGGGCTCCCGGCGGGCCGCCCGGCCGGCCTGCGGGGCGGCCGCGCGCAGCGCGCTCGGGGTCGCCGCGTACACCGCGCGGATCGTGTCGTTGAACTGCCGCACGCTGGCGAACCCGGACGCGAACGCGATCTCGGTGATAGGCAGCGCGGTGGTCTGCAGCAGGACGCGGGCGGTGTGCGCCCGCTGCGCCCGGGCCAGGGCCACGGGTCCGGCGCCGAGTTCGGCGGTGAGCTGGCGCTGCACCTGGCGGGCGCTGTAGCCGAGCCGGGCGGCGAGGCCGCCGACGCCCTCCCGGTCGACCACC
Organism: Streptomyces sp. NPDC085946; assembly: GCF_044540485.1. Classification (NCBI taxonomy): domain Bacteria; kingdom Bacillati; phylum Actinomycetota; class Actinomycetes; order Kitasatosporales; family Streptomycetaceae; genus Streptomyces; species Streptomyces sp. NPDC085946. Next base: position 32,227 of record NZ_JBITSF010000024.1, on the reverse strand, counting down.
CCGTCGGCGATCAGGCGCATGGCGCGGCCCACGACGTCCGCGCGGACGTTCCACTCGGCGGAGCCGGGGGCGGCGTCCGGGCGGCACCGCCGGCAGGCGCGGAAGCCGCCGGCCTGCGCGGCGGCGGCCGTGGCGTAGAAGCGCACGTGCGCGCGTTTGGGGGTGACCGCGGGGCAGCTGGGACGGCAGTAGATGCCGGTCGTGGTGACGGCGAAGACGAACGCGCCGTCGAAACGGCCGTCCCTGCTGCGCACGGCTTCGTACCTGGCGTCCGCGTCCCGCACTCCTCCACTCACCCGCCCAGTCTCCGCCGTCCCGCGCGGACCGGGCCAGCGGGAATCGGACATGGAGGTGGCTCGGTGCCTCGGTGGTTCGGTGCCTCGGTGGCTCCGGGGCGTCCGGCGTCGGCGGTGCCGCGGCCGAGTCCGGCGGCCCGCATGGCCGGGAGCCGCCGGGCCCCGACGGCCCACGTCAGCGGGAACCGCCGCCAGACCCGGGCAGCCCACGCCAGCGGAAGCCGCCACCAGGTCCCGGCAGCCCACGTCAGCGGGAGCCGCCGCCAGGCCCCGGCAGCCTCCGTGGGCAGGAGTTCCCGCCGGGTTCCGGGGACCGTGTCGGCGGCGCTGCCGGGCCCCGAAGGACCGTGTCAGCAGGGCCGCCGCACCTCGATGGGCCGCCGCCTCCAGCGGCCTCGTCGGCAGGGGTCGCCGGGCCTGGCGCCCCCCCCCCCGCCGACGGGGAGCCGCCGCCCGTGGGGGCAGTCCCGCCGGCAGGGTTCGTCGTCAACTCCGGTGGCCCTCGTCGGGGGAATCCGCCGTCAGCTCCAGCGGCCCCCACCAGCAGGACCCACCGCCGACTTCAGCACTCCTACCGGCAGGAACCGCCGCCGACTTCAGCGACCCCATCAGCAGGCCCCGCCACCGACTCTTCAGCGCCCCACCAGCAAGACCCACCCCGACTCCGGCACCCCGCAGGCGGGGCCCCTCCGTCGCCCGTCGGCGGAGGGGTCCTGCCAACTCCCCTCCGGGAGTCGCCGTCAGCTCCAGCGTCCGCGCTTGGCCTCCAGCGCCGCCCTCCCCTCGGCGCCCTTGCGCTTCCAGTCCTTGCGGATCTCCGCCCGCAGCCGCGCGTCCGTCCTGGCGACGATGCGCTGGTTCTCCCGGAGCAGCTTGCGGTAGCTCTCCAGCCGCCGCGGCGGCAGGTCGCCGGCGTCGATGGCGGCGTGGACCGCGCACCCCGGTTCGGAGTCGTGCGCGCAGTCGTGGAAGCGGCACCGCCGGGCCAGTTCCTCGATCTCGGCGAAGACCTGGCCGACGCCGTCGCCGGCGTCCCACAGTCCGACGCCGCGCAGGCCGGGGGTGTCGATGAGCACGCCCCCGCCGGGCAGGGCGAGGAGGTTGCGGGTGGTCGTGGTGTGGCGGCCCTTGCCGTCGACGTCCCGGGTGGCGCGGACGTCCATGACGCCCTCGCCGAGCAGCGCGTTGGCGAGGGTGGACTTGCCCGCGCCGGACTGCCCGAGCAAGACCGCCGTACCGCCGGAGACGATCGCCGCCAGCACCTCCAGTCCGTCGCCGTCGACGGCGCTGACGGTCAGCACCGGCACGCCCGGCGCGCTGGTCTCGACGTCCTGGACGAGGTGCGCCCGGGTCACCGCGTCCGGCACGAGGTCGGCCTTGGTGAGCACGACGACCGGCTGGGCCCCGGACTCCCAGGCCAGCGCGAGGAACCGTTCGATGCGGCCGAGGTCGAGCTCGACGGCGAGCGACACGGCGACGACGGCGTGGTCGACGTTGGCGGCGAGGACCTGCCCCTCGGACCGCTGGGAGGAGGTGGAGCGCACGAAGGCGGTACGGCGCGGCAGGTACGTCCGTACGTAGCGCGGGTTGCCGCCGGGTTCGACGGCGACCCAGTCGCCGGTGCACACCACGCGCAGGGGGTCGTGCGGGGTGACGAACGCGGTGTCGGCCCGCACGGTTCCCTTGGCGGTGACGACGTCGCACTGGCCGCGGTCGACCCGGACGACGCGGCCGGGCAGCAGCCCCTCGGCGTGGTACGGGGCGAACGCGTCGGCCCAGGCGTCGTCCCAGCCGTAGGGAGCCAGCGCGGGAAAAGCAGGGGTGGAAGTCAAGGGTGACCCTTCACAGGGGCGGCCCCGGCGACCCGCGTACGCACGCGGGAGAGGAAGTGGGTGTCAGCCGGCGGCCACGGAGGTGGACGGGATGGAGTACGGGACGCGGGCAGCGTTCATCACAGGGACAGCCATCGGTCGGCACCTCCTCGAAGCACTCGTGGTCCGGCACGGCGGCGCTTCGCCACCGTGTGATGCGCCGCAACTCTAGCCCGCCGGCGCGCGGGCCCGTCAACGGGTTTTCCGCGCCGCCGGATCAGGCCGGCACGCAGGGCCGGCCGTTGAGCGTGAAGTCGTACGGCGGGGAGTTGGTGCCGCGCCAGGAGGCGAGGAAGCCGAAGGCGACCTTGCCGCCGGCGGGGACGGCCGCGTTGTACGGGGCGGCGTGGGCGGTGACGCGGCCGCCGTGCTGGGCGGCGGTGGCGTCCCACATCTGGCCGACCCGCTGGCCGTCCCGGAACGACCAGGCGACGCGCCAGGTGTCGAGGGGTGCGGCGGTGGTGACGGTGACGGTGGCCTGGAAGCCGTCGGGCCACTGGTTGACGAGGTCGTAGGCGACCCGGCAGGCCGCTCGGCGGGGCGCGGCGGTCGTCCGCCCGGCCGTCGCGGAGGGCGTGCCCTGCGGGGCGGGGTCGGGGCCGGTGCGCTCCGCGGTGGGCCGCGGGGCGCGGTCGGAGGGCCCCGGTGTGCCGGCGCGGGACGGGGCGCCGGGCGCCCCGGAGGCGCCCCGCTCCCGCGAGGACGCCGAGGACGGCGAGGACGCCGCGGGCGAGGCGGCGGGCGGCAGGGACGGGCCGGGGTCGGCCACCGGCTGACGGCCCCCGTCGGCGCGGGCGCCGGGACCGTCGGCGCCGCCGAAGGGCATCATCGAGACGGCCAGCGCGAGCAGGGAGACCAGGACGGCGGCGACGAGCAGGCCGTTGCGGGCGACGCGTGCCTTGTGCTCCCCCGGGTCCGCGGTGTCGGTGTCCGACGGGTCCGGGCGTCCCGGGCCCAGGCGCACCTCGGCGGCGCGGCGGCGGCGCTCCAGGTAGGCCGGGCCGCCCCAGCCGAGCACCCCGCCGGCCAGCGCGCCGGACAGTCCGCCGCCGTGCAGCCCCAGGCAGGCGGCGGCCTCGGCGCAGGGCACGCAGGTGGCGAGGTGCCGGGAGAGGTCGTCGGGGGTGTCGCCGGCGGGCGAGCGGGTGACGGCGTCGAGCAGCCGGGCGTAGCCGCGGCACGGCCCGTCCACCGGGGCGTCGAGGTGGCCGCGGCGGCAGCGGTCCCGGAACAGGCCGCGCACCTGGGTGAGTTCGTCCGCCGCGGTGGCGGGGTCGAGGCCGAGCCGGCGGGCCACCAGCGGCAGCGGCAGGGCCTCCACCTCGGCGAGCCAGAGCAGTTCGGCGTCCGGCCGCTGCAGGTCGCGCAGCGCGCGCAGGGCGAGCGGGCGCCGCAGGGGCGGTCCGCCGTAGCGCGCGGCCTTGTCGGAGTGGAGCCACAGGCGCAGGTCGGGGTCGAGGCGGTGGCCCCGGCCCCGGTCCTCCCAGGCCGCCGCGGTGGTGCGGACGGCGGTGAGCAGCTGCGGGATCCGGGGCAGCCGGGCCGCGCGGCGGGCGGCGCCGCGCACCGTGCCGGACTCGGCCTCGCGGACCTCGCGTATGCCGTGTGCGAACGCCTCCCGGGCCAGCTCGGCGGCGGCGCTGGAGCCGGCCGTGCACAGGTCGGCGTAGGACAGCACCGCGTCCCAGCACTCGGAGAACAGCGCGGCCTCGGTGGCGTCCTGAGGGGTCGGCAGGTCGGGCATGGGTCTCCTGCATCCACGAGCGAGGTCAACTCACCCTAAGGGCATCGGAGTTGCAGGGAACCTCGCGGCAGGAGGGGAGCTTTTCACGTCCTCGGCACGACTGACAAGCGAGGTGTTCACATCCGACCGGGGGGTGTGCGGCGGTCCGCACACCCCCCGGGGTTCACACCTCGGCCGGCTCCTCCGCGGGCAGGCTGTCCATGAACGAGCTGACCGAGAACACCGCCCGGCCGGGACCGGGCGGGCCGTAGCCGGGGGGCGAGGACAGGCCGAAGTCGTCCATGGTGGCGCGGTAGGCCTCCAGCAGGCGGATGTGGTACTCCAGCGGCGCGCCCTGCGGGTTGGCCTTGCCGAGCGGGGTGGTGGGCTCGGGGCACCAGGTGGTGAAGCGGGGCGTGATGCCGTGCGACATGAAGAAGCGCAGGCCCTCGGTGGTGGAGGCGATGGCCTCGTCGACGGTGGTGAAGCCGAAGGGCTCGGCCATCTCGACGCCCGCGACGAAGTTGGGGATGACGTTGCGCGCGCCGAAGACCTCCGCCGAGTCCAGGATCCGCCTGTGCCACTCGTCGCGGCCGACGTAGCGCTCCTTGCCCGGGCAGTACAGCTCGAACAGGCGGCGGTCCCACACCTCGTAGTTGGGGTGGTAGATCTGCACGCCGTAGTCCTTGAAGCGCTGCACGTCGTCCCGGGGCAGGGCCTGGGCGACGACCTTGCCGATCCAGCGGCCGGGGAAGCGCTCCTCGATGGCCTTGGCGTAGTGGCCGTAGAAGTCGGCCTCGTCGCGGCCCGCGACCGTCCTGGTGATGGCGCCGCCGGTGAGGGTGTACGCGGTGGACGCCTTCGCCGTGTCGTACCGGTCGATGATCTCCAGCGCCTCGAGGACCTCCTCGACGTCCTTCACGCCCGTGTACGGGCGGCCGGCGGCCTTGTGCTGGCGCCAGTTGTGGTTGATGTCGCAGTACTGGCACTCCTCCTTGGCGCCGAAGTACTGGCAGACCCGGAAGACGGTCAGGTAGATCAGGTAGCCCCACTGGATGGTCGGGGCGACCTCCATGACCGACTTCCCGTTGGACAGGGTGTGCCGGTAGTACTCGGGCATCGGCGGGACGCCGACGTCGGCGATGCGCCTGCCGTCGAGGTAGAGGCCGAGCACGCCGTCCTCGTTCGCGGCGACGCGGTAGGGCGAGGACGGGTTCACGCGGACGGAGACGACCGTGCGGCGCAGGTCGTACGGGCCGCCGGTGAGGATGATCTCCTCGGGCGGGCGGCGCAGGGCGGCTTCGCCCAGCTCGGGCAGGGTGCCGTGGTCGAACGAGAAGATGAAGTACGACTTCGGCTTGACCTCGCCGCCCTCGTTGTCGCTCAGGGCGGACGGGTCGAAGGCCACGCCTCCGCGGAGGAGGTCCTCCTTGAAGACGGCTTCCCGCGGCACGTGCGGGAACCGCTCCATCAGATCCTCGACCAGCGCGGTTCGGCTGCCCATCCCGTCTCTCCTCCCGGTGCGGACGTACGACTCCTCACGGTATGCCCCCGCGTGTGCGGGGTGTGTACCGGGGCCCCCGTCGGCCGCCGCCGGCCCCGGGCCGGCCCGCCCCCGTCCCCGTCACGCCGTCCGTTCCAGCACCGCCGGATCCACCGCGTGTTCCATCTCCTCCCCCCTCAGCAGCCGCGCGGCCTCCTCCGCCGCGGTGCGGCCGAGGCGGGCGAGTTCGTTGCCCTGGGAGCCGGCCAGGTGCGGGGTGACGAAGGCGTTCGGCAGGTCGTACAGCGGGGAGTCGGCGGGCAGCGGCTCGGGGTCGGTGACGTCGAGGACCGCGCCGAGCCGGCCGGTGCGCAGTTCGCGGACGAGGGCGTCGTGGTCGACGAGCGCGCCGCGCGCGGTGTTGATCAGCACCGCCCCGTCGGGCATCAGGGACAGCTCGCGGCGGCCGATCAGACGGCGGGTCTCGTCGGTCGCGGGGGCGTGGAGGGTGACGATGTCGCAGGTGCGCAGCAGTTCGTCCAGCGGCAGCAGGGGCACTCCGAGGGCGGCGGCCTGCGCCCGGTCGACGTACGGGTCGGTGAGGGCGGGCCGCAGGTCGAAGGGGCGCAGCAGCTCCAGGACGCGGCGGCCGATGCGCGAGGCGCCGACGACGCCGACCCGGCGGCCGTTGTTGCCGATGCCGGGGACGATCCCCCACCCGGCGGAGGGGCGCTCGGCGCGCAGCCGTTCGCGGGCGGCGAGCACGCCCTTGCCGGCGAGCAGGATCATGGCGAGGGTGTACTCGGCGACGGGCAGCGCGTTGGCGGCGGCCGCCGAGGACACCACGATCCCGCGCCGCCACACCTCGGGGGTGGCGAAGCCCTTGACGGAGCCGGCCGCGTGCAGCACCGCGCGCAGCCGGGGCGCCGCGTCGAGGGCCGCCGCGTCCAGGCGCGGGCAGCCCCATCCGGTGACCAGGATCTCGGCGCGGGCCAGCGTCCCGGTGATCCGCGGGTCGCGGAAGTCCTCCGCGACCTGCGCGGGGTCGATCCGCACCGACTCCCGCAGCCGCGCCAGCACCTCGGGCGGGAAGAGCCGGGGCACGTGCGCGGCGGTCATGGCGAAGAGTGCCTGGGGACGCTCGGTCAAGGGAGGGGGCCTTCCGGCTCGGCGACCCGCGGGACGGGCGACGGTGAAAGCGCTGTCTACGGGCTGTCCACGGTAGGGGCCGCCGGGCGGCCGGAGCAACGCGCGACACGGCACGGTAGGTTCCGGCGGGGACTCACCGGTCCCTCGGGGACCGGCCCCTCGGTCCCCGGCGCGACCGACGCCTCGGGAAGGACGACGGATGACCGAGACCGTGACCAATTGGGCCGGCAACATCACCTACACCGCCAAGGAGCTGCACCGCCCCCGCTCCCTGGACGCGCTGCGGACGCTGGTGGCGGACAGCGCGCGGGTGCGGGTGCTGGGCAGCGGCCATTCCTTCAACGAGATCGCCGACCCGGGCAGCGAGGGCGTCCTGCTGTCGCTGGCCGACCTGCCGGCCGTGGTCGACGTCGACCCGGCGGCCCGCACGGTCCGGGTCGGCGGCGGCGTGCGGTACGCGGAGCTGGCCCGCCGGGTGCACGCGCACGGTCTCGCGCTGCCGAACATGGCGTCCCTGCCGCACATCTCGGTGGCCGGGTCGGTCGCGACCGGCACGCACGGCTCGGGCGTCGGCAACGGCCCGCTGGCGTCGGCCGTGCGCGAGGTGGAGCTCGTCACGGCGGACGGCTCGACGGTGACGATAGGCCGGGGCGACGCCCGCTTCGGCGGGGCCGTGACGGCCCTGGGCGCGCTGGGCGTGGTCACCGCGCTGACGCTGGACCTGGAGCCGGCCTTCGAGGTCGAGCAGTACGTGTTCACCGAACTGCCGCTCACGGGCCTGGACCCGGCCGCCTTCGACACGGTGATGTCGGCCGCCTACAGCGTGAGCCTGTTCACCGACTGGCGGGCGCCGGGCTTCCGGCAGGTGTGGGTCAAGCGGCGCACCGACCAGCCGCTGCCGGAGTTCCCGTGGGCCTCCCCCGCCACCGGGAAGATGCACCCGGTGCCGGGCATGCCCGCGGTCAACTGCACCGAGCAGTCCGGCGTGCCGGGTCCGTGGCACGAGCGGCTGCCGCACTTCCGGGCGGAGTTCACCCCGAGCAGCGGGGCGGAGCTGCAGTCGGAGTACCTGCTGCCGCGCGAGGACGCCGTCGACGCCCTGCGCGCGGTCGACGGCGTCCGGGAGACCGTCGCGAGCGTCCTGCAGACCTGCGAGGTGCGGACCGTGGCCGCCGACGAGCAGTGGCTGAGCCCGTCCCACGGGCGCGACAGCGTGGCGCTGCACTTCACGTGGGTCGAGGACACCGAGGCGGTGCTGCCGGTCGTGCGGCGGCTGGAGGAGGCGCTGGAGCCGTTCGGCGGGCGGCCGCACTGGGGGAAGGTGTTCACCGTGCCGGCGGCGCGGGTGCGCGAGCGGTACCCGCGGCTGGACGACTTCCGGCAGCTGGCGAAGGAGCTCGACCCGCGGGGGAAGTTCGTCAACGCGTTCGTGCGGGACCTGCTGGCGGGGTGAGGCGCGGCCGGCGGGTCCCGGGGACCCGCCGGCGGTCAGGCCGTGGCGTGCGGGCGGCCGAGGTCGTCCGGGACCACCACCCGGTGGACCTCGTCCTGGACCAGCAGGGAGAGCAGCGACGCCACGGTCAGTCCGGCCTCGGCCGGGTGGCGCAGCACCTTGCTGGGGTCGATCCGGTAGGTGTTGGTGCGGCCCTCCCGGGTGTGGGAGAGGTAACCGTCGCGCTCCAGGTCGGTGATGATCTTCTGGACGGCGCGTTCGGTGAGCCGGCAGTGGGCCGCGATGTCCCGGATGCGGGCGTTGTGGTTGTCGGCGATGGCCGCCAGCACCCGCGCGTGATTGGTCAGGAAGGTCCATCCGGTGTGTGGCTCGGGCACTCCATCCATGCCCCCAGTCTATCGACCCGGCATTCGCGCAACCAAAAACACGTATTACATTTCATGTATTGGTTGACGTATGTGGGAGGGGAGGGCGACGCTGGTGGCGGAGGCGTGCCATCGCACCGAGGAGAAGAACGTCATGCTGGAGACGGCGCACTCCGCGCGGATCCCCACCGGGCGGCACGTCGAGCGCGCACGGAGCGCGGGGGCGCCGGCACCCGCCCCCGCCTGCCCGGCCGCGGCCGAGGCGGTGCCGCACGGCGACCGCACGCGCGTGTCCGTGCGGGGCGAGCTCGACTGGGGGACGGCCCGGCGGCTGCGGGGGAAGCTGGCCGACGCCGTGGCCCGGTCGGGCAGCGGGGTCGATCTCGACCTGAGCGGGGTCGGGTTCTGCGACTGCTCCGGTCTCAACCTCCTGCTCGACCTGCGCCAGGACGCCCTCCGCCAGGGCAAGACGGTGACGGTCCACGCCGCCGCGCCCGCGGTCGTGCGACTGCTCGACCTGAGCGGCGCCGCGCCGCTGTTCGCCCCGGCCGGCCGGGAGCCGCGGGCGACCGGCCCGGCCGGGGACCCCGAACCTGGTGCCGACCCTTCGTACACCCCCTTTCCGAACCCCTTGGACAAAGATCCGGGGAGCCCGTAGCCTTGCGCCGCGCCGGTGCCGACGTCGACCCCGGCCCGGCTGGGATGGGGATCGGGGGCACTCCGGTGAAGCGCACGTCACGTGACATCCGTACCGCGAACCGCTACGAGGTGCTGCGCCAGATCATCGCCGCGTCGCCCACGTCCCGGCAGGAGCTGGCGGCCGCCACCGGCCTCAGCCTCGCCACCGTCGCCACCCTGGTGGGCGAGCTGCTCGACCTCCGCATGATCACGGAGGTCGGGTTCGAGGACTCGGCCGGCGGCCGCCCCCGGGGCCTGGTGGCGGTGAACGCCCCGGGCGGCGCGCTGATCGGCGTCGACATCGCCGAGACGTACGTCCGGGTCGAGCTGTTCGACCTCGCGCTGAACGTGCTGGCCCGCGCCGGGGAGGACGTGCGCCCCGGGGAGAGCCGGCCCGAGCAGGTGGTCGGCCACGTGGCCGCGGCCGTCGGCGCGGTGGTGGAGCGGGCCGGCGTGGAGGGCGCCCGGGTGCTGGGCGTCGGGGTGAGCGTGCCGGGCCAGGTGGACCGCGCCACGGGCGTCTCCGCGTACGCGCCGAACTGGGACTGGCACGACGTGCCGCTGCTCGACCTGCTGGCCGAGCACCTCGGCCACCCCCTGTACCTCGACAATCCGCTGCGCGCCTGTGCGGTGGCCGAGCTGTGGCGCGGGGCCGCGCGCGGACGCGGGGACGCCGTGGTGGTCAACCTCGGCACCGGCGTGGGCGCCGGGCTGATCCTGGGCGGCGGGCTGCACCGGGGCGTCAGCAACAGCGCCGGCGAGTGGGGCCACACCACGCTGGTGCTGGACGGGCGCCTGTGCCACTGCGGCAACCACGGCTGCGTGGAGACGTACGTCGGGGCGCCCGGGATCATGCTGAACCTGCGGGAGCTGAGCCCGGGCAGCTCGCTGCTGCACCCCGAGGACCAGACGGCCACCATCGACGCCCTCGCCCGCGGGGTCGCCGCGCACGACCCGGTGGCGGTGCAGGTCGTCCGGGACACCGCCCGCTACCTCGGCGCCGGCATCGCCGACCTGGTGAACCTCTTCAACCCCGAAGTGGTCGTGCTCAGCAGCTGGGTCGCGGCGACGCTCGGCGAACCGCTGCTGGAGGAGGTGCGCGAGGCCGTCGCCCGGCACGCGCTGCGCCGGCCGCTGGCCGCGACCGAGATCGTCCTCTCCCCGATCCCCACCGACCCGGTCTGCCTGGGCGCGGCGACGTTCGCGCTGGAAGGCGCGCTCCGGTCCGTCGGGCAGCGGGGCACCGCCCGGCGCGCCACCCCCGCCGGGAGCCGTACCGCACCGTCCTCGTGACGGCGGAAGGGGTGCGCGGACCGGGCGCGCGCCGCTGACGTCCGGGGCTCACGCCCGGCACCCCGGGCACCGGCGACCCGGCGCGGCGCCGGCTGCCGGGGCCCGCGGCGGCGTCCCCCAACTCCCGCTCCCGCACCGCGCGTTCGACATCGCGAACCGCCGACAACACTTCGGACCGACTTCGTCCAACCCCTTGCCGAAGGATTTTCCGAAGGTTAACGTCCGGCACCGCAAGTCCCTTCGAGCCACCTGGCGCCACGCCACGGAACCGCAGCCGCACTCGAGACAAGGACGTCAGCATGCCGGCATGGAGCAACAGCACCTGGGACCGCCGATCCGTACTGCGGGCCGCCACGGGCCTGGCCGCCGCCGGCGGACTCGCCGCGTGCGGCGGCAACAACGGGCGCGGCGGCGGGTCCGGCGCGGGGAAGAACCTGGTGCAGTACTTCCACGCGTACGGCGAGGCGGGGACCGAGCAGGCCGTCAAGCGGTACGCGAAGGCCTACCGGGACGCCCGGGTCAGCACGCAGTGGATCACCGGCGAGAACTTCGAGAGCAAACTGTTCTCCGCGCTGCTGACGGACAACGCCCCCGACCTGTTCGAGTTCCACCCGCAGATCCAGCTCGTCCGCAGCGGCCAGGTGGCGGACCTGACCGACATCGTCGAGCCGGTCGAGGACGACTTCAACCGGGCCGACATCGCCTCGCACACCGTCGACGGGAAGATCTACGGCGTCCGCATGATCGACGACCCGCAGTTCTTCTTCTACCGCAGGTCGATGTTCGACAAGGCCGGGATCGACGTCCCGACCACGCTCGACGAGCTGATCGCGGCCGCGGCCGAACTCACCACCGGCAAGGTCAAGGGCCTCTTCCTCGGCAACGAACTGGACCCGGTCGTGCGCCCGCTGATCTGGGCGGCCGGCGCCGACACCCTCACCGACGACAACGAGATCGCGTACCACACGGACGGCGTCAAGGAGGGCCTGGTCAAGCTGCGCAAGCTGTTCACCAGCGGCGACCTGCTCCTCGGCGCGCCCACCGACTTCTGGGACCCGTCGGCGATCAACCAGGGCCTGACCGCCGTCCAGTGGTGCGGCATGTGGGCCATGCCCGCGATGCAGCAGGCGCTCGGCGACGACCTCGGCGTCTTCCCCTTCCCGAAGGTCACGGACGCCGGCAAGCCGTCCGTCTACAACGGCGGCTGGTCGATGTTCGTCAACGCCAAGGGCAGGAACGTCGAGGCGGCCAAGGAGTACGTGAAGTGGCTGTGGATCGACCAGAAGGAGTACCAGGAGGACTGGGCCCTGTCCTACGGCTTCCACATCCCGCCGCGCACCTCGATCGCCGAGTCCGCCGGCAAGCTGAAGTCGGGCCTGCCCGCCGAGGGCGTCCGGCTCTTCACCGAGTACGGCCACTTCGACCGGATCGGCTTCACCCAGGCCATGCTCGACGCGGTCGAGGACGTCGTCGGCGACTGCGTCCGTGACGACGGCGACCCGGAGGCCGCGCTCGACAAGGCCGACGCCAAGGTCGGCCGCGAACTCGAGAAGCTGTTCGGATAGGCCGCCGGACGGGCAGCCACGCCATGCCGACCCTCACCGAGAGCGGTGTCACGGAACCCGCCCCCGCGCCCCGGGCGCGGCGCGGACTGCGGGGCAACCCCACCGCCAACTTCTGGCTCTTCACCGGCCCGTTCCTCGCCGGACTGGCCCTCTTCGTCTACGTCCCGATCGGCTGGAGCCTCTGGCTCTCCTTCTTCGACGCCCGGTTCACCGTCACGCCGAGCGAGTTCGTCGGCTTCGACAACTACCGGTACATGCTGACGAACGACGACTTCACCGGCTCGCTCGTCACCTTCACCGTCTTCGCCGCGTTCATCGTGCCCACCACCTGGGCGCTCTCCCTGGCCCTCGCCCTGATGGTGAACCGGCTGCGGTTCCTGCGGGCGTTCTTCCGCTCGGTGTTCTTCCTGCCGACCGCGGTGAGCTACGTCGCCGCCTCGCTCATCTGGAAGATGTCCGTCTTCAGCGGGGTGCGCTTCGGCCTGATGAACACCGTCCTCGGCTGGTTCGGCGTCGAGAACATCGCCTGGCTCTCCAGCCCCGATCCGCCCTGGTACTGGCTGGTCGTCGTCACCGTCCGCCTGTGGCTCCAGGCCGGGTTCTTCATGATCCTGTTCCTGGCGGCCCTGCAGAACATCCCGCAGGAGCTGTACGAGGCCGCCGCCCTGGACGGGGCCGGGCCGGGCCGGCAGACCTTCTGGTACGTCACGCTGCCCCAGTTGCGCGCGACGTCCACGGCGGTGGTCCTGCTGCTGCTCGTGCAGGCGTACCAGGCCTTCGACGAGTTCTTCAACCTGCTGTCGAACGCGACCTGGGGCCGCCCGCCGCTGGTGGAGCTGTACTACATCGCCCTGGGCGAGAACCAGGACTACGGCGCCGGCAGCGCGGGCGCCGTGATCCTGACGCTGCTGATCTGCGTGGTGACCCTGCTCCAGGGCAGGTTCCTGGGCTTCGGAAGGGGTGAGTCGTCCACGTGACCACCACGGCACCCGCACCGCACGGGCCGCGGCGCGCGCGACGGCGCGGCGGCACCGGCCCGGCCGGGCTGTACCTCGCCACGGGCGTCGCCGCCCTGCTCTTCCTCGTCCCCTTCTACCTGATCCTGCGCAACGCCCTGATGACGGATGCGGAGATCACGGGCGAGGACTGGAAGTGGTTCCCCGCCGACGTCCGGTGGGGCAACGTCACCGAGCCGTTCGCCGACCCGTCCGTCGACTTCGCCCGCGCGCTCGGGAACTCGGCGGTCGTGGGCGTCCTGCACACGGCCGGCACGCTGCTGGTGTGCTCGCTCGCCGGGTACGGGCTCGCCCGCATCCCCTACCGGCACGCCCAGAAGGTCTTCTACGCCGTGCTGGTGACCCTGATGGTGCCGACCGCCGTCACCTTCGTGCCCAGCTTCGTGCTGGTGTCGTCGCTGGGCTGGGTCGACACCTACCGGGGGCTGATCGTCCCGGGCCTGTTCAGCGGTTTCACCTGCTTCCTGTTCCGGCAGTACTTCCTGGGGTTCCCCAAGGAGCTGGAGGAGGCGGCACGCGTGGACGGGCTCGGCCACTGGGGCGCGTACTGGCGGGTCGTCGTCCCCAACTCGCTGAACTTCTTCGCGGCGATGGCCACGATCACCTTCATCAGCGGCTGGAACTCCTTCCTGTGGCCGCTGGTCATCGGCCAGGACCCGAGCTCCTGGACCGTCCAGGTCGCGCTCTCCTCCTACATGACCAACCAGACCGTCAACTTCCACCTGATCTTCATGGCCACGGCCATGTCCGTCCTGCCCCTGGTGTTCGTGTTCCTCTTCCTGCAGCGCTGGCTGGTCCAGGGGATCGCGCAGACCGGCATCAAGGGCTGAGCTAGGAGACCGATGTCTGTGCCCACCCCCTCCCCCGAGTCCTCGGCGCCGCGCCGGCCGGGGGGACCCCCGACGGCCGGCTACGTCGAGGACGTCTCGCCGGGCCGCGGGGCCCTGCCGCCCCGCGCCTGGTACGCGTCCTCGGACGCCCGGTCCCTCAGCCTGAACGGCCGGTGGCGGCTGCGCGTGTCGGCGACCGCCGACGCCGAGGACGACGCCTTCGCCGAGCCCGGCTTCGACGCCGGCGACTGGGCCGGGGTCACCGTGCCCGGCCACTGGGTCCTCCAGGGCGACGGGGCCTTCGGCTCCCCGGTCTACACCAACCACCTCTACCCCTTCCCGGTCGATCCGCCGCGCGTGCCGACGGAGAACCCGACCGGGGACCACCTGCGCGTCTTCGACCTGCCCGGGGACTGGCCCGGCGACGGCGACGCCGTCCTGCGCTTCGACGGCGTGGAGTCCTGCGCCCGGGTCTGGCTCAACGGCACGGAGCTCGGCACCTTCCAGGGCTCGCGGCTGCCCCACGAGTTCGCGGTCGGGCACCTGCTGGAGCCGTCCGGCAACGTGCTCGCGGTGCGGGTCCACCAGTGGTCGGCCGGGTCCTACCTGGAGGACCAGGACCAGTGGTGGCTGCCGGGCATCTTCCGGGACGTGACGCTGCTGCACCGCCCGGCGGACTGCGCCGGCGACTTCTTCGTGCACACCTCCTACGACCACCGCACCGGCGAGGGCACCCTGCGCGTCGACTCCGCCGCCGGGGGCCGGGTGACCGTCCCGGAGCTGGGCGTCGACGTCGCCGCCGGCGAGCCGGTCACGGTGGCCGTCGAGCCGTGGACGGCGGAGACGCCGCGGCTGTACGACGGGGTCCTCGCGACCGGGGGCGAGCGGGTGCCGCTGCGCATCGGCTTCCGGACGGTCGCCCTGGAGGACGGCCTGATCAAGGTCAACGGCAGGCCGGTCCTCTTCAAGGGCGTCAACCGGCACGAGTGGCACCCCGTCCACGGCCGGGCGCTGGACCCGGAGACCATGCGCGAGGACGTGCTGCTGATGAAGCGGCACCACATCAACGCGGTCCGCACCTCCCACTACCCGCCGCACCCCGCCTTCCTCGACCTGTGCGACGAGTACGGCCTGTGGGTGATCGACGAGTGCGACCTGGAGACCCACGGCTTCACCGAGCAGGGCTGGCGCGACAACCCGGTCGACGACGACCGCTGGACCCCGGCCCTGCTGGACCGCGCGGCCCGCATGGTCGAACGCGACAAGAACCACCCGTCGGTGGTCCTGTGGTCCCTCGGCAACGAGGCCGGCACCGGCCGCGGCCTGACCGCGATGGCCGGCTGGATCCACGGCCGGGACCCCTCCCGGCCGGTGCACTACGAGGGCGACGCCGACTGCCGCGACACCGACGTGTACTCCCGGATGTACGCCTCCCACGCCGAGGTGGAGCGGATCGGCCGGGGCCTGGACGGCGGCACCCGGCGGCGCCGCGCGCTGCCGTTCCTCCTGTGCGAGTACGGGCACGCCATGGGCAACGGGCCCGGCGGACTCGCCGACTACCAGGAGCTGTTCGAGCGGTACGACCGGCTGCAGGGCGGGTTCGTCTGGGAGTGGATCGACCACGGCATCGCGCACCCGGAGCTCGGCTACGCCTACGGCGGCGACTTCGGCGAGGAGCTGCACGACGGCAACTTCGTCTGCGACGGGCTGCTGTTCCCCGACCGGCGGCCGTCGCCCGGGCTCGTCGAGTACGCGAAGGTGATCGAGCCGGTGCGGATCGAGGGCGACCCCGCCGGCGGCACCACCGGCACCGTGCGCGTCACCAACCGGCAGGACTTCGCCGACCTGTCGGCGCTGGCCTTCACCTGGGCGTACCAGGTCGACGGCGAGACCGTCGCGACCGGCCCTCTGGCCGTGCCGCCGCTCGGGCCGGGCGGGTCGGCCGACGTGAAGCTGCCCGGGCCGCCGGCGCACGGGCCGGGCGGCGAGGCGCAGTGGACCGTGCGGGCCCTGCTGGCCGACGGCACCGCCTGGGCGCCGCGGGGGCACGTGGTGGCGTGGGGGCAGGTCACCGTGGCGGAGCGGCGGGCACCGTCGGTGGGCGCCCCGGTCCGGCCGGTGTCCGACGGGGGCCGGATCACGCTCGGCCCGGCCGTCTTCGACGCGCGGACGGGCGCGCTGCGGGCGATCGGTGACGTCCCGGTGGACGGGCTGCGGCTGGACGTGTGGCGGGCGCCGACCGACAACGACCTCGGCGCGGCGTGGCAGACGGACACCCGCTACGGGCTGCTGTGGCGCACGCTGGGCCTGCACCGGATGCGGCACCGGCTGGACGGCGTGGCGGCGGGCGGTGACGCGCTGACCGTGCGGACCCGGGTGGCGCCCGCCGCCGCCGAGCTGGGCCTGGCGGCCGTGTACCGGTGGACCTCCGACGGGGACCGGCTGCGGCTGACGGTGTCGGTGACCCCGGAGGGCGACTGGACCGTGCCGCTGCCCCGGCTCGGCGTGCGCTTCGGGCTGCCGGCCGCCGACGCCGTGCGGTGGTTCGGCGGCGGTCCGGGGGAGGCCTACCCGGACACCAGGGCGGCGGCACGGCTCGGCCGCTGGGAGAGCACCGTCGACGCGCTGCAGACGCCGTACGTGCGTCCCCAGGAGAACGGCGCCCGGGCCGATGTGCGCTGGGTGGAGATCGGCGGGCTGCGGATCGAGGGCGACCCGGTGTTCTGGTTCAGCGCCCGGCGCTGGACGACCGAGCAGCTGGACGCGGCCCGCCACCGCACCGACCTGGTGCCCGGGGACACGGTGTGGGTGCACCTGGACCACGGCCTGCACGGCATCGGGTCGCAGTCGTGCGGCCCGGGCCCCTTGCCGCAGTACGTCCTGCGGGCCGAACCGGCGGAGTTCTCCTTCGTCTTCGCCCCGTCGCCCGGCTGACCCGCCCCGGGCGCGGTACGGCGGGCCCCGGCCGGCCGCACCGCACCCGGCCGTCCGGGGACCCGCGCGGGCGCGGTCCGTCAGGTGCGGCCCCGGCGGTGCGGATAGGGGTGGCCTGCGCGACCAGGGCGATCAGGACGCAGCACGCGCCGGCGGCCAGGGCGACGGGCGCGGTGCCGTGCCGTTCCGCGGCCCAGGTGAGCAGGGCCGGGGCGGCCGCGTACCGGAGGGTCCGGAAGGCGGCGATGACCCGGCCCGGCAGGGGCTCCGGGGTCACTCCCGGCGCGGCGACATCGAGCAGGTGCCGGCGACGGCGGCCGGGAAGGCGGCGCTCAGCACGGCAACGGGCACCTCTCGGCCCGCCGGGTCCGGCGAAGGCGAGCCCGGACACCGCGACCGCGCCGGCCCACGTCGGGCCGAAGCCGATGCGGCGACGGACGGGGGCCGGGCGGCGTGCCGCCGCTGTCCGGCGGGCGCCGCCCGGCCCGTTCCCCGCGCCTCGTGCGCCTCGTGCGTCACCGGCCAGGTGCCGTCCGCCGCCCCGTCGGCTCCGGTACCCGCCGGCCCCGAGGGCCCCTGGCACGGGTCGGAGCCGTGGCCGGGGCGTACCGGCGGGCCGCCACGGCCTCAGTGGTCCGCGCAGCACGGTGTGGGCTCGGGGACCTCGAAGGGCACGAGGGTGCCGCCGGCGGCCGGCATCGCGGCCAGCAGCAGACGGCCGTCGTGCCACTGCGGGCGGACGTGGTCCCGGGTGTGCAGCCGGGTGTCCGGGGCGGGGGGCTCCGGGGCGCCGAGGACCGTGACGCCGTCGATCGCGGACCGGGCGAGCAGGTCCGCGACCGTCAGCGTGCCGGTGAGCGCGGACACTCCCGGGTAGAGCACCGCGCGTCCCGGCCCGTCCGGCACGCCGGGCGCCACCTCGTACCCCTGGGCCTCGAGCCGCTCCCGGGCGGTGCGCAGGAGCGGCTCCGAGGCCAGGGCGAGGGAGACCGCGACCCGCGGGCGCCCGCCGTGCACCAGGTGCGTGCAGCCGAACGCGTCCTCGGGCAGGGCGAGTCCGGCCGCCAGCGCGTGCAGCAGGTGGTCGGCGGCGCGCAGGTCCCGGACCCCCGCGTCCACGGTGAGGGCGTACGGCGTCACGAGGGCAGGATCCACACCGGGTTGGAGTAGAACCACAGGTCGCGCCACGGGTCGGCGTCCCCGACGACGTCCAGCGCCGGGCCGGCCGGGTCGACCGCCGCGCCCATCGCGCCGACGGCGGTGCGGTTGCCGTCGGTGCCGCGCAGCCGGACGTAGACGGGGCGGTCGACGCGGCCGAGGTCGTAGGTGAGACGGACCGTGCCGGTGGACTTGGTCACCTCGTACGACTTCACGACCCTGGCGGTCGGCGCGGTGAAGGTGTCCCTGTCCTCGGCCTCGCCCGTGACGTCGCCCTGGACGACGTCCACGCGGGCCAGCTTCGGGACGAACCCGGCCCAGTTGGGGCCGCCGGCCAGGGCCACGTCGGCGGTCAGCGTGACGTGCGTGCCCTTCTTGACGTGCAGCGCGCCGCCGAGGGTGGCCCAGCGGCCGCCGCCCGCCGCCCGGACGTCGAGGCCGCTGATGAGCTGCCCGTGGTCGACCCAGATGCGGCCGGCGCGGATGCCGTCCATGACGGCGGCGTAGGAGAAGCCGTCGGCGCCGACGTGGGTGCGGCTGTACTGACCGGGCCAGTAGTCGCCCTGGGTGATGTCGATCTTCCCGCCGTAGACGGGGTCCTCGTAACGGCCGTTGGCGTTGAAGTCGCCGCCGGGGCCGCGCACGGCGGTGTCGGCGTAGACCTGGTGGGAGTCGGAGTTGGCGGTGATCCACCAGGGCTTGCCCTCGGCGAGGAGGCTGTCCCACAGGCCGCCGACGGTGGCGGTCATCCAGTCGAAGCCGCCCCAGGTGCGGTAGGACTCCAGCGGGTAGCCCGGGAAGGAGTTGGCGCTCGGGTTGTTGTCGTAGATGCCGCGCGCCCGGCCCATCCCGAGCGGCGCGGGCAGGCCGGCCGCCTGGTGGCCGGGGGCGCCCTCGAAGCCGACGGCGATCTGCCGGCTCGCGGGCGTGGCGTCGCGCCAGGCGCGGATCTCGTGCGGGGAGTCGACGCCGCGCCGCGCCGGGTGGTTGGCGAGCATCAGCGCGTCCTTGACCTTGCGCCGCTTCACCTGGTCGTGCAGGAAGGCCAGGCCGGCGACGGCGAGCGCCTCGTTGGCGGGCGTGGAGTCGGAGGCGCCCTTGACGCTGCCGTCGTAGTCGGTCTCGAACTGCTTGAGGACGGCGACCTCGTTCTTGCCGGGGTGCACGAAGACGGTGCCGTGCTCGGCGGCCGGGATGTTCCACTCCAGGCCCTGGAAGACGAGGGTGTCCTCGTACGCGGCGCGGGCCTCGCGGATGTCCGGGTTGACCTTCTCCACGCCGATCTTCGCGTGGGTGGCGCTGCCGTGGTCGGTGATGACGAGCCAGTCCATGCCGTGCTTGGCGCCCTGGCGGACCTGGTCGACGACGCGGTACTTGCCGTCGCTGCTGTACTGGGTGTGGATGTGGTGGTCGCCGGCGAGCCACAGGAAGCCGCCGCGGCGACCGCCCGCGGCGGCGGGCGCGGCCGCGGCGGGCGCCGCCTGGCCGAGGACGCTGCCGGCGGCCAGGCCCGCGCCGAGCAGGCCGGCACGGCGCAGCAGCGAGCGGCGCGAGCGCTGGTCGGGGGTCAGCGCCTCGTCGGGCACGGAGGTGTCGAAGGCGGCGGGCAGGGCGTGCGCCGGGCCGTGGTCGTGATCGTGGTCGTGTCCGTGGTGGTGGTGCCCGCCGTGCGGGTGGCCGTGTCCCATGTAGCGCCTCCTGGTTGCCGCTGCCTTCGTGCGGCTGCCGTCCGCGGCGCGAACGCGCCGCGTGGGGAGGATCTTGGCGAAACATGAACGTTGAACGACCTTGGGGTGAGCGCGGGATGCCGTGGACACGGCGGCTCGTCCCGCCCCTCGCCGTTTCCCCCGGCGCCCTCGTCCGTCACCGTGGTGGACACGGAACCTGAGCACCGTTCAAGCCCCCGTCCCCCCGGCGTCGGAGACACCATGAGACGACTCACCGGCACCCTCGCGGCCGCCGCGCCGGCCCTCACCGGACTCGCGGGCACGGGCACCCCCCGGGCGGCCGCCGCGACCGCACCGGCTTCCGCGGACTCCGGGTCCTTCACCGTCCTGACGTACAACATCGCGGGCCTCCCGCTCGGCCTCGGCGACAGCGACCCGGAGACCAACACCCCGCTGATCGGACAGCGGCTCGGCCCGTACGACATCGTCGACGTGCAGGAGGACTTCAATCACCACACCGCCCTGTACGCCGCCGACGCCCACCCGTACCGCACGCCGACCAGCGGGGGCGCCGGGCTCGGCGACGGCCTCAACACCCTGTCGGACCTGCCCTTCGAGGACTTCGAACGGCTCGACTGGGCCGACTGCGCGGGCACGGACCGCCTGACCCCGAAGGGCTTCACGCTCGCCCGGGTCCGCCTCGCCGAGGGCGCCTACGTGGACCTGTACAACGTGCACGCCAACGCCGACGTGACCGAGGCCGCGCTCGCCGCCCGCCGCGCCGGCCTCGCGCAGCTCTCCGCGTTCGTCCGGGCCGACTCCGCGGGCAACGCGGTGATCGTCATGGGCGACACCAACACCCGCTGCACCCGCACGGGCGACACCATCCGCGAACTGGCCGCCGGGAACGGGCTGACGGACGCCCGGGTCGAACTGGTCCGGGGCGGGGCACCGCCGGCCCGGGGCGGCGACGCCCTGGTGTGCGACGCGCAGGCCCCGGCGGACGACTGCGAGGTCGTCGACAAGGTCCTGTACCGGGGCAGCGCGCTGGTGGAGCTGCGGGCCACCCGCTACGACAACGCGTGGGAGTCCTTCCTGCGCTCCGACGGCACGCACCTGTCCGACCACTTCCCGCACACGACCGGCTTCTCCTACGCCCTCGCCCCCGCGCTGCGGGCGAGCGACTTCTTCGGCGGCCCGCACGGCACGGCGTTCAACGACGCCGACGACCTGCCGGCCTCCCCCGCCCCCCGGACGCTGGCCCTGCGCGGCGGCGCCCGGCTGGACGGCGTGTCGCTGACCCATGCCGACGGCACGGTCCTGGCGCACGGCGGCACGGGCGGCACGCCGGCCTCGCTGACGCTCGCGGCGGGCGAGCACCTGACCTCGGTGACCCTGACGAAGGGCCGGAAGGACGGCCGCACCCGGCTCTTCTCGGCGGCCTTCACCACCGACCGCGGCCGCACCCTCACCGCCGGCACCCCGACCCGGGACACCAGGACCTTCACCGCCTCCTCCGGCCGGCAGATCGTCGGCTTCACCGGCCGCGCGGGCGCCGGACTCGACAAGCTGGGGGTGCTGTACGCACCGATCGGCTGAGCCCCGGGCCCGGCAGCGGGCGCGCCGGACACGCCGTTCCGCGGATCCGGCGCGAGGGGCGGGCGTGCCGTGGCGCCTCGGGCGCCCTGCGGCGCCTCGCCGGACGGCTTGCCCGAGGGGCGGCGGGCCGTCCGACGCCGGAAGGGATCGACCACGGGAAGAGCCGCGCGACTCGCCCTCCCAGGTGGAGATCTGCGTCGCGTTTTTCGCCGACGTCCTCGAACTGGACGAGCAGGGCGAACCGGTCGACGAGAAGCACGCGGAGCGCCGGACTGCGGCCTGGCTCTACCGGTACCGCACCGGGAAGTTGCCCCCAGGGGAGCCGGACATCGGGCCCTGGGAGTGCCGACTTCATCGACCGCCGCCGTGCGACGCCGGCCGTCCGAGAGGGGAAGACGGTGACCAGATCCGCGCGGGCGAGGGCCTGGAGGTGCCTGGCGGTCCGCGGCTGCCGCAGTCCGGCGCGCTCCGCCGGTTCTCCCACCGAGCGGGGCCGCTCGGCGATGCGCCACCGCGCGGCGTGTCCCGGCGCTGATGCGATCCGTTCCGTGCCGCGGAGCACTCTCCGTCCGGAACATTCACGCCAGGGAACACTCGGCCGCCGACCGATCTTGGGGACCGCGTGCGGTGAACCGGTCCGGCGGCGCGGGCGGCGGTCACGTGCCCCGCCGCGGCGTTTCCCGGTCGCATGCCTGTACGGACGTCCTCGCGTCGGTGTACGGTCTCGGGCCGATGGGTTTTGGGAGCGCTCCCATTCCGATTCCGCTTCGCACGAGGAGGAACCCCGTGAAACGCACTCTCGCATTACTGGCGACCTGCGCGACGGCCCTGGGGCTGACGACGCTGGCCACTCCGCGGGCGGAGGCCGCCACCGGCTGCAAGGTCGAGTACACCGTCACCAGCCAGTGGACGGGCGGCTTCCAGGCCGGGGTGAAGGTCACCAACCTGGGCGACCCCGTCACCGGCTGGACGCTCAAGTTCACCCTGCCCGACGCGGGGCAGAAGGTCGTCCAGGGCTGGAACGCCACCTGGTCGCAGTCGGGTTCGGCCGTCACCGCCGCCAACGTGGACTGGAACCGCACCCTGGCCACCGGCGCGGCCACCGACCTGGGCTTCACGGGCACCTTCACGGGCGCCAACCCCAAGCCCACGGCCTTCACCCTCAACGGCGTCGCCTGCACGGGCTCGGTCGGCGGCGAGGAGCCCCCGCCCGACCCGGATCCCGACCCGAACCCGGGCACCCCCGTCGGCATCAACGGGCAGCTCCACGTCTGCGGTGTGAACCTGTGCAACCAGTACAACCGCCCCATCCAGCTGCGCGGCATGAGCACGCACGGCATCCAGTGGTTCGGCAAGTGCTACAACACCGCGTCCCTGGACGCGCTGGCGAAGGACTGGAAGTCCGACCTGTTCCGCATCGCCATGTACGTGCAGGAGCAGGGCTATGAGACCGACCCGGCCGGCTTCACCAGCCGCGTCAACAGCCTCGTCGACATGGCCGAGGCCCGCGGCATGTACGCGCTGATCGACTTCCACACCCTGACGCCGGGCGACCCGAACTACAACCTCGACCGCGCCAAGACGTTCTTCGCCTCCGTCGCCGCCCGCAACGCCGCCAAGAAGAACGTGATCTACGAGATCGCCAACGAGCCCAACGGCGTGAGCTGGACGGCCATCAAGAACTACGCCGAGCAGGTCATCCCGGTGATCCGGGCCGCCGACCCGGACGCCGTCATCATCGTCGGCACCCGCGGCTGGTCCTCGCTGGGCGTCTCGGACGGCTCCGACGAGACCGAGGTCGTCAACAACCCGGTCAACGCCACCAACATCATGTACGCGTTCCACTTCTACGCCGCGAGCCACAAGGACAACTACCGCGCCACGGTGAGCCGGGCGGCCGCCAAGCTGCCGCTGTTCGTCACCGAGTTCGGCACGGTGAGCGCCACCGGCGGCGGAGCGATGGACCGGACGAGCAGCGTGGCCTGGCTCGACCTGCTCGACCAGCTGAAGATCAGCTACGCGAACTGGACGTACTCCGACGCCAACGAGAGCAGCGCGGCCTTCAAGCCGGGCACCTGCAACGGCACCGACTACAGCAGCAGCGGCGTGCTGACCGAGTCCGGGGCCCTGCTCAAGAGCCGGATCAGCACTCCCGACACCTTCCCGACCAGCTGACCGCCCGCTGACGTCAGCCGGCCGTCCACCGCTCGCACATGGGAGCGCTCCCGAAAGGGGGAGCGCTCCCGAACGGCATGAAGGGAAACCCGCTGACGCCCACCGCGCGGGGTGCGCCGCACTTGGAGCCGCTCCACCGGGAGATACGGTCCGCGCGACGAAGCGGCCCGGTTCCTCCGCGGCGCCGCGCGGCAGGCCGGCGACCGCCCGCCCCACTTCGGGCAGGCGCGCTGTTCGACGTCGCCGACGTCCGACCGGCCGGTCGGGGAAGGGTGCTGAGGGTCTGTCATGGGCCCGGGTTTTCGCACCGTGCAAGTCTCAGAAGGGGGTCATCCCTTCTTTTGCGTGAGAACGGGTTCTGAGAGCACATCCGGGTTCGGCAGGGATCCGGCGGCCAGCGATTGATTTTGCTCGCGCAAAGGGCCGTTCGTGCGAGGACCGCACGGGGCTCCGGTCAGCTCGGCCGCGCGGTCCGGCCACAAGAGCCCGACCCGTCGGCGTGCGTCGTACCCACCCCGTTGTCCGGCTCGACGAGCGCGCGGGTTCAGCCGGTGGAGGACACCAGTCCGACCCGGTAGGCGAGGACGACGGCCTGGACTCGGTCGCGCAGGCCGAGTTTGGCCAGGATCCTCGACACGTAGGTCTTGACCGTCTCGGGGGTGATGAAGAGCTCCGCGGCGATCTCCGCGTTCGACAGCCCCTCAGCGATCTGCCGGAGCACCTCCAGCTCGCGCGGGGTCAGTGCCCGTACCACGTCCTCCCTGGCCGGCCGGGAGGGATCGGCCGGGCGCAGGTGTTCGGCGAAGTGGCCGATGAGGTGGCGGGTGACGGCGGGGGCCAGCAGGGCCTCGCCCCTGGCGACCGTCCGAATGCCGTTGACCAGCTCCGCCGGGGGCGCGTCCTTGAGGAGGAAGCCGCTGGCCCCGGCACGCAGCGCGTCGTAGACGTAGGCGTCGACGTTGAAGGTGGTGACGACCAGCACCTTCGGCGGTGCCTCGGCGTCGGGACCGGCCAGTTGCCGGGTCGCCTGGATGCCGTCGAGCAGGGGCATCCGGATGTCCATCACCACCACGTCGGGACGCAGGCGCCCCGCGGCCCGGACCGCCTCGTGCCCGTTCTCGGCCTCTCCGACGACCTCCATGTCGGGCTGGGCGGAGAAGATGGTGACGTAGCCGGTGCGCACCAGTGCCTGGTCGTCGCAGACGAGCACACGGATCGGTGGCGGCGCATCGCTCACGGGGTCACTCCGGTGCGGGCTTGGACGGAATGGTGGCGTGGACCTCGAACCCGCCTTCGGGCCGGGGTCCGGCCTCCAGTTCACCATTGACCATCCGCGTCCGTGCACGCAGCCCCGCCAGTCCACGCCCGCCCGCGGGGTCCGGCTTCCGCACGGCAGGTGCGGCCGCCGGGGAGGCGGTGGGCCCGTCGGTGGTCACCTTGATCTCGATGCGCTCCTCGCCGTGCCGGACCAGGACCCGTGTCGGCTGCCCGGCGGCGTACTTCATCGCATTGGTGAGCGCCTCCTGCACCACCCGGTACGCGGTCAGCTCGACGTCCACGGACTGCGCTCGCCGCTCGCCCTGCTCGCTGAACTCGACCGGCTGCCCCGACCTGCGGGCCTGTTCGACCAGGTCCCCGAGCCGTCCCAGGGTGGGTGCCCGGCTCGCGCGCGCCGGGTCCGCGGAGGCTGACTCGCCGGTCGCCTCCAGCACGCCGAGCAGGTAGCGCAGCTCTGTCAGCGCCCGGCGGCCGGTGTCGCTGACGGCCGAGAGTCCCTCGCCGGCCCTGTCCGGTGCGGAGGTGAGCAGGAACTGTGCCGCGTCCGCCTGGACCACCATGGCCGTCACATGATGGGTGACCACGTCGTGCAGCTCGCTGGCGATCCGTGTCCGCTCTGCGGCCGCGGCCACTTCGGCGGCCAGCCGCCGCCGCTGCGCCTCTTCCGCCCGCCGCGTGCGCACGGTGCTCCCCACCAGCCAGAACGCGGCCAGAGTCAGGTAGAACGCGAGATAGTCCGCGATGCCCTGCGGTGAGCCGAAGCGGTCCAGGACGAGGGCCAGCACGGCATAGCCCGCACTCATCGCGCCCGCCAGACCACGGCGGAAGCGGACCTGGTGGGCCCCGGCCGAGTACAGGGCCAGATACAGCCCCAGACTCCCGGACGTCGTCGCGAAGCCCAGCGCCTGGTGCGCGGCGAACGCGGCCGCGACGGCAGCCAGACAGCCCGCGGGCCACCGCCGGCGGGCCGCCAGCGGCAGGGTCTGGGCCAGGATCAGCCCGACGCTCAGCGCGCTCGCCGGCCGCTCGGCCAGATCTCCGATCTGCGCTCCGATGTGGGACAGGGTGGGCACGAAGGCCAACAGGGCCAGCACCAGGGCGAGGACGCCGTCCTTGAGGAAGGCGTCCCGCTCCTCCCACCAGCCGAGCGGCGCCCGGAGCAGCGCACGGCTCCAGGGCGCCCGAGGGGACATCACCACGGTTTCCTCCGGTCAGCCGGCCTGAGTGTGTCGCGCGGATCGACGGGGCAGCAGACGGCCGCCGCGGCGGGCGAGGACGACCATCCGGACGGCGAGCAGCACACCGATGACGACGGGCACCAGCGCCGCCTCCAGACCGAAGCCACCGCCGGTCAGCACAGCGGAGCCATGCACGTCGACGGTGAACAGGCCCTCGGAGGCGTGCCCGGAGACCGGGATGCCGAGCAGCTGCTCGGTGGTGTTCCAGGCGAAGTGCAGACCCGCGACGAACCAGATGCTACGCCGCCACAGGAACGCGGCGCCGAGCATCACGCCCGCCTCCACAGCGATCGCCAGCGCACTCCACGCACTGGCTCCCGGAGCGCCCAGATGGGCGATGCCGAAGAACATCCCGGTGATCACGATGGCGGCCCGGCTGCCCCACAGCTGCTCCAGAGCCTGCAGCGCGAGACCGCGGAACAACACCTCCTCGGTGACTGCGGCGCCGATCTGCACCATGACCGCGGACCAGACGACCGCCATGAGGCCATGGCCCGCCCAGGAGAACGAGTAGCCCCCGAACGCCGTGATCAGCAAGGCGGACACCAGAACGAAGCCCAGGCCGATCGCGCCGCCCAGCAGCGCCTCCCGGCCGGCTCCCCGCCGGGTGATCTCCGGCGTCGAGCGTCGCGCGACACGCCGCATGACCAGCCAGTACACGGCCACCGCGGCCACCGCGCCCAGCACCGGAACCGGACCAGGACCCGTGGCGGTCAGGCCCGAGACCAGGCCGACGCCGACCAGGCCCGTCAGCATCCAGCCGAGCGGAGAGCGGACGATCCGGTCGAGACGACCGCCGCGGGCGTCATGACCGTCGGGGCCCGTGTCCGGGCCGGGGCCTCCGGTGTGCCGTGCGGTGGACGTCGTCCTCATCGTGGCCTCCCCTGTAGCGGTCGCACGGGCTGCGACCTGACGACCACGCTAGGAATCCGGCGCCGTCCGCGAATCACCCGCACAGGGACAACTCCTGTAGCTCTCACGGGGGATGCGCCCCGGAAGAGGATCAGGCAACCCGTACGAGAGCCGGACACCATGACCGCCGCGGCGGTGAGGTCGAGGGGGGAGTTCGTGTCGGGTTCGAACCGGCCGTAGGGGTGGACGCGGGTCCAGAACAGCGGGGACAGGGCCCGCCGGTCGGCGTCGGCGAGGCAGTCGCAGGTGAACGCCGTACGTACCGCCCGCCCGAGTCCCTCGATCGCCCGGTGGGCGGGGTGCTTGAAGGGCTCCGATGAACGCCCCGGGGTCCTGCGGCCGGCGGATCGCGTCGCAGTGCACATCGCGGTCGCCCTCGAAGTCCGGCGGCGGATCGTCCTCGGGGTTCCGCCACCGGTTCGCGCCCGGCACCCGCCGCGATCCCCGACCCGGCGCCGGGCAGCGGGGCTCGGACGCTCCGCCCCCCGGGGGGAATCAGTCGCCCGCCACCGAGGCGATGGACACGACCGCGGAGAAGACGTCCTTGTCCTGCTGCCGGCCGGTGACCAGCACCCTGCGGTTGCCGTTCAGGTCGTCCGGGAGGGAGGCCGACTCGATCCAGCAGGTGGTGTCGAACTCGGCGTAGCGTGCGAAGGTGACACTCATGCCCACCACCACGGCGGCCTCCGGGTGGACCATGGCCTGGGCCGCCTGGCGCGCGGCTTCGAGCAGCAGCATGCCGGGCGCGTGGTCCACGGGGTGGTCGAAGAGGATCGGGTGCGCCCGGTCGACGCGCAGCTGCCAGCGGGTGCTGGAGTCGGTGGGCGAGAGGACCACGTCCTCGAAACTGCTCCGCCCGACGCGCTCGGGCGGCGCGGGGGAGGGCAAGGGAACCGCGTGCAGGCCGGGGATGTCGGCGTAACGGCCCCGCAGACGTTCGTAGACGGTCCGGTCCTGGATCGTGAAGCTGGTGCGCGCGACGGCGAGGACCGTGCTGTCCCGCACCACCTCGAAGTGCAGCGCCAGGGCGGAGGCGCGTGCTTTGCGGCGCTTGACGTCCGTGCACGTGATGCGCAGGTCTATGCCGACCGTGCCGCCGTCACTGCGCAGGGCGTCCGCGTCGATCTCCCAGGCGAAGTCCTTCCAGAGCAGTTGGTGTCCGAGCGGTACTTCGTAGGCACCGTGGGACAGCAGCGGCAACGTCTGGCGCACCGTCTCGCACAGCAGCATCGGGTCGTGCATGCCGAGCCGGGTCTCGTAGAAGGCGTGCTGCCCGGGCCAGCCGGCCTCCACCGCGTAGGAGTCCGCCCCGCTGCGGCACCAGTTGCTCAGCAGCACCTCGGACGCGTCACGCTTGTGCGTGTACGACCGGGGAATGACAGTGAGCATTTCCGTCACAGGCGGATGAGCAAGCTGAAGCGACACGGCAGTCTCCCCCTTGGGCTGCTGGCGAATGCCAAAGCGATAACGAACGGACACTCGTGCGTGCCGCTCCGATAACATAGAGGTCGTTCTTTTTGTTTGTCGAGAGGTTGAGGCAGTCAGTGATGGCACAGCACAGGCAGGAACGTGCCGTTCGTACCCGAGAAGTACTGCTCAGGGCGGCGGCCGAGACCTTCGACACGGCCGGGTACTCCGGCGCGAGCGTCAACAAGATCCTGGAACGGGCCGGGCTGACGGCCGGGGCCATGTACTTCCACTTCAAGTCCAAGGAAGCCCTGGCCAGAGCCGTCATCCTGGAGCAGGCCGCCGATCTGGAGTTCCCCCGGAGCGAGCCGGGCCTGCAGCAACTGCTCGACATGACCGGGTACCTGGCGTCCGAGCTGCAGACCAACACGCTGCTGCGGGCCGGCGTCCGGCTGGCGGTGGAGCAGAACGAATCGGGTCTTCAGGAGTACTCGATATACGAGTTCTGGATCGACCGCTTCCGTGAAACCCTGGTCGAGGCGCGTACGAGGGGGCAGTTGCGCCCCTCCGTCGACGAAGCGGACTTCGCGCGCGTGATCGTCGGCGCCTTCACCGGTACGCAGATCATGTCCCAGATCGCCAGCGAGCGGACCAACCTGCCCGGACTGATCGCCGCCATGTGGCGCTGTCTGCTGCCCGCCCTGGCGCCGGACGAGGTCATCGCGCAGCTCGACATCCCCCACGACGAGTCGAAGGCGACCGCGTGAGACCGCCCCGCGTGGCGGTCACCGGAGCCACTGGCTTCGTCGGTTCGGTGGTGCTGCGCGGGCTCCTCGAAGCACGTGCCGACGGCCGTGTCGACGACGTGCGCGCTCTGGTGCGCACGCCTCCCGGGGGGCGGCTCCGGGACGGGGCGGGCCCGTCGTGGCGCCCCGCGGACCTGACCGATCCGTCCTCGCTGTCCGGAGCGCTGGACGACGTGGACGTCCTGGTGCACCTGGCGTCCCGGGTGTCCGGCGAGGCGCGTGCGTGCGAGGCCGTCAACGTCCTGGGGACCGCGACGCTCACCGAGGAGGCCCGCCGCAGCGGTGTCCGACGTGTCGTCCAGCTCTCGACGACCGCGGTGTACGGAGCCGGGCCGCACCGCGGGCTCACCGTGAACGAGATCGCGCCGGCGCCGGTCTCCGCGGCCAGCGCCACCCGGCTCGACAGCGAGCGGCACGTGCTGGCGACGGGCGGCACGGTGCTGCGGGCCGGTCTGATCGTGGGCCGGGGCGATCGCTGGGTCGTCCCGGCGCTGGCCGAACTGCTCGCGCGGGTTCCGGCCCTCTGGGACGGCGGACACGGCCTGCTGTCCCTCGTCGACGTCGAGGACCTCGCACGGCTGATCACCACGACGGCCCTCATGCCGGACGCGCCGCCCACGGGCATCCATCACGCCGTCCACCCCCACCCCGTACGCGTCCGCGACCTCCTGACCACGCTCGCCTCCCTGGGCGTACTGCCGAAAGTGACCGAGCCATGGCCCTGGGACGTCTGCGTACGCCGGTTGCGCGAGGTGCCGGGTCTGATGAGCGAGCGCCAGTTCGCCCTCCTCGCCCTCGACCACTGGTACCGCGGCGAGGAGATCTGGCGCCTGACCGGCTGCCCGGAGGGCCCCGGCCCTCTCGCCCGCCTCGCCTCCGCGTCCGCGTGGTACAGGTCGTTCCTCGCCGAACGCCCCCAGGGGGCCCCTCAGGCGGTGCGGGGCAGCGGGTCGGTGGCCGCGGACGCGGCAGGGGCGGCGGAGGCCGGGGAGTAGAGGCGGCTGTAGGAGTAGGCGGCGGAGACCAGGGTCATGTGGTGGTGCCAGCCGGGGTAGGAGCGGCCCTCGAAGTCGAGGAGGCCGCAGTCCTCCTCGAGGCGGCTCACGGTGGCGGCGGCCCCGGACGTCAGGTGGGCGAGCGCGGTGATGCGCCCGGCGTGCTCGTCGAGGAGGGTGGAGAGCCATGCGCGCGGGGGGCCCTGCCGGGCGGGGTCCCACTCGGCGAGGAGGCGGTAGGTCTGCCTGCTGCCGGGCAGCCGGACCCGGGTGGACAGCATCCTCACGTCACCGCGGCCCGGGGCGTGCACCGTGGCGTATGGCTGCCGGGTGCCGTGCTGGTGCAGGAATTCCTGGACGGACAGGGCGCCTTGGGCGTCCTCGGGGTCAGCAGGGGCGGCGCGAGGGCCGAGCGGGAGTATCCGCAGACCGGGCGGCACCGCCACGACGAAGCTCTGTCCGCGCCGGCTCAGGGCGTTGACCAGGAGGGCCGCGTCGGGGCACTCGCTCATGTCCACCACCGCCGGGACCGCGGTGAGCCCCGCGCGGGACGAGACCACGTCGAGCAGACCGAGGACGTGCTCCCAGTACGGGCGATGGCGGGCCGCGCCGGGAATCCTGGCCCGCTCCCGCAGGTCCGCGTCGTCGCTCCACCGTTCGGGAAGCATCAGGCGCCAGTCCACCGGCAGGTGCGCCTCCCCGGAGGAGAGGAACAGCCCGACTCCCATCTGGCAGTTGATGGTCCGGCCCAGCCGGGGCACGAAACGACGGTGCACCCCGCACGAGTGCGCGCCGCGCTTGGGCAGGAACGCCGTGGCGACCGTCAGGGCCCGGGGCGTGGTGCGTCCCTGTATGACCCGGGTCAGTTCCTCACGGGCCGGTTTCCAGTCCCAGGGGCTGGTGTTGATGAACTGCTGCAGGGACTGCGACGCCGTGGGCGACGCCGAGATCGCGGCGGCCAGGCGGCGTATGGACTTCTTGCCCGGAGTCGTGAGCAGCCCGCGCAGATAGCCCAGGGCCCAGCGTCTTTGGTCGGCTCGCGGCAGATGTCCGAAGAGTGTGTCGCTGAAGATGTCCAGCGAGGCCGTGTTCCACTGCGGCGACAGAACCAGGTGCTGCCCGGCCATGGTGCTCTCCCTCCACGTGCATGCCTGACGGAAAAACAATAGCGAACGTTCTCTTTGTTTTTGCGGAGGTGGGAGACCTCGGTGAGACTTCGGCAAGTCACCGAAGCTGTCGTGGACATTTCCGTAAAAACGGGCACAGACGCCGATGCGGCCTCCATATCCCGTACTTCTATCGGAAGTCGGCGTTGTGACGGAGCTCTCGCCAGCAGAAGCTGGACCACCGCAACCCGGCTCATCGCCTCGAGAGGAGACCAGCAATGACGCGATCGTGGACGTGCGCGGGACGATACGACCGCTCGGCCCGCAGAGGCTGTCCACGGTGAGACAGGGAAGAGCGGTCCGTACCCGGGAGTCCCTCATCCGGGCCGCCGCCGACGCCTTCGACACCGCGGGCTTCGAGGCCACGTCACTGGGACGCATCTGCGCGGAGGCCGGCACCTCCATGGGCGCGCTGACCTTCCACTTCCGCTCCAAGGCCGCACTCGCCGACGCGGTGCAGCAGCACGGCATCGCGCTCACCGGCGAAGTGGTGCAACGGATCTTCAGGACGCGTCAGCCCGCGCTGGAGACCATCATCGTCATCACCCTCGCCGTCGTCGATCTGCTCGAGGACAGTTCCGTGGTCCGGGCCGCCGCGCGGCTCAGCCGCGAGCGCGTCACGACCACCGTCCCCTGGTCCTCCTCGTGGCTTCCGGTGGTCGAGGATCTGGTGACCCGGGTGCCCGTGGAGACCCTGAGCCCCGGCACCCATCCGCGTGCGCTCCTCTCCCTGGTCTCGCATCTCGTGACCGGCGCCGAGGTGCTCGTCCACACCGGCGGCGAGGCCGCGGGGCCGGAACACATCCGCGCGGTCACCCGGGTCGCCGAGATCTGGGAGCTCACGCTGCGCGGTGTCTCCCCGACCGTGCGCCTGCCCCAGCAGCGGCGGGCCGGGGCCCGCACGCGGAGCGCTCCGGGACAGGCACAGGCGGTGGAGGGCGGTGCGGTTTAGGCGACTTGCCAAGATCGAGGGCGGACTTGGCCCGGGGCAGGGACGTGCCCTCCTCTCGCCCCTTAGTTTCGGCTGCGGCTTCCATCCGAGCGCGACGAGAGGAGCATCGTGTACATCAAGGAGGTCCGCCGGCTGGACCGGGTGATCATCAGGTTCGCGGGTGACTCGGGTGACGGGATGCAGCTCACCGGGGATCGTTTCACCGCGGAGACCGCGTC
>NZ_JBITSF010000023.1:88265-100817 GCF_044540485.1 Streptomyces sp. NPDC085946 | reverse complement strand
GCCGGGGGGGGGGGGGGGCGGGGGGGGGGCGGGGGGGGGGGGGGGGGGGGGGCGCCCCCCCCCCCCCCCCCCCCCCCCCCCCCCGCGCCCCCATGACCGGTTCTGACCAGGTCGGATCGAATTCCTTTCGCTTTCGGGCAGGGGCCTGCGGCGGGCATCGATCTGTCGTGCGAGACCTCATACCAGAGCGGGACGCTTCTCGTATGAGTTTGTCAACTGCCCACCGCACATGATGCGGTGATGACTACGGTGAGTGTCCATCGGGCGACGCAGGGCCGGTGTCGAGAGGCCGCTGCACGGGTGTCGTCCGGATCAGGCGGGTCAGGGAGCGGGGACCGGTAGGTGCAGGCGCGAGGCGGACGAGGGAGTCGGCGCGACGGGGAGCCCCGCTGCCCGGAGGCGGCAGGCACCCCGGGGCGCCCCGCTCCCGCCGGACCCGGCGAACCGGCCCGACCGGCGGGGCCTGCCGGACCGACGGGACCCGCAGGACCGGCGGAATCCGCCGGTTCGACGGGACCTGCCGGACCGACGGAGGGCGCCGGAGTCGCCGGACCTGCCGGACCGGCGGAGCGTGCCGGGGCCGCCGGACCTGCCGGAGCGGCGGGGCCCGCCGGACCCGCGGCCGCCGGTCGTGCCGGCGCGGGACCCGCGCACCGCGCACGTCGTCACGCCCCGCGGACGGCGCGCACCCGGGCCCGCGAGCCCGGCCGGGCTCCCACGAGCTCCCTTGGCCCCCACGCCCGACGGACCCGTACGAGGACACCGATGTCTCACCTCCGCGCACCGACCCCCCGCGCCGACCGCCGTGAGGGCGGGCGGCACGGGCGGCCGGCCGCCCGCACCGCCGCCACCGCGCTGCCCGAGACCCACATACGGCCCCAGCTGCTGCGCCTCGCCGTGCTGCCCCCCGTGGCGGTCGCCCTCAGCGGCTGCGCCGCCGTCCTCTTCACCGTCCGCTCCACCGGGACCCGCCCGGGCCTCACCCTGTGGGCCGTCCTCGGCGGCGCCCTCTCGGTGACCCTCGCCGGCATCGTCATCGCCGCGGTGGCCGCGGGCCGCGCCGCCCGGTCCGTGCACGACCGCGTCGCCGCCCTGCGCCGCGGCACCGCACGGCGCGAGGCCGACCTGCGGGCCCTGGTCGAGACGCTGCGCCGCGGCGACGGGCCCCCGGAGCGGCAGCCGGCCGGCGGACCGCCGGACGACGCGGACGACTTCGAGCTGCTCGCCGCCGACCTGGCCCGGGCGCACGACGGCGCCGTCACCGCCGTCGTGCAGGCCTCCCAGCTCTCCAGCCAGGCCGGCAGCGAACAGAAGCTCGAGGTGTTCGTCAACCTCGCCCGGCGCCTGCAGTCGCTCGTGCACCGCGAGATCTCCATCCTCGACGAGCTGGAGAACGAGATCGAGGACCCGGACCTGCTCAAGGGCCTCTTCCACGTCGACCACCTCGCCACCCGGATCCGCCGGCACGCCGAGAACCTCGCCGTGCTCGGCGGGGCCGTCTCCCGGCGGCAGTGGAGCAACCCGGTCTCCATGACCGAGGTGCTGCGCTCGGCCATCGCGGAGGTCGAGCAGTACTCCCGGGTCAAGCTCGTCCCGCCGATCGACGGGGAACTGCGCGGGCACGCCGTCGCCGACGTCATCCACCTGCTGGCCGAACTCGTCGAGAACGCCACGGTGTTCTCCGCCCCGCACACCCAAGTGCTACTGCGCGCCAGCCTCGTCACCTCCGGGCTCGCCGTCGAGGTCGAGGACCGCGGACTCGGCATGCCCGCCGAGGAGCAGCAGCGGATGAACGCGCTGCTCACCGACCCGGACCAGGTGAACGTCGCCCGGCTCCTCGCGGACGGCCGCATCGGCCTGTTCGTCGTCTCCCAGCTCGCGCGGCGGCACGGCATCACCGTCCGGCTCCAGAGCAACATCTACGGGGGAGTGCAGGCGGTGCTCGTCGTGCCCCAGGCGCTGCTGGGGGCGCCGCCCGGCGCGGCGGGGGCCGGGCCGCAGTCGCGGGACGGGGCGGGCGGGACGGGCGGAGCCGTGGGCGGCGCGCCGGCGCAGGGCGCTCTGCTTCCGGCCGGGGTCTCGCCCGTGGCCGGCGCGGTGCCCGTGGCCGGAGCGACGCCGACGGCCGGAGGGGCGCCCGCGTCCGCGGCGGGGCACCTCCCCGGGGACGCGCCCGCGTACGGTGCTCCGCCCGTGCCCGGAGCGTCCTCCGGGGCGGGGGACCCGTCCGGGCAGGGCGTGTCCGACACGGGGGCCCTGCCCGTCCGGGGGGCCTCGTCCGGGCCGGGCTCCCCGCCGGTGCCCGGCGCCCCGCCCTCGCCGGAGGCCGTGCCGGTGCCCGGGGGCGGGGCCGTGGCGGCCGCCTCGCCTGGGTCCCCGCCCGGTGCCGGAACGGAAGCCGGCTCCGGCGCGCGGGGCGGCTCCGCGCCGGCCGGGGAACCCCGGCACCGGCGCACGGCCGGCCCCGCCGGACGGGCCGACGGCGGCCCCCCGCCGCTGCCCGTGCGCGGGGCGCACCGGGAGCGGCCCACCCCCGCCGACGCCGTGCCCGGCATCAGCGACGACGACCGGAGGGTCCTCGCCGAGAACGTGGCGGCGGCCCCCACCCCGCGCAACGGCGCCGTGCGCGGCACCATGGGCAAGCCCCGGCTGCCCCGCCGCCGCGCCCAGGAGCACATCGCACCCCAGCTGCGCGACGGTCCGGTCCCGCGTCAGGACCCCGAGTACCTCGTCGGCCACGACCCCGGCCTGATGGCCGCCTTCCAGCGCGGAGTCGGCCTGGCCGAGGCCCAACAGCACCTGGAGGCCGAGGACATGGTGACCGCACACATGGACGCCGGACACATGGACGCCCCACACCTGGACGCCGGGCACATGGCCGCCCCGCACAGGGAGGTCCACGCGGACGCCGGGCACAGCGGAACTCCGCACCTGGGGACGACGCACACGGAAGCCCCGTACACGGAAGCCCCGTACACGGAGGCCCCGTACCCGGAAGCCCCGCACAGGGCCGCTCCGCAGGTGGGGCGTCAGCCCCTGGAGTCCGCCACCACCGGCCCGGCCCTCCCGGCGGCCCCGGACCCCGCGGACGTCGGGCAGGGCCGGGGACGCCCCGGCGACCTCACCCGCATAACCGAGGCGCGCGGCGCGCACGACGGTGTGCCCGCGCCCGCCACCGACCACACCGCCCGGCACGACGGGAGCGCGTCCGCCGGATGACCACCCCCCACCCCACCCCCACCGCTCCCGCAGACCCACGTATCCCAAGGAGTCGATCCACCATGGCGAGCGAAGCGCCGACCGCTCACGTTTCCGACCTCGACTGGCTGATGAGCGGCCTCGTGCAACGCGTACCGCACACGACCGCCGCGGTGCTGCTGTCCTGCGACGGACTGGTGAAGTCCGTGCACGGCCTGGACCCGGACAGCGCCGACCACATGGCCGCCCTGGCCTCCGGCCTGTACTCCCTCGGCCGCAGCGCCGGCGTCCGCTTCGGCGAC
The DNA here is from genome assembly GCF_044540485.1 of Streptomyces sp. NPDC085946. Lineage (NCBI taxonomy): Bacteria > Bacillati > Actinomycetota > Actinomycetes > Kitasatosporales > Streptomycetaceae > Streptomyces > Streptomyces sp. NPDC085946. The sequence goes on along the minus strand of NZ_JBITSF010000023.1, from coordinate 97,317 downwards.
GGCGGCGACGTCCGGCAGGTCGTCGTCGAACTCGACTCGACCCTGCTGTTCGTCACCACCGCGGGCTCCGGCACCTGCCTGGCCGTGCTGGCCGGCCGCGAGGCCGACGCGGCGGTGCTCGGCTACGAGATGGCGATGCTGGTCAAGAGCGTCCGGCCGTACCTGGTGACCGCGCCCCGGCAGCACAGCGTCGACAACCCGGCGATGAGGCCTTGAGCGTGGCGGCGGCCGGCGACGGGCCCTGGCTCGACGACGCGGCCGGTCGGCTGGTGCGCCCCTTCACGGTCAGCAACGGCCGCACCCGGCCCACCGTCGAACTCGACCTGATGTCGCAGGTGATGGCCACCGGGGCGACCCCCCTCGGCTACCTCGGCCCCGAGCACACCCAGGCGCTGGAGCTGTGCCGCGCCCCGCTGGCGGTCGCCGAGGTGGCCGCCCACCTGAAGCTGCCGGTGGCCGTCACCAAGGTGCTGCTGGCGGACCTCGTCGACTGCGGGGCGCTGACCACCAAGCCCCCCGTGTTCCACCACAACCCGACGGACCGGGCCCTTCTGGAGGCAGTGCTCGATGGACTACGACGCCAGCTCTGACCACAACGGCGGCACCGACCCCTTCCCCACCGCGCTGAAGATCCTCGTGGCGGGCGGGTTCGGCGTGGGCAAGACCACCTTCGTCGGCGCGGTCAGCGAGATCGCCCCGCTCAGCACGGAGGAACTGCTGACCACGGTCAGCGCCGCGACCGACAACCTCGACGGGATCGAGAACAAGGTCGAGACGACCGTCGCCATGGACTTCGGCCGCATCACCCTCGACCCGCGGCACGTGCTGTACCTGTTCGGCACGCCCGGCCAGGAGCGGTTCTGGTTCATGTGGGACGAACTGTGCGAGGGCGCCCTCGGCGCGGTCATCCTCGCCGACACCCGCCGGCTCCAGGAGTGCTTCGCCGCCGTCGACTTCTTCGAACAGCGCGGCCTGGCCTTCATCGTCGCCGTCAACGAGTTCGACGGCGCCTTCCGCTACGACCCCGAGGAGGTGCGCGCCGCCCTCGACCTCTCGCCGGACGTCCCCGTGGTGTGCTGCGACGCCCGGATCTCCAGTTCCGGCGTCCAGACCCTGCTCACCCTCGTACGCCACCTGATCGCCCACGCACCGGCCCCCACCCTGGGGTACGGCGCCCACATGTGACCCCCGCACACCCCGCCACGGAGCCGCACATGACGTACGCACACCGCCCGGGAGCCCGCTCATGAGCTACGACCCGCCGCGCCCGGCCGGTCGTCTGCTGCTGACACCCGAGGACAAGGAGGCCCCCGCCCGCACCCGCCGGCTGCGCCGGCTCGGCCTGGGAGAGCGCCCGGAACCCGCGCTCGACGCCTTCGCCGCCTGCCTCGCCGAACACAGCGGAGCCCTGTACGCCATGGTCAACTTCCCCGGCGAGACAGGGCAGTTCTTCGCGGGGCTGCACGCCCCGCTCGTCGCGCCGGTGGTGCGCAGCGACGGCACCAGCGCCCGGGTGGGCCGCGCGCTCCCCCGCGACCACGGCTTCTGCCCGCACGTGGTGGTCCGGCGCAGGGCCCTGGCCCTGGAGGACGTCCGCGACTACCCGAGGTTCGCGGGCAACCCGGTCGTCGACGACTACGGCATCCGCTCCTACCTGGGCGCCCCGCTCATCGACAGCACCGGCATGGTGCTCGGCACCGTGTGCGTCGCCGACGTCGAGCCGCGCCCCTGGGGGCAACCCGGTCTGGCCGCCATCAAGGAACGGGCCGCCGACCTCGTCGCACGGCTGGAGCGGCGGGAGGACCACGGACTGCTGATATGACAGAACGCCGGACCAGGGCGGGGCACGCCATGATCGCCGCGGTGGCCGGGGTGCCGGACGGGCGTGAAGGAAAGCTGTGGCCGCGCTTAAGAAAACCTCGATGGACCGGTGGGCCGGAGTAGGGCAGATTGCTGTGCGATTCCACTCCTCTCCCGGCCCCGGGGTTCCTTCGGCATGCCCGCGGCCGGGACTCACCCTCAGGAGCCGTAGCGTTGAAGGCGCTGGTCAAGGAGAAGGCGGAGCCCGGGCTGTGGCTCGCGGACGTGCCGGAGCCCGCCGTCGGACCCGGTGACGTCCTCATCAAGGTGCTGCGCACCGGCATCTGCGGCACCGACCTGCACATCCGGGCCTGGGACGGCTGGGCGCAGCAGGCGATCCGCACCCCGCTGGTCGTCGGGCACGAGTTCGTCGGCGAGGTCGTCGGGACCGGGCGGGACGTCACGGACGTCGCCGTCGGCGACCGGGTCAGCGGCGAGGGCCACCTGGTGTGCGGCAAGTGCCGCAACTGCCTGGCCGGCCGCCGGCACCTGTGCCGGGCCACCGTCGGGCTCGGCGTCGGCCGGGACGGCGCGTTCGCCGAGTACGTGGCCCTGCCCGCGTCCAACGTGTGGGTGCACCGCGTCCCCGTCGACCTCGACGTGGCGGCGATCTTCGACCCGTTCGGCAACGCCGTGCACACCGCGCTGTCCTTCCCGCTGGTCGGCGAGGACGTCCTGATCACCGGGGCCGGGCCGATCGGCCTGATGGCCGCCGCCGTGGCCCGGCACGCGGGCGCCCGCAACGTCGTCGTCACCGACGTCAGCGAGGAGCGGCTGGAACTGGCCCGCAAGATCGGCGTGAGCCTCGCGCTGGACGTCTCCCGGTCCTCCATCGCCGACGGGCAGCGGGAACTGGGCCTGCGCGAGGGCTTCGACATCGGCCTGGAGATGTCCGGCCGCCCCGAGGCGATGCGCGACATGATCGCCAACATGACGCACGGCGGCCGGATCGCCATGCTCGGCCTGCCGTCCGAGGAGTTCCCGGTCGACTGGGCCCGGATCGTCACCTCGATGATCACCATCAAGGGCATCTACGGCCGGGAGATGTTCGAGACCTGGTACGCGATGTCGGTGCTGCTGGAGGGCGGCCTCGACCTCGCGCCCGTGATCACCGGCCGGTACGGCTACCGCGACTTCGAGGCGGCGTTCGCCGACGCGGCGAGCGGCCGCGGCGGCAAGGTCATCCTCGACTGGACCGCGTAACCCCCCATCGGCGACAGCACTTTCAGGAGCCATCCCATGTTCGACTCCGTGCGCGACGACCTGCGCGCCACCCTCGACGAGATCCGCGCCGCCGGCCTGCACAAGCCCGAGCGCGTCATCGGCACCCCGCAGTCCGCGACCGTGAACGTCACCGCGGGCGGCCGCCCCGGCGAGGTCCTCAACTTCTGCGCCAACAACTACCTCGGCCTCGCCGACCACCCCGAGGTGATCGCCGCCGCCCACGAGGCCCTGGACCGCTGGGGCTACGGCATGGCGTCCGTCCGCTTCATCTGCGGCACGCAGGAGGTGCACAAGGAACTGGAGGCCCGGCTGTCGGCGTTCCTCGGCCAGGAGGACACGATCCTGTACTCCTCCTGCTTCGACGCCAACGGCGGTGTCTTCGAGACCCTGCTCGGCCCCGAGGACGCGGTGATCTCCGACGCCCTGAACCACGCGTCGATCATCGACGGCATCCGCCTGTCCAAGGCCCGCCGCTTCCGCTACGCCAACCGCGACCTGGCGGACCTGGAGGCGCAGCTGAAGGAGGCGTCCGACGCCCGCCGGCGCCTGATCGTCACCGACGGCGTCTTCTCCATGGACGGCTACGTGGCCCCGCTGCGCGAGATCTGCGACCTCGCCGACCGCTACGACGCGATGGTCATGGTCGACGACTCGCACGCCGTCGGCTTCGTCGGCCCCGGTGGCCGCGGCACCCCCGAGCTGCACGGCGTCATGGACCGCGTGGACATCATCACCGGCACCCTCGGCAAGGCCCTCGGCGGCGCCTCCGGCGGCTACGTGGCCGCCCGCGCCGAGATCGTCGCCCTGCTGCGCCAGCGCTCCCGGCCGTACCTGTTCTCCAACACCCTCGCCCCGGTGATCGCGGCCGCCTCGCTGAAGGTGCTGGACCTGCTGGAGTCGGCGGACGACCTGCGGGTGCGGCTGGCCGGGAACACCGCCCTGTTCCGCCGCCGGATGACCGAGGAGGGCTTCGACATCCTCCCCGGCGACCACGCCATCGCCCCGGTCATGATCGGTGACGCGGCGCGGGCCGGCCGGATGGCGGAACTGCTGCTGGAGCGCGGCGTGTACGTGATCGGCTTCTCCTACCCGGTCGTCCCGCAGGGCCAGGCCCGCATCCGCGTGCAGCTGTCCGCCGCGCACTCCACCGAGGACGTGAACCGGGCGGTCGACGCGTTCGTGGCGGCACGCGCCGCCCTCGACGCCGAGCAGGGCTGACGGGCCCGGGGGACGCGTTTGAGACAATCGGGCCCATGATCGAAGCGCGGCGGCTGCACATCCTCCGTGCGGTGGCCGACCACCGCACGGTGACGGCGGCTGCCGCCGCGCTGTACCTCACCCCCTCGGCCGTCTCCCAGCAGCTCACCGCGCTGGAGCAGGAGACCGGCCACCGGCTCGTGGAGCGCAGCGCGAAGGGCGTCCGGCTGACCCCGGCCGGCGAGATACTGCTGCGCCACACCCATGTGGTCCTCGCCCAGCTGGAGCGCGCGGAGGCCGAGCTCGCCGCGTACGGCTCGGGCGCGGCCGGCACGGTCACGGTCGCCTCCTTCGCCACCGGCATCGCCCAGGTCGTGGCGCCCGCCGTGGCGCGGCTCGCCGCGACCTCGCCCGGGATCCGGCTGCGCGTCCAGGACGCCGAGGGCGACGCCAGCCTGCCGATGGTGCTGGACCGGCAGGTCGACACGGCGGTCGCGGTGGAGTACCGCGGGGCACCCTCCGCCGACGACCCGCGTCTGACGCACGTACCGCTGTACGCCGAGCCGTTCGACGCGGTCGTCCCGGTCGCCCACCGGCTCGCCGGTGCCGACGAGGTGCCGCTCGCCGAGCTGGCCAAGGACCCCTGGATCGGCCCGTACCCGGGCAACCCCTGCCACGACGTGGTGGTCCTGGCCTGTGAGAACGCCGGGTTCCAGCCGCGTCTGGAGCACTCCTCGGACGACTTCCGCGCGGTCGTGGCCCTCGCCTCGGCCGACGCGGGCGTGGCGCTCGTGCCGCGGTCGGCGCTGCGCGGGATGGACCTGGCCGGGGTGGTGGTCCGCCCGGTCGACGGCGTCGCGCCGACCCGCCGGGTCTTCGCGGCCGTCCGCCGGGGGGCCGAGGAGCATCCCCTGATCAGCCCGGTGCTGCGGGCGCTGACGGAGGCGGCGCGGGGGTGAGCGCCCCGCCGCGGGCGGGCCGGGACGGGGCGGCTGTGAGGAATCCGTAACCGTGGCGTCCCACATCCGGGATAACGTCCCGGACATGGGAAGAATCATCGAGGCCCCGGGCGCCGTGGACGCCCGGCTCGGCGCGCGCCTGGCCGAGCTGCGGGCCCAGCACGGCTGGTCGCTGGGGGAACTGGCGGAGCGCAGCGGGGTGAGCCGGTCCACGCTGTCCCGTGCCGAGCGGGCGGAGATCAGCCCCACCGCCTCCCTGCTGAACCGGCTGTGCGCCGTCTACGGGCGGACCATGTCCCAGCTGCTCAGCGAGGTCGAGGCGGAGCCCGTGCCGCTGGTGCGGGCGGCCGACCAGCCGGTGTGGGAGGACCGCGCCTCCGGCTTCCGGCGCCGGTCGGTGTCCCCGCCGCACGCCGGCCTGCGGGGCGAACTCGTCGAGGGCCGGCTGGGCGCGGGCGCCGACATCGCCTACGACCGCCCGCCCGTGCCCGGCCTGGAACAGCACCTCTGGGTCCTGGCGGGCACCCTCGACGTCACGGCGCAGGACACCGAGCACCGCGTCGCCACCGGCGACTGCCTGCGGCTGCGGGTGTGGGGCCCGACCAGGTTCCGGTGCGCCGGCCCCGAGGACGCGCGGTACGTGCTGGCGGTGGTGCGGCCGTGATCCCCCGCCGTCTCGACGACGTCCAACTGCTGCACCACGCGGAGGAGCTGGCCGGACTGCTGGCCGACACGGTGGACGGCGGCGCCTCGGTCGGCTTCCTCGCGCCGCTGGACCGGGCCGAGGCCGTCGCCTGGTGGGAGCGGCGGGCCGCCGCCGTCGCGGCCGGGCAGCTCGCCGTGTGGGTGGCGTGCGAGGGCGGCCGCGCGCTGGGCACCGTGAGCCTCGCGCTGCCCGACAAGCCCAACAGCCGCCACCGCGCCGAACTCGTCAAGCTGATGGTGCACCGCGACGCCCGCGGCCGGGGCCTGGGCCGCCGCCTGCTGGCCGCCGCGGAGGAGGCGGCCGCCGCGGCCGGCATCACCCTGCTGCACCTGGACACCGAGACCGGCAGCCCCGCCGAGCACCTGTACCGGTCCGCCGGCTGGACCCCGGTCGGCGCGATCCCGGACTACGCGGCCGACCCCGCCGGCGTCCTGCGCCCGACGACGATCTACTACAAGCGCGTGGGGGCGGGTGCTCCCACCAGGTGATTGTCAGTGGCAGGGGCTACGGTGCCAGCCATGCCGGATGCCGAAGACGTACGACGTGTCGCCCTGTCCCTGCCGGAGACGACGGAGAAGATCGCCTGGAGCATGCCCACGTTCCGGGTCGCGGGGAAGATGTTCGCCACCCTGCCGGAGAACGAGACCTCCCTCGCCGTGCGCTGCCCCAAGGTGGAGCGCGACGAACTGGTGCTCGCCGAGCCGGAGAAGTTCTGGATCGCCGGTCACGAGGCACAGTTCGCCTGGGTGAGGGTGCGCCTCGCCGCCCTGGAGGACGAGGCCGAACTGCACGACATCCTGGCCGACTCCTGGCGCCAGGCGGCCCCCACCCGGCTGCTGGAGGCCCATCCCCGGCTGGGGGTCCCGGCTCCGGCCGACTGACGGCCCGGGGCGTTGTCGGTGCCCCGTGGCATGATCCGTGAGCACGTGGCGGCCGGTCCGGGAGGGGAGCACCGGCCGCCGTCCGCCCGGCGGCCGGGGCGGGAGGGGAGCGCCGGCCGCCGTCACCCGCGGGGAGGCGGGCCCCGGGAGCACCGGTGCCCGCCTCAACCGCGCACCGCCGCCCGGTCGCCGAGGAAGCCCGCGACGCGCTCCCGCAGCGACCGCGCGTCGAGACCGTGCGCGGCGGCATGCTCCTCGATCCGCCCGTAGCGCCGCAGCTCCCGCCGTCCGACGCCCAGGCCCAGCACCCGGTGGGGCACGTCGGACAGCGCGTCGTTCGCGGCCGCCGTGGAGGTGCCCGCCAGATACGGCTCCACCAGCACCACGTCTGTCCCGGCCCGGTCCGTCGCCCGGCGCAGGGCCGCCGCGTCGAAGGGGCGGACGGTGGTCGCGTACAGGACGGTGACGTCGAGGCCCTCCGTCGCGTCCAGCACCGCGTCGAGCACCGGCCCGACGGCGAGCACCACCCCGCGGCGGCCCTCCCGGACGATGCGCGAGCTGCGCCCGTCGACGGGCCGCGCCTGCCCGTTGGACTGCACGGACAGCCGCACGTACACCTTGTCGTCGCCGGCGGCGACCGCGTGCCGCAGCAGCGTCGCGGCCTCGTCCGGGTGCCCCGGCACGTGCACGGTCCAGCCGTCCAGGGTGTCGAGCAGCGCCACGTCGCCCGGGGCCATGTGCGTGTACCCGCCGGCCGGCCAGTCGAAGGACGCGGCCGCGCTCACCAGCACCGCACCGGCGTCCTGGTGCCCCAGGTCCAGCTTGACCTGCTCGAAGGGGCGCTCGACGAGGAAGCTGGCGAAGGTGTGCACGACCGGCCGCAGCCCGGTGAGCGCCAGCCCGGCCGCCGCCCCGATCATGAGCTGCTCGCGGATGCCCACGTTGATCACCCGGTCGGGATGCCGGCGCCGGGCCTCGGCGAAGCCGTCCGCGCCGATCTCGGCGAGGACCACGGCGACCCGGGGATCCTCGTCGAGCAGCCGGGAGACGACAGGGGCGAAACGGTCGCGCATGGTGTCCACGGGGTGGTCCTTTCCGGAGGCAGGGGCAAAGGCGGGGGGTGCGAGTCACGCGTGCTTCGGCTCGACGCGGGCCACCACCACGTGCGGGCGGCCCGGGTGCGGCGCGGTGAAGGCGGCGTACAGCGCCTCGTGGTCGCGGCCGTCCACCGTCAGCGCCGACCAGCCCGCCGCCTCGAAGCGGGCGGCGATGCCGCCGGGCCGCGCGTGACGGGCGGAGGCGTTGTCGACGACCACGGTGTGCAGCCGGTCGAGACCGGCGGGCCCGGCGAACGCGATCGCCTCGTGGTTGCTGCCCTCGTCCAGCTCGGCGTCCCCGGTCAGCACCCACACCCGCGGCTCGCCCAGCCCCCGGGCGCGCAGTCCCAGCGCGGTGCCGACGGCGATCGGCAGGCCGTGGCCCAGCGATCCGCTGCCGATCTCGGCGCCCGGCACGAGGGTGCGGTCGGGATGGTGGCCGAGCGGCGAGTCGTACGAGCCGAAGCCGGGCAGCCAGTCCACCGGCACGAAGCCCTTGGCGGCCAGGACGGCGTAGTACGCCATCGGCCCGTGTCCCTTCGACAGCAGGAACCGGTCCCGCCCGGGGTCGTCCGCGCGCTCGGGCCGCACCCGCAGCACCCGGTCGTACAGGACCCACAGCACGTCCAGCGTGGACGTCGCGGCCGGACCGTGCTTCTCGTCGCCGGTCATCAGGCCCATGAGACCCGGCAGGTCCCGGTAGCCGTACGCGCGTCCGCGTTCCTCGGTGATCGTCATACGACGATCGTGCAACCTCAAGCAAACTTGAGGTCAAGAGGTGTGAGGGCGGGGCGCCGCCGCCGGCCGCGGAGAAAGGGGTGCGCGATCACCGCCCCGAGTGCGGTATTGTTTCCCTGCGCGTTCGGCCCGGGGAAACCCCAGGTCAGACGGGCAACGGGACGTGGCGCAGCTTGGTAGCGCACTTGACTGGGGGTCAAGGGGTCGCAGGTTCAAATCCTGTCGTCCCGACCAGCTTCACGTATGGTCGGAGGCCGTTTTCTCAGCGATGGGAAGACGGCCTTTTCGCTGTGCCGGTACGTGCCGCCGGGCGGCACGACGCCGGGCCCGGGGGGGGGCGCCCCCCGCGAACCCGGGCCGGGGGCTCTCCGAGTACGACGCACCGAAGCG
>NZ_JBITSF010000023.1:50902-88255 GCF_044540485.1 Streptomyces sp. NPDC085946 | reverse complement strand
GGCAGGGGGGCCGCTGTTAAACACCTGGCCGCCCCGCCATGCTAACCGTTTGGTGGGGGCCGTTTTCCACGGCGTGGGCATCCGGGCTTTTGCGGGGGGCCGTTCCGGCCCGCGGGGGGCCCCGACGCCGGGCCGGCCCGTGCGGGCCGGCCCGGACGCCGGGAACGGGGGGATCAGACCAGGTCGAACCGGTCCGCGTTCATGACCTTGTTCCACGCCGCGACGAAGTCGTGCACGAACTTCTCCTTCGCGTCGTCGCTCGCGTAGACCTCGGCGAGGGCGCGCAGCTCGGAGTTCGACCCGAAGACCAGGTCGGCCCGGCTGCCGGCCCACTTCAGCTCGCCCGTGGCGGCGTCACGGCCCTCGAAGGTGGTCTGGTCCTCGGAGGTCGCCTTCCACGTCGTGCCCAGGTCGAGCAGGTTGACGAAGAAGTCGTTGGTCAGCGAGCCGGGGGTGTCGGTGAGGACGCCGAGCCTGGAGCCCTGGTGGTTGGCGCCCAGGACGCGCAGACCGCCGACGAGGACCGTCATCTCCGGGGCGCTCAGACCCAGCAGGTTCGCCTTGTCGAGCAGCAGGAACTCGGCGGGCAGGCGGTTGCCCTTGCCGAGGTAGTTGCGGAACCCGTCCGCGGTCGGCTCCAGCGCTGCGAACGACTCGACGTCGGTGTGCTCCTCGGTCGCGTCCACACGCCCCGGCGTGAACGCCACCTCGATCTGGTAGCCGGCCTCCTTGGCGGCCTTCTCGACGCCCGCCGCACCGGCGAGCACGATCAGGTCGGCGAGCGAGACCTGCTTGCCGCCGGTCTGGGCGGCGTTGAACTCCTCCTGGACGCCCTCCAGGGTGCGCAGCACCAGCGCGAGCTGGTCGGGCTCGTTGACCTCCCAGGTGCGCTGCGGCTCCAGGCGGATGCGGGCACCGTTGGCGCCGCCGCGCTTGTCGCTGGTGCGGAAGGACGAGGCCGACGCCCAGGCGGTGGTCACCAGCTGGGACACCGACAGGTCGGTGGCGAGCACCTTGCTCTTGAGCAGGGCGACGTCCTCGGCGTCGATGAGCTCGTACGTCCGCTCGGGCAGCGGGTCCTGCCACAGCAGCGTCTCGGAGGGGACCTCCGGGCCGAGGTACAGCGACTTCGGGCCCATGTCGCGGTGGGTCAGCTTGAACCAGGCGCGGGCGAAGGCGTCCGCGAACTGGTCGGGGTTCTCGTAGAAGCGGCGCGAGATCTGCTCGTAGACCGGGTCGAAGCGCAGGGCCAGGTCGGTGGTGAGCATCGTCGGGCGGTGCTTCTTCGACGGGTCGTGCGCGTCGGGGATGATCTCCGGGGCGTCCTTGGCGACCCACTGCTTGGCGCCGGCCGGGGACTCCGTCAGCTCGTACTCGAACTCGAAGAGGTTCTTGAAGAAGCCGTCGCTCCACCGGGTCGGCGTGCTGGTCCAGGTGACCTCGAGGCCACTGGTGATGGTGTCGCCGCCCTTGCCGGTGCCGTAGGTGTTCCTCCAGCCCAGGCCCTGCTCCTCCATCGAGGCGGCCTCGGGGTCGGCGCCGACGTGGTCGGCCGGGCCGGCGCCGTGGGTCTTGCCGAAGGTGTGGCCGCCGGCGATCAGGGCGACGGTCTCCTCGTCGTTCATCGCCATGCGGCGGAACGTCTCGCGGATGTCGCGGGCCGCGGCCAGCGGGTCCGGGTTGCCGTTCGGGCCCTCCGGGTTGACGTAGATGAGGCCCATCTGGACCGCGCCGAGGGGGTTCTCCAGCTCGCGGTCGCCGCTGTAGCGCTGGTCGCCCAGCCAGGTGGTCTCGGGACCCCAGTAGACGTCCTCCTCCGGCTCCCAGACGTCCTCGCGGCCGCCGGCGAAGCCGAAGGTCTCGAAGCCCATCGACTCCAGGGCGACGTTGCCGGCGAGGATCAGCAGGTCGGCCCAGGACAGGCTCTGGCCGTACTTCTTCTTGACCGGCCACAGCAGACGGCGGGCCTTGTCCAGGTTGGCGTTGTCCGGCCAGCTGTTCAGCGGCGCGAAGCGCTGCTGGCCGGCGCCCGCGCCGCCGCGGCCGTCGCTGATGCGGTAGGTGCCGGCGCTGTGCCAGGCCATCCGGACGACGAGCGGGCCGTAGTGGCCGAAGTCGGCCGGCCACCAGTCCTGCGAGGTCGTCAGCACCTCGGCGATGTCCCGCTTGACCGCCGGGAGGTCGAGGGACCGGAACGCCTCGGCGTAGTCGAAGTCCTCGCCGAGCGGGTTGGCCACGGCCGGGTTCTTGGCGAGGATCTTCAGGTTGAGCCGCTCCGGCCACCACTGGCGGTTCCCCCCGCCCTGGGTCGGGTGCAGGGCGCGCCCGTGCGCGACCGGGCAGCCGCCGGTCTCCTCCGCCTTGGGGTCGGTGACGATGGCGTCGTGGTTCTCGGACATGCAAATCCTTCCGGACTGGGGTGGATCGCGGTGCTCAGGAGGTGCGAGCGGTGGAACAGCCGGGGCACAGGCCCCAGTAGATGACCTCGGCCTCGTCGACGGAGAAGCCGTGGTCGTCCGACGCGGTCAGGCAGGGGGCCTCGCCGACCGCGCAGTCGACGTCGGCGACGACGCCGCAGGACCGGCAGACGAGGTGGTGGTGGTTGTCGCCGACGCGCCCCTCGAACCGGGCCGGGCTGCCGGGCGGTTCGATGCGGCGTATCAGTCCTGCCGCGGTGAGCGCGTGCACGGCCTCGTAGACGGCTTGGAGCGAGATGTGGCCCACCCGATCGCGCACCCCGGCGGCGATCGTCTCGACGTCGAGGTGGTCGCCGCGGCGGACGGTCTCCAGCAGGGCGACGCGGGCGGCCGTCACCCGCAGCCCGGCGCCGCGCAGCTCCTCGGCGGTGGACGGGGTCTCGGACGCGGTCATGGCGCTGAACCTATCGCCGTAAACACGAGCGATACAAGAAAACGAAGGGTTAAAGTTTGAGGGGCGGGCGGGATGTTTGTCCCGTTATAGCGCGAAAGGGGGCCTGGTGGGGGTCTCCCGGGATCGGCGGGCGCGTCGCGGGGGAGCGGGCGGCGTGCGGCAGAGGCGGTGAGCGGCCAGGCGCGTCCCGACTCCGTTACCGGGCGGGCCACTTGGTGCGCAGGGGTCGGGCCCCGGTCGCGCGGCGGGACGCGAGCGGGGCCCGTGGGGTGCGTGTCAGACCGCCCAGCCCGCGTGGGCCAGCGCCTGCTTCAGCAGCACTCCGTGCCCGCCCGGCATCTCGCTCTGCACCGCCGGGGAGAGCGCCTCCTGCGGGCTGAACCACACCAGGTCCAGGGCGTCCTGCCGGGGCCGGCAGTCGCCGGTCACCGGCACGATGTAGGCGAGCGACACCGCGTGCTGCCGGGGGTCGTGGTACGGCGTGACGCCCTGCGTCGGGAAGTACTCCGCGACCGTGAACGGCTGCAGGGACGCCGGGACGCGGGGCAGCGCCACCGGGCCGAGGTCCTTCTCCAGGTGGCGCAGCAGGGCGTCGCGGACGCGTTCGTGGTGCAGGACGCGGCCGGAGACCAGGGTCCGGCTGACCGTTCCGTCGGGTCCGATGCGCAGCAGCAGCCCGACGCTGGTGACTTCACCGCTGTCGTCGACGCGCACGGGCACGGCCTCGACGTACAGGATCGGCATGCGGGCGCGCGCCAGTTCCAGCTCGTCGGGCGACAGCCAACCGGGCGTGGTTTCGGTCATGTCAGACATTGCTTGATCATACTTTCAACGGTCCGGGCGTCCTAGGCAGCCGCTCCGCGACACCTGTGAGCGGCCCCACTCGGTCGCGTGCGGCAGGACGCGTCACGGCTTCAGGGCGACCGCGCCGTACTGCGGCACGGGGGCGGGCCGGCCGCCGCCCTCGGGGTGCCACTGCGAGCAGGAGACCAGGCCCGGTTCCAGCGGCTCCAGTCCGTCGAGGAACGCGGCGATCTCGGCGCCGCTGCGGGCGGTGATCGGCGGGGTGGCGTTCTCGTTCCAGAACCGCATGGCCGGGATCTGGCCCTCGCCGCCGAGGGCCGCGTCGCTGGTGGGGTGCGTCAGGACGAGGCAACTGCCGGACGGGACGGCGGCCATGGTCGCGCGCACGACGGCCCGGGCCTCGTCGTGGTCGGGGACGAAGTTGAGGACGCCCAGCATCATCACCGCGACGGGCCGGGCGAGGTCGAGGGTCCGGGCGGCCCGTGCGAGGACGGTCCCGGGGTCGCGCACGTCGGCGTCGACGTAGTCGGTGCCGCCCTCGGGGGTGCTGGTCAGCAGGGTGCGGGAGTGGGCCAGCACGGCCGGGTCGTTGTCGACGTAGACGATCCGCGCGTCGGGGGCGACGCGCTGGGCGATCTGGTGGGTGTTGTCCGCCGTCGGCAGCCCGGTGCCGAGGTCGAGGAACTGCCGCATCCCGCGCTCGCCGGCCAGGAACGTCACCGCCCGGCGGAGGAAGGCGCGGTCCGCGCGGGCGATCTCCCGGACGACCGGGAACATGCCGGCGACGTGGTCGCCGACCCGCCGGTCGGCCTCGCAGGTGTCCGTGCCGCCGATCCAGTGGTTCCACACCCGCGCGTTGTGCGCCACGCCGGTGTCCGGCAGCCCGGCTCCGCCGGTGGGGGTGCGGTTCTCGGCCACGTCGCTGCTCCCTCTCGCCCGTGCGGTTCCCGCCGTCATTGTGCCGCCGGCGATCAGCGCTGTCCCGGGATTCGGCACAGGAGAGGGGGTGGCAGGGGAAGGGGCGGCGTGGGGGTCCGGGCGGCTCGTCCGGCGCGGCACGGGCGGCCCTCGGCCGCCCTCCCGCCCACCGCGGCGCGGACCGGCGCCGCGGCCGGGGCGGTTGGGTCGGTGGGTTGCGTCGGTCTGGCGGGTCGGTCTGGGGCGGCTGGGTCGGTGGGTTCCGTCGGCCTCGGGGGCTGGTTCGGGGTGGCCGATTCGGTGGGTTGCGTCGGTCTGGCGGGTCGGTCTGGGGCGGCTGGGTCGGTGGGTTCCGTCGGTCTCGGGGGCTGGTTCGGGGTGGCCGATTCGGTGGGTTGCGTCGGTCTGGCGGGTCGGTTCGGGGCGGCTGGTTCGGCGGGTCCCGCCGGTCTCGTGGGCCGGTCCGGTCGCCGCGTACCCCGCAATGCCTTGCCGTCGGGGCAAGGGGCCGTCTCCGGCCACGCGCGCTGTGCCTGGCGCAGGGAGATGCCGGCGCCGGCCGGACCCACTCCGGGGAACTCCCGGAGCAGGCCGCGCAGTTCGGCGCCCCCGCCGTCCGCCTGCGCGCGGCCGCCGCGGGGCGCCGCCCCGCCGGTCGGTCGGTCAACGGCCGGGCCAGGTCGCCGAGTCGGGTGGCGGTGCGCTCGTCGTAGCGCCGGTGGCCGCCCGGGCCGAGCGCGTTCACCCGCGCCCGCCCGGAGACCGCGGCCGCCCGGCGCGGATCGCGCGGCCCCGCCTCGTGCGGGGCACGGGCGGTGGCCGCGGCGACCGATCCGCGGACGCGGCACTGAGCGGATGCGCCGGCACCGGCAGCCGGTGCAGCGGCTGCGGGACATCCGCCAGCGGGTGTCCGTCAGCCGGACGCCCGCCTCCTCGGCGCACGTCCGCCCGTGCGCGCCGGCGCGTGCCCGTACGACGCGCTCGTCACGGTCCGCGACCGGGACTCCCGGACGGGCCCTACGGCTTCAGCGGGTCGTGGCCGAGTGTCATCAGCCGGTGGCGGCGGCGCGTGTCCTCGGGCGTCGTCACGGTCTCCGGCTCGTTCTCGAGGTCCGCCTCGGCGGTCACCGTGTCCACGACCTTGCGCATCACGCGGACGTCGTCGTCGGTGAGGTCGGTGCGCCGCTTCTGGAGGATGGCCAGGACGTGCTGGCCGGTGGGCGAGCCCGCCTCCTCCGGCAGCGGCTCCGTCTCCTCGTCGGCGTCCCGCATCCGCAGCCAGGCCGCGAGCTCCGCCGAGGTCATGTTCACCACGCGGTGGAAGTCCTCCCACAGCGCGTCGAGTTCGAGGGCGTCGGACATGGGGTGCCCCTTCCGTACGATCGTGCAGGCCGCGGCCCGGGGTGCGGGCGCGGCGGGAAACCGCCGCCTCGTCGTCGGGCGGCGGGGACGTCACGGCGGCGGGTCAGGCCCCGTCGCGCGGGAAGTCCTCCGCGGCGAACATCCACCGCTGCTTCTCCAGGTCGGCGGTGACGGCGATCAGCAGGTCCTGCGTGACCGGGTCGGCCTTCTCCGTCGCGTCGATCCGCTCGCGCAGCCGTCCGACGGCCGCCTCCAGCGACTCCACCATCACCCGCACGACGTCCGAGTCGCGCACCCAGCCGTTCTCCGGGGAGGGCAGCGTGAAGGCCTTGGCGATGGTCTCCGGACGGCCGTCCGGGGGCACGCCCAGCGCGGCCGAGCGTTCCGCCACCGTGTCGGCGAACGCGCGCGCCGAGGCCACCACCTCGTCGAGCTGGAGGTGGAGGGAACGGAACCGCGGTCCCACCACGTTCCAGTGCGCCTGCTTGCCGATGAGGGACAGGCCGAGCAGGTCGACGAGGGTGTCCTGCAGCGCCTCGCCGCTGACCCGGCGGGCCTCCTCGGGCAAGGTGCTCCTCACGACCGATGTCATAGAGCGCTTCTCCTTGTCGCGTCGTCCCTGGACGCGCCGGCTCCGGAGGTGCGGAGCAGCGCCACGCGTTCCTCCTCGCAGGTCCCGCCCCACACGCCCGAGGTCTGGCCGCTGCCCAGCGCGAACGTCAGGCAGTCGGCGCGGACCTCGCAGCGGGCGCAGACGCGCTTGGCGGCCGTGACGTCCCGCAGCGCGGGGCCGCGGGTGCCCACGGGGAAGAACAACTCGGGGTCCTCGCCCACGCACGCCGCCCGCCGCAACCACTCCATGCGGGCGCGGGTGCCCCTGGCGAACCGGAGCAAACGCGGCGTCCGGACGGGCTCAGCCGCCGTCGAGAACGGTGTCCAGGAAGTCCTTCATGTCCGCGAGGGCGAGTTCCCTGCCCGTCTCGTTGAACACCTCGTGCCGGGCGCCGGGGTAGATCCGCACGACCGGGTCGCCGCCGCTCAGCGCCTCGACGCCGGGGCGGCTCGCGGCCACCGGCACCAGCCGGTCGTCCTCGCCGTGCAGCCACAGCAGCGGCAGCCGGCCGGTGTCCCCGCCCTCGGACACGGTCCGCAGGGCGCGCACGAACGCCTCCGCCGTCGGCCGCTTCATCGGCCCGTGCCACACCAGCGGGTCCGCCGCGTAGGCCGCGCCCACCGCGGGGTCGCGCGACAGCGCCGCCGGGCCGACCCGCACGTCGGGGAGGTCCCCGTGGTCCCCGGCGGCGGCGAGCAGCCGGGCGGGCGTCTCCCACGCCCCGATCACCGGCCCGGACAGCACCAGCGCGGCCAGGTCGCCGCCGTACCGCTGGGCGTAGCGGGCCGCGACCAGGCCGCCCATGGAGTGCCCCGTCAGGACGACGGGCGGATCCGGGTACGCGGAGCGGGCCAGTTCCGCCACGGCCCGCAGGTCCGTCACCACCTCCTCGAAGTCCTCGATCAGCGCGCGCTCGCCCGCCGACTTCCCGTGGCCCATGTGATCGGCCGCGAAGACGGCGGCCCCGTGCGCCACCAGGGTGTCCGCGAGCTCCTCGTACCGGCCGGCGTGCTCGCCGTAGCCGTGCGCGACGAGGGCGAGGTACCGGGGCCGCCCGTGCGGCCACTCCCGTACGGCGAGCGCGCCCCGAGTGCCGGTCAGTACGTGCTCGCGGGCGTGCGCCACGGGTCCTCCTACGGGGTCGGCGAAGGTCTCCGGCGGATCTTCCCAGGGGGCGGCCCCGCGGTCTATAGTCCGAAACTAGCAGCGCTAATTAACGGTCGGCCGGTCCGGACCGCCGTCCCGGCCGAACGATGACGGTCAGGAGTCCCCTCGTGCGCCCCGTCCACTTCGCGGCCGCCCGCCGCACCCCCATCGGCAGACTGCGCGGAGCCCTGTCCACGGTCCGCCCCGACGACCTCGCCGCGACCGTGATCCGCGGGCTGGTCGCCGACCTGCCCGCCCTCGACCCCGCCCGCATCGACGACGTCTACTGGGGCGCCGCCAACCAGGCCGGCGAGGACAACCGCAACGTGGCCCGGATGGCCGCCCTGCTCGCCGGCCTGCCCGAGAGCGTGCCCGGCGCCACGGTCAACCGGCTGTGCGCCTCCGGCCTGGAGGCCGTCACCACCGCCGCCCGCACCATCGCCGCGGGCGAGGCCGACATCGTCCTCGCCGGCGGCTCCGAGTCGATGAGCCGCGCCCCCTTCGTGCTGCCGCGCCCCGACGAGGCCCTGCCGCACCGCATGGAGACCGCCGACACCCGGCTCGGCTGGCGCCTGGTCAACCCGGCGATGAAGGACCTGCACGGCGTGCTCGCCATGGGCGAGACGGCGGAGGAGGTCGCCGAGCGGTACGGCATCCCGCGCGAGCGCCAGGACGACTTCGCCCTGCGCAGCCACCGCCGGGCCGCCGACGCCCGCAAGAACGGCCACTTCGACGCCGAACTGCTGCCCGTGCGCCGGCCCGACGGCGTGGTCGTCGACAGCGACGAGTGCGTCCGCGAGGACACGTCGTACGAGAAGCTGGCGAAGCTGAAGCCGGTGTTCCGGCAGGGCGGCACCGTCACCGCGGGCAACGCCTCGCCGATGAACGACGGCGCGGCGGGACTGCTCCTGGTCAGCGAGGAGGCCCTGGAGGAGCTCGGCCTGGAGTCCCTGGGCCGCTACGTCGCCGGTGCCTCGGCGGGCGTCCACCCGGACGTGATGGGCATCGGCCCGGTCCCCGCCACCCGCAAGGTGCTGGACCGCGCCGCGTGGACGATCGGGGACATCCAGGAGGCCGAGTTCAACGAGGCGTTCGCGGCCCAGGCCCTGGCCTGCGTGGACCGGCTCGGCATCGACCCCGAGCTGGTCAACCCGAGCGGCGGCGCGATCGCGCTGGGGCACCCGCTGGGCTGCTCGGGGGCGCGCATCCTGACGACCCTGCTGCACCGGATGCGGCGCACCGGCGCGGCCCGCGGGCTCGCCACGATGTGCGTGGGCGTGGGACAGGGGAGCGCGGTGCTGGTGGAGCGGCCCTGAGGCCGCGCGGCGGGGCCGGCGCGGGTCTCGCCGGAGGCGCCCGGGTGGTCCCGGGGCGCGGTGCGTGCGGGGCGGCCCGGGGATCGTCCGGCATCCGGGCCTCCGTACCGCGTCATGCGGTGTCACCAGGCGAGATGTGCCTACCCGCGCCGGTCGCCCGCGCCCAGGGGCTGTCGTTCGGGTCAGGTCGCGGGGAATCGACTGTGTGTCGTCGGCGCCGGTGAGCGGGGCCCGGTGCGTGCGGCCGCAAGGCGGAGGAGCGCGGCGATGCGGAGCATCGGCAACCGACGACAACGCCGCGGACGCGCGTGCCGGGCCCCGCGCCCGCGGCATGATCCGAACGACAGCCCTTAGCATCGGTGTCCGCATGGACACGATGACACTCTGGTATCTCACCGGCTGGGAGTTCGCAGCCCTCGCCTTCGCCGCCCTGCTCGTCGGCTTCTCCAAGACGGCGGTCAGCGGCGCCAACACGGTCAGCCTCGCGATCTTCGCCGCCGTCCTGCCCGCCCGCGCCTCGACGGGCGTGCTGCTGCCGGTGCTGATCGCCGGGGACCTCCTCGCCGTCCTCACCTACCGGCGGCACGCCCACTGGCCCACGCTGTGGCGGCTGTTCCCGGCGGTGGCGGCGGGCGTGGTCCTCGGCACCGTGTTCCTGATGCGGGCGGACGACGGGACGGTGCGGACCTCGATCGGCGTGATCCTGCTGTTCATGGCCGGGGTGACGGTGTGGCGGCGGCGGACGGAGGGGGCGCCCCGGGAGCCGGAGGAGACCACCACCCGGACGGGCCGGATCAAGGCCCGCTCCTACGGCGTCCTCGGCGGCTTCACCACCATGGTCGCCAACGCGGGCGGCCCGGTGATGTCGATGTACCTGCTGTCGGCGGGCTTCCGCAAGCTCGGCTTCCTGGGCACGTCGGCCTTCTTCTTCCTGATCGTCAACGTGTCCAAGCTGCCGTTCAGCGCGGGCCTCGGCCTGATCGACGGCCGTTCCCTCCTGCTCGACGCGGCGCTCGTCGTGTTCGTGGTGCCCGGGGCGTTCCTCGGCGCCTGGGCCGTGAACAGGATCGACCAGCGGTTGTTCGAGCGGCTCGTGATCGCCGCGACGGTGGTGGGCGCGGTGCAGCTGCTGGTGCGCTGACGGAGGGGCGGCCGTCAGCCGGACAGCTCCCGCAGCAGGGCCGGGACGTCCGCGAAGGACCCGACCACGTGGTCGGGGGTGCCGCTCGCCGCGCGGTGCGTCTCCGGCAGGTACTTGCCGGTCCTGACCAGCACTCCGGTGATCCCGGCCCGCTGCGCCGCCAGCACGTCCGACTCGATGTCGTCGCCGACCATCACCGCCCCCCGCGCCGCCGCCCCGAGCCGGCTCAGCGCCGCGCGGAAGAAGGCGGGCGACGGCTTGCCGGTGATCTCCGCCTCGGTGCGGGCGGCCTGCTCCAGCCCGGCCAGGAAGGCGCCCGCGTCCAGGCGCAGGCCGTCGTCGGTGCGCCAGTACAGGTTGCGGTGCATGGCCACCAGCCGGGCGCCGCGCTGCAGGTGGCCGAAGGCCCGGTCGAGCGCCGCGTACCCGAACTCGGGCCCGGCCCCGCCGACGAGGACGACGTCCGGGACGGCCGTGGTGTCCGCCGGGTCCACGAGGGTGACACCGGTGAGGTCCTCCTCGATGTCGCCGCTGTTCAGCAGGGCGCAGCGGGCGCCGGGGCAATGCTCGGCGAGGTACGCGGCCGTGGCGGCGGGCGCGGTCAGGATGTCCTCGGCGGACACCGCGAACCCCGCCCCGGCGAGGGTCCCGGCGATCGACGCCCGGGTGCGGGACGTCGTGTTGGTCACCAGGGCGACGGCCCAGCCGGCCTCCCGGACCTCCCGCAGCGCCTCGGCCGCGCCGGGCAGCGGCCGCCACGAGACGGTCAGCACCCCGTCGATGTCGACCAGCAGGGCACGCACGGACTCCATGTCCGGACGATAGCCGCCCGGCCCGGGAACCGCGCGCCCGCCGGACAGCGGACCCCGCCGGACAGCGGACCCCGCCGGACAGCGGACCCCGCCGGGCAGCGGACCGGGTCGCGGGGGCGGGCCCGCGCCCCCGTACGCTCGTCGCCATGTCCCCGATCCCGCACGTGTCCCCGGCCTCGCACGTCCTCGTCCTCGGCGGCACCACGGAGGCCCGGGAACTGGCCGCCGCGCTGGCGGCCCGTCCCGGCGTCCGCGTCACCACCTCGCTCGCGGGACGCGTGGCGCGGCCGGGGGCGGTCGACGGGGAGCTCCGCACCGGCGGTTTCGGCGGCGCGGACGGGCTGGCCGCGTGGCTGCGCGAGCAGCGCGTGGACGCCCTCGTCGACGCCACGCACCCCTTCGCCGAGCGGATCACGGCGAACGCGGCCCGGGCCGCCGCCGCGGCCGGCGTTCCGGCCGTGGTCCTCCGGCGGCCCGGCTGGCGGCCGGGGCCCCGTGACCGCTGGCACCGGGTCCCCTCCCTGGAGGCGGCGGCCGCCGCGCTGCCCCGCCTCGGCCGCCGGGTGTTCCTCACCACCGGGCGGCTCGGGCTCGCCGCCTTCGCCCACCTGACGGACCTGCACTTCGTCGTCCGCTCCGTGGAACCGCCCGAGGCCCCCGTGCCGCCCGACGTCCGGGTGATCCTGGCACGCGGGCCGTTCACCGTCGCCGGCGAGACGGCGCTGCTGCGCGAGCACCGCGTCGACGTCCTGGTCACCAAGGACAGCGGGGGCGGGGCGACCGCCGCCAAGCTCACGGCCGCCCGCGCCCTGGGGCTGCCGGTGGTGGTCGTCCGGCGACCGCCGCTGCCGGAGGGCGTGGCGGCGGTGGCCGACGTGCCGGGGGTGCTGGAGCGGCTGGGCCTGACCGGGCCGCCCGGCCGCGACCGGTCGCCCGGGAAGCCGCCGCCCCGGTGGTCCGCCTACCGCTCGTCCGGGTTGCGGCGCAGCAGGTAGGTGTCCATGATCCAGCCCTTGCGGTCGCGGGCCTCGGCGCGCAGCCGCTCGATGCGGGGCGCGGCCTCGGCGATCGGCCCGGAGACGAGGATCTCGTCCGGGGTGCCCAGGTAGGCGCCCCAGTAGATGTCGATGTCCTGGTCGGCGTACTTCCGGAACGTCTGGTGCGCGTCCAGCATCACCACCACGTCGTCCACCCCGTCCGGGAAGCCCTCCCCGAGCCGCCGCCCCGTGGTGATCTGCACGGGCCGGGCCACCCGGTTGAGCCCCGTCCGGTGCCGGGCGACCAGCGACGAGACGCTGCTGATGCCGGGCACGACGTCGTACGCGAAGGCCACCGCGCCCCGCTCCAGCACCTCCTGGAGGATGCCGAGCGTGCTGTCGTACAGCGACGGGTCGCCCCACACCAGGAACGCGCCGGTGCCGTCCTCGTCCAGCTCCTCGGCGATCAGCCGCTCGTAGATCTCCGCGCGGGCGCTGCGCCAGTCCTCCACGGCGGGGGAGTAGGCCGCCCCGCCCGCCTTCCGGTCCCGGTCGGGGTCGCGCGCCTCGACGACGCGGTACGTCCCCTCGGGCAGGTGCGCGTCGAGCATGTCCCGGCGGAGCTGGGTGAGGTCCGCCTTCACCTCGCCCTTGTCGAGGATGAAGAACACGTCCGTGCCGCGCAGCGCCTTGACCGCCTGCAGGGTCAGCTGGTCGGGGTCGCCCGCGCCGATACCGATGACATGAATCTTTCGCACGCCCCGAGTCTGCCGCACAGCCCGCACGGGCCGCGCACCGCGTCCCCCGTGCGGTCCGCGGGGGACGACGGAGCGGAGCCTGTGCGCGTCAGCCCCGCAGCCGCGGCGCCCGCGCCCCCGCGTCCACGGGCCCGGCGCCCCCCTCCACGTCCCGCGCCAGCTCCCGTGCCCAGGCGGCGACTTCCGCCAGCCCGATCCCGTACGGACGGTCCTGCCCGGCCGGTCCCGCGGCCCACGCCTCGACCGCGCCCGCCCCGCGCCGCAGCAGCCGCGCCCCGCCCGTGGCGTTCCCGCGGGCCGCGTGGGTGAGCCCCACGGCGAGCTGGGCCAGGCCCCGCCACAGCTCGCGCTCCCGCTCGGGCCCCGCCTTCCAGGCGTCCTCGAACACCTCGTGCGCGTGGAACGGCTTCCCCTCGTCCAGCAGCCGCTGCGCCTCGGCCACGGTCTGCTCCGGGGCGCGCACCACGCCCTCGGGCTGCCGGGGCACGCCCTCCGCGCCGTACGGCAGGGGCCGGCCGAGCCCGTCCCGGGGCCGGGCGTTGCGCGCCCGCCCTTCGTCGTCGCGGTCCCGCGCGCCGGCCGGCCCGCCCGTGGAGGAACTGTCCATGCTGCCCATACGCCGATTGTCCCCGCCGGCGCCCCTTTGCGGCGCGGCCGGGGGTGTGGGGTAAAGTACTGTCCGCGCGATCACGCGGATTTCCGCGCGTCGGCGCACCGGGACGTGGCGCAGCTTGGTAGCGCACTTGACTGGGGGTCAAGGGGTCGCAGGTTCAAATCCTGTCGTCCCGACGGTGTGCGGGGTCCCGCGGGCTGATGCCCGCGGGGCCCTTTTCGCGTCGGTGCGCGTGACCCGGCCGTCCGCAGGCGGCACCGACGGCCCGCGGTGACAGAAGCGGGCACGACCGTCCCGCTCCCCGCCCCGCCCCGTCTCCCTCCGCTCCGCACCCGGCCGGTGCCCGACGGCCGCCACCCGGAGCACCCGGGAGCGCGGGACCCGCGGGGACGGCGCACCGGGCGAGGACGGCGACGAGGACGGCGGCGAGGACATCGAGATCCTCGAACTCCCTTCCCTCCGGGCCCCGGAGACGATCCGCGCCGGCGGGATCGCCGGCGCCAGGACGATCGCGCTCCTGCGACGGGCCGCCCCGGCGGGGCCGTTCGCCAAGTACGCCCGTACCGGCTTGACTTGGAGAGCGCTTCAAGATGAAGACTCCCGTTCGCGTGCTCCGACCGGGGCGCGAACGGGAGGAGCACCATGAAGTACCGCACGATCGGCACCGGTCCGCACACCCGCCGCGAGGTCAGCGTGCTGGCGCTCGGCGCGATGCTGTTCGGCTCGGTGACCGACGAGAGGACCTCCTTCGCCCTGCTCGACCGCTACGTCGAGGCCGGCGGGAACTTCGTCGACACGTCCGACAACTACGCCTTCTGGACCGACGGAAGCCAGGGCGGGCACAGCGAGGACCTGCTCGGCCGGTGGCGGCGCAGCCGGGGCATCGGCGACGAGGTCGTCATCGCCACCAAGCTCGGCGCCCGCCCCCTGGCCCCCGGCACGAGCTACACCGACAACCCCGAGGGCCTGTCGGCGAAGGTGATCCGCGAGTCCGCCGAGCGCAGCCGGGAACGGCTCGGCGTGGCGAAGCTGGACCTGCTGTACGCCCACATCGAGGACCACACCGTGCCCCTGCGCGAGACCGTCGAGGGCTTCGCCGCCCTGGTCGCCGAGGGCACGGTCGGCCTGCTCGGGGCGAGCAACCACGCCGTGTGGCGCGTGGAGCGCGCCCGGGCCCTCGCGGCTGCGGCCGGGCTGCCCGGCTACGAGGTCCTGCAGTACGCGCACAGCCTCCTGCGTCCCCGCACCGACGTGCCCGACGACCTGTTCCCCGACGGCAGCCTCGGCCACGCCGGCCCGGAGCTGCTCGGCTACCTGCGCGCCGAGCCCGGCCTGACCCTCGTCGCGTACTCGCCGCTGCTGAAGGGCGCCTACACCCGCCCCGAGCGGCTGCCCGCCGACTTCGACCACCCCGGCACCCCCGCCCGGCTGGCGGTGCTGCGCGAGGTGGCCCGGGAGACCGGGGCGACCGTCGACCAGGTGGTGCTGGCCTGGCAGATCGGCGGCGAGCTGCCCGTGATCCCGCTCGTCGGCGTGTCCTCGGTGGCGCAGCTGGAGGAGAACCTGGCCGCGGTCGACCTGGAGCTGACGGCGGAGCAGCGGGCCCGGCTGGACGCCGCGCACTGAGCACGCGCCACCGGTACGAGGAAGAGGGAGATCTTCGTCCACCCCCACGACCTCGCACACGGGCCGGCGCGCCGACCGGCGGCCGCCCCGGCCTGTTCACCCCACCGGCCGCGGCGGCGCCTGCCCGTACAGGGGCACCGCCCGGCACCGGGCCTGCCGCGCCCGGTCAGGCCAGTACCACGACCCTCAGGGCCTGACCAGCGGCTGGACGCCGGACGAGTACCGGGACGCCCGGTAGAGGCGGGTGCCGTACTCCACCGGGCGTCCCGTGTCGTCGTACGCCGTGCGCCGCGTGGTGAGCAGGGCGGCGCCCGCCTCCTCGTCGAGGCGGGCGGCCTCCGCGGCGGTGGCCGGGCGGGCGCCGACGGTCCGGCGGGCGCCGCGCGGGGTGATGCCGGCGGCGCGCACCGGCCGGTACAGGCCGGTGGACTCCAGACGGGCGTCGTCCAGGTCCGGCAGGCCCGTCGGCAGGTGGGCGCACGGCAGGGCGACCGGCCGGCCGTGGGTGCGGCGCGGCCGCTCCAGCAGGACGGCCTCGCCGCCCTCGGCCGTGTTCGGCGCGGCGGCGACGTCCGCGGACGCCGGGACGGTCCCGTGGCGGACGACGAGCGTGGACGGCCCCGGCCCGGCCGCCTCCAGGCCGTCGTGGAGGCCGCTCGGCCCCGGCGGGCGCCGGACCCGGCTGTGCACCACCCGCGTGCCCACCCCGCGCCGCCGGACCGGCAGCCCCTTGTCGACGAGGGACCGGACGGCCCGGCGGACGGCGGGGCGGGACAGGGCCGGGCGCACCGTCCGGCCGGCCTCGTCGCCCAGGAGGTTCCCCGGGGCGAGGACGCCTCCCCCGATCGCCGCTTCCGGCTGCTGGGCGAGCCGGTGGTGCAGCGGCACCGGGCTGCCCCGGTCCGGCGCGAAGTCCGGCGCGCCGGTCGCGGGGGCGGGCGCGGGACGCGCCCGGTCACCGGCCCTCGCCATCGGTGTACCTCCCGGTACGGGCCGCGGACGACCGGCGGCGGATCCGGCCCGCCGCGCGGACCGGGGGTTCACAGGTGGCGGCGGCGGGCCGCGGCCCGGCGGTCGTACTCCCGGCGGGCCCGCCGGGCGGCCTCCCGGGAGGCCGCCTCGGCCACCGGCACGTCCCACCAGGCCTCGGCCGGGGGAGCGGTGGGCGCCGGGTCGGTCTCGACGTAGACGCACGTCGGCCGGTCCGCGGCGCGGGCCGCGGCCAGCGCCGCGCGCAGCTCGCGCACGGTCTTCGCGCGCAGCACGTCCATGCCGAGGCTGGCGGCGTTGGCGGCGAGGTCGACGGGGAGCGGGGCGCCGGTGAAGGTGCCGTCGGCGGCCCGGTGGCGGTAGGCGGTGCCGAACCGCTCGGCGCCGACCGACTCCGACAGGCCGCCGATGGAGGCGTAGCCGTGGTTCTGGATCAGGATCACCTTCACGGGCAGGCCCTCCTGGACGGCCGTCACGAGCTCCGTCGGCATCATCAGGTAGGTGCCGTCGCCGACCAGCGCCCACACCGGGGTGCCGGGGGCGGCCTGCTGCACGCCGATCGCGGCCGGGATCTCGTAGCCCATGCAGGAGTACCCGTACTCCAGGTGGTACTGGCGCGGCGAGCGCGACCGCCACAGCTTGTGCAGGTCGCCGGGGAGCGACCCGGCCGCGTTGATCACCACGTCCTCGTCGCCGGCCACCGCGTCGAGCGCGCCGAGCACCTGGGTCTGGGTCGGGACGGCGTCCTCGTCACCGGCCCGGAGGGCGGCCTCGACGACCCGCTCCCAGCGCTCCTTGCCGGCGCGGTACCCGGCTTCGTGGGACGGGTCCACGCGGTGGCCGGCGAGCGCCCCGGCCAGCTGCTCCAGGCCGGTGCGCGCGTCGCAGACCAGGGTGCGGGCCGCCAGCTTGTGGGCGTCGAAGGCGGTGATGTTCAGGTTGAGGAACCGCACGTCCGGGTGCTGGAAGAGCGTGCCGGAGGCGGTGGTGAAGTCCGAGTAGCGGGTGCCCACGCCGATGACGAGGTCGGCGGTGCGGGCCAGGTCGTCGGCGACGGCCGTGCCGGTGTGGCCGATGCCGCCGAGGTCGGCGGGGTGGTCGTGGCGCAGCGAGCCCTTGCCGGCCTGGGTCGAGGCGACCGGGATGCCGGTGGCGTCCACCAGCGCCCGCAGGGCTCCCTCGGCCCCGCTGTGGTGGACGCCGCCGCCCGCGACGATCAGCGGGCGCCGGGCGGACCGCACCAGGCGGGCCGCCTCGGCCAGTTCGGCCGGGTCGGGCGCGGGACGCCGTACGGGCCAGACGCGCTCGGCGAAGAACCGCTCCGGCCAGTCGTACGCCTCGGCCTGCACGTCCTGCGGCAGGGCCAGGGTGACCGCGCCGGTCTCGGCGGGGTCGGCGAGCACCCGCATGGCGTTCAGCGCGGAGGCGATCAGGGCCTCGGGGCGGGTGATCCGGTCGAAGTAGCGGGACACCGGGCGCAGGGTGTCGTTGACGGACACGTCCGCCTCGACGGGGTGCTCCAGCTGCTGGAGCAGCGGGTCGGCGGCGTGCGAGGCGAAGTAGTCGCCGGGCAGCAGCAGGACCGGGAGGCGGTTGATCGTCGCGAGGGCGGCCCCGGTGACCAGGTTGGTGGCGCCCGGGCCGATCGACGTCGTCACCGCCTGCGCGGACAGGCGGTTGAGCTGGCGGGCGTACCCGACGGCCGCGTGCACCATGGACTGCTCGTTGCGGCCCTGGTGGTAGGGCATGGCGTCCGCGTACTCCACGAGCGCCTGGCCGATCCCGGCGACGTTGCCGTGGCCGAAGACGCCCCAGGTGCCGGCGACCAGCCGGTGCCGGACGCCGTCCCGCTCGGTGTACTGGGCGGACAGGAACCGCACCAGCGCCTGGGCGGTCGTCAGTCGGCGGGTGGCGGCGCTCATGCGGACCTCCCGGGGGCGGTGCAGAGGGGGAGCCGGGGGTCGACGGGCTGTGCGGGCCAGGTGTCGCGGATCCAGGCGTGGTCGGGGTGGTCGCAGATCAGCCAGGCGCGTTCGGGGTCCGGGCCCGCCATGACGTTGAGGTAGTACATGTGGTGGCCGGGCACGGCCATGGACGGCCCGTGCCAGCCGTCGGGGATCAGCACGACGTCGCCGTCGCGGACCTCGGCCAGCACGTCCGTCTCGCGGCCCGGGCCGGACGGCGAGACCCGCTGGTAGCCGAGGCCGGGCGTGCCGTCGTGGGCGGCGAACTCGAAGTAGTAGATCTCCTCCAGCACGGACTCCTCGCCCGGCCGGTGCTCGTCGTGCTTGTGCGGCGGGAACGACGACCAGTTGCCGCCGGGGGTGAGGACCTCGACCGCGATGAGCCTGTCGCAGTCGAACACCCCGGCCGCGCCGAAGTTGTTGACCTGGCGGGAGCAGGAACCGGTGCCGCGCAGCTCGACCGGCACCGACGCGGCCGGGCCGTAGCGGGCGGGCAGGCGGCGGGTGCAGCGCGCGCCGGTGAGCGCGAAGCGGCCGCCGCCGGCGGACACCACGGTCACGCGGGCGTCGCGCGGCACGTACGCGAAGTCGCTCACGCCGCTGAAGACGTCCGGGCGGCCCGCGAGGCCGAAGGTGTCGTGGCCGAGGCCGTCGGCCGCG
Organism: Streptomyces sp. NPDC085946; assembly: GCF_044540485.1. Classification (NCBI taxonomy): domain Bacteria; kingdom Bacillati; phylum Actinomycetota; class Actinomycetes; order Kitasatosporales; family Streptomycetaceae; genus Streptomyces; species Streptomyces sp. NPDC085946. The sequence goes on along the minus strand of NZ_JBITSF010000023.1, from coordinate 69,684 downwards.
GCGACCGTGCACGCGCCGCTGAGCGGGAGGACGATCCACTCGCTGTCACCGGTGTCGAAGGTGTGCGCGCCGCCCGGCGGCAGCTCCAGGACCCGCAGGCCGGCGTGGCCCCACCCGGCCTTCTCGGGTGTGACGTCGACGGCGTAGGGGCCGCCGAGGGCCTTGCCCGCGGGGAGGTGGTACGTCATGGTGCCCCTCTCGGATCACTGTCTCGGATCGAGGTCTCGGTTCACTGTCTCGGATCACGGTCTCGGACCACGGCCTCGGAACGGGGGCCGGCTCGCGTCCCGGAGCGCGGTCACAGCAGTGCGACGGCCGTGTCCACGGCCTGCTCCACACTGCCCTCGGCCGGGTAGAGCAGCGACCGGCCGACCACCATGCCCTGCACGGTGGGCAGCCGCAGCGCCTTGCGCCAGCGTGCGTACGCGCCCTCCTGGTCGTCGCCGACCTCGCCGCCGAGCAGCACGACCGGCAGGGTGGAGGACTCCAGCACCCCGGCCATGTCGTCGGGGTCCTCGGTGACGGGCAGCTTCAGCCAGGTGTAGGCGCTGGTGCCGCCGAGGCCCGAGGCGATGGCGATGGAGCGGGTGACGGCCTCGGCGGACAGGTCGTTGCGGACCCGGCCCCCGACGCGGCGGGAGAGGAACGGCTCGACGAAGACCGGCAGCCGCCGGGCCGCCATCGCGTCGATCGTGCGGGCGGCGGACTCCAGCGTGGTGAGCGAGCCGGGGTCGTCGTAGTCGATGCGCAGCAGCAGCTTGCCGGCGTCGAAGCCGAGGCGCTCGATGTCCTCGGGGCGGTGGCCGGTGAAGCGGTCGTCCAGCTCGAAGGCGGCCCCGGCCAGGCCGCCGCGGTTCATCGACCCCATCACGACCTTGTTCTCCAGCGCCCCCAGCAGCAGCAGGTCCTCCACCGTGTCGGCCGTGGCGAGCACCCCGTCCACGCCGGGCCGGGACAGCGCGACGCACAGCCGCCTCAGCAGGTCGGCCCGGTTGGCCATGGCCAGACGCCGGCCGCCCACGCCGAGGGCGCCGCGCGCCGGGTGGTCGGCGGCCACGATCATCAGCCGCCCGCTGTCGCCGATCAGCGGGCGGCGCGCCCGGCGGGCCGCCGCCTCGGCGACGGCCTGCGGATGCCGGGCCCTGACCGCGGTCAGGTCGGGGATGGCGAGGTTCACGTCGGGCTCCGTTCGGAAAAAGGGCTCGCGTCAGCCGCGCGCGAGGAGGCCGGCGACCTCGGACGCGGTCGGCATGGCGGAGGAGCAGGCGAGGCGCGAGGCGACGAGGGCGCCGGCGGCGTTGGCGTACCGCACGGTCGTCCCCAGGTCCCAGCCGGCCAGCAGGCCGTGGCAGAGCGAGCCGCCGAAGGCGTCGCCCGCGCCGAGGCCGTTGACCACCTCGACCGGCACCGGCGGCACCTCGGCCCGGGTGCCGTCGCGGTGCGCGGCGAGCACGCCCCTCGGGCCCTGCTTGACGACGGCCAACTCCACGCCCGCCGCCAGCAGCGCCTCGGCGCACTCCCGCGGGTCGCGCACGCCGGTGGCGATCTCGCACTCGTCGAGGTTGCCGACCGCGACGGTGGCGTGGCGCAGCGCCTCGCGGTAGTGGGGGCGGGCCTCGTCGGGGTCGCGCCAGAACATCGGGCGCCAGTCCAGGTCGAAGACGGTCGGGCCCGCCTTGTCCCGGGCGCGCAGCGCGGCGAGCGTGGCGGAGCGGCTCGGCTCCTCGCTCAGGCCGGTGCCGGTGACCCAGAAGATCCGGGCGCCGCGGACGGCCGGGAGGTCGAGTTCGTCGGCGTGGATCTCCAGGTCGGGCGCCTTGGGGCGGCGGTAGAAGTACAGCGGGAAGTCGTCCGGGGGGAAGATCTCGCAGAACGTGAGGGGGGTCGGGTAGGCGGCGACCGGGGTCACCCAGCGGTCGTCGACGCCGAAGTCCTTCAGCGCCTCGTGCAGATAGGTGCCGAAGGGGTCGTCGCCGGTGCGGGTGATGACGGCGGCGGAGCGGCCGAGCCGGGCGGCGGCGACCGCCACGTTGGCCGCCGACCCGCCGAGGAACTTCCCGAACGTCTCCACCCGCGCCAGGGGTACACCCGTCTGCAGGGGGTAGAGATCGACTCCGATGCGGCCCATCGTGATCAGGTCGAAGGACGGGGCTGGGTCGGTCATGCGCGACGCTCCTCGGGCTGCTGGGAGGCGGGTCCCCCGGTGGGCCTGCCACCGTGGGGACGGAGGATCCGGGAACCTGACGCCTCCCAGGTGTAGGTCTCCGAGGGCGACGCTGTCAATAGTTTGTACTTACATTAGGACCTGCTTGTGAAATAATGTCTTAACAAAGTATTGACAGCGGGCGCCCCAGGGACTTGGATCCCGTCCCAGCGCAACAGCCGTTCTCGCCGCACCACGACCCGGACCCGGCAGGGGTCCGGGCCCCGGATCCCCGCGATCCCGTCCTTTCCCCGCAGTAGCACAGTGAGGTGCCAGGAAAGATGGACCGCTCTTCCCACCCCCGCTCCCGCGGACTCGCCCCCGTCGTCGCGGTGGCCGCGGCGGCCGCCCTGACCCTCGCCGGCTGCTCCAGCGGTTCCGGGGGCAAGAAGTCCGAGGAAGGCGGGGCCGACGCCCCCGCGGGCAAGGCGGACACGCCCCGGATGACGGTCGCCCTGGTCACCCACCAGTCGCCCGGCGACACGTTCTGGGACATCGTCCGCAAGGGCGCCGAGGCCGCGGCCGCCAAGGACAACGTCGAACTCGTCTACTCCGCCAGCCCCAGCGCGGGGGAGCAGGCCAACCTGGTGCAGAACGCCATCGACCAGAAGGTCGACGGCATCGCGGTCACCCTCGCCAAGCCGGACGCCCTCAGGAGCGTCGTGGCCAAGGCGGAGCAGGCCGGCATACCCGTCGTGGGCCTCAACTCCGGGGTGAGCGACTGGAAGAAGCTCGGCCTGATGGAGTTCTTCGGCCAGGACGAGAGCGTGGCGGGCGAGGCGTTCGGCAGGAAGCTCAACGAGGTCGGGGCGAAGAACGCCGTCTGCGTCGTCCAGGAGCAGGGCAACATCGGCCTCACCCAGCGCTGCGACGGGGTGAAGAAGACCTTCGAGGGCAAGATCGACACCCTCTACGTCAACGGCACCGACATGCCGTCCGTGAAGTCGACGATCACCGCCAAGCTCAAGCAGGACTCCGCCGTCGACTACGTCGTCACCCTCGGCGCCCCCTTCGCGATGACCGCGGTGCAGTCCGTGGACGAGGCCGGCAGCAAGGCGAAGATCGCCACCTTCGACCTCAACAAGGAGCTCACCGGGGCCATCCAGGACGACAGCATCCAGTTCGCCGTCGACCAGCAGCCCTACCTCCAGGGCTACCTCGCGGTGGACTCCCTGTGGCTCTACGAGAACAACGGCAACTACAGCGGCGGCGGCGAGCAGCCGGTGCTGACCGGACCGGCCTTCGTGGACAAGTCCAACGTCGAGCGCATCGCCGGGTTCGCCGCGAAGGGCACCCGGTGATGAACACGACCCGACAGGCCGAGCCGGCGGTGGGCCCACCGCCGGCTCCCGGCCCGGGACAGGCCGACGGCCGCACCCGGCGACGCCCCCTCGCGCTGCGCCTGCTGGCCCGGCCCGAGGTCGGCGTCTTCCTCGGTGCCGCGGCCGTGCTGGTGTTCTTCCTGTTCGCCGCGCCGCCGGTGCGCGACGGCAGCTCCCTGGCCAACATCCTGTACCAGTCGTCGACCATCGGGATCATGGCCCTGCCGGTCGCGCTGCTGATGATCGGCGGCGAGTTCGACCTGTCGGCCGGAGTCGCCGTCCTCACCTCCGCGCTGACCGCGTCGATGCTCAGCTACCAGCTCACCCTGAACGTCTGGACGGGCGTGGTCGTCGCCCTGGCCGTGTCCCTGGCGATCGGCGCCCTCAACGGCTGGATGCTGGTGAGGACCGGCCTGCCGAGCTTCCTGGTCACCCTCGGCACCTTCCTGATCCTGCAGGGCGTCAACCTGGCCGTCACCAAGCTGGTCACCGGCAACGTCGCCACCGACGACGTCAGCGACATGGACGGCTTCGACCGGGCCAAGGCGCTCTTCGCCTCGTCCTTCGAGGTCGGCGGCATCGACGTGAAGATCACCGTGGTCTGGTGGCTGGTCTTCGCGGCCCTGGCCACCTGGGTGCTGCTGCGCACCAGGTACGGCAACTGGGTCTTCGCGGTCGGCGGCAACCAGGACAGCGCCCGCGCGGTCGGCGTCCCGGTGACCTTCACCAAGATCTCGCTGTTCATGCTGGTCGGCTTCGGCGCCTGGTTCGTCGGCATGCACAACCTGTTCTCCTTCAACACCGTGCAGTCCGGCGAGGGCGTCGGCCAGGAACTCATCTACATCGCCGCGGCGGTCATCGGCGGCTGCCTGCTGACCGGCGGCCACGGCTCCGCGATCGGCCCGGTCTTCGGCGCTTTCATGTTCGGCATGGTCCAGCAGGGCATCGTCTACGCCGGCTGGAACCCCGACTGGTTCAAGGCCTTCCTCGGCGTGATGCTGCTCGGCGCCGTCCTGATCAATCTGTGGGTCCAGCGCACCGCGACCCGGAGGTGACCGCGATGACCAGCGACACGACCGGTACCCACGGGGCCGTCCCGAAGGACACCGCGTCCGAGGGCGCACGCCCCCTGGTGGAACTGCGCGGGGCCGGCAAGTCCTACGGCACCGTCCGCGCCCTGCACGGCGTCGACCTGGCCGTCCACCCCGGCCGGGTCACCTGCGTCCTCGGCGACAACGGCGCCGGCAAGTCCACCCTCATCAAGATCGTCTCGGGGCTGCACCGGCACACCGAGGGCGAGTTCCTCGTCGACGGCGGCCCGGTGCGCTTCGCCGCCCCGCGCGAGGCCCTCGACCGGGGCATCGCCACCGTCTACCAGGACCTCGCCGTCGTCCCGCTGATGCCGGTGTGGCGCAACTTCTTCCTCGGCTCCGAGCTGACCAAGGGGCCCTGGCCGGTCCGCCGCCTCGACATCGACCGCATGAAGCGGACCGCCGACGAGGAACTGCGCCGCATGGGCATCGTCCTCGACGACCTGGAACAGCCCATCGGCACCCTGTCCGGCGGCCAGCGCCAGTGCGTGGCCATCGCCCGCGCCGTCCACTTCGGCGCCCGCGTCCTCATCCTGGACGAGCCGACCGCAGCTCTCGGCGTCAAGCAGTCCGGCGTGGTCCTGAAGTACATCGCCGCCGCCCGCGACCGCGGCCTCGGCGTCATCTTCATCACCCACAACCCGCACCACGCCTACCTGGTCGGCGACCACTTCAGCGTGCTGCGCCTCGGCACCCTCGAACTGAGCGCCGACCGCAGCGAGGTCACCCTGGAGGAGCTCACCCACCACATGGCCGGCGGCACCGAACTGGCCGCCCTCAAAAACGAGTTGGCGCAGGTCCGCGGCGTCGGCGTCGAGGAGCTCCCGGAAGAGGGCGACCTCACGGCCCCCGCGGCGGCATCTCCGGAAGGGACGTCCTGACATGGCCCCCGTGCTCGACCGCATCCGCGTCGGCTCCGCCCCCGACTCCTGGGGCGTCTGGTTCCCCGACGACCCGCGGCAGGTGCCCTGGCAGCGCTTCCTCGACGAGGTCGCCGAGGCCGGCTACACGTGGATCGAACTCGGCCCCTACGGCTACCTCCCCACCGACCCCGCCCGCCTCACCGACGAGGTGGCCCGGCGCGGTCTGCGGGTCTCCGCGGGCACCGTCTTCACCGGCCTGCACCGCGGACCGGCGGTGTGGGAGTCCACCTGGGAGCACGTCGGCCGGGTCGCCGCGCTCACCCGGGCCATGGGCGCCGCGCACCTGGTCGTCATCCCGTCCTTCTGGCGCGACGACAAGACCGCCGAGATCCTGGAGCCCCCGGAGCTCACCGTCGAGCAGTGGGCCCACCTCGCCCGGGGCATGGAGCGGCTCGGCCGCGAGGTGAAGGAGACGTACGGCCTCGACATCGTCGTCCACCCGCACGCCGACACCCACATCGACACCGAGGAGCACGTCGAGCGCTTCCTCGACGCCACCGACCCCGGCCTGGTCAGCCTCTGCCTGGACACCGGCCACTACGCCTACTGCGGCGGCGACAGCGTCAAGCTGATCGAGACCTACGGCGAGCGCATCGGCTACCTGCACCTCAAGCAGGTCGACCCGCGGGTCCTCGCCGACGTCCGGGCGAACGGGATCCCCTTCGGGCCCGCCGTGCAGCGCGGTGTGATGTGCGAACCCCCCTCCGGGGTACCGGAGCTGGGGCCGGTGCTGGAGGCCGCGCAGCGGCTCGGCGTGGAGCTGTTCGCCATCGTCGAGCAGGACATGTACCCCTGCGAACCGGACAGGCCGCTGCCCATCGCGGTGCGCACCCGCCGGTTCCTGCGCTCCTGCGGCGCCTGACGAACGAGGGGGGCGGACCATGAACCGCAGCGGGACGCTCGGGGTCGCCGTGATCGGCGCGGGCCGGATGGGCGCCGACCACGTCCGCCGCATCGACCGGGTCGTCAGCGGGGCCCGGGTGGCCGCCGTCGTGGACGTCGACGCGGAGCGCGCCGAGGCCGTCGCGGCCGGCGTCGAGGGGTGCGCGTCCTTCACCGACCCGGCCGCCGCGCTGGCGGCGGACGGCGTCGACGCCGTGCTCGTGGCCTCCCCGGGCCCGGCCCACGAGACCGTGCTGCTCGCCGCCCTCGCGCACGACCTGCCCGTGCTGTGCGAGAAGCCGCTCACCCCCGACGCGGCCTCCGCCCTGCGGATCCTCGAAGCCGAGCAGGCGCTCGGCCACCGCCGGGTCCAGGTCGGCTTCATGCGCCGCTACGACGCCGAGTACGTCCGGCTCAAGGCGCTGCTGGAGACCGGCCGGCTGGGCCGGCCGCTGATGCTGCACAACCGGCACCGCAACGTGGCCAGCCCGCCCTTCTTCACCAGCGCCATGCTCATCAGCGACTCCGTGGCGCACGAGGTGGACGCGACCCGCTGGCTGCTCGGCCACGAGATCACGGCGGTGACCGTGCTGCGCCCCACCGCGTCCGCGGACGCCCCGGACGGCCTCCAGGACCCGCAGTTCGTCGTCCTGGAGACCGACGGCGGCGCGCTCTCCGACGTCGAGATCTTCGTCAACTGCGGCTTCGGCTACCAGGTGCAGGCCGAGGTGGTCTGCGAACGCGGCACCGCCCGCATCGGCGACGGCCACGCCCTGGTCACCGCGACGGCGGGCCGCTGGGGCGGCACCATCGCCCAGGACTGGACCGAACGCTTCGCCGACGCCTACGACCGCGAGGTGCAGGCCTGGGTCGACGCCACCCGACGCGGCGAGGTCACCGGCCCCGGCACCTGGGACGGCTACGCCGCGGCCGCGGTCTGCGAGGCCGGCGTACGGGCGCTGCGGGACGGCGGCCGGGTGGCGGTCGACCTGGCGGAGAGACCGGCTCCGTACCGCTGACCGGGCCGGTGCGGCCGTACGCCGGGGCGCGCGGACCCGGCCCGCGCCGATCGGCGCCCTGGCCGCCACCGTGCCGGGGCGGCGTACGGCACCCGGTGGTCACCGCGGAGGTTTCTGCGCACCCTCCCGGCGGCAGCGGCGTAGCGTCGTCCGTGCCGTGGAGAGGAGCAGTGATGGGCACAGCACGCGACCTGGTGATCGTCGCGATGGACGGGGCACCGGACCGGCCCGTGGCGCAGGGCGACCTGTCGCTCACGCTGGCCGGAGCCGAGGTCGTCGACCTGCTCCGCGCCGCGGCGGTGACGCTGGACGGCGAACGCGTCGTACCGGACCCGGCCGCGTCCCCCGACGACCCCCTGCTGGCCCGGGCCGCGGCGGGGCTGCCGCGGGAGGAGCCGTACGAGCCGGTCGAGGAGTGGCTGTGGCGCCGGGGGCGCGGGCTGGCCGGGGAGTACGTGTCCGCCCTGGAGGCCGAGGGGCTGCTCGCGCGTCCCCGCGGCTCCTGGCTGCCGTGGCGCAGCGCCCGGCCGGTGCCGGTGGAGTCGGCCGCCCGGCGGCGGGCCTCGCACCGCTGGGCGGCCGACGAGCCGGTGCTCCTCACGCTCGCGGCGCTCGCCGGAGTGCGCGACGAGGTGCCCGAGGACGTCCCGCCGCCCGAGGGCGCGGCCCAGGTGGTGTGCACGGCCGTCGCCGCCGCCGTGGCGGAACTGGACGCCGTGCGCCGGCGGCGGGCGGTCGAGAACGCCGCGTTCTCCAACGTGTGGCGGGGGGTGTGACGGCGCCCCGGCCCGTCCCGGCGGGAGGCCGCCGCCCGGCTTCCCGTGCGGTGCGTCAGTCCGCCCGCACCTCGTCGATCCGCACCGGCCGGTGCTCCGCCAGCGACAGCGTGCACGCCTCGGCGATCCAGCCCGCCTCCAGGGCGTCCTCGACGGTGCACGGGGAGGGCCGGGCGCCGGCCACCACCTCGGTGAACGCGGTGAGTTCGGCGCGGTAGGCGGCGGCGAAGCGGTCCATGAAGAAGTCGTGCGGGGTGCCGGCGGGGAAGGTCACGCCGGGCTCGACCGACCGCAGCGGCAGCCTGTCCTCCAGCCCGACGGCGACGGAGTCGGCGAAGCCGTGCAGTTCCATCCGGACGTCGTAACCGCGGGCGTTGTGGCGGCTGTTGGAGACCACGGCGATCGTGCCGTCGTCCAGGGTGAGGACCGCGCCGGCGGTGTCGGCGTCGCCGGCCTCCCTGATGTGGTCCGCGCCCTTGTTGCCGCCGACGGCGTAGACCTCCGCGACCTCGCGGCCGGTCACCCAGCGGATGACGTCGAAGTCGTGCACGGAGCAGTCCCGGAAGATGCCGCCGGAGGCGGCGACGTACGCGGCGGGCGGCGGCGCCGGGTCCAGGGTGGTGCACCGGACGGTGTGCAACGGCCCGAGCTCGCCGGCGCGCACGGCGGCCCGGGCGGCGGCGAACCCGGCGTCGAAGCGCCGGTTGTAGCCGATCTGGACGGGCACGTCCCGGCCCCGGACGGTCCTGAGCACCTCGACGCCCTCGGCCATGGTGCGGGCGACGGGCTTCTCGCAGAAGACGGGGACGCCGGCCCCGACCCCGGCGAGGATCAGGGCCGGGTGGGCGTCGGTGGCCGCGGCGACGACGACGCCGTCCACACCGGCGGCCAGCAGCGCCTCGGGGGAGTCCGCGACCTCGGCGCCGAACCGCTCGGCGGCGGCCTTCGCGGCGTCCGCGAACGGGTCGGACACGACGAGGGACTCGACGGCGTCGAGCCCGGCGAGGGTCTCGGCGTGGAAGGCGCCGATGCGGCCGAGGCCGAGGATGCCGATGCGCATGGGGAGGGGCTCCTTGCTGTGCGGGTTCCGGGGGCGGGGTCGTACGCCGGCCGTCGCGCCCGAGGCGCGCCGTTCGGCGATCAGCGCGTCGAGGACGGCGGTGACCCGGTCGACGACCGCCGGGTCCGGGAAGGCACCCGGAACACCACGATCCCGGGGCCGTCGGCGAGGGCGCGCGCCGGCTCGTCCCGCAGCGCCGGGCCGTCCTCGACGCGGGCGGCGTCGTACACGGGCACCCCCTGCTCCACGGCGGTGGCGTGCGGAAGACCGGCGGGGCCGGTGCGCCGCCCGGCCAGCGCCCGGAAGGCGTCCGGGGCGCAGTCCCGCGCGGACGGCCGGGCGCGCGGGCGCGCGGAGGTGAAGGACATCGTCGTCCCCTCGGATCTCTCGGGCGGTGCGGCCCTGTCATTCTTGTCAGTACAAACCCCTCGGACAACCAGCAACGAGCCGTCAAAAACCCCTCAAGGAGCCGGTGCATGGGCCACCCCTTCCCGATCCGGGAGATCGCACGTCAGGCGGGCCTGAGCGAGGCCACCGTCGACCGGGTCCTCAACGGCCGGGGCGGGGTGCGGGAGAGCACCGCGCGGGAGGTGCGGCGGGCGATCGCCGACCTGGACCGGCAGCGCACCCAGGTCCGGCTGGTCGGCCGCGCCTTCATGGTCGACATCGTGATGCAGGCCCCGGAGCGGTTCAGCACCGCCGTACGGGCCGCGCTGGAGGCCGAACTGCCGTCCCTGCACCCGGCCGCGGTGCGCTCCCGCTTCCACTTCCGCGAGACCGGCCCGGCCGGGGAGCTGGTCGCCACCCTGGACCGGATCGCCCGGCGCGGCTCCCAGGGCGTGATCCTCAAGGCGCCGGACGTCCCCGAGGTCACGGCCGCCGTGGGCCGGCTGGCGGCCGCGGGCGTCCCCGTCGTGACGCTGGTGACCGACCTGCCGGCCAGCGCCCGCCTGGCCTACGTCGGCATCGACGACCGGGCGGCGGGCGCCACCGCCGCCTACCTGACGGGCCGGTGGCTGGGCGACCGCCCCGGCAACATCCTCACCAGCCTCAGCAGCGGCTTCTTCCGCAACGAGGAGGAGCGCGAGATGGGCTTCCGCGGCGTCATGCGCGCCCGGCACCCCGAACGCGTGCTCGTCGGGATCGCCGAGGGCCAGGGACTGGACGCCACCCAGTACGACCTGGTGCGCGCCGCCCTGGAACGCGACCCGGGGATCCGCGCGGTGTACTCGATCGGCGGCGGGAACGCAGCCACGCTGCGGGCCTTCCAGGACCTGGGCCGGGAGTGCGCCGTCTTCGTCGCGCACGACCTCGACCACGACAACACCCGCCTGCTGCGCGACCACCGGCTGTCCGCCGTGCTCCACCACGACCTGCGCCAGGACCTGCGCGAGGCCTGCCGGCTCGTGATGCGCGCCCACGGCGCGCTGCCGCCCGGCGGGCCCACGCCGCCGTCGGCGATCCAGGTGGTCACGCCGTACAACATCCCCGCACCCGTAGGGTGACGCCGGGACGCGCCCCGGGCGTGTGTCCCCGCCCGGCGGGCCCCGGCTCCCTACCGTCGTCCGCATGTGGAAGTCGATCCCGGACGGCGGGCCCGAGCGGGTGGTGGCCCTCGCCGACGGCGTGTACGCCATCGCCCTCACCCTGCTCGTCCTGGACCTCTCCGTGGCGCCCGGACTGGACCCCGCGCAGTACCGGAAGGCACTGGGCGGGCTGCTCCCGGACCTGGGGGCGTACGCGCTCAGCGTGGCGGTGCTGGGCGGTTTCTGGCGCGACCACCGCCGGCTCTTCCGCACCGTCCGGCAGGTCGACGGGCAGGTGATCGTGCTGTCCCTCCTGGGCCTGGCCGCCGCCGCCCTGCTGCCCTTCCCCACCCGGCTGCTCTCCGACTACGGCGACGAACCCGCCTCGGTCGTCGTCTACGCGGCGGCGGTGGCCGCGCTCGGCGCCGCCCACCTCGCCCTCGCCGTGGTGCTGGCCGGACGCCCGTGGCTGCGCGGCGGCGTTCCCGACCCGCAGGCCCGGCTCCACGCCCTGGACCTCGGCGTGACGGTGCTGGTGTTCCTCGTCACCGTCCCGCTGGCCCTGGTGACGGGGCCCGCGGCCATGTGGTGGTGGCTCGTCCTGGTCCCGGCCAAGTACGCGGTCGGCCGGCGGGCCCGCCCGGCGCACTGACCGCCCCCCTCACGCGCGCCGGTCCACCGCGACCCAGGCACCGGTGTCGACGGACCGGACCACGGCGTCCAGGACGGCGGCGCTGCGCACCGCGTCCGCCGGCGTGGCCCCGTACGGCGTCCCCTCGGCGACCGACCGCAGGAAGCGGCAGGCCTCGATCACCTTGAGGTCGTCGTAGCCCATGGCGTTGGCGGCGCCCGGCTGGAAGGCGGCGAACTCGCCGTGGCCCGGGCCGACGTACACCGTGCTGACCGGCTGGTCCTGGTAGGCCGTGCCGCGGCTGACGGCCAGTTCGTTCATGCGGCGGAAGTCCCAGGCCACCGCGCCCCGGGTGCCGTGCACCTCGAAGCCGTAGTTGTTCTGCTCGCCGACCGAGACCCGGCAGGCCTCCAGGACACCGCGGGCGCCGGAGGCGAAGCGCAGCAGGCAGCCGACGTAGTCCTCGTTCTCGACCGGGCCGGGCTCCCCGCCGGCGGCGCGGGAGTGGCCCGCCGTGGCGCCGGCCGGGCGGGCCCGCTCCGGCACGAAGACCGCCGTGTCGGCGGCCACGGACACGATGTCGCCGAGCAGGAAGCGGGCCAGGTCGGCGCCGTGCGACGCCAGGTCGCCGAGCACCCCGCTGCCGCCCCGCTCCCGCTCGTACCGCCAGGTCAGGGCCGCTTCCGGGTGGGCCGCGTAGTCGCTGAACAGCCGGATGCGCGCATGCGTGACCGTGCCGATCTCCCCCGAGGCGATCAGGTCGCGGGCGGTCTCCACGGCGGGCGCGTTGCGGTAGTTGAAGCCGACCGCGCCCTGCACCCCGGCCGCGGCGACCGCGTCGGCGACGGCCCGGGCGTCCCCGGCCGTCAGACCCACCGGCTTCTCGATCCACAGGTGCTTGCCGGCCTCGGCCATCGCCACGCCGATCTCCCGGTGCAGGAAGTTCGGGGCGGTGACGCTGACCGCCCGCACCCTCGGGTCGGCGGCGACCTCGCGCCAGTCGCGCGTGGCCGAGGCGAACCCGAACTGCGCGGCGGCCTCCTCCGCCCGGCCCGGCACCTCCTCGGCGACCGCGACGAGCTCCGGGCGCAGCGGCAGCCGCGGATAGTGGTGCGCCACCCGCGCGTAGGCCCGGGTGTGCACCCGTCCCATCCAGCCGAAACCGATGACCGCGACGCCGAGCGTCTCCACCATGGCAGCCCCTCGCTGGACCGTTCCAGAGCCTGTCCGGCCCACCCTGGGCGCCGCCCGGCAGGCTGTCAACCCTTTGACAGGGCCGCGCGAGGAGTGGAACGGTCCAACCATGGGACCGCCGACGATCCGCGACGTGGCCGACCGGGCCGGCGTCTCCAAGTCCCTGGTCTCGCTGGTGCTGCGCGGCTCCGGCCGGGTGCGCCCGGAGAAGCGGGACGCCGTCCTGCGGGCCGTGCGCGAGCTCGGCTACCGGCCCGACGCCGCCGCCCGCAGCCTCGGCGAGCGGCGCGGCCTTCCCCGGCCCCCCGACGCCGCCCGGCCGGAGGGGACTTCCGTCGCCGGCGTGCTCCTCGACGACCTGCGCAACCCCTGGTACGTCGACCTCCTCGACGGCCTCACCGCGTTCCTGCACGACCACGGCCTGCGCATCCTGCTCGCCGACGCCCGCCTCAACCGCCGCGCCGGCCAGGACCCGGCCGGACCGCTGCTGGACCTGCGGGTGGACGGCCTGGTGGTGGTCGGCACGCTGCCCCACCCGGCGGCGCTCGGCGCGGTCGCGCGGCGGACACCGGTCGTGCTGGCCGGCGCCCGGGACCCGGTGCCGCCCGGCGTGGACGTGGTCGCGGGCGACGACGAACACGGCGCGCGCCTGGTCACCGAGCACCTGATCGGCCTCGGCCACCGCCGGATCGCGCACCTGGCGGGCCACGGCGCCGTCGGCGCGCTGCGCCGCCGCAGCTACGAGGCGGCCATGCGGGCCCACGGGCTGGCGGACCGGGTCCGGAGCGAGCCCGCCGACATGACGGAGGAGGGCGGCTACCGCGCCGCCGTCCGGCTGCTCAGCCGCCCCGGCCGCCCCACCGCCCTCTTCGCCGCCAACGACCTCGCCGGCGTCGGCGCCCTGTCGGCGGCCGGGGAACTGGGCCTGCGCGTCCCGCACGACGTGTCCGTGGCCGGCTACGACAACACGAGCATCTCCCGGCTGCGCCACCTGTGGCTCACCACCGTCGACAACGCCGGCGCCGAGGTCGGCCGCCGCGCCGCCCGCTGCCTGCTCGACCGCCTCCGGGAGCCCGGGGGAGAGGGGCGCACCCGTCTCGCGGCGCCGACGCTGGAGGTCCGGGGGACGACGGGGCCGCCGCCCGGGTGCGTGACGGGGCCGTGAGGCCCGCGCTCCCGTCCCGGGCGGACCGCGGCGGGCGCCCGGGACGGCGGCGCGCCCGGCGGCGGGCGCCGCCAGAGGCTGATCGCGTACGCCTTGCGCAGCGTCCCGTGCACCGTCCAGGTCGTACGGTCGCCCGCGCGCGGCACCGCCGGGTCGCCCGGGCCGACGCGCAGGGTGGGCCCGCCCTCGGCCTCGACGGTCGCCGACCCGCCGACCACGACGAACAGCTCGTCCGCCTCCGTGTCGGTGACCACGCCGGGGGTGATCTGCCGGACGCCGCGCACCTGGCGCCCGTCCGCCGACTCCCACACCGCCTTCCCGGTCACCCCGGGCGTCCCGGACACGATCTGCTCCGGCGCCAGTGGTTCGGGTGCGAGCTCGGCGTCGGCGATGCGGAGGACGAAGCTGTGGTCCATGCGGCGACCCTGGCCGGCGGGACCCGGGCGGCGGGGGCGACAGGGTGGGCGGGTCCGGGCGGTCCGCCTCGACACCGCGTCGCCACGGGCCCGGCCGGAACGGGACACGCGTACACAGGCAATTCAGCCGACAAAATTGTTGACAATCTTGTTTGGCTAGATTTACGTTCGACAGGCACTCACTCAGGGAGGGCAAGCATGCCGGAACAAGCCCGTCCGAGCACCGGGGAGCAGGCCAAACAGCATGCGCTCGCGCAGCTGCGGCAGGCGATCCTGCACGGCGAGATGGCACCGGCCCAGCGGCTGGTGGAGAACGAGCTCGCCGAGCAGTTCGGTGTGACGCGGGCCAGCATCCGCGCGGCACTGATCGATCTGGAGGCGCAGGGACTGGTTGAGCGGATCCGCAACCGCGGCTCGCGGGTGCGGGTGGTGAGCGTCGAGGAGGCGGTCGCCATCACCGAGTGCCGCATGGTCCTCGAAGGGCTGTGCGCCGGGAAGGCGGCCGTCGCGGCCAGCGACGAGCAGCTGGACGAACTCACCGGCCTCGGCACGGCGATGGCCAAGGCCGTCGCCGACGGCGAGCCCATGACCTACTCCGACCTGAACCACGAACTGCACGCCCGCATCCGGGAGTTCTCCGGCCAGCGCACGGCCGTGGAGCTGCTGGAGCGACTCAACGCCCAGCTGGTGCGCCACCGCTTCCAGCTGGCGCTGCGGCCGGGACGCCCCCAGCAGTCCCTGAACGAGCACCTGGCCATGATCGAGGCGATCCGGGCCAGGGAACCGCAGGCGGCCGAGGCGGCCGCCCGCGCCCACCTCACCAGCGTGATCGAGGCGCTGCGCGACTGACACACGCGCGAGGCGGGCGCTCACCTGTCCACCAAGGAGATTCACGAGCATGACGCACGGCAACGCGCCCGCCTCCCCACGATCGACCCTCGTCGTCACCGCGCACGCGGGCGACTTCGTCTGGCGGGCGGGCGGCGCCATCGCGCTCGCCGCCTCCCGCGGGGAGAAGGTCACCATCGCGTGCCTGACCTTCGGCGAGCGCGGCGAGTCCGCCAAGGCGTGGCGCGAGGGCAAGGAGCTGGAGGAGATCAAGGCCCTCCGCCGGCAGGAGGCCGAGCAGGCCGCCGCCACGCTCGGCGCCGAGGTCCGCTTCTTCGACGCCGGCGACTACCCCCTGGTCCCCTCGGCCGAGCTCACCGACCGGCTCGTCGCCGTCTTCCGCGAGACCCAGCCCGACGTCGTGCTCACCCACCCCGCCGAGGACCCGTACAACGGCGACCACCCGGCCGCCCACCGCATGGCCCTGGAGGCCCGCGTCCTCGCCCAGGCCATCGGCTACCCCGGCCCCGGCGAGATCATCGGCGCCCCGCCGGTGTTCTGCTTCGAGCCCCACCAGCCCGAGATGAGCGGCTTCAGGCCCGAGGTGCTGCTCGACATCACCGAGGTCTGGGAGACCAAGCGCAAGGCGATGGAGTGCCTCGCCGCCCAGCAGCACCTGTGGGACTACTACACCGACCTCGCCGTCCGGCGCGGCGTCCAGCTCAAGCGCAACGCCGGACCCAACCTGGGCCTGCCCCACAAGACCATGGCCGAGGCCTACATGCGTCCCTACCCGCAGGTCACCAAGGAGCTGGCGTGAGCGGCGTGATCGTCACCGGCCCCCCGAAGGCCGCCCTGGAGGACGTCGACGCGCTGGCCGCCTACGGCGTGGCCACCGTCAGCGAGGCGATGGGCCGCACCGGCCTGCTCGGCCCGGGGATCCGGCCCGTCCAGCAGGGCGTGCGGGTCGCCGGCACGGCCGTCACCGTGCTCAGCTGGCCCGGCGACAACCTCATGATCCACGCGGCCGTGGAGCAGTGCGGCGAGGGCGACCTCCTCGTCGTCACCACCACCTCGCCCAGCACCGACGGCATGTTCGGCGAGCTGTTCGCCACCGCCCTGCAGCGGCGCGGGGTGCGCGGCCTGGTCATCAACGCGGGCGTCCGCGACACCCAGGAGCTGCGCGAGATGGACTTCCCGGTCTGGTCGCGGGCCGTCTCCGCGCAGGGCACGGTGAAGGCCACCGGCGGCTCGGTCAACGTCCCCGTCGCGATCGACGGCCAGGTGGTCCGCCCCGGCGACGTGATCCTCGCCGACGACGACGGCGTGGTGGTCGTCCCGCGCGAACGGGTCCGCGCCACCGTCGAGGCGTCCGAGGCCCGCGAGGCCAAGGAGGCGAGGTCCCGCGCCGCCTTCCTCGACGGCCAGCTCGGCCTGGACCGCTACGGGCTGCGCGAGAAACTGGCGCGGCTGGGCGTCACCTACCGGTCGTACGAGGAGTACGCCGGGGGCGGGGAGCCGGCGCCCGGCGGGGAGCGGTCGTGACCGGTCCGGAGGCCGTCCGCTGCATGCTGATGCGCGGCGGCACCTCCAAGGGCGCCTACTTCCTCGCCGGGGACCTGCCCGCCGACCCCGGCGCCCGCGACGACCTGCTGCTGCGGATCATGGGCAGCCCCGACCCGCGCCAGATCGACGGGCTGGGCGGCGCCCACCCGCTGACCAGCAAGGTCGCCGTGGTCGCCCGCTCGGCCGACCCCGACGCCGACGTCGACTACCTCTTCCTCCAGGTCGGCGTCGGCGAGCCGGAGGTGACCGACCGGCAGAACTGCGGCAACCTCCTGGCCGGCGTCGGCCCGTTCGCCGTGGAGCGCGGCCTCGTCGGGGCCGGGCCGCGGGAGACGTCCGTACGGATCCGCATGCTCAACACCGGGGAGCTCGCCGTCGCGGCCTTCCCCACCCCGGGCGGGCGCGTCGCGTACACCGGCTCCGCCGGGATCTCCGGCGTGCCGGGGACCGCGGCGGCGGTGGTGATCGAGTTCCCGCAGGGCGGCAGCCCGCTGCTGCCCACCGGACGCGCCCGCGACACCGTCGCCGGCACCGAGGTGACCTGCGTGGACAACGGGATGCCGACCGTGCTGATCCCCGCGAGCGCGCTGGGGGTCACCGGTCACGAGGACCCCCGGGACCTGGAGGAGGACGCGGCGCTCGCCGACCGGCTCCGGGAGATTCGGCTCGCCGCCGGGCCGCTCATGGGACTCGGCGACGTGCGGGGGACCACCGTGCCCAAGCTCAGCCTCCTCGCCCCGCCCCGCGACGGCGGCACGGTCACCACCCGCACCTTCATCCCGGTGCGCTGCCACACCTCCATCGGCGTGCTCGGCGCCGCGAGCGTCGCGGCGGGGCTGCGCGTGCCCGGCGGGGTGGGGGAGGGCATCGCGGCACCGCCCGGCAACGGCGACCGGATCCGCGTCGAACACCCCACCGGCTTCCTCGACGTCGACGTCGACGTCGAGGTCGGCCCCGGTTCCCCGCCGGTGGTCCGCCGCACCGCCGTCGTCCGCACCGCCCGCAAGATCTTCGACGGCACCGTCTTCCCCCGGTCCGCCGAGACGGCCCCCGTCCCCGCCCACCCCCGAGGAGGTCACCGATGACTCCGCCGCTCGGCGACATCGCCCACATCGGCCACGCCCAGCTCTTCACCCCCGACCTGGACGCCAGCGTCGCCTTCTTCACCGACTACCTCGGCCTCACCGTCAACGGGCAGCAGGGCGACACCGTCTACCTGCGCACCTTCGACGACTACGAGCACCACAGCCTGGTCCTCACCGCCCGTGAGCACCCCGGCCTCGGCCGGCTGGCCCTGCGCACCTCCAGCGAGGCCGCCCTGCACCGCCGGGTCGCCGCGATCGAGGAGGCGGGCGGCACCGGCACCTGGGCGGAGGACGAGCCGGGCCTCGGCAAGCTGTACGTCACGACCGACCCCGACGGCCACGAGCACGCCCTGTACTGGGAGAGCGAGCACTACCGGGCGCCCGACGGGCTGAAACCCGCGCTGAAGAACCAGCCGCAGGCCAAGCCCAACCGGGGCGTGGGCGTGCGCCGCCTGGACCACGTCAACTTCCTCGCCGCCGACGTGCTCGCCAACGCCGAGTTCCAGCAGCACGTCCTCGGCGCCCGCCCCACCGAGCAGATCCGGCTGGACTCCGGGAAGATCGCCGCACGCTGGCTGACCTTCACCGACAAGTCCTACGACGTCGTCTACACCTCGGACTGGACCGGCTCCAGCGGGCGGCTGCACCACATCGCCTTCGCCGCCGACACCCGCGAGGACATCCTGCGCGCCGCCGACCTCGCCATCGACACCGGCGTGTTCATCGAGACGGGCCCGCACAAGCACGCCATCCAGCAGACGTTCTTCCTGTACGTCTACGAGCCCGGCGGCAACCGCATCGAGCTGTGCAACCCGCTCACGCGCCTGGTGCTGGCCCCGGACTGGCCGCTGATCACCTGGACCGAGGCCGAGCGGGCCAAGGGCCAGGCCTGGGGCCTGAAGACCATCGAGTCCTTCCACACCCACGGGACTCCACCGGTCGCCTGACCAGGACCGTACGAGGGGGGTGGGGGGCGCCCCCGGGGCGCGGCCCCCCCCCCCCCCCCCGCCCGCAGGCCCCCCCGCCCCCCCCCCCCCCCCCGGCTGTGGCAAACTGTTGTGAAAAAAACACTGAACCCAGCGGGGGGGGGGGAGG
>NZ_JBITSF010000023.1:0-50892 GCF_044540485.1 Streptomyces sp. NPDC085946 | reverse complement strand
GCCGGGGGGGGGCCCCGGGCCCCGGCCGGGGCCCCTCACCCCATCGCGCCCCCACCCCCCCCCGGGCCCCCCCCGGGCCCCCCCCCCCGGGGGTCGGGGGGGGGGGGCCCCCCCCGGGGGCCGCCCCCCACCCCTCGGCGTATCCCGGTCCCGCGCGGCCGTACGGGCCGCCGCCGGATCGTTGCCAAGATTGTTGACAAAAGCGTTGACACTCCTGGGCGTGCTCCTTAGCGTCTAGCGCACACCGGGTCAGCCGCAACGAGCCGCGTCGACCCTCTCCCCCCGGCTCCGGCCTCCGCCCCGAGCAGGGGGACCCCGTCCCGTCCCCTCCAGGGAACTCCTCCTGGACGAGAGGAAAACAACGATGTCCTCCTCCCCCGCCCCGTCCGCTCGCGGCGGCAGACTGACCCTGCTGGTCGTCGGCCTGTGCTGGCTGGCCGTCCTCTTCGACGGCCTCGACATGTTCATCTACGGCTCGGTGCTCCCGCACATGCTGGAGCAGAAGGCCCTCGGCCTCACCCCCGACAAGGCCGGCGACCTCGGCAGCTACGCCACCTTCGGCATGCTGATCGGCGCCCTCGCGGCCGGCACGATCGCCGACCGCATCGGCCGCAAGAAGCTGATGGTCGCCTGCGTCACGCTCTTCTCGCTGGCCTCCGGCCTGTGCGCGGCGGCGGACGGCGTCGCGGTCTTCGGCCTCGGCCGGACCCTGGCCGGCATCGGCCTCGGCGGCCTGCTGCCCACCGCGATCTCCATGGTCTCCGACTACGCCCGGCGCGGCCGCGCCGCCCTCACCATCGGCCTGCTGATGACCGCCCACCACGCCGGCGGCATCCTCTCCGCCTACGTCGCCCTGTGGATCGTCGAACCGCTCGGCTGGCGCGCCGCGTTCTGGATCTGCGTGCTCCCCCTGCTCTTCGTCCCCGTGCTCGCCAGGGCGCTGCCCGAGTCGCTGAGCTTCCTGGTCGCCAAGGGCCGCACCGAGGAGGCCCGCGCCCTCGCCGGCCGCTACGAGGTCGAACTGCCCGCCGCCTCCGCCAAGCCGGCCGCCGCCGACCGCTGGGCCGGCCTGCTGGGCCTCTTCCGCGGCGGGGAGTGGACCCAGACGCTGCTGTACTGGGTGGCCTCCTTCGGCGGCCTGCTGCTCGTCTACGGCGTCGCCACCTGGCTGCCCACCCTGATGCGCAGCGAGGGCTACGAGCTCGGCTCCGCGCTGACCTTCGTCGTGCTGTTCAACCTCGGCGGCATCGTGGGCATGCTGGTCGCCGGCCGGGCCGCCGACCGCTTCGGCGCCCCGCGCATCTCCGCCATCTGGTTCGCGCTGACCGCCGGCGGCGTCTTCCTGCTCAGCGTCCCCATGCCGCTGGCGCTGACCTTCACGGTCGTCTTCCTCACCGGCGTGTTCCTCAACAGCGCCCAGACCATGATCTACGCGACCGTCTCCCTCGCCTCCTCGCCGGAGAACCGCGCCACCGCGGTCGGCTGGACCTCCGGCATGGGCCGCTTCGGCGCGGTCTTCGGCCCCTGGCTCGGCGGCCAGCTGCTCGCCGCGCACCACGGCGACTGGGGCTTCACCGCCTTCGCGCTGGCCGGCGTGTCCTCCATGGTCTTCATCGGGGTCGCCTCGCTGCGGGGCGCCAAGCGCGCGGCGCGCAGCGGTGACCGGGAGCCGGCGAACGCGCACTGAGCGGGGAGCCGCTCGGCGCCGTCACGTCCATGCGGTAGGGTTGACCTGCGTGATCACACGGGCCGACCGTGTGGAGGCACCGGGACGTGGCGCAGCTTGGTAGCGCACTTGACTGGGGGTCAAGGGGTCGCAGGTTCAAATCCTGTCGTCCCGACGTGTGCAGCACCGTCGAAGGCCGTATCGGGACAGCCCGGTACGGCCTTCGGTCCGTTCCGCCCGCGACCGGGACGCACGGTGTTCCCTCCCCCGCGCATCGCGTGACCGCCGCCGGCCGGGCGGGGCGGCCGGCGAACACGGTCCGCGCCCCCCTTCGTCGGCGGGCCCCGGACCGGGTCGCGTGAGCAGGTGACGGCCCGGTCGGCCCGCCCGGCCAGGAGCGTCACCTGTCCTTCTCCTCTTCGTCCTCCCGCTCCCCGCCCCGCGCCACCGGACCGGCCACGCGGCGGCTGCCGCCACGGCCCCGGCCGGCCGGTGACGTCGCCGCCGTCCTCGACGGGACGGGACCGGCCCACCGGGCGGCCGGCTCCCCGCCCGGGCCAACCGCGCCGTCGCCGGCTGCCTCGGCGGGCACCCCGACGCGCGCGACGGCTTCGGCCGGCACCGGACCGTCGGGCGATCGACCGGCCGAGTGGTGGGCCCCCTCAGCCTGTTCCGGCCGCCAGGCGACGGCGTCGCCGAGTTCGGCCACGGCGCCGCGCCGTCCCGGCGGGGCCGCGGCCCCCGCCACGGAAGCCGCCGCGCCCTCGTGACCCGCCCCGGGCGCACCCGGCGCGCACCCCGTGCGGGCCGGGACCGGGTGGTCCGGCCCCGCCTCCGCCCGCGGACCGGAGCAGGCCGGGCCGACCCGCCGCGGCAGCGGCGGCGGGGTGCCGGCGGTCCGGTTCGGGACCGGCCGCGAGGAGGCGCCCCGGCGGCACCGGTGCCGCGTCCCCGCCTCACTTCGTGGACGCCCCCTTGACCGGCGGGCGCGGGTCGGTCGACACTCCACGAAGGATTCCTAGTGAACAGGTAGGAAAACATGGGGCGCCTGGAGTCGGTCACCGGCCGAGCCGGCCGTACGCCGCGGCCGTCGCCTCTGCTGACCTCCCGCCGGCACATCGACCTGCTGCGCGTGTGCAGCGCGATCAGCTCCCCGCGCTAGCCGGCCGCTCCGCCACCCCGCCACCGCCGCCCCCGGCCGGCCGCCGGGCCCGTGCCGCCGGGCCCCGCCCCCGTCGCATCAGCCGCGCGTGTCCGCGCACGCGCCCACCCCAGGGAGACCCATGTCCGTCACACCGTTCGCCCCGCTCGCCGCCGGCCGGACCGCCCCCTTCCTCCGAGGCAGGATCGGGCGGGACGCGCGCAGCGGGCACTACGCCGTGCCCCGCCGCTACCGCCTCCACCTCTCACCCGGCTGTCCGCGCAGTCTGCGCATCGCCGTCACCCACGCCCTCCTGGGCCTCGACGAGGTCTGCCCCGTGGAGTTCCTGGACGCCGTCCCCGACGGCCCGGACGGCGGCCACCTCGCCCTGCGCCCGCTGTACGAGGCCAGCGCGCACCACTACACCGGCCCGGCGACGGCGCCGGTGCTCAGCGACGACTGGTCGGGACGGATCGTGAGCACCCACGCCCCCGACATCACCCGCGACCTGGCCCGGCGCTTCGGGGCGGACCGGCAGGGGACCGAGCTGTACCCGCGCGCGGCGGAGGACGGGATCGAGGCCGTCGAGCGGCTGTGCGCCGAGGGGATCGACGACGCCGCCCAGCGGGCCGGACGGGCCGACGCGGACGAGGCGGAGCGGTCGGCGGCGCTCGACGTCCTGCTGGCGGCCCTCGGCGCGCTGGAGCACCGGCTGACCGCGCACACCCACGTCCTCGGCGACCGGCTCACCGCCGCCGACGTCGAGGTGTGGGCCGCCCTGGTGGAACTCGACACCGTGCACCGCGTCCACCTGGACGCCTCTGCGGTGCACCGCATCGCCGGCCACCCCGCCCTGTGGGCCCACGCCCGCCGCCTCACCGCCCACCCGGCGTTCGGCGCCCACCTCGACCTCGACGGCATCGCCCGCCGCCACCGCGCGCACTGCCAGGGCCTGGAGGCCGCCGGAGCCGCCGTACGGATCCTCGACTGGCCGTCCCACACCCGTCGGGCGTGACCCCGGAGCCGCCACCGCCGGCGGGCCGGGGGCCGGACCCGGCGAACGGATGGGCCGGGCGCCGGTCAGCCCGACACGGCGTCCACCAGTGACGCCAGGGCCGCGCCCAGCCGGACCAGGCCCGGCCCGGCGGGGCCGCCCGGCTCGGTCATGTAGGTGTCCCGGCGGATCTCCACCATCAGCGCGGCGACCCGCTCGTGGGTGCCGTAGAACTCCAGCGGCACGTACGTCCCGCTGAACGGGCTGTCCAGCCCCGTCTCCCCGCACGGGGCGAACGCCTCCCGCGCGGCGGCCAGCAGCCCGGGAGGCGTGTGGAAGGCGTCCGTGCCCAGGCACACCTCGGGCCGCGGCCCCGCACCGTGCAGCTCGTAGGGCAGCCGGGCCGTGGGGTAGGAGTGCACGTCGACGACCACGGCCCGGCCGGTGGCCGCCAGCCGGTCCGCCACGGCCTCGGTCATCGCCCGCGCGTACGGCCGGAAGTACCGTTCGACCAGCGGCTCCGGGTCGAAGCCGGCGGGCCGCAGCGGCTCCCGGTGCGTGGTGCGGGTGTACACCGCGCCCATGCCGACGCGCAGCATCTCCTCCCGCTCGTCGGGGAACCGCTCCGGGTCGACGACCAGCCGCGACAGCCGGTTGACGAACCGCCAGGGCGTGACGCGGGCCCGGCCGGCCGCCTCCGCGGCCAGCTCCGCGGTGTGCGCGTCGGTGATGTGGTCGAGTTCGCGCTCCAGCCCCGCGTCGTCCAGCAGGATGTCCGCGCGCACCCGGGCGGGTATCTCCCGGGCCGAGTGCGGCACGTGCAGGATCACCGGCGAGTCACCGGCACCGGGGAGCAGCTCGAAGGAGGGCGGGGCGGAGGTCATCGGGCGGCTCCCGGGGCGTGGTCGGTGCGTGGTGCGTGATCACGGTGCCACACCGGGCACCGGGACGGGCGGGCGGCTACCCCAGGACCTCCCGCACCAGCGCCGCCACCTGCTCCGTCTCGATCAGGAAGCCGTCGTGCCCGTACGGCGACTCGATCACCCGCGGCCGGTCGGCGCCCGGGATGCCGGCGGCCAGCTCGGACTGCTGGGCGAGCGGGTAGAGACGGTCGGAGTCGACCCCGGCCACGAGCGTGCGCGCGGTCACCCGGCGCAGCGCGGCCCGGACCCCGCCGCGGGCGCGGCCGACGTCGTGCGCGTTCATGGCCTCCGTCAGCACGACGTAGCTGCCCGCGTCGAACCGGCGCACCAGCTTGGCCGCCTGGTGGTCGAGATACGACTCGACCTGGTACCGGCCGCCGCCGAACGGGTCCTCGCCGTGCTGCGGCACCCGGCCGAAGCGCGTGCGCAGCTCCGGCTCGCTGCGGTAGGTGACGTGGGCGAGGCGCCGGGCGAGACCCAGCCCGGCGTGCGGGCCGCGGCCGGTGCCGTGGTAGTCGCCGCCGCGCCAGTACGGGTCGCCGCGCACGGCCCGGACCTGGAGGGACGCCCAGGCGATCTGCTCGGCGCTCGCCGCGGCCGTGGTCGCCAGCAGCAGCAGCGCCTCCGTGCGCTCCGGGTACGACACCGCCCACTCCACGGCCCGCATCCCGCCCATCGAGCCCCCGACGACCAGCGCCCACCGCCCGATGCCCAGCGCGTCCGCCAGCCCGGCCTCCGCCGCGACCTGGTCGCGCTGGGTCAGGAACGGGAAGGCGCCGCCCCAGCTGCGCCGCCCGCCGGGACGCGGCGAGGCCGGTCCGGTGCTGCCCTGGCAGCCGCCGAGCACGTTGGGCGCGACGACGAACCACCGGTCGGTGTCCAGCGCCCGGCCCGGCCCGACGAGCCCGTCCCACCAGCCGGGCGTCGGGTGGCCGGGCCCGGCCGGTCCCGCGACGTGGCTGTCCCCGGTGAGGGCGTGCAGCACCAGCACGGCGTTGCGGCCGTCCGGCGCGAGGCGCCCCCACGTCTCGAACGCCAGCCGCGCGCCCGGCAGTTCACCGCCCGCCTCCAGGGGCAATGGCTTGTCCAGGGCGTGCCACCGCCGCCGCCCGGGCGGGTCCCCCTCCCGCCAGGCCCCGGTGACCGGCGGGAGGGAGACCTCGTGCGGCGTCGCGGTGGTGTTCAGGACGCGCCCTTGGCCGCGCGGAACCCGGCCTCCAGATCGGCCTTGAGGTCGGCGACGTTCTCGATCCCGACCGACAGCCGCACCAGGCCGGGCGCGGCGCCGGTGGCCGCCAGCTGCTCCTCGTCCAGCTGGCTGTGCGTGGTGGAGGCCGGATGGATGATCAGGCTGCGCACGTCGCCGATGTTCGCGAGGTGGCTGAACAGCTCCACCGCGTCCACGAACCGCTTGCCCGCCTCGACGCCGTCGCGCAGCTCGAAGGAGACCACCGCGCCCGCGCCGCGCGGCAGGTACCTCCGCCCCGCCTCGTACCACGGGCTGGACTCCAGTCCCGGGTAGTGGACCACCGCGACCTCGTCGCGCCGCTCCAGCCACCGGGCGAGTTCCAGCGCGTTGGCGGAGTGCCGCTCCAGGCGCAGGCTCAGCGTCTCCACGCCCTGCAGCAGCAGGAACGCCGAGTGCGGGGAGAGCGCCGGGCCGAGATCGCGCAGCAGCTGCACGCGCAGCTTCACGGCGAACGCGCCGGGGCCGAGCGCCGGCCAGTACCGCAGCCCGTGGTAGCTGGGGTCGGGCTCGGTGAAGTCCGGGAACCGCTCCGGGTGCGCCCCGAAGTCGAAGGTGCCGCCGTCCACGACCACGCCCGCGATCGTGGTGCCGTGCCCGCCGAGGAACTTGGTCGCCGAGTGCACCACGATGTCCGCGCCGTGCTCGATCGGCCGCAGCAGGTAGGGGGTCGGGACGGTGTTGTCCACGATCAGCGGGACGCCCGCCGCGTGCGCCGCGTCCGCGACCGCCCGCACGTCCAGCACGTTGCCGCGCGGGTTGCCGAGCGTCTCCGCGAACAGGGCCTTGGTGTTGGGCCGCACGGCGGCCCGCCAGGCGTCCACGTCGTCCGGGTCGTCCACGAAGGACACCTCGATGCCCAGCCTGGGCAGCGTGTGCCGGAACAGGTTGTACGTGCCGCCGTACAGGGCGGTGCTGGAGACGATGTGGTCGCCGGCGCCGGCCAGCGTCAGGATCGCCAGGGTCTCGGCGGCCTGCCCGGAGGCCAGCGCGACGGCCGCGACCCCGCCCTCCAGCGCGGCGACGCGCTGCTCGAAGACGTCGTGGGTGGGGTTGTGGATGCGGGTGTAGATGTTCCCGGGCTCGGCGAGCGAGAACAGGTCGGCGGCGTGCCGCGTGTCCCGGAACACGAACGAGCTCGTCTGGTAGATGGGCGTCGCCCGGGCGCCGGTCACCGGGTCGGCCGCGGCACCCGCGTGGATCTGCCGGGTCTCGAAGGACCAGGCGGGGGCGTCGGGGCCGGCGGCCGGCTCCTCGGGCGTGTGACCGGCGGTGACGGAGTCGACGGGCTGCTGGCTCATGGTGCTCCTTGTGCGGGGTGCGGCGCGCGCGCCGGGCGTTCGGGTGACGAACTGCCGGGCGGGAACGGCGGGTTGCGGAGGGGAGGCGCGGACGGGAGGTGCGGATCGCGGGTCGTGCGGGACCGGCGGGTGCGCGGGGACGTGCGGCCGGTGCCTTCCTGTGGCACGGACGGCCCGCGGCACGGACGGAACCGTGCACGGCGGCGGGGAGGGGACGGGGTGTGACGCCGGTCGGGCCTCGCGGGACGCGGGGCGCCGCGGACCGGCGGAGCGGGGCGTCAGCTCCCGGCGCGACAGCTCGTGGAGGTGACGCGCGCGTGATCGACGTGGCGGCGGGTCACGAGCACGGTCATGCGACGAGGTAACCACACGAGGTGACGGCGGACCAGCGGCACGTCCCGCCTGCAATCCAGCGTTCACGGACGGGCCGGGAACCGCGCCGTCCACCGCGCCGGGACCGGCCGTCCACCGCACCGGACTCGGGGCCCTCCCGCACCATCTCCGGGCCGGAGCAGGCGTCGTCCGCCGCGCCGGGTCCGGTGTCCTCCTGCACCACTTCCGGGCCGGAGCAGGCGTCGTCCGCTGTGTCGGGTCCGGGGCCTTCCTGCACCACCTCTGGGCCAGAGCAGGCGTCGTCCGCCGTGTCGGATCTGGTGCCTTCCTGCGGCGCCCTCGTGTCGGACTCGGGCCCTCCCGCACCACCTCCGGGCCGAAGCAGACGTCGTCCGCCGCGCCGGACCCGGTGCCGTCCTACGCCGTCCGCCGCGCCGGGTCCGGTGCCGCCCCGCGCTACCTCCGTGTCGGCCCCGGTGCCGTCCCGCGGCGCCCCCGTGCGGTCGGTGAGGCGGGCCGGCCTCGCCGGGGGCGCTGCCGGCCGGGAGCAGCGCCGTGCCGTCCCGCGCGGCCCGGGCCGGCGGGTCCGCGTGACCGGTCGTCCCGGATGCCGTGGCCCCCGCGTGGCCCTCACGCACGGGCGTCCGCCCCCGGACGGCACTCCGCCCCGGCCGGCGGGGTGCCGGTCGGGGCGGAGGAGGGTTCAGCGGCCCCGCGAGGGGCCCCGCGGGGTCAGCTCAGCGACGCCAGCGCCTCGTTCCAGGTGGCGGACGGGCGCATGACCTCGGCGGCCTTGGCCGGGTCGGGCTGGTAGTAGCCGCCGATGTCGACCTGCTTGCCCTGGACGGCGTTCAGCTCGTCGACGATCTTCTGCTCGTTGGCGGCGAGCGTCTCGGCGAGCGGCGCGAACGCCTTCGCCAGGTCCGCGTCGTCGGTCTGCCGCGCCAGCTCCTGCGCCCAGTACAGGGACAGGTAGAAGTGGCTGCCGCGGTTGTCGATGCCGCCGACGCGACGGGTCGGGGACTTGTCCTCGTTGAGGAAGGTCGCCGTGGCGCGGTCGAGGGTGTCGGCGAGGACCTTGGCACGGGTGTTGCCCGTGGCCTCGGCGTACTGCTCCAGGGACGGCACCAGGGCGAAGAACTCGCCGAGGGAGTCCCAGCGCAGGTAGTTCTCCTTGACCAGCTGCTGGACGTGCTTCGGCGCGGAGCCGCCGGCGCCCGTCTCGAACAGGCCGCCGCCCGCCATCAGCGGGACGACCGACAGCATCTTGGCGCTGGTGCCCAGCTCCAGGATCGGGAACAGGTCGGTCAGGTAGTCGCGCAGCACGTTGCCGGTGACGGAGATGGTGTTCTCGCCGCGGCGGATGCGCTCCACCGACAGCTTGGTCGCCTCGACGGGGGACAGGATCCGGATGTCCAGGCCCTCGGTGTCGTGCTCCGGCAGGTACTGGCGCACCTTGGCGATCAGGTTGGCGTCGTGCGCGCGGGTCTCGTCCAGCCAGAACACCGCCGGGTCGCCGGTGGCGCGGGCGCGGGTGACGGCCAGCTTCACCCAGTCCTTGATCGGGGCGTCCTTGGTCTGGCAGGCGCGGAAGATGTCGCCGGCCGAGACGGGCTGCTCGATGAGGACGTCGCCGTTCTGGTCGACCAGGCGGACGGTGCCGGCGGTGGCGATCTCGAACGTCTTGTCGTGGCTGCCGTACTCCTCGGCCTTCTGCGCCATCAGGCCGACGTTCGGGACCGAGCCCATGGTGGAGGGGTCGTAGGCGCCGTTGGCGCGGCAGTCCTCGATGACGGCCTGGTACACGCCCGCGTAGGAGGAGTCCGGGATGACCGCGAGGGCGTCGTGCTCCTGGCCGTCCGGGCCCCACATGTGGCCGGAGGTGCGGATCATGGCCGGCATGGAGGCGTCGATGATGACGTCCGAGGGCACGTGCAGGTTGGTGATGCCCTTGTCGGAGTCGACCATCGCCAGCTCCGGGCCCTCGGCGAGCTCGGCGTCGAAGGAGGCCTTGATCTCGGCGCCCTCCGGCAGGCTCTCCAGGCCCTTGTAGATGCCGCCCAGGCCGTCGTTCGGGGTGAGGCCGGCCGCGGCGAGCGTGTCGCCGTACCGGGCGAACGTCTTCGGGAAGAAGGCGCGCACCACGTGGCCGAAGACGATCGGGTCGGAGACCTTCATCATCGTGGCCTTCAGGTGCACGGAGAACAGCACGCCCTCCTGCTTGGCGCGCGCGACCTGCGCGGTGAGGAACTCGCGCAGCGCGGCGACCCGCATCACGGAGGCGTCGACGACCTCACCGGCCAGGACGGGTACGGACTCGCGCAGCACGGTGGTGGAGCCGTCGTCGCCGACCAGCTCGATCCGCAGCGTGCCGTCCTCGGCGACGACCACGGACTTCTCGGTGGAGCGGAAGTCGTTCTCGCCCATGGTCGCCACGTTCGTCCTGGACTCGGCGGTCCAGGCGCCCATGCGGTGCGGGTGGGTCTTGGCGTAGTTCTTCACCGAGGCCGGGGCGCGGCGGTCGGAGTTGCCCTCGCGCAGCACCGGGTTCACCGCGGAGCCCTTGACCTTGTCGTAGCGGGCGCGGATCTCGCGCTCCTCGTCGGTCTTCGGGTCGTCCGGGTAGTCCGGCAGCGCGTAGCCCTGGCCCTGGAGTTCGGCGATCGCGGCCTTCAGCTGCGGGATCGACGCCGAGATGTTCGGCAGCTTGATGATGTTGGCCGCGGGCGTCTTGGCGAGCTCGCCGAGCTCCGCGAGCGCGTCCGGGATGCGCTGGTCCTCGGTCAGGTACTCCGGGAACACGGCGATGATGCGGCCGGCCAGCGAGATGTCACGCGTCTCCACGGCGACACCCGCCTGCGAGGCGTACGCCTGGACCACCGGCAGGAAGGAATACGTCGCCAGGGCCGGGGCCTCGTCAGTGTGCGTATAGATGATGGTCGAGTCAGTCACCGGGTGCTCCGCTCCACGTCTGCAACATTGCTCGACATCAAGATATCTCGTGATCGACCTCGTCTCGACAGGGGTCCGCGCCGGAATTCGGCACGGATCCGTGCGGGCGCGAGGCAACCTGGCGCCGCGATCTTTCCGTCATGCAGATGAGACCACCGACTGCACGTGACGGCCGGACCCGACCACCCGGCCGCCCGAACGAAAGCGGACCATGAGATATCGCACCAGAGTGACGGCCCCCGCCGCCCTGATCGGCACGGCCGCGGCGCTGGCCGCCGGAGTCCCCGCCCAAGCGGCCCCGAAGGCCGGCGCCGAGGGCGCGCGGCCCGGCGCCGCGCCGGGCCCCGAGACCCTCGGCGACCCCGTCTACCCCAACCTCGGCAACGACGGCTACCGGGTCTCCGCCTACCACCTCGACTTCGCCTACGACGCCACCACCGGGCTCGTCGACGCGCAGGCGACCCTGAAGATCCGCACCACGCAGGCCCTGAGCCGCCTCTCGCTCGACGCCCTCGGCCTGGACATACGCACCGTGCGCGTCGCCGGCCGCCCGGCGACGTTCGAGCAGGCCGACGAGAAGCTGCGGATCACCCCGGCCCGTCCGCTGCCCGCCGGGACCGCCGCCACCGTCTGCGTGACCTACGCGGCGGACCCGCGCCGCGCCCTGCCGCACACCGGCTGGGTCGCCACGCCCGACGGCTTCGCGGTGTGCTGCCAGCCGGACTCGGCGCACACCGTCTTCCCCTGCAACGACCACCCGTCCGACAAGGCCGACTTCACCTTCCGCCTCACGGTCCCCAGCGGGCTGCGCGGCGTCGCCTCCGGCCTGCTGACCGGCACCGAGCAGCTGGCCGACGGCCGCACGGCGTACACGTACCGCTCCCGCTCGCCGATCGCCACCGAGATCGTGCAGATCACCGTGGGCGACTACCTGGTCAAGGACCGGCAGGGGCCGCACGGCCTGCCGCTGCGGGACGTCGTGCCGGCCGCGCGCGCCGCCGCCCTGGAGCCCGCGCTCTCCCTCACCCCGAACCTGGTCGAGTGGATCGAGCAGCGGCTCGGCGCCTACCCCTTCGAGACGTACGGCCTGCTGCCCTGCAACTCCGACGACCCGAACGCCTTCGACTTCACCGGCCTGGAGACCCACACCCTCACGCTCTACAAGCCGAACTACCTCCTGCAGGAGGAGAAGAAGATCGGCTCGCACATGATGCACGAGCTGGTCCACTCCTACTTCGGCAACAGCGTCACCCCCGCCACCTGGGCCGACCTGTGGATCAACGAGGGCCACGCCGACTTCTACGGGCTGCTGTACCGCTACGAGCGCGGCTGGGCCGACTCCCTGGGCCTGACCACCCTGGAGGCCCGGATGAAGGACACCTACGCCCGCGGCGACCAGTGGCGCCGCGACTCCGGGCCGGTGGCGAAGCCCACCGCGGCCACCCTCTTCGACAGCCAGCGCTACCTCGGCGGCGTGCTGGTCCTGTACGCGCTGCGGCAGCAGATCGGCGAGGCGGCCTTCACCGCCGTGGAGCGCGCGTTCCTGGAGCGGTACCGCGACTCCACGGCGTCGACGGAGGACTACATCGCCGTCGCCTCCGCGGTCTCCGGCCAGGACGTGACCGGTTTCCTGCGGGACTGGCTGTACGGCACGAAGACCCCGCGGATGCCCGGCCACCCCGACTGGACGGTGATCCCGGTGAGCTCGGCGCTCGCCGCGCCGCGCAGCCGCCGGGACGTCCGCCCCCACGACAACTCGGCCACCCTGTAGGGGTTCCCGGCGAGGTGTCAGTCGCGCCGGGCGGAGTTCGCTTCGCCCGGCTCGTTCTCCGTGCCGCGCTGGTGCGGGATCACCACCGCGCCCTGCTGCAGCGCCACCGTCCGCGTCGGGGCCGGGATGCGGATGCCCTCCTCGCGGTAGCGCCGGTGCAGCCGCTTGATGAACTCGTGCTTGATCCGGTACTGGTCGCTGAACTCGCCGACGCCCAGGATGACCGTGAAGCCGATGCGGGAGTCGCCGAAGGTGTGGAAGCGCACCGCCGGCTCGTGGTCCGGGACCGCCCCGGTGATCTCCGTCATGACCTCGGCGACGACCTCCGTCGTCACCCGCTCCACGTGTTCCAGGTCGCTGTCGTAGGCGACCCCCACCTGCACCATGATCGTCAACTGCTGCTCGGGACGCATGAAGTTGGTCATGTTCGTCTTCGCGAGCTGCCCGTTGGGGATCACGACGAGGTTGTTGGAGAGGTTGCGGACCGTGGTCTGCCGCCAGTTGATGTCCTCGACGTAGCCCTCCTCGCCGCTGCTCAGCCGGATGTAGTCGCCGGGCTGCACGGTGCGGGAGGCGAGGATGTGGATGCCCGCGAAGAGGTTGGCGAGCGTGTCCTGCAGGGCCAGGGCGACGGCCAGACCGCCGACGCCGAGGGCGGTGAGCATCGGCGCTATGGAGATGCCCAGCGTCTGCAGCACCACCAGGAACCCGATCGCCAGGACCAGGACGCGGGTGATGTTCACGAAGATCGTGGCCGAACCGGCGACCCCGGAGCGGGACTGGGTCACCGTCCGCACCAGGCCGGCCACCACCCGGGCCGCCGACACCGTCACGACGAAGATGAGCAGCACGGTCAGCACCTGGTTGGTGTGGTGCTGCACGGTCCTGGTCAGCGGCAGCGCCGCCGCCGCGCCCGCCGCGCCGCCGGCCACCGCCGCCCACGGCACCACGGTCCGCAGCGCGTCCACGATGACGTCGTCCCCGCTCCAGCGGGTGCGGTCCGCGTGCTTGCCCAGCCAGCGCAGCAGCATGCGCAGCAGGAACGCCCCCAGCAGGCCCGCGGCCAGGGCGATGCCCGCGAGGACCAGGTCGTCCACGGTCAGGGCCCGGTTCACCGGCCACCTCCCGGGACACGCGCTGCGGCGGAGCCGCCCGCCGACGGCCGGATGTGAGAGTGCGTCACGTCGTCACCTGCTCGATACCTGCTTCGATTGCGGAGTGTTGCGCCGTGCCGGGCACCCGGCACCTGGCCCGAGGCCGGCACGGTCGTTCATCCTGCCGTATCCGGCACGGCAGTTCGCACGGGCGGGGTGCGGTCGCGCCACCGACGGCCGGACGCGGGCGGCGGCCGGGCCGGGCGGCAGCGCGACCGGGCACGGGCCGGGCGGCAGCGCCACCGGGCGGCGGGCCGGGCGGCCGTGTGCGAGGCTGGTCCGGCAGGCGGTCCCGTGATCAGGAGCCCCCATGGCAGCCGAACGCAGCGACCACCCCCGGGCGGCGGCGCCCGTCGCGGTGGTGACCGGAGCCAACCGCGGCATCGGGTACGAGGTGGTGCGGCAGCTCGCCGACCGCGGGCACCGCGTCGTCCTCGGCTCCCGCGACCTGGAGAAGGGCCGCGCGGCGGCCGCGCGCCTCGATCCCGGCGGCGCGCGGATCACGGCCGTACGGCTCGACGTCGCCGACGGTGCCGGGGCCACCGCCCTGGCCGAGTGGGTCACGCGGCACCTGGGCCGCACCGACGTCCTCGTCAACAACGCGGCGATCCTGTACGACACCTGGGCGCGGGCCCGCTCGGCCGACCTGGACGAGGTCCGGCGGGCGATGGAGACGAACCTGTTCGGCGCCTGGCGGGTCACCCAGGCCCTGCTGCCGCTGCTGCGCCGCAGCCCGCACCCCCGGGTCGTCAACGTCAGCAGCGAGGCCGGCTCCCTGCACGGGATGACCGGAGGCACGCCCGCCTACAGCGTCTCCAAGGCCGCGCTCAACGCCCTGACCCGCCTGCTCGCGGGCGAGCTGCGCCGGGACCGCGTGCTGGTCAACGCCGTCTGCCCGGGCTGGACCGCCACCGACATGGGCGGCGGCGGCCGGCCCGTCGCCGAGGGCGCGGCCGGGGTGGTCTGGGCGGCGACCCTGCCCGACGACGGGCCCACCGGGGGGTTCTTCCGGGACGGCGAGCCGCTGCCCTGGTGAGGCGCGGGGCCATAGGGACGGGACGGTGCGCGAGGGCGGTGCACGAGGGGCACGGGGCGACGCTTGACCTCGACATTGCTTGAGGTCCTAGGTTCGGCGTATGAGCATGGAGACCACAGCCTGGACCCAGCTGCACAGCGTCATGAACGCCCAGCAGGAGCGCCGCCCCCTGGCCCGCGCCACGCTGCGCCGCATCGGCGCCTTCGCCCGCCCGCACCGCCGCCGCATCGCCCTGTTCGTGCTGCTCGGGGTGGTGACCGCGCTGCTCGCCGTCGCGACCCCGGTACTGGCCGGGCGCGTCGTGGACACCATCGTGTCGGACGGTGACGAGGGCACCGTCGTCCGGCTCGCCCTCCTCATCGCGCTCATCGCGGTCGCGGAGGCGGCGCTGGGCATCGCCGCCAGGAGGCTGTCGGCGACGCTGGGGGAGGGGCTGATCCTCGATCTGCGGACCGCGGTCTTCGACCACGTGCAGCGCATGCCGGTCGCGTTCTTCACCCGCACGCGGACCGGCGCGCTGGTCTCCCGGCTCAACAACGACGTCATCGGCGCGCAGCGGGCCTTCAGCAACACCCTGTCCGGCGTGGTCAGCAACCTCGTCACCCTGCTGCTCACCCTCGCCGTGATGCTGACCCTGTCCTGGCAGATCACCCTCCTCGCCCTCCTGCTGCTGCCGGTGTTCGTGCTCCCGGCCCGGCGCATGGGCAGCCGCATGGCGCGGATGCAGCGGGAGGCGGCGACGCTCAACGCCGCCATGGGCACCCGGATGACCGAGCGCTTCTCCGCGCCCGGCGCCACGCTGGTCAAGCTGTTCGGCCGCCCCGAGGAGGAGTCGGCGGAGTTCGCGCTGCGCGCCCGCCGGGTCGCGGACATCGGCGTCCGCACGGCGACGGCCCAGGCCGCGTTCCTCACGGCCCTCACCCTCGTCTCCGCCCTGGCCCTGGCCCTGGTCTACGGCCTCGGCGGCTACTTCGCCCTGCGCGGCGCCCTGGAACCGGGCGCGGTGGTCTCCCTGGCCCTGCTGCTGACCCGCCTGTACGCCCCGCTGACCGCGCTCGCCGGAGCCCGGGTGGAGGTGATGAGCGCGCTGGTCAGCTTCGAGCGGGTCTTCGAGGTGCTCGACCTGGAGCCGCTCATCACGGAGAAGCCGGACGCCCGCCCGGTTCCCGACGGCCCCGTCTCCGTGGAGTTCGACGACGTCCGCTTCGCCTACCCGTCCGCCGACAAGGTCTCCCTCGCCTCCCTCGAAGAGGTCGCCGCCCTGGACACCCGGGGCGGCGCCGAGGTCCTGCACGGCGTCTCCTTCCGCGCCGCCCCCGGCCAGACCGTCGCCCTCGTCGGCTCCTCCGGAGCGGGCAAGTCGACCATCGCGCAACTGCTGCCCCGCCTGTACGACGTCGACGCGGGCGCCGTGCGCGTCGGCGGCGTCGACGTCCGCGACCTGACCGCCGGCTCCCTGCGCGACACCCTCGGCATGGTCACCCAGGACGGCCACCTCTTCCACGACAGCGTCCGCGCCAACCTGCTCCTGGCCCGCCCGGACGCCACCGAGCCCGAGCTGTGGGACGCGCTGCGCCGCGCCCGGCTCGACGACCTCGTACGGTCCCTGCCCGACGGGCTGGACACGGTGGTCGGCGAGCGCGGCTACCGGCTCTCCGGCGGCGAACGCCAGCGCATGACCATCGCCCGGCTGCTGCTGGCCCGGCAGCGGGTCGTCATCCTCGACGAGGCGACGGCCCACCTGGACAACACCTCGGAGGCCGCCGTCCAGGAGGCGCTCGCGGAGGCCCTGGAGGGCAGGACGGCGCTGGTGATCGCCCACCGGCTCTCCACCGTCCGGGCGGCCGACCAGATCCTCGTCGTCGAGGACGGCCGCGTGGTGGAACGCGGCCGGCACGAGGAACTGCTCGCGGCCGGCGGCCGGTACGCGGAGCTGTACCGCACACAGTTCGCACGCCGGCCGGGCGAGGCGGCGGCCGTGCCGGCGGGGGAGACGGCGGCGTAGGCGCCCGGCCTGCGGCGCGCGTTCTTCGACCGCCTCGGCATCGCTGAGGACGAGTGGATGCGGGAGTGCGACGCCGGCTTCAAGACGGCGGTGCGGTTCGTGAACCGGCGCACCGAGGGCCCGGGCGAGGCCACGGCCCGGGAGTTGTCCGACGGCCGGCCCGACCACTTCTGCCACCCGTTCGGCCTGCTGCCCGACCACGACCGGACGCCGCTGTCGCACTACTGGTGCGAGCGCAAGTACGGGGGCAGCACCACGGAGCCCTTCGACTGCGTCTGCTTCCGCGAGCTCCCGGTCATGGACGCGATGAAGGCGCCGCGCCGGCTCGACGGCCGCTCCGCCACCCGCTACGCCTGGCACTTAGACGCCTGTTCGTGTACGGCGCCGGAACGGCCACCAACCTCCAGGCCCGGTACGCCGGAGCGGACCTCGCGGCACCCGCCCACCGTGCCCGCGCCGTCTCCACCGTCCTGGTCGCCACCACCCTCGGCGGTGTCGTCGGCCCCAACCTCGCCGCCCCCACCGGCACCCTCGCCGACGCGCTCGGCATTCCCGCCCTGGCCGGGCCCTTCCTCCTCGCCGGCGCCGCCTACGCCCTGGCCGCCCTCGTCCTCGCCGTCCGGCTGCGCCCCGACCCCTTGCTGCTCGCCCGCAGCCTCGACGTCCAGCAGCAGAAGCCCCTCGTGGGCGACACCGGGGAGACCCCGGCGCGGCGGCCGGATCTGACGCTGGGCGCCCTGACGATGGTCCTCGCCCAGCTCGTCATGACCGCGGTCATGACGATGACGCCCGTCCACATGCACGACCACGGCCACGGCACGGCCGCCTCCGGCCTCGTCATAGCCGTCCACGTCGGCGCCATGTACCCGCCCTCGCCGCTCACGGGCCGGCTCGCCGACCGGTACGGCCGTACGAGGATCGCCGCCCTCTCCGGCGTCACCCTCCTCGCCGCCGGCGTCACCGCCGCGACGGCACCAGATGACTCCGTCGGCCTGCTCGCGCTCGCGCTGGCCCTGCTCGGCCTCGGCTGGACCTTCGGCCTCGTCTCCGGCACCGCGATGATCACCGACGCGGTGCCGCTCGCGATCCGTGCCAAGACCCAGGGCCTGGTCGACGTCTCCATAGCCGTCGTCGGCGCCACCGGCGGCCTGACCTCCGGCCTCGTGGTCTCCGCCGCCGGCTGCCCGGTCCTCGCCCTCACCGGCGGCGTCCTGGCCCTCGCGATCCTGCCCGCCATCGCCGCGACCGCGACCGGCCGGTGAACCGGACCACGCCGCCCTCCGAAACGGACCTCTTCGTAGCCTCCCGCCTCGACACCGGCATCCTCACCCGCGGCGTCGGCGGCAGCGCCGCCGCGGAAGAGGTCACCGAGGCCCCGTCACGTCCGGGCGCAGGAGCGGGACCCACCCGACTGCCGCCCGTTCCGGCACCCGTGCACATCGAGGCGACCACCAGGACCCGGCCCGTAGGACGAACCCCCGGACTGCTTCCGGCAGTTGCTCCAAGGACGGGGGCGCCGGACCGTACTGCGGCGCTCGGACAGGTGCGGAACGAGTGAGCGCGCGAAAAGCCTCGGCAGCCCGCGAGCCCGTCGAGCCATGAGCGAGCCGGGAACCAGGCGCGAACGCCCCGGCTGCCGGTACCGGCCGCCCGGACAGCGGCCCGGCAGCCCACCGCGTCGCGGTCGCCCGCGCTCAAGTGACGATTCGTCAGATGCATCAGCACCCGGCCGGCACCAGTCCGGGGCGACCGTCCGCGGAGGCGCTCGGCCGGCGGCGTCGCGGCACCCTGATCCACACGGGAGGCGCGACCGGGAAGCCCGCTCGCGACGAAGCACGGTCCTCTCGGCGATCTTCAGGTCGAAGGAGCGCCGATGTACAGTGAGGGACGCCCTTGACCTGCACAAGCAGGCAGGGAGCCGTCTTCCGGGAGTCCGACATGCTGCGCACCATGTTCAAGTCCAAGATCCACCGCGCCACCGTCACCCAGGCCGACCTGCACTACGTGGGATCGGTGACCATCGACGCGGACCTGCTCGACGCCGCCGACCTGCTGCCCGGTGAGCTCGTGCACATCGTGGACATCACCAACGGCGCCCGGCTGGAGACGTACGTCATCGAAGGCGAGCGCGGATCCGGTGTGATCGGGATCAACGGGGCCGCCGCCCATCTCGTGCACCCCGGCGACCTGGTGATCATCATCAGTTACGCTCAGGTCACCGACGCCGAGGCGCGGGCGCTGAAGCCCCGGGTCGTGCACGTGGACCGCGACAACCGCATCGTGGCCCTGGGGGCCGACCCGTCCGAGCCGGTGCCGGGCTCCGACCAGGAGCGCAGCCCGCAGGCCGTCACGGCCTGACCGGCGAAGGCGACGGCGGCGACGGGGCCGACGAAGGCGTACGCACCAGGAGGGTGCCCATGAGCGACATCGAGATCCGCGACGACCGGGCGGCGGGCCGCCTGGAGGCGGTGGCCGGCGGGGAGGTCGTCGGGCGCATCGAGTACTTCGTCCTCGACGCCCCCGAGCGCGCCCTCGTCCCCGTGCACACCATCGTCGAACCGGCCCACGAGGGGAAGGGCATCGCGGGCTCCCTGGCGACCGAGCTGTACGCGATCGCCGGCCGGGAGGACAGCGCGGTCGCCCCGCTGTGCCCGTACGTCGCCAAGTGGGCCGAACGCCACCCCGACCAGGCCCCGCCGGCCGGCGCCGGGCTGCTCTCCGCGGCCAAGGCGTGGCTGGCCGCCCACCCGGGGCGGTTCTGAGGCGGCGGTG
This sequence comes from Streptomyces sp. NPDC085946, assembly GCF_044540485.1. Classification (NCBI taxonomy): domain Bacteria; kingdom Bacillati; phylum Actinomycetota; class Actinomycetes; order Kitasatosporales; family Streptomycetaceae; genus Streptomyces; species Streptomyces sp. NPDC085946. Next base: position 31,598 of record NZ_JBITSF010000023.1, on the reverse strand, counting down.
CTCGCCCTCGTCCACACCTCACCGGCCCACGTCCCGGTCTTCGACGCCCTGCGCGACGCGCACCACCCGGGCCTGGAACTGCGGCACTTCGTCGACGAGGAGCTGCTGAGCCGGGCCCGCGCCGACGGCCCCGACGCGGTCGCCGACGACGTGCGCGCCGTGCTGCGGCGGGCCGTCTCCGGCGGCGCGCGGGCCGTGCTGTGCACCTGCTCGACCCTGGGCGGCGTCGCGGAGGCGGCCGCCGCCGGGGCCGGGGTGCCGGTGCTGCGCGTGGACCGTCCGGCGGCCGCCGCCGCGGTCGCCGCCGGCCCGCGCGTCGTCGTCCTCGCCACCGTGCGCAGCACCCTCGCGCCCACGGTCGCGCTGGTCGAGGAGGAGGCCCGCCGCGCCGGCCGTCCGGTCGAGGTGCGCACCCGGCTCGTCGCGGGGGCCTGGGACCGGTTCGAGGCCGGCGACACCGAGGGGTGCGCCCGCCTCGTCGCGGCCACCGCCGACGCGGTCGCCGGCGCCGACGCGATCGTCCTCGCCCAGGCGTCCATGGCCCCGGCCGAGCGGCTGACGAGGACCGTGGTCCCGGTGCTGTCCAGTCCGCGGCCGGGGCTGGCGGCGGGGGCGGCCGCCGCCGCGCGCGGACGGAGCGGGCCGGTCCTCCCTCCACGCGGTCCGGCCCCGGGTGCCCCTGCCCGCCGTGCCGGTGGGCCCGCCCGAGGGCCGCGCCCTCCTGCGGGGGAGTGACTGGGGACGCGGCGGCCGGGTAGGCGGGGGAGTAATCCAGAGCCGGAAGCCGAACGACTGGCTGGAGGACAGACCCGCCATGACGAACCCGTACCCCGACCCCGTGCCGCCGGCACCGACGCCGGGCCCGGACCCCAAGGACCCGCAGCCGTACCCGGATCCCGTGCCGACCCCGCAGCCCCCGGGCCCCGGCCCGGCGCCGACCCCGCCACCGGAGCCGACGCCGCCGCCCGCCCCGCACCCCGGCCCGGGCCCGGAACCCGTGCCCGGACCCGACCCCGTGCCGGGACCCGACCCGTCCCCGATCCCGCCGGGCCCGGAACCCGTCCCCAGCCCGGAGCCGGGACCGCCGCTGTCCTGACCTCCGGCGAACGCCCGGGGCGGGACCCGCACCCCGTCGGCGCGGCTCCCGCCCCACGGCGCACCGCTGCTACGCGGACACCTCCGACCGGTCCCCGCCCCACAGCGTGTGGAACGACCCGTCCCGGTCCGTGCGCCGGTAGGTGTGCGCCCCGAAGAAGTCCCGCTGGCCCTGGGTCAGCGCGGCGGGCAGCCGCTCGGCGCGCAGCGCGTCGTAGTAGGCGAGCGCCGCCGCGAAGCCCGGCGCCGGCACGCCCTGGCGGGTCGCGGCGACCAGCACCTCGCGCCAGTCGTCCTGGGCGTCCGCGATCTCCTGCGCGAACGTCTCGTCCGACAGCAGGCTCGGCAGGTCCGGGCGGGCGTCGTACGCGGACCGGATCCGGTCGAGGAAGGCCGCCCGGATGATGCAGCCGCCCCGCCAGATGGACGCGACCCGGCCGAGGTCGATGTCCCAGCCGTACTCCTCGCTGCCCGCCGCGACCTCGTGGAAGCCCTGCGTGTACGACACGATCTTCGACGCGTACAGGGCCTGCTCGACGCGGTCGGCGAACGCCCCGGCCTCCGACTCGCTCAGCGGCGAGGCCTTCGGCCCGGCCAGTCCCCGCGAGGCCTCCCGCAGCGCCGCGTGCCCGGACAGGGACCGCGCGAACACCGCCTCGGCGATGCCCGACACGGGGACGCCGAGGTCGAGGGCGATCTGCACCGTCCAGCGGCCGGTGCCCTTCTGCTCCGCCTGATCCACCACCACGTCCACGAACGGCTCGCCCGTCGCCGCGTCCACGTGCGACAGCACCTCGGCCGTGATCTCGATCAGGTACGAGTCGAGGCGGCCGGTGTTCCAGGTGCGGAAGATGTCGGCGATCTGCGCGGGCGTGTACCCGGCGACGTCGCGCAGCAGCTGGTAGGCCTCGCCGATCAGCTGCATGTCGGCGTACTCGATGCCGTTGTGGACCATCTTCACGAAGTGGCCGGCGCCGTCGGGGCCGACGTGCGTCACGCAGGGCGCGCCGTCCGCCGCCTTCGCGGAGATCTTCTCCAGCATCGGGCCGAGCGACCCGTAGGACTCCTCCGACCCGCCGGGCATGATGCTCGGGCCGTTGAGGGCGCCCTCCTCGCCGCCGGAGATGCCGGTGCCGACGAAGTGGATGCCCTGCTCGCGCAGCTCGCGCTCACGGCGACGGGTGTCCGCGAAGTGCGCGTTGCCGCCGTCGATGATCATGTCGCCGGGTTCCAGCAGCGGGGCGAACTCCTGGATCACCGCGTCCGTCGGCTCGCCGGCCTTCACCATGACCACCAGGCGCCGCGGCCGCTCCAGCGCCGCCACGAACTCCTTCGCGGTCTCGGCCGCGACGAACTCGCCCTCGTGCCCGAACTCCTCCACCAGGGCGTGCGTGCGCGACGCCGTCCGGTTGTGCACCGCGACCGTGTAGCCGCTGCGCGCGAAGTTGCGGGCCAGGTTGCGGCCCATGACCGCGAGACCCGTGACGCCGATCTGTGCTGAACTGCTCATGCGGTTGGCTCCTCGTACCCTTGGTATCGGTGCTGCCGGTCGTGCCCGCGGGGCGGCCACGTCGCCCATCCTTGCGCGCCCCCACCGCCTTTGCACACGCGGGGCGCGCGTGTCCGCACGCGGGGATCGCGCGACGCCGGCCGGCGAACGCGGCGCCGCGCAGGCACATACGCACGCGGAGCCCCGCCCCACTCAGCCGCGCATCCGCCCGCCCACCGCGCACCGGGCCCCGGCTCCCCCCACGCGCCGGCGCGGAACCCTGCCCCACCCCGCCCCGCGCCGTCGACCGCGGCCCCGCGCGCAAGGCCCCGCTCCCTCCACCCCCGCCGGACCGTCGCACGCGCAGTCCCCGCCGTCGCACGCGGAGCCCCGCCGGGACAGGGGGCGTCCGGCCGGGACAGGGGGCGTCCGGCCGTCGCACGCGGCGCACGGGAAGGGCCGTATCCCGGCCAACCGGCGCGTCCGCGCGGCTGATTGCCGTCTTGTCGTGGCCAGTTCGCCGCGCTTACTTTGGCCCCTTCTGACGCATGCCTAGGGGGCTCCATGGCCGTACGCGGCCGGCACCGCCGGTACCAGCCGAACAGGATCAACCGCGCCTCGCTCACCGTCACGGCGGGCGGTGCCGGCATGGCCCTGCCGTTCATGGGAGCCGGGGTGGCGCAGGCGGCCGACGTGGAGACCTGGGACAAGGTCGCCGCGTGCGAGTCGACCAACGACTGGAACATCAACACCGGCAACGGCTTCTACGGCGGGCTGCAGTTCACCCAGTCCACCTGGGAGGCGTTCGGCGGCACCGCCTACGCGCCGCGCGCCGACCTGGCCACCAAGGACCAGCAGATCGCCGTCGCGGAGAAGGTGCTCGACGGGCAGGGCCCCGGCGCCTGGCCGGTGTGCTCCGCACGGGCCGGGCTGACGCGGGACGGCGAGGCGCCCGACATCCGCCCGGCGGGCGGCGCCGGGCGGACCGGTGAGAAGGCCGACGAGAAGGCCGGGCAGGAGAGCGGGCGCAAGGCCTCCGGGAAGGGCGGCCGGTCCGCCGTCCAGGACGTGCAGCCACAGACCACGCCCCAGTCCCGGCCGGGCAGCCGGCAGATGTACACGGTGGTCCGCGGCGACACCCTCTCCGGCATCGCGGCGGACGAGGAGGTCCGCGGCGGCTGGCGCGGGCTCTACGCCGCCAACCGCGGCACCATAGGGTCCGACCCCGACGTGATCATGCCCGGGCAGCGGCTGGCCCTGCCCGTGGAGGGGTCCACGGCGACGCGCCCCGCCGCGAAGCCGTCGGCCTCGCCGAAGACGTCGAAGCCCGCCCAGCGGAGCAAGCCGTCGCAGCAGACCAAGGCACCGGAGAAGAAGGCCCCTTCGGACCGCGCCGAGGAGCGCACCGACCGCTCCACCACGGTCCGGCACGGCATCGTGGCCCCCGTCAGCGGCCCGCTCGGCACGCCGTACCGCAAGGCCGGCTCCGCCTGGTCGAAGGGCTACCACACCGGCGTGGACTTCCCCGTCCCCACCGGCACGTCCGTGAAGTCGGTCGCGGCGGGCAGTGTGGTCAGCGCCGGCTGGGCCGGCTCGTACGGCTACCAGGTGGTCGTCCGGCACCAGGACGGCCGCTACAGCCAGTACGCGCACCTGTCGGCGATCTCCGTGCGGGCCGGCCAGTCGGTCGGTGCCGGCCAGCGCATCGGCCGCTCCGGCTCGACCGGCAACAGCTCGGGCCCGCACCTGCACTTCGAGGTGCGGACCGGGCCCGGTTTCGGCTCCGACATCGACCCGTTGGCGTACCTGAGGTCCGGCGGCGTCAGGATCTGAGGCGTGCGTGGTGCCGGTCCAGGACCGGCACCAGCACGAACGGTCCGCCGTAGAAGGGGCTGTAGGGGAGCGGGGCGCCGGCGGGGAACGCCGGCTCCCCGCCCCGCGGCGCGCCGTCGGCCGCCGGGGCGACCGTCGCCGGGACGGCCGTCACCAGGTGCCCGAGCGAGGCGTGGTCGGCCCGGGGGCGCCCGACGGACAGGTCCCCGGCCGCCGGGATCCCGCCCGGGGCCGGGCTCTCCGCGGCCGACGCCCGCTGCCGCACGAACACCGTCCCCGCCGGGGCGGACGCCGCCACCCGACGCGCCCGGGCCGCACCCGATCCGGCCGCGCCCGCCGCCACCCCGCCGTCCGCGGCCGCGTCCGCGCCCGCGGACACCGCCCGGACCCCGGCCGTCCCCGTGCCTGCGGCCGCCTCCGGCTGCTCGTGCGCCAGCCGCTCCGTCGTCAGCAGGATCAGTCCGCCCGCCGCCACCACCCCGCAGCTCAGCGCGAGCGCGGTGCCGGTGGTGCCGTAGCGGAAGGTCTCGCCGAACATCGTGATGCCGACCGCCGCCGCCACCACCGGGTTCACCACCGTCAGGGTGGCCAGCGGCGCCGCGAGTCCCGCGCCCCGGTAGGAGGCCTGCGACAGCAGCACACCGGCGACGGCGAACACGCCGATCGCGGCCAGTGACGGCAGGTCCGCCGCCGCGATCCCGTCGGTCCAGTCGACGGTCACGGTCTTGGTGAACACCGACGACATCCCGAAGGCGACGCCCGACGCGGTGGCCAGCAGGATGCTGCGCACCGCGGGGTGCCGGTGCGCGGCCCGGGCGGCGATCATCAGGGCGACGACCGCGCCGGCCGTGACCAGCCCGGCCAGCACCCGCTGGGCGCCGCTCAGGGACCGGGCGTCGGACGCGCCGACCAGGGACAGCAGCCCGGCGAGCCCCACGGTCGCCATGATCGCGCCCCGCCACGCCGTGGCGCCCGACCTGCGGCCGACGAACAGCGCCGCCATGGGCAGGGCGAACACGATGGTCAGCGCGCCGAGCGGCTGCACCAGGCTCAGCGGGCCGTAGGCGAGCGCCACCACGTGCAGCAGTCCGCCTAGGCCGTTGAGCGCGAGGGAGAACCACCAGCCGGCCCGGCGCAGCGGCGCGTACTGCCCGTCGGGCGACGTCACCGCCACCCGTTCCTGCACGATCGCCCCGCCCGCGTACGCGACCGCGGAGACGAGCGAGAGCACCACGGACAACGCGAGGGCGCTCATCGGCTGCTCCTCTGCGGGAGGCGGGGGCGCTGGGCCCGGCGCAGCGAACGGTCGGCTTCCATGAACAACACGATGCCGTGCCGAACGCTTCCCGTCGTCGTCCTGGAGCACCCGATGGGTCCTACTGCCGATGGAGTACGACGCGACCCCCGTCATCCCCAGGGTGGGCACCCGTGAGGGGACACCCCAGGGGCGCGTCCCCTAGGGGACTTGGTACTACTGCTCCTCGTGGACCTCGACCTCGCCGCCCTCCACCCGCTCGGTGGCTTCTTCGTCCTGCGCACGGCCGGCGAACCGCACCTCCATCTTCCCACCCTCACCCGGGTGTACGAAGCCCCCGGCCCGGATGTTCACGCGGACGCCCTGACGGCGCGCGTCCGCCGGGTCGCGGCCGCCCTGCGCACCGCCGAGCCGCGCGTCGCCGCCTCCGTGGCCCACCAGGGGCTCGCCGCCCGGCTGTGGTCCGTCGCGCTCGGCTGCGCGGCCCTCACCGGCCGCGTCCCGGACCTGGACGCCCGGCTGCTGCACTGGGACCCCGACGGCAGCGCCCCCGACGACCTGTGGCTGGCCGGGGCCCGGGCGCTGCCGGGCGACGCGGCCACCCTCGCCGGCACGGTCCTGCTCGGCCACCTGGAGCCGCTGGCGGCCGCCCTGCGGGCCCGCCACCGCCTCGCGCCCGGTCTGCTGCGGGGCAACGCCGCCTCCGCCCTGGCGGGCGCCGCCCGGCAACTGGACGGCTGGGCGCGGCGCCACGGCCGTACGGACACCGCCGCCCGGGCCCGCTCCCTGGCCGCCGACGTGCTCTCCCACCCCCTGCTCGCGGGGGCCGGGAGCCTGACCGGCACCGCGTTCCGGCGCCGCAGCTGCTGCCTGTACTACCGGGTGCCCGCAGGGGGCGTGTGCGGCGACTGCTGCTTCCCGGGACCCCCGCGCTCTTCCCCACGCGCCACATCTGGGTGACCATGAAGACAAGAGCGATCCAGTCAAGGGGGTTCCGGGTGCGAGTGGGACTGCTGACCCGGGAGTATCCCCCGGACGTGTACGGCGGCGCGGGGGTCCACGTCGAGTTCCTGGCCCGTGAGCTCGGGCGGCTCGTGGACCTCCAGGTGCACTGCTGGGGCGAGGGCCGCGCCGACGGCGTGCAGCGCCACCGGCCCTGGTCCGCGCTCGACGGCTCCAACGACGCGCTGCGCACCTTCTCCGTGGACCTCGCCATGGCCGCCGCCCTGGAGGGCCGCGAACTGGTCCACTCCCACACCTGGTACGCCAACCTCGGCGGCCACCTCGCCAAGCTGCTGTACGGCATCCCGCACGTGATGACCGCCCACTCCCTGGAGCCCCTGCGCCCCTGGAAGGCCGAGCAGCTCGGCGGCGGCTACGCCCTGTCGAGCTGGGCCGAGCGCACCGCCGTCGAGGCGGCCGACGGCGTGATCGCCGTCTCCGGCGCCATGCGCGAGGACATCCTGCGCTGCTACCCGGCGCTGGACCCCGGCCGGGTCCACGTCGTGCACAACGGCATCGACACGGACCTGTACCGGCCCGACCACGGCACCGACGCCCTGGACCGGATCGGCCTGGACCGCTCCCGCCCCTACGTGCTGTTCGTCGGCCGCATCACCCGCCAGAAGGGCGTGCCCCACCTGCTGCGGGCCGTGCGGGACATCGACCCGGCCGTGCAGGTCGTGCTGTGCGCGGGCGCCCCGGACACGCCCGAGATCGACCGGGAGTTCCGCGACCTGTTCGAGGAGCTCGGCCGCGTCCGCGAGGGCGTGCACTGGATCCCGCAGATGCTGCCGCGCCCGGAGGTGATCCAGCTCCTCACCCACGCGGCGGTCTTCGCCTGCCCCTCGGTGTACGAGCCCCTGGGCATCGTCAACCTGGAGGCGATGGCCTGCGGCACGCCGGTCGTGGCCTCGCGGATCGGGGGTATCCCGGAAGTGGTGGACGACGGCCGGACGGGACTCCTCGTCGACGTGGACGACGGCTTCGAGGCCGGTCTCGCCCGGGCACTGGACCAGGTGCTCGGCGACCCGGAGACCGCCCGGCGGATGGGCGAGGCCGGGCGGGAGCGGGCGGTCGGCGAGTTCGGCTGGGACGCGGTGGCCCGCCGTACCGCCCGGCTGTACGAGGAGATCGCCAAACAGGCTTAGTCCGCCCTGCTCGGGGCAGGGATGGGGAAATCGGCGTGAGGGGAGCGGCCATGCGTCGTGGTGGACCGTCGGTCCTGGGAATCGTGCTGGCGGGCGGCGAGGGCAAGCGCCTGATGCCCCTGACGGCGGACCGCGCCAAGCCCGCGGTCACGTTCGGCGGCACCTACCGCCTCGTCGACTTCGTCCTGTCCAACCTCGTCAACGGCGACATCCTGCGGATCTGCGTCCTGACGCAGTACAAGTCGCACTCGCTGGACCGGCACATCACCACCACCTGGCGGATGTCCAGCCTGCTCGGCAACTACATCACGCCGGTCCCCGCGCAGCAGCGCCTCGGCCCGCGCTGGTACCTGGGCAGCGCCGACGCGATCCTGCAGTCGCTGAACCTGATCTACGACGAGCAGCCCGAGTACGTCGCCGTCTTCGGCGCCGACCACGTCTACCGCATGGACCCGCGCCAGATGCTCGCCCAGCACATCGACAGCGGCGCGGGCGTCACGGTGGCCGGGATCCGCGTGCCGCGCACCGAGTCGTCCTCGTTCGGCGTGATCACCCCGGCCTCGGACGGCCGGACCGTGGCGGGCTTCCTGGAGAAGCCCGGCGACCCGCCCGGCCTCGCGGACGACCCCGAGTGCGTCTTCGCCTCCATGGGCAACTACATCTTCACCACCAAGGCCCTGATCGAGGCGCTGCACCGGGACGCGGAGGACGAGGCGTCGGTGCACGACATGGGCGGCTCGATCCTGCCCCAGCTCACCGACCGCGGCGAGGCCGCCCTGTACGACTTCAGCGCCAACCACGTGCCCGGCGAGACCACCCGGGACCAGGGCTACTGGCGGGACGTCGGCACCCTCGACGCGTACTACGACGCCCACATGGACCTGATCGCCGAGCGCCCGGCCTTCAACCTCTACAACCGCCAGTGGCCCATCTACACCCACTCCGGCCAGCTCTCGCCCGCCCGCTTCAACGCCGGCGGCATCGCCAGCGAGTCCATCATCAGCGCGGGCTGCCTGATCCGCGGGCAGGTGACGCGGTCCGTGCTGTCGCCGGGCGTGGTGGTCGACCCGGGAGCGGTGGTGCAGGGCTCGGTGCTGCACGACAACGTGCACATCGGCCGGGGCGCGGTGGTGCGCGGCGCCGTCCTGGACAAGAACGTCGAGGTGCCGCCGGGCGCGACGATCGGCGTCAACCCGGAGCGGGACGCGGAGCTGTACACGGTGTCCAAGGCCGGAGTGATCGCCCTGGGGAAGGGGCAGCAGGTCTCGTAGCGCCCGGACCGGACGCCCGCGGGGCGCCGCTCCGTGACGCCTCCCGGGTGACTTCCTCCGGGTGTCCGGCGCCGCGGCGTGTGGCGGACCGGCCCCCTGTGCACCATGAGTCCCGCCCCTTCACGAAGGGGCGGGACTCACTCTTGTGTTAACTGTGCGTGACTTGGTCGTACTTGACCGTAATCGTCCTCGGACGGTTGACTGCTGGCTCACCCGTCGCCCGACGCGAGGCACCCCCTTGACTGCTGACCTGCTCGCTCCACTCGACCTGGCGTTCTGGAACATCGAGTCGCCCGAACACCCCATGCACCTCGGTGCGCTCGGGATCTTCGCCGCGGACTCGCCCGCCGCCGGGGCCCACGCGGCGGACCTGCTCGCGTCCCGCGCCGCCGCCGTGCCCGGGCTGCGCATGCGCATCCGCGACGTCTGGCACCCGCGCGACCTGCGGCGGTCCTGGAACGCCGCTCTGCGCCGGCCGCTCGCCCTCGGCGGCGCGGCCCGCGAGCCCGACCCCGACTTCGACCCCCTGCGCCACGTCCGGCTGCACGCCCCCGCCGCCGACTTCCACTCGGTGGCGGGCCGGCTCATGGAGCGGCCGCTGGTGCGCGGCCGGCCGCCGTGGGAGGCCCACGTGCTGCCGGGGGAGGACGGCACGTCCCTCGCCGTGCTGTTCAAGTTCCACCACGCGCTGGCCGACGGGCTGCGCGCGCTCACCCTGGCCGCCGCCGTCCTCGACCCGATGGACCTGCCCGCGCCCCGGCCCCGCCCCGCCGAGCCGCCGCGCGGCGTGCTGCCGGACGTGCGCAGGCTGCCGGACCTGGTGCGCGGCGCCCTGTCCGACGCGGGCCGCGCCCTGGACATCGGCGCGTCCGTCGCCCGCTCCTCCCTCGACGTCCGCTCCTCCCCGGCGCTCGGCTGCGAGTCCAGCGGCACCCGCCGCACCGCCGGGGTCGTCCTCGACCTCGACGACGTGCACCGCGTGCGCAAGTCCGAGGGCGGCACCGTCAACGACGTCCTCATCGCCGTCGTCGCGGGCGCCCTGCGCCGCTGGCTGGACGAGCGCGGCGACGGCAGCGAGGGCGTCGCGCCCCGCGCCCTGATCCCCGTCTCCAAGCGCCGCCCGCGCACCGCCCACCCGCAGGGCAACCGGCTCTCCGGGTACCTGATGCGGCTCCCGGTCGACGATCCCGACCCGCTGGCCCGGCTCGCCTCGGTGCGCACCGCCATGGACCGCAACAAGGACGCCGGTCCCAACCGGGGCGCGGGCGCCGTCGCGCTGCTCGCCGACCACGTGCCGGCGCTCGGCCACCGCTTCGGCGGGCCGCTGGTCGCCCAGGCCGCCCGGCTCTGGTTCGACCTCCTGGTCACCAGCGTGCCGCTGCCCGGCTTCGGCATGCGGCTGGGCGGCCGGCCGCTGACCGCGGTGTTCCCGTTCGCGCCGCTGGCCCCGGGCCACTCCCTGGCGGTGGCGGTCTCGACGTACCGCGGGCACGTCCACTACGGGCTGGTCGCCGACGGCAGGGCCGTGCCGGATCTGGACCGGCTGGCGACGGCCGTGACCGAGGAGGTGGAGACGCTCATCACCGCCTGCCGGCCTTGATCCCCGCCGTTTTTGGTGGTGCGGCGCGGCGCTCCGTACAATTCCCCGTTCGAAAGCGGGCGCGAGCAGGAGCGCCGCGACGGCACAGCAGGGAAACGGCAGCGGCGATGACGGTGACAGAGGACGGCCCGCAGGTCACGGACGAGGTGACCGCACCTTCGTACGGGCCCGGCATCGACCCGGAGCGGCTCGCCGTGTGCCTCGGCGTGCTGGAGGAACTCGACACGCTGGACGTCGACCACCCCGACGCGATCAAGGTCCGCCGGGCCACCTCGCACATCTACCGCACGGTCAAGCAGCGCCGCCGCCAGGAGCGCCGCGCCGCCAAGACCGCCCACGACCGGGCGGTCACCGAGGCCACCGCGACCGGCTCCGCCGAGCGCATCGACGACGAGACCGAGGGCATCCTGCCCTCCTCCAAGGTCGAGGCGGGCCGCATCGCGGGGATACTCCAGCGCCCCCGCTCCTGCTACACGTGCAAGACCCGCTACGTCGAGGTCGACTACTTCTACCACCAGCTCTGCCCGGAGTGCGCCGCCGAGAACCGCGCCAGGCGCGACGCCCGCACCGACCTCACCGGCAAGCGGGCCCTGCTCACCGGCGGCCGCGCCAAGATCGGCATGTACATCGCGCTGCGGCTGCTGCGCGACGGCGCGCACACCACGATCACCACGCGGTTCCCCAAGGACGCCATCCGCCGCTTCAAGGCGATGGACGACTCGGCGGACTGGATGCACCGCCTGGAGGTCGTCGGCATCGACCTGCGCGACCCCGCCCAGGCCGTGGCCCTCGCCGACCGGGTCGCCGAGGCCGGCCCCCTGGACATCCTCATCAACAACGCGACGCAGACCGTGCGCCGCCTGCCCTCCGCCTACGCCGCCCTGGTCGAGGGCGAGAGCGCCCCGCTGCCCGCCGGCGAGCTCCCCGCCCACCACGTCATCGGCGCCTTCAACTCCGGCGCCGTCGACGGGCTGGCCGCGCTGCCCGTCGGCGTCAGCGGTCTCGACGCGCAGCAGGTCGCCGACCTCGCCCTGGTGGCGGGCAACGCCAGCGTCGCCCGCCACCTCGACGGCACGGCCATCGACGCGGGCGGGCTGGTGCCGGACGTCGTCGACACCAACACCTGGGTGCAGACCATCGAGCAGATCTCCCCGGTGGAGCTGCTGGAGACCCAGCTGTGCAACTACACCGCGCCCTTCATCCTGATCAGCAAGCTGCGGCCGGTGATGGCCGAGGCCGCCCGCAAGGCCGCCGGCAACCGGGCCTACGTCGTCAACGTCTCCGCGATGGAGGGCGTCTTCAACCGCGGCTACAAGGGGGCGGGGCACCCGAACACCAACGCCGCGAAGGCCGCGATGAACATGGTGACGCGGACCAGCGGCCAGGAGATGTTCGAGACCGACCGCATCCTCATGACCTCGGTCGACACCGGCTGGATCACCGACGAGCGTCCGCACTTCGACAAGCTCCGCCTCGCCGAGGCCGGTTTCCACGCCCCGCTCGACCTGGTCGACGGCGCGGCCCGCGTCTACGACCCGATCGTGCGCGGCGAGGCGGGCGAGGACCTGTACGGCGTCTTCCTGAAGGACTACAAGCCGGGCAAGTGGTGAGGACGCCCGGAGGCCTGGCCTGACGGGCCGTCAGTCGACGGTCCTCAGCCGCGCCCCGCGGTCCGCCACCAGTTCCAGCACCGTGCGCCAGTCCTCCAGGACCCCGGCGTCGAAGCCCTCCGTGCGGGCCTCCTCGTCCGCCTGCCGCAGCGCGGACAGGTCGTCGTCGGCGGGGACGCCGGGGCGGGGGTGGTGGCGTACGAGGCGGGCGACCCGCTCGCCGAGCAGCGGGCGCAGCACGTCGGCCGCGCAGCCGGCGCGGGAGGCCGCGTCGCCGGTCCCCAGCAGCCGTCCGACCGGCCGCACCAGACCCGCCACTTGGAGCTCCTTGTCGGCGGGGCGGCCGCGGCGCAGCAGCGCGGCCGTGCGCAGGGCGTGGTCGTGCAGGTCGACCGGTGCGCCGCCGCCGGCCGGGAGATCCCGGACGCCCCGGCAGGCGTACAGCAGGTCCATCAGCTCCTCGACGCTGCGCAGCTCCATGCGTCCGTCCTCCCGCGAGTCGGCTCGTGCCGTACGGCAGCAGAGCAGAGAGACCTTGCGGTCCGGCCAACGGCACCTGAACCGCACGGCCCTGTGCGGGGCGCGGCGGGGCTGGGCCGAACGGGGGACGCGAACCGCTCGTACCGTGATGAACTGTCGCATAGTCGGACAGGGAGGCCACGGTATGACGCACGATCGTTACGCCTTGTTTTCAGCGCCATCGAGCGGGCCCCCGCTCATTTGGTTAATCTGGAGCGGACGGACAGCACACGGGGTCCCACCCACACCCACGGTCCGTCATGGGACGAGCCGGTCCACAGCGGCCTGATCTCACCTGAGTTGCCGGCGCCACCGCGTCCGACCCGCCCTTTCGACCACGACCCGCGCGGACGCCAGGCACCAGGTCTGAACACTGGGCCGATCCGTCCCGAGGGTGACCGACACATAAGGAGTGCGCGGTGACACCGGAGAAGACGATGCGCGATCAGCGGCCCACGGACCGCCCGGAGCGCGCGGGCCGGCGGCCCGGGGAACTCGGCAGCCTGGACGTGTGGGCGCGCTCGGCCCCGATCCGCCTGGCGGGCTACGAGGAGGACCTCGCCGAGCCCCACATCCTGCCCAGCGTGGACTGACCCGCCGCATCCGCCCCCGGGCGGTCGCCGCCGCCGGGCGTGCAAGACTCGTGTCCATGCTGATCAGGGAAGCAGCCGCCGACGACTGGCCGCGCATCTGGCCGTTCTGGCACCGCATCGTCGCCGCGGGCGAGACCTACACCTGGGACCCGGGCACCTCCGAGGAGGAGGCCCGGGTCCTGTGGATGCATCCGGCCAAACGCGTCTACGTGGTCGAGGACGACGCCGGGGCCGTCGTCGCCTCCGCGTACCTCACCGCCAACTACGGCGGTCCCGCCGCGCGCATCGCCAACGCGGGGTTCATGGTCGACCCCGGGTACGGCGGCCGCGGCGTCGGCCGGGCCCTCGCCGAACACGTCCTGGCCGAGGCCGCGGCCGCGGGCTACCGGGGCATGGTGTTCAACGCCGTCGTGGAGACCAACCCCGCCGTGCGGCTGTGGACCTCCCTCGGCTTCACCGTCCTCGGCACCGTCCCGGACGCGTACGACCACCCCCGGCACGGCCGGGTGGGGCTGCACGTCATGTACCGGGCGCTGTGACCGGGGGCCCCGGCCGGGTCAGGGGCGGGCGTAGGGCCGGGTGATGACCTCCAGGTTGTGGCCGTCCGGGTCGTCGAAGTAGGCGCCGCGGCCGCCGAAGAGGCGGTTGATCCGGCCAGGTTCGGTATGGCCGGGATCGGCGTAGTACGTGACGCCGATCGCGTCCAGGCGGGCCAGCACCGTGTCGAACTGCTCGTCGGGCACCAGGAACGCGTAGTGCTGCGGCTGTATCGGCTCGTCCCGCTTCTCGTAGAAGTCGAGCGTCACCCCGTTGCCCAGGTCGACGGGGAGGAACGGGCCGAACGGCGCGCCGGGCACCAGGCCCAGCACGGCGGCGAGGAACTCGGCCGACAGCCGCCGGTCGGTGGCGTGGACGACGGTGTGGTCCAACCGGACGGCGGTGGATCGGGACTGAGGGCTTGCGGACATGCGGGAACTCGTCTCCGGGTCTCGGTATGCGTGGGGGCGCCGCACGACGGCGCGCGGAACGGCATGGGGGACACGGAGCGGAAGGCGGGCCCCTGGCCCGCCCCGGGGTCATGTCGGGGCCGGGAGCCCCACTCGTACGCGGCCTGAGGCCGACCCGGCAGTCACGGGTGCGACCCTAGTCCATGGGAGCGGTCCGCCGCCACGGACGGTGCTGCTCCAACTGCTCGGCCAGCTCCAGCAGTTGCGCCTCCGCCCCCGGCCGTCCCACGAGCTGCACGGAGCAGGGCGCGCCGGAGGGCAGGCTGCCGCACGGGACGGCCATCGCGGGCCGGCCGGTCAGGTTCCACGGGGGCGTGAACGGCGAGTGGTGCGAGTTGGCCGCCAGATTGCGCAGCCAGCCCCGCTCGTGCCAGGGCCCGGCCCCGGGCGAGCGGCGCGCCAGCGCGGGGGTGAGCAGCACGTCGTGCTCCGCGAAGAACGGTTCGAGGCGCTGCCGCAGCCGCTCCCGGCTCCCGCCGGTGCGCGCCGCGCGCAGGAAGCGCCGCCCGACCGCCGCGTGGACCCGGGTGCGCCGCGCCAGCCGGCGCGGGTCGAGGCCCCGGGCGTCCACGGCGGTGCCCGCCGTCCAGTGGGCGAGCGCCGCCGTGCCCAGCGACACCGGGTACGGCGGATCGGCGCGCCGCACCTGGTGCCCGGCCCGCATCAGCACCCCGGCGGCCTCCCGGGCGGCCGCCGCGTACGGCTCGGCCACGGTGACGCCGGGCAGCGGGCTGCGCAGCGACAGGGCCACCCGGAGCGTGCCGGGTCCGGGACGGCGTGCGGGCGCGGCGCCGGCGAGGACCGAGAGCGTCAGCCGCAGGTCCTCCACCGTGGTGGCGAGCGGCCCGTTCTCGGACATGCCGAACCAGTCGCCGTCGCCGATGCCCGCCGGCACCACCCCGCGCCCCGGCTTGAGGGTGACCAGACCGCAGTTGGCGGCCGGGATGCGCAACGAGCCCATGCCGTCGTTGCCGAGCGCCACCGGGACCATCCCGGCGGCCACGGCGGCCGCGCCGCCGCCGGACGAGCCGCCCGCCGAGCGGGAGAGGTCCCACGGGTTGCGGGCCGTGCCGTGGACCCCGTCGGTGGTGCCGAACACGCAGAGCTCCGGCACGTTCGTCAGGCCGACGACGACCGCGCCCGCCGCCCGCAGCCGCGCCACGGTGACGTGGTCGGCGGCGGCGGGCGTGTCCGGGGTCGCGGCGCTGCCGACGCGGGTGGACTCGCCGCGCACGGCGAGGTTGTCCTTGACGGCCACCGGCACCCCCGCCAGCGGCAGTCCGGCGAGGTCCGCGCGGGCGGCCACCTTGTCGGCCTCGGCGAGGGCGGCCCGCGCCCGCACCACGCGGAACGCCCCGACCCGGCCGTCGAGCAGCTCGATCCGGGCGAGGTGCTCGGCGACCACTTCGCGGGGCGTGACCCGCTTCTCGCGTACGGCGGCGGCCATGTCGGCGGCGGTACGGCCGGCCCAGCTGGTCACCAGGGCCTCCTCGGGTGCGGCGGGCGTGGCGTACCGGCGGGTACGCACGGAGAACTGTGCCCGTCCCGGCGCTCCGCGTCGAGATCGCCGACGGCTTCGGGTACGGGGGAGAGGAAGCGCGGGCCGCGGCCTCGGCGCGGGCGCCGGACGAAGAAGGCCGTGGTCGCGTCCGTCGAGGCGGCCGGCGGGGTCCCAAGGTTGTGCCCCTCGCCCGGGCAGGCGCGCGGTGCGACGTCCTTGCCCGCCGCCTCGAACACGGCGGCGGTCCGTCGAGACCGGGCGAGGGGGCACGTGGCGTCCGCGGTGCCGTGGTGGACGAGCAGCGCGGCTCGGTGACGCGGTCGACGCAGGTGAGGGGCGGGACGCCCCGCCGGAAGGGCGGGTCCTGCCCGGGCGTGCCGGGCCGGGCGCCGATCCCGGCGGCCACCGGGTCCCCGTCGCGCCGCAGGAAGCGCTCGGCGTTCTCGGCCGGGCGCCGGGTCCCCGTCGCGCCGACCGGCGCGAAGACCCCGGCGGCGTCGACCGGGCCGGGCGCCACCACCGGCGTGCCGGGGACGGCCCCGCCGCCCGTCGGACGGCCGGGCAGGCCGATCCGGTCGCCGCCGGCCTCGGGGCGGCCGGGACGCCCTCGGCGCAGCCGGGGCGGAGGCCGACGCCGGTGCCGGGACCGTCGCCGGACCCGGCGCGGCTGCGGTCGTCGGTGGGCAGGACGGTGTGGCCCTCGTACGCCGGGCGGTCCCGCTCCCGGGGCATGCCCCGGCCGGTCACGCGGACGCCCGGGCCGATGGGCCCGTGCGCGAGCACCGGGGCCGGGAAGGGGCCCCGCCTCGGAGCAGCACGCTCATGATCCCCGAGATCGCCGGCCCGCCGGCCTCGTACGTCACCGCGTACCTCGTGCAGGCGGAGGTACGGGCCAGGACGGCGCCGAGTCGCAGGCCGGAGCCGTGGTGCTCGCGCTGGAACAGGTCCGGGACCGACCGGGTCGGCGGGCGGCGTGGGCGCCGGGGACGGGGACGCGGCGGGGGCGCAGGCGAACGCGTCGGCGCCGCCGGTCGCGGCGGTCGGCAGCAGTCCGGCGATGGCACCGGCGGGTGCCGCGCGACCGTGTGCGCCCATGGGCGCGCCGTCCACCGACCGGCGGCGCGTGCGCGTCGTCGCGCCAGGAGGTCCGACCAATAGGCGCGGCGGGCCGGGTGAGCAGGCGGAAAATCGCCCTCTCGGTCTGTTGTGGACGGTAATTGGTCTGGTAAATAAGCGTCAGTCCTCCGATCACCATCCATCGGTCGCTCCCGCCGCACTCCCGCGCACGCTCCTTCTCCGCCGCGCCGCCCCTTCCGCGCCCCCGACCGAAAGGCCTCCGTGTCCCCGACGCCCCCGACCGGCCCCCGTATCACCGCGGTCGACACGTACGACATCCGCTTCCCGACCTCCCGCGAGCTCGACGGCTCCGACGCGATGAACCCCGACCCCGACTACTCGGCGGCGTACGTGGTGCTGCGCACCGACGCGGCCGACGGCCACGAGGGGCACGGGTTCGCCTTCACCATCGGGCGGGGCAACGAGGTGCAGGTCGCCGCGATCGAGGCGCTGCGCGGGCACGTGGTCGGGCGGGCCGTCGACGAGCTGTGCGCCGACCCCTCCACCCTCAACCGCGACCTCGTCGGCGACAGCCAGCTGCGCTGGCTCGGACCCGAGAAGGGCGTGATGCACATGGCGATCGGCGCGGTCGTCAACGCCGTGTGGGACCTGACGGCCAAGCGTGCCGGGAAGCCCCTGTGGCGGCTGCTGTCCGAGGCCGAACCGGAATGGCTGGTACGGCAGATCGACTTCCGCCACCTCACCGACGCCCTCACCCCGGAGCAGGCGCTGGACCTCCTGCGCCGGGGCAGACAGGGCGCCGAGGAGCGCACGGCCCTGCTGCTGGAGCGGGGCTACCCCGCCTACACCACCTCGCCCGGCTGGCTCGGCTACGACGACGCCAAGCTCACCCGGCTCGCCGCCCGGGCCGTCGCCGACGGCTTCCGGCAGATCAAGCTGAAGGTCGGCGCCGACCTCGACGACGACGTCCGCCGCTGCCGGGCCGCCCGCGCGGCCGTCGGCCCGGACGTGCGCATCGCGCTCGACGCCAACCAGCGCTGGGACGTCGGCGAGGCGATCCGCTGGACGAAGGCGCTCGCCGGGTTCGGCCCGTACTGGATCGAGGAGCCCACCAGCCCCGACGACGTGCTCGGCCACGCCGCGATCCGCCGGGCCGTCGCCCCGGTGAAGGTGGCCACCGGCGAGCACGCGCACAACCGGATCGTCTTCAAGCAGCTCCTGCAGGCCGGTGCCGTCGACGTCGTCCAGATCGACGCGGCCCGCGTCGGAGGCGTCCCCGAGAACCTGGCGATCCTGCTGCTCGCGGCCAGGTCCGGCGTCCCCGTCTGCCCGCACGCCGGCGGCGTCGGCCTGTGCGAACTCGTCCGGCACCTGTCGATGTTCGACTACGTGGCACTGAGCGGGACCACCGAGGACCGGGTCATCGAGTACGTCGACCATCTGCACGACCACTTCCTCGATCCGGTGGTGATCAGGCAGGGTCACTACGCGGCACCCACCGCGCCGGGCTTCTCGGCGGCCATGCGGCCCGAGTCGATCGCGCGCTACAGCTACCCCGGCGGCACCTACTGGGCCGCCGGCCCCGAGCGGAAGGAAGGGCAGTCGGCATGAGCGACTTCGAGGGCCTCAGAGCCCTGGTGACGGGCGGCGCCTCCGGGATCGGCCGGGCCACCGCCGGCCTCCTGGCCGAGCGCGGCGCCCGGGTCGCCGTCCTCGACCTGGACCCGTCGGCCGTCGGCGAACCGCTGCTGGCCCACCGCGCCGACGTCTCCGACGACACGTCCGTGCGGGAGGCCGTCGCCGCCGCCGTCGGCGCGCTCGGCGGCCTGGACGTCCTGGTCAACAACGCCGGGATCGGCGCCCGCGGCACCGTCGAGGACAACCCCGACGACGAGTGGCACCGCGTCTTCGACGTCAACGTGGTCGGCATGGTCCGCACGGCCCGCGCCTGCCTGCCGCACCTGCGCCGCTCGGCGCACGCGGCGATCGTCAACACCTGCTCCGTCGCCGCCACCGCGGGCCTGCCGCAGCGCGCCCTGTACAGCGCGACCAAGGGCGCCGTGTACTCCCTCACCCTCGCCATGGCCGCCGACCACGTCCGCGAGAACATCCGCGTCACCTGCGTCAACCCCGGCACGGTGGACACCCCCTGGGTGGGCCGGCTGCTCGACGCGGCGCCCGACCCGGCCGCCGAACGCGCCGCCCTGGAGGCCCGCCAGCCCACCGGCCGCCTGGTCGGCGCCGCCGAGGTCGCGGCCGCCGTCGCCTACCTGGCCAGTCCGCTCTCCGGCGCCACCACCGGCACGGCCCTCGCGGTCGACGGCGGCATGCAGGGCCTGCGGGTGCGCCCGGAGGCCGGGCGGTGAGGCGGCTCGGCAGGAGCGACGTCCGGGTCAGCGCCCTGTCCTTCGGCGCGGCGGGCATCGGCAACCTCTACACCGCGGTCGGCGAGGAGCAGGCGCGCGCGGCCGTCGACGCCGCCTGGCAGCGCGGCATCCGCTACTTCGACACGGCCCCCCACTACGGCCTCGGCCTGTCCGAACGCCGGCTCGGCGCGGCCCTGCGCAGCCGCCCCCGCACCGCCTACACCGTCTCCACCAAGGTGGGCCGCCGCCTGGAACCCGCCGACGGCGGCGGCGACGACCTCGCCAACGGCTTCGCCGTGCCCGCCACCCACCGGCGCGTGTGGGACTTCAGCGCCGACGGCGTGCGCCGGACCCTGGAGGCCAGCCTGGAGCGCCTCGGCCTCGACCGCGTGGACGTCGTCTACCTCCACGACCCCGACCGGCACGGCGAACAGGCCTTCCGCGAGGGCTACCCGGCGCTGGAGAAACTGCGCTCGGAAGGGGTGGTCGGCGCGATCGGCGCCGGCATGAACCAGGCCGAGATGCTCACCCGCTTCGTCCGCGACACCGACGTCGACGTGGTGCTGTGCGCGGGCCGCTACACCCTGCTCGACCAGCGCGCGCTCACCGAGCTGCTGCCGGCGGCGCAGGAGCGCGGCACCTCCGTCGTCATCGGCGGCGCCTTCAACTCCGGTCTGCTGGCCAACCCGAAGCCGGGCGCGACGTACAACTACGCCACGGCGTCCCCCGCGTTGCTGCACCGCGCCCTGCGCCTGAAGTCCGTCGCCGACCGCCACGGCACCACCCTGCGCGCCGCCGCCCTGGCCTTCTGCGCCGCCCACCCGGCCGTCGCGAGCGTCCTCGTCGGCGCCCGCTCGGCGCACGAAGTCAGCGACTGCGCGCACCAGTTCGCGGCGCCCGTGCCCGCCGCGTTCTGGCAGGAGCTGCGCGCGACCGGCGTCCTGCCGCCCGACGCCCCCGTGCCCGGGGAGCCGTCGTGAGCGGGCCGCCGCCGTGAGCGCCGTCGACGCGCACGTCCACGTCTGGGACCTGTCCGTACGGGACCAGGACTGGCTCTCCGGACCCGGCCTGGGCCCGCTGCGGCGCACCTTCACGATGGACGACCTGGCCCCCGGCGCGCGGGCGGCCGGCGTCGACCGCGTCGTCCTCGTCCAGACCGTCACCGTCGCGGCGGAGACCCCGGAGCTCCTGGCCCTGGCCGACCGGCACGAGCTGATCGCGGGCGTGGTCGGCTGGACCGACCTGACCCGCCCGGACGTGGCCGGGGAGCTGGCCCGGCTGAGGGAGCTGCCGGGCGGCCGGTACCTCAAGGGCGTCCGGCACCAGGTCCAGGGCGAGCCCGACCCGCGGTGGCTGCTGCGCCCCGACGTACGCCGCGGGCTGGCCGCCGTCGCCGACGCCGGTCTCGTCCACGACCTGGTCGTCCTGCCGCACCAGCTGCCCGCCTGCGTCGAGGCCGCGGCCGCGCTGCCCGGCCTCACCTTCGTCCTGGACCACCTCGGCAAGCCGCCGGTCGCCTCCGGCGAGCTCGAACCCTGGGCGTCCCGCGTCCGCGCCCTCGCCGCCCTGCCCAACACCGTCTGCAAGCTCTCCGGCCTGGTCACCCAGGCCGACCCCGCCACCTGGCAGGTGCGGGACCTGCGCCCGTACGCCGACGTGGTGCTGGAGGCCTTCGGGGACGGGCGGCTGATGTTCGGCTCCGACTGGCCGGTGAGCACGCTCGCCGCGCCGTACCCGGACGTCGTCGCCCTCGCGGACGACCTGGCCGGCCCGCACGACCGCACCCGCCTCTTCCGGACCACCGCCGCCCGCGTCTACGGCCTGTGAACCGCCGTCGTGAGCCGGGTCGGCGGCAGGTACTCCCGCACGTACGTCCGCTCCCAGCACGCGCCGGTCTCCCGCAGCTCGCGCCAGGTCGTGTAGCGGTAGCGGAACAGGCGGGCGCGGACGTAGCGGGGCGGCTCGTCCGGCGGGAACGGCGAGCGGCGCAGCAGCCTGAGCGTGTCCCGGTCGTTCTCCAGCAGCCGCTCCACCAGGGCCCCGAACCACGCCCCGGCGTAGGCGGGGGAGAGCGCCGCGAACCACATCAGCCAGTCCAGCCGCAGGTGGTAGGGGGCGAACTGGCGCGGCCAGCGGCGCGGATCGCCCGGCTTGCCCTTGAACTCGTACTCCCGCCAGTCGGAGTCCTCGCGCGGCCTGTCGTCCGCGGTGCCCTCGACGACCACCTCGTAGCGCACCCGGCTGACGCTGCCGAACGCCCCGTAGGTGTTGACCAGGTGGAGCGGGTCGAAGGAGCGGTTCATCACCTGGCGGCGGGAGAGCATGTTGCGCACCGGGTGGTAGCTGAGGCCCACCAGCAGCGCGGCGACCGCCAGGACCACGACCACGTACCACAGCGGGGCGTCCGGCACGGGCGGCGGATCGGCGGGCAGGCGCACCGCCGACAGGGCCAGCACGACGGTGATCCAGTTCAGCCAGGAGAAGTTGCCCGACAGCACCAGCCACAGCTGGGTGGCGATCATCAGCGCCGCGGCGGCCGTGGCGACCGGCTGCGGGGCGAACAGCAGGAACGGCACCACGAGTTGGGTGACGTGGTTCGCGGCCGCCTCGACGCGGTGCAGGGGACGGGGCAGATGGTGGAAGAACCAGCTCAGCGGTCCCGGCATCGGCTGGGTCTCGTGGTGGTGGTCCAGGCAGGTCAGCTTCCGCCAGCACTCGTCCCCGCGCATCTTGATGAGCCCCGCGCCGAACTCGACCCGGAACAGGATCCACCGCAGCAGGAACAGCACCACCAGCGGCGGGGCCACCTCGTCGTTGCCGAGGAACACGGCGAGGAAGCCGACCTCCAGCAGCAGGGACTCCCAGCCGAACGAGTACCAGGTCTGTCCGACGTTGACGATCGACAGGTACAGCACCCACGGCACCAGCCACAGCAGCATCGCGCCCCACAGCGGCAGCAGCGCGTCGAGCCCGGCGACGAGGGCCGCCGCCACCGCGCAGCCCGTCCAGGCGCAGCCCGCGAAGAAGCGGTCCGAGTAGTGCAGCTGGAACAGGCTCGGCGCCCGCCGGAACGGCACCCGCTCGGTGAACCGGGGCACCGGCAGCATGCCGCGCTCGCCGAGCAGCGCGCGGAACTGCAGCGCCGCCGCCAGGAACGCGACCAGGTAGAGCGCCGCCAGGCCCCGCTGGAAGACCAGTCGGGTCAGCCAGTAGTCGGGTGCGGTGAACCAGTCCACGGCCTGGCGCTCCTCCCTGGGCTCGGGTCCGGCCCCGGTACGGCTGATGCGTGAGTAAATCAGACGATAGTGGTGAAAAGGATGGGGTGGGCCGGTCCGTGCGGCCCGTCACCGCGCGTACCCGGCGCACCGGTCGAAGAATCGGACGGATCCTGGCAAGGTGGGCCCATGGCTGATCGGGGAGCGAGCGCCCTGTCACTCCCGGACGACTGGCCCGCCCACCCGGATCCGATCCTGGCGCTCAACCGCATGGGCAGCTTCGACTGGGACCTGGACGCCGGCCTGATGCAGATGGACGCCCAGGCCCACGAGGTCTTCGACCTGCGCCCGGACGAGTACGACGACCACCCCGCGACCCTGTCGAAGCGGGTGCCGCCCGGCGAGGCCCTGCGCCTGGACGCCGCGGTCTCGCAGGCGCTGAAGGACGGCAGCGAGAACTACGGCGTCTACTTCCGCATACGCCGCCGCGACGGCACGCTGCGCTGGACCCATACCCAGGGCTACATCCGGCGCGACGAGACCGGCCGGCCGCTCCGCATCATCGGCATCGTCCGGGACGCCACCCAGGAGCTCAGCGAGGGCGAGGCGAGGCGCGAGCGGGCCGCCCAGGACGAGTTCCGCCGCCAGCAGACCAACGTCGTCCAGATCACCACCGCCGCCCTCGCCCACGCCCGCACGGTGGGCGACGTCATCGACGTCGTCCAGGACACCCACGGCCTCGCCCACCTGGGCGCCACCAGCCTCGTCCTGGGCCTGGTCGAGGCCGGCCGCATCCGGCTGGTGGCCGAGGGGCCCCGCGGCAGCTTCGTCCCCGGCACCCGCGTCACCCGGATCGACGAGCAGTACCCGATGAGCGAGGTCGTGCGGACCCTGACGCCGCGCTTCATCGAGTCCCCGGAGGAGTTCGCGCGACGCTACCCCGTCCTCTGGCCCCACATCACCGGCCTGGACATCAGCTCGGCCGCCTACATGCCGCTGATCGTCCAGGCCCGGCCCATCGGCGCGCTCGGCCTGCTCTACAGCGACCGGCACGGCTTCTCGGCGGAGGACCGCAACGTCCTGATCGCCCTCGGCAGCAGCATCGCGCAGAGCCTGCAGCGCGCCATGTTCTACGAGCAGGAGAGCGACCTGGCGCAGAGCCTCCAGCAGGCGATGCTGCCGCGCACCATCCCCAGCGTGCCCGGCGCCGACATCGCCGTGCGCTACCGCTCCGCCACCATCGGCGGCTCCCTCGGCCGGGACATCGGCGGCGACTGGTACGACCTGATCCCCCTGCCGGGCGGCCGGGTCGGCGCGGTCATCGGCGACGTCCAGGGCCACGACACGCACGCGGCGGCCGTCATGGGCCAGCTGCGCATCGTGCTGCGCGCCTACGCCGCCGAGGGCCACCCGCCGGCCACCGTGATGGCCCGCGCCTCCGTCTTCCTCCACGAACTGGACACCGACCGCTTCGCGACCTGCCTGTACGCCGAGGCCGACCTGTCCACCGGGGTCGTGCAGGTGGTGCGGGCCGGGCACATCGACCCGCTGGTGCGGCAGCCCGACGGCACCTGCCGCCGCGTCCCCGTCGCGGGCGGCCTGCCGCTCGGACTGTCCGCCGAGTTCGGCCGCCTGGCCTACCCGGTCGGCATCGTCGAGCTCGACCCGGGCGCCACCCTGCTGCTGTGCACCGACGGCCTGGTCGAGCAGCCCGGCGCCGACCTCGACGACGGCATGCGGGACCTCACCGGGCTCATCGTCACCGGCCCCGACGACGTGCGGGACCTCGCCGACCTGCTCATCGAGGTCGCCGAGGAGCGCGGCGGCGACGACGACGTGGCGCTGCTCCTGCTGCGCCGCCGGATGCCGGACTCCCCGCGGTCCGGTGGCCGGCTCCAGCAGCACGTCGCGCCCGGCGACCCGGAGGCCCTCGGCGAGGCCCGCCACATGATCCGCGCCGCGGTCGCCGCCTGGGGCGCCGGGGACCGCGCCGACGAGATCGAACTGGTCGCCGACGAGCTGATCACCAACGCCCTCATGCACACCGAGGGCTCCGCGGTCGTCACCCTGCGGGTCCCCACCGGCCCCGAGCGGCGGATGCGCGTCGAGGTCGAGGACTCCTCCAGCGCCCTGCCCCGCCGCCGGGAGGCGGGCGAGTCGGGCGTCTCCGGGCGGGGCCTGCTGCTGGTCGAGCTGCTCGCCGACGTGTGGGGCGTGGAGGCGCGCGGGGGCGGCAAGTGCGTGTGGTGCGAGTTCGCGGCGCCGGACGGGCCCGGGCAGCGCGGGGACGGCTGAGCCGAGCATTCCGGCCGGGGCCCCGGACGCGTGCCCGCACTGCCCGGGGCCCGGGCGCTCGGGGACTTCCTGACCGGGCACCGCGTCGGCCGCGAGGTCGTCCGGTCCTGCCCGTGGCCGCGGCGTCCTGAAGACGTACCTCTCCCGGCGGCCCGCCGTGCCCCGGCAAGGGGCCCTGGCCCCGCGCGTGCCCCGGACACCGGCGCGGGCTCCGGCCCTTCGGCGGCTCCTCCCTCCGGTACCGCCCGGCCCGCCGTACGGACGGCGAGCCGCCCGCGGACCGCGGGCCGTCCCGGCTGCCGGAGCGGGGCGCGGGCCGCTCAGCGCTCCGGGGCCGGCGGCCACCACTCGAACATCAGGATGGTCGCGTCGTCGCGCAGGCCGGTGCTGGGCGAGTCGAGGATGGAGTGGATGAGGCGCCGCAGTGTCTCGGAGGCGAGCTCGCCCGCGGCCGTGGCCCGGATGACGTAGTCGGCGAACCGTTCGAGGCCGAACTCGCTGCCGTCGGGGGTGCGCGCCTCGATGACCCCGTCGGTGTACATCAGCACGCGGTCGCCGGGCCTGAGGGCGATCTCGTGCGTCCGGCGCGGCCGCCCCGCCAGCAGGAACGGCAGCCCCATCGGGGGATCCGCCTCCCGGCGCAGGGCGTCGACGAGCAGCCGCTGCTCCCGGATGAGCAGCGGCGGCGGGTGGCCGCAGTTGATCCACCGCAGCGTCCCGCCGACCAGGTCCAGCTGGGCGAGGACGCCCGTGCAGAACTGGTCGGGCAGCCACTCCCCGAGCGCGTTGTCGACGCACTCCACCAGCTCGGGCAGGTCCGCCCCGGTCCGGCGGGCGTTGCGGCACGCGGCCAGGGACACCGCGGTGGTCAGCCCCGACGCCAGGTTGTGGCCCATCGCGTCGAACACCGAGGCGTGCAGCGTCGTCTCGGTGAGGGAGTGGTCGAAGGCGTCCCCGCCGATCTCGTAGGCCGGTTCCAGCACGGCCGTGGAGACGACGTGCCCGGTGCCGATGGTGCGGGGCGGCAGGAAGGCGCGCAGCATCTCGGCGGGCAGCCGCATCGGTTCCGTACGGGTCCGCCGCACGAAGGAGTCCTTGTACGTCCGCTTGGACGTGATCATCATGCCCAGCAGGGTGGCCAGGGCCCGGCCGTGGCGCAGGGTGACGGGGGTCAGGGCGGGGGAGTGCACCGCGAGGACGCCGAGCCGTTCGGCGCTGTCCACGAGCGGGAACCAGGCCGTCATGCCGCCCGCCCCGGACTCCTCGACCCGCAGGGACTGGGTGCGGTACGACCAGCCGGCCAGGGAGCCGTCGACGGGCAGTGCCGAGGTCACGTCGGTCAGCGGGACCAGCCGGCGCTGCTGGAGGTCGGCGAGGTAGACCACGGAGTGCCGGAGCCCGAGGGCCCTGGAGCAGCGCGCCACCGCGGTGGACAGGTCCAGTGTGCTGTTCTCCGGATCGGCGAGGAACGCCTCCAGGCGGTCGTCGCCGACGTCCGACGTCGTCACCCGTCTCCCCTCCTCGAGCCGTGTCACGTCCGGTGGGTCACGTCCGGTGCGTCGCTCAGCAGTGTCACACCGCGACGGGCGCGGTGCCCGGTGGCGTGGGCCGGCGGGGAGCACGGGGGCGGGGCCGTCCGGGTGGCCGGCGGGGACCGGCCGGCACGCGCCGGAGAGGGAGCCGGGAGCATCGCCAACGCGCCGGAGGGCGCCGGGAGGGGCCGGTGGCCGCGGGGCGGTCTAACCCGGCCGGAGCGTCACCAGGTGCTCCCCGTCGTCCGTGCGGACCTCGTAGCGCACGATGTCGTCCGGGTGCTTGGCCGAACCGCCCCGCATGGTGTGGGAGCGGGCGTCGTGGCCGGGCGCGGTCCAGCTGGTCACCGTCTCCTCGGAGCCGTCCCGGCCGACCACGACCAGGCGGCAGGCGCGGGGCCCCGCCCCGTCCTTGACCTCCAGCCGCACCCGGCTGCCCCAGACCTCGTCCTCCGCCGTGACCTGCGCCCACACCCCGGACCGCGTGTCGGTCGCGGCGAACCGTTCGGCCCGCCCGGTGGCACCGCCCGCCATGACCGCGACCCCGGGCGCGGCCGCCGCCAGCACCACGGCCGCGGCCAGGGCCAGCAGCAGCCGCCGCCGTCCGGCCCGGTGCCGGGCCGCCACCTCGGCCAGCAGTCGGTCCAGCATCCCCGGGCCGGGCTTCGCCATCGGGTGCGCGAACCGCGGGGTCGACCGCCGGTACAGCATCAACTGCCGTGTCGTCGGCCCGAGTTCGGTGACCTGTGCCGTGCACCGGGGGCACTCCATCAGGTGGTCCTCGAAGCGGAACGCCTCCACCTCGTCCAGCACGCCGAGCGCGTAGGCGCCGACGTCACGATGCCTCTCCAGGGACCTCATGCCGAATCCTCGTGCCGTTGGGTGCGGGTGGGGTTACTCCTTGCTCCCATCGGTACGTACCAGTCGGCCGAATCACTCACGGCGGGCGCGGAATCCCGCCGGGGGATTCGGAGCGGCCCGGCCCGCGGATTGGTCCCGGCCGGAAAAAATCCCGACTGGCGATCGCGCCGGACCGTGCCCCGGCCGCGGTCAGAAGAGATGGATGGCGAGGTGCCCGAGCGGCAGCCCCAGCTGCCACGCCGGCGTCCACACCTTCGGACCCTCGTCCTCGCCGGTCACCGGCCCCTTGCCCGGCACCGCGTTCAGGTCGGGTGCGAGCAGCTCGGTCTCCTGCAGCCAGTGCCACGCCGCCTCGGCCAGCTCCACGTCCGGGGCGGGCCGGCCGGCCGCCGCCGCCTCGGAGGCGACCTCGGTCAGCCGCCGGCGCACCCACTCCTGCCAGGGCTGGTCGTACGCCGTCAGCGACAGCCAGGTCTCCAGCTGCGTGACGACCCGGATGCCGGACAGCTCACCCTCGGTGTCGGCCAGGAAGATGGTGAGCGCGAGAGCGTCGCGCCCCGCGCGGAACTCGAAGGAGGTCGGCGGCATGAGATCGCCGCTCCGCAGCAGTTCGTCCGCGATGTACTCGGCGTACATCCACGCCATGGGAACGATCAGGTCGCCGCCGTCGACGCCGTCCGTGCCCTCGTGTCCTCTGTCCAGCATTCCTTCCCGCCTTCCTCCGGTACCTGCGCGTCACCCGACCCCGCTGCCCGGCCCCCCCACCCGGAACACGGATGAGGACAGCCGATTACTCAACCGGGGTCCGCGGCAAGGCGCTTTACGGAGGTTTGACTCGGCTCTCGGTTTCACCGCAGGTCGGGGGCGTATCCCGGCAAAACCCTGCGCAGGGCGCGCAGCGCGTAGTAAGCGCGGGACTTCACGGTACCGGGCGGAATCCCCAGGGCCTGCGCCGCTTCCGCCACACTCGCCCCCTGGAAATACACGAGCACCAGGACTTCACGGTGCTCCGGAGTGAGTGTCTTCACAGCCTCCCGGACGTCCAGCGCCGCCGCGGCGCGCTCGGCGTGGTCGGAGATCACCCGCGCGTTCTCCAGCACGGCGTCCCCGACCTCCGCCGGCCGCGCCTGCCGGGCCCGCCGCGCGTCGATCGCGAGCCTGCGCCCGACCGTCATCAGCCAGGGGCGGACGGAGTCGAAGTCGTCGGCGCGCAGGGCTTCGGGATGCTGCCAGGCGCGCACCAGGGTTTCCTGCACCAGGTCCTCCGCGCGCTGCCGGTCACCGTCACAGAGCCGGAGCAGCAGCGCGAAGAGGGGCCGGCCGTGCTCGCGCTGCAGTGCGGCGAGCTCGTGCTCGGCGGTCGTCCCGTTCGTGAGAGTGGTTCCGGCGGTCATGAGCCGTATGCCACCGCAGGGGGCCGCCGCCGCACAGGGCGCGCACACGGATGTGCGACGGACGGTCGATCGCTGCGACGAACGGTTCGACGAACGGTCGGAAGGGCCGCCACCGCCCGCCGACCGGCCCGGAACGCCGCACTCCACCGCCGCCGGCCGGCCCGGAGCGCCTCGTCCCGCCACCCGCCGGCCGCTCCGCGGCGGCGTTCTCCGTCCGCCGGACGGGCTAATGGGCGTGTCGGAGCCGCGTCGGCAGGCGTGAGGCTTCTTACCTGTTTGTGCGTAAATACGACCTCGACGGGGTGAACGGATGATCGCACGCAGTCGACAGGTGGCCCTGGCTCTGACCGTCGTCCTCGCCACGGGCGCGGCCTACCAGGCCGCCCGCCAGCACGAACCGCCCGCCGTCGGCCGTCCGGCGCCGGTCGCCACGGGCGCCGCCGGCTTCACCCTGGTGGCCTCCGGCGACATCCTGCCGCACGGCTCGATCATCGAGCGCGGCCTCTTCGACGGCGGCGGCGGCGCCTACGACTTCCGTCCCATGCTCTCCGGCGTCCGCCCCGTCGTCTCCCACGCCGACCTGGCGCTGTGCCACATGGAGACCGTGTACGGCGAGGGCGGCCTCTACACCGGCTACCCCACCTTCCGGTCCCCGCCCGAGATCGCCCCGGCGCTCGCCGCCACCGGCTACGACGGCTGCTCCACCGCCTCCCACCACACCCTGGACGACGGCGTCGACGGCATCCGCCGCACCCTGGA
The DNA here is from genome assembly GCF_044540485.1 of Streptomyces sp. NPDC085946. NCBI lineage: Bacteria > Bacillati > Actinomycetota > Actinomycetes > Kitasatosporales > Streptomycetaceae > Streptomyces > Streptomyces sp. NPDC085946. The sequence continues at coordinate 2,176 of NZ_JBITSF010000023.1, read as the reverse complement.
CGCCCTCGACCTCGCGGGCGTCCGGCACGCCGGCTCCGCGCGCACCGAGCAGGAGGCCGCCGCCGTCACGCTGCACTACGCCGGCTCCGCGAAGATCGCCCACCTCGCCTACACCTTCCCCGGCGGCGACCGGCCGCTCCCGCCCGACCAGCCGTGGGCCGTCAACCTGATCGACGAGGCCCGGATCGTCGCGGACGCCCGGACCGCCCGGCAGGCGGGCGCGGACGTGGTCGTGCTCTCCGTGCACTGGGGCACGGAGTGGCAGGACGCGCCCGACGAGCGGCAGCTGGACCTGGCGCGCCGGCTCACCGCCGCCCGCACCGGCGACCGCCCGGACATCGACCTCGTCCTCGGCACGCACGCCCACGTCCCGCAGGCCTACGAGAAGGTCAACGGCACCTGGGTGGTGTACGGCATGGGCAACCAGATCGCCGGCTCCATGTCCAACGACCGGGGCGTGCAGGACCCGCGCGGCAACCAGTCCACCCTCGCCCGCTTCGCCTTCTCCCCGCCCGCCCGGCCCGGTGAGCGCTGGGAGGTCACGAAGGCCGAGTTCGTCCCCCAGTGGTTCGACGTCGACGCCGGGCGGGTGGTCAATGTCAACCGGGCGCTCGCGGAGGGCGCCGGGCTGCACGCCGTCCGGGACCGGATCCGCGACGTGGTGCTCAGCCGGGGGGCCGCTCAGGACGGGCTGGTGATGGGGGAGTAGCGGAGCGGCCGGGGCGCCGGCCGGCGGGGTCAGCCGACGTCGACGTCCTCGAAGAGCCTGAGCATCTCGCCGAGGACGCGCAGGCACGCCGACACGTCGGCCGCCGTCAGGTCGCCGCCGGTCTCCCGCAGCAGGGCGTGCTCGCGCGCGAGGACCGCGGCGATCGCCGCGCGGCCGTCGTCCGTCAGCCGGATCAGCGAGGACCGCCGGTGCGCGGGGTTGGGGACGCTCTCCACCAGGCCGCGGGCCGCGGCGTCGTTGACCATGCGCTGGACGAACTGCCGGCTGATCGCCTGCGCCCGGCCCATCTGCGGGACGGTCATGGGTCCGTGCTTGTGCAGCAGGTCCAGCACCGCGCGCACCCCGACGGACAGCCCTTCGATCGCCTCGCCCTGCTCGACCTTGCGCTGCACGCGCCGGTAGAGCGGGCCCACCAGGTCGAAGACCTCGGTGAGGCGGCGGCCGAGTTCGTCGGGGGCGAGGGGCCTGTCGGTGTCGTTCACCCGGCCATCATGACATCCAGGTTGTCAAAGCGGGGAGATGATGACACCTTGGTTGTCATGACTTCCGCCGCGGAACTCCGCTTCTTCCCGTCCGCCGACGGCGACCTCGCCTACCTCGACACCGGCTCGGGGCAGCCCGTGGTCCTGCTGCACTCCGGGTTCGCCGACCACCGCGTCTGGGCGGCCCAGATACCGGCCCTCGCCGCCCGGTACCGGGTGGTCGCACCGGACGTACGCGGCCACGGGTCCTCCGCCAACGCGACCCGGCCCTTCCGCTGGGCCGACGACCTCGCCGGGCTGCTGCGCCACCTCGACGCGGGCCCCGCGGTCCTCGTCGGCCTCTCGATGGGCGGGGTGATCGCCACCGACACGGTGCTGGAACACCCCGACCTGGTCCGCGCGGTGGTCACCTGCGGCGCCGTGACCGGCGACTGGCGGTACACGGACGCCTGGCACCGGGACCTCCAGGCCGAGACCGGCCGCGCCCTGGCCGCCGGCGACGTCGAGGGCTGGCTCGCCGCGTTCCTGCGGGGCGTGGCCGGCCCGCACCGCACGACCGACGACGTCGACCGGGACGTCCTGCGCCGGCTGCGCGAGATGGCCCTGAACACGATCGCCAAGCACACGCCCGGCGAGACCGACTGGCACGTGCCCGTCACCGGCACGCTGGTCCGCGCGCCGGAGATCGGGGTCCCGCTGCTGACGCTGAACGGCGCCCTGGAACCGGCCGGCCTGCACGCCGCGGCCGAGCGCCTGGCCGCCACCGTGCGGGACGGCCGCAGCGCCACGATCGAGGGCACCGGCCACTACCCGAACATGGAGAAGCCCGAGGACTTCAACGCGGCCCTGCTCGGGTTCCTCGACCGGCTCTAGTAGTGCTTCGTTAGGTTCTGGCTCTGGTTCTGCTGGTCTTGAGGGGGCGGCCGCAGGTGGTGCAGGTGCCGGTCCAGCACCTCAGCAGGTC
>NZ_JBITSF010000022.1:0-138878 GCF_044540485.1 Streptomyces sp. NPDC085946 | reverse complement strand
CTGGTCCACGACGCGCACGCCGCGTCCCCCACCACCGCCTTCGCGCTGTCCCGGCTCGCCGACCCCGACACCCTGCACCACACCCCGATCGGCGTGTTCCGATCGGTGGAGCGGCCCGTCTACGACGCGCAGATGACCGAGCAGCTCGACACCGCGGTCGAGCGGCACGGCAAGGGCGACCTGGCCGCGCTGCTCGCCGGCGGCGACACCTGGACCGTCGTCGGCTGACGAGAGGGTCGGGGCATGGCTCGCTGGGTGGATCACGCGGGCGCGGCCTGACAACCGGCAGGTGATGCGGCTTGGGCAGTCAGTTCACCCTTGACCTGCGGCGCGTGGGCCCGGCCTTGTTCTTCCAGGGGGGCGACGGAAGTCGGCGTTCGTGCCGCAGCCGGTGTACGCCCTCCGGCTCACCGCGGGTGTCCGTTCGACCCGCTCGGACGCACCGTGGCACTCCGCCCGGCCGGTACTGGAGAACACTCGGGATCGGTCAGGGGTTCTCCCGGCTCGCCCTGTGGTGTCGGCGAGCCCTGGGCCGGCCGAGCCGGGCCGCTCATCGAGCCGCCTCCGAGCCGGTGCCGTGGAGAAGGATGCGACTCGCGTGGACCCTCGGCTCGCGCAGCGACCAGCGAGCACCATTCTGCGCGGGCGTACGCGTCGACGAGCCGGGCCGCGTACGATCCCAATCCTTCGATACGAGAGGTACAGCACGATGGTGACCTGCGACGATCCGGTACTCGATGACCCGGTGGGGCGGTCGCTGCACGGCCGGCACGCACGGTTCGCCCGTCGGCTGGGCCGTGCCACCGCCTACCTGCCCGGGGTCGCGACCTTCTGCGCGGTGTCCGCCGATGCGGACGCGGCGGCCTGGGCGGACCTGGCCCGGCTCCTCGGCCCCGGGGGATTCGCCGACATGTTCAGCAGTCCGGCCACCCCGCCGCCGGACTGGGAGCCGGTCTTCAGTCTCGAAGGCCGGCAGATGATCCGGCCCGGCGGTGGTCGGCCCGGACATTCCCGTCCCGGGACCGACGCCGAGGTGGTCGAACTGGGCGCGGGCAGCGTGCCCGAGATGCTCGACCTCGTCGCGCGGACCGAGCCGGGTCCGTTCCGGCCGCGTACGCACGAACTCGGCACCTACCTCGGTATACGCGTCAACGGCACGCTGGTGGCGATGGGCGGCGAACGGCTGCGGCCCTCGGGCTGGACCGAAATCAGCGCTGTCTGCACCGCCCCCGAGGCGCGCGGGCGGGGCCACGCCGCCCGTCTGGTCGGTGAGCTCGTCGCGCGGATCGCGGCGCGTGGCGAACGTCCCTTCCTGCACGTGGCCGAGGCGAACACCGGCGCGATCGCGCTCTACGAGCGGCTCGGCTTCGAGACGCGCCGGCACGTCACCTTCCGGGGATTCCGCACTCCGTGACACCGCGCGGTCCCGGCCGCCGAGTCGGGCCGCGCCGGTGCCACGGCGCGTCGGGTGGTGGGCGGGGCGCGCGCCGGCGGTGAGCTGGAGCGCGTGCACCGGCTGCCCGCCGTGGGCGGTCCGGCCGCGGCCGGCGTGGCCGGCGGTGGGGCGTCGGGCCCCGGAGCCGGCTCGCCTGTCCAGCGGGACCAACTCGACCGCCCAGGCGCGTCACCCATGACCGGCAGCCGCGGGGCAGCCCTCAGCCGCTCCGTCCCGCCTCCTGCCGGCAGGCCGTCGCCCAGCGGTCGGAGACCGGCGCAAGGGCCGTCGCGTCCCCGGGGTCGGGCGGTGTGATGACCGCTGGGACCCGAGGAGCGGCGGGGGCCGTTCAGCGTGGGATCGGCAGGGCCGGTCGCCCGTGCGGTGCCGCGACGCGAGGATCCGGCCGGTACGGGAGTGCGGGCCCGCTGAACCCGTCACACCCCGGACGACACCTCGGTCTTGTCGTCCGAGTCCGTGCCTTCGGCCGCCGCCAGCCGCTTGTTGCGGCGCACGGAGGAGAGGAAGGAGGCACCGATCAGGACGACGCCGATGAGACCGGTGACGATCTCGTTGATCTCGTACTGGATGGTGACGAGCAGGATCAGCGCCAGGGCGCCGATGGCGTAGTGGGCGCCGTGCTCCAGGTAGACGTAGTCGTCCAGGGTGCCCTGGCGGACCAGGTAGACGGTGAGCGAGCGGACGTACATGGCGCCGATGCCCAGGCCCAGGGCCATCAGCACGATGTCGTTGGTGATGGCGAACGCGCCGATGACGCCGTCGAAGGAGAACGAGGCGTCCAGGACCTCCAGGTAGAGGAACATGAAGAAGGCGGCCTTGCCGGCCAGCGCGACCGCCGACTTGGGCCTGCCGGTGCGCTCGGCCTCCTCCTCGGCCTCGTGCTCGCGCTCCTCCTCCTCTTCGAGCTTGTCCTCGAAGTAGCCGGACAGCCCGCCCACGATCATGTACGTGATCAGGCCGGCGATGCCGGACAGCAGCACCGTCTCGGCCTTGTCCACGTGCGCGCCGCCGTGCTGGTGGGCGTGGGTGGCGAAGGTCAGCGCCGAGATCAGCAGGACGATCAGCGCGATGCACACTGAGAGCATGTCGACCCTGCCGAGCTTGGCCAGCGGCCGCTCCAGCCAGGTCAGCCACTTGATGTCCCGGTCCTCGAAGATGAAGTCCAGGAAGATCATCAGCAGGAACATGCCGCCGAAGGCGGCGATCGCCGGGTGGGCGTCGGTGACCAGCTCCTGGTAGCGGTCCTTGTCGCTGAGCGCCAGGTCGACCGCCTCGATCGGGCCGAGCTGGGCGCTGACGGCGACGATCACGACGGGGAAGACCAGCCGCATGCCGAAGACGGCGATCAGGATGCCGATGGTGAGGAAGATCTTCTGCCAGAAGGCATTCATCTTCTTCAGGATCCCGGCGTTGACCACCGCGTTGTCGAAGGACAGCGAGATCTCGAGGATCGAGAGGATCGCCACGATGCCGAACGCGGTCCACCCCCCGAACAGGACCGCTGCGACCAGGCCGAGCGCGGTGACCGCGAACGACCACCCGAAGGTTTTCAGAACCACTGGCTACCCAATCGTGTGGTCAGGCGGGGTCGGGGAGGAGAGCGATGCCGTCGTCGTCGGCGTGCAGGACGTCACCGGGGCGGAAGGTGACGCCGCCGAAGGCGACGGGGACGTCGACTTCCCCGGTGCTGTTCTTGGCGCTCTTGCGGGGGATGGTGCCCAGGGCCTTGATGCCGAGGCGCAGACCGGCGAGGGCGGCGCTGTCGCGGACGGCGCCGTGCAGGACGAGGCCGGCCCAGCCGTTGTCCTGGGCGGCGCCGGCGATGAGGTCACCGACCAGGGCGGTGCGCAGGGAGCCGCCTCCGTCGACGACGAGGACGGCGCCGTCGCCCGGGGTGCGCAGCAGATCACGCAGCAGGCCGTTGTCCTCGTGGCAGGAGACGGTGCGCACCGGGCCGGCGAAGCCGCGGTGGGCGCCGAACTGGCGGAACTGCACGTCACAGACGCGCAGGTCCGTGCCGTACCGGTCGACCAGGTCGGCGGTGGGGACGGGGGTGACCGTGTCGGGCACGGTGGTACTCCTTCGTCAGGGGGCTGCCACGCCCGCTTCTCATCCGGCCGTCAGGGGGATGTGGGAGCGAGCGCGGCAGCCTGTTCGGGGGTGAGGGGACGGGTGGCGCGGCCTTGGAGGAGGAGGTGCAGCTTGGCGGTCTCCTCCAGCTCCTCGATCGCGTCGGCGGCCTGCTCCAGGGAGGCGCCGGCGACGACGGGGCCGTGGTTGGCGAGGAGGACGGCGTGGTGGGTGCGGGCCGTTCGCTCCGCGAGCGGTTCCAGGGCGCTGTCGCCGGGGGCGTGGTAGGGCAGCAGCGGCAGGGTGCCGACGCGCATGGCGTAGTACGCGGTGAGCGGGGGCAGCGCGTCGGCGGGGTCCACGCCGTCGAGGCAGGAAACCGCCGCGGCATGGGTGGAGTGCAGGTGCACCACCGCGTGGGCTCCTGGCCGGGCCCGGTAGAAGGCGGCGTGCAGGAACGCCTCCTTGGTGGGGCGTGGGCCGTCCAGGTGCCTGCCGGTCAGGTCGGTGCGGGACAAGTCGGCTGCCTCCACCGTGCCGAGGCTGGACCCGGTGGGTGTGAGGAGCAGGGCGCCGTCGGCCAGACGGACCGACAGGTTTCCGGTGGAGCCGTGGGTCAGGCCGCGCGAGAACAGGGAGCGGGCGGTGCGGACGAGGAGCGCACGGGCGGCCGACTCGTCGGCGTAGGCGGTCACTCGGTCTCCTCGGCCGGGGCGGCGAGTGCGCGGGTGAAGAGGTCGGGCGCTCCGAAGTTGCCGGACTTGAGCATGAGGGCCAGGTCACCGTGCTCGGTGGTGGCGTACGTCCACGGCACGCCGGGGTCGGCTTCCTCGCCGACCAGGACGGCGCGGACGCCGAGGGCGGTGGTGACGGCCCCCGAGGTTTCCCCGCCCGCCACCAGCAGTCGGCGCACGCCGCGCTCGACCAGGCGGGAGGCCAGGGCGCCGAGCAGCTCCTCGACCCGAGCGGCGGCCTCGGCCACGCCCAACTGTGCCTGTACCGCGGCCAGTTCCTCCGGTGAGGCGGAGGCGTAGACGAGGACGGGCAGGGCGGGGTCCTGTTCGTCGTACCAGGCCAGTGCCTCACCGGTGACGTCGCGGCCGGTGGCGGCGGCGAGGACGTCGAGGTGGAGGGAGGGCAGACCGGCGGCGTAGAACTGGGCGATCTGTTCCAGGGTGCGGGCCGAGCAGCTGCCCGCCAGGACGGCGGCCCGCCCCTCGCGCGGTACCGGTTCGGCGGTGGCCGCCCCGGCGGTGGGGTAGGCGTGGCCGAGTCCTTCGGCCAGGCCCGCGGCACCGGCGACGACGGGCAGTTCGAGCGCGGCGGCGCCGAGCACGGCGAGGTCGTCGTCGGTGAGGGCGTCGGCGACGACGTGCCGGACGCCGGCCCGCTGGTGGGCGAGTACGGCGTCGCGGACGGCCTCGGCTCCCCGGCGCACGGTGGCCCAGTCGACCAGGCCCACCGGGTGACGGGTCTGCGCGGACAGCAGGCGCACCAGGGCGGAGTCCGTCATGGGGTTGAGGGGGTGGTGGCGCAGCGGCGAGTCGGACAGCAGCCGGTCGTGGACGAACAGGTGGCCCTGGTAGACGGTGCGGCCGTTGGGCGGGGAGGCGGGGCAGTGCAGGGTGACGGCGGCACCCGCGGCATCCATCAGGGCGTCGGTGACGGGACCGATGTTGCCCCGGGGGGTGGAGTCGAAGGTCGAGCAGTACTTGAAGTAGACCTGCGCCGCGCCCCTGGCCCACAGCCAGCGCTGGGCGGCGAGCGACTCGGCGACCGCCTCGTCGGCGGGCGTGGAGCGGGACTTCAGGGCGACCACGGCGGCGTCGCAGTCCGCCGGCAGCGCGGTGGTGTCGTCCGGGGTGCCGAAGACCAGAGCGGTGCGCAGGCCCGCGCGCCGGAAGGCGGCGGCGACATCGGTGCCGCCGGTGAAGTCGTCGGCTATGCAGCCGATGCGCAGGGACATGGTCGGGCTCTCTCCTCGGGCTGTGCGTGGTGCGGCTCATGAGGTCCGGGGCGGGCGACGTGGGAACCCGCCCCGGACGACCGGGGGTGCTGCTACTGGCCGGCGCCGATGGCCTTGATGACGGCGGCGGTGAACTCGGTGGTGGAGGCGGTCCCGCCGAGGTCGCGGGTGGAGGTGCCGGCGGCGATCGCGTCGGCCACGCCCTTCTCGATGATCTTCGCGACGGTGGCGAGCCTCTCGTCGCCGTGCTGGGCGGCGAGCCACTCGAAGAGCATCGCGCCGGAGAGGATCATGGCGACCGGGTTGGCGACGTTCCGCCCGGCGATGTCGGGGGCGGAGCCGTGGGAGGCCTGGGCCATGGCGGTGGTGGCGGAGGCGTTGATGGACGGGGCGGTGCCCAGCGAGCCGGAGATCTCGCCGGCCAGGTCGGAGAGGATGTCGCCGAACATGTTCTCGGTGACGATGACGTCGAAGTCCTGGGCGCGGCGCACCAGGTGGACGGTCATGGCGTCGATGTGGAAGTCGTCCACCGTCACGTCCGGGTAGTCCTTCGCGACTTCCTGGCACACCGTGCGGAACAGGCCGGTGGTGAGCTTGAGGACGTTGGCCTTGTGGACGATGGTGAGCTTCTTGCGGCGCGAGCGGGCCAGGTCGAAGGCGACGCGGGCGACGCGCTCGGTGGCCTCGCGGGTGATGATGCCCAGCATGATCGCGGTGTCCGGGGTGGGCATGAACTCGCCGGTGCCGGCGAAGGTGTTGCGGTCGGCGTAGAAGCCCTCGGTGTTCTCGCGGACGATGACGAGGTCGGCGCTGTCGCAGACGGCCTTCGCGCCGGGGAAGCTCTTGGCGGGGCGGATGTTGGCGAAGAGCTGGAAGTGCTTGCGCAGGGTGCCCGAGGGGTTGAGGGCGGACTTGTGCGGCTCGGGGTAGCTGACGGAGTCGTGCGGGCCGAGGTACCAGCCGTCCAGCCCGGCGAGCGCGTCCTTGGTCTCCTCGGGGACCGGGGTGCCGTGGGTCTCGATGGCGGAGGCGCCGAGCGGCAGGGTCACCCAGTCGACCGAGACGCCCGCGGCCCGCGCGGCGGCGGTGGCGATCTCGACGGACGACGGGACGATCTCGGGGCCGATGCCGTCGCCCTCCAGGACGCCGAGGCGGTAGGTCGTGGTGCTCATGGTGCGGGTTCCTCTCAGAACAGGGTGGTGGGGAGCGAGGGGTCAGGGGGTCGAGGCCGCGGCGTCGGTCAGCGCGGTCCAGGAGCGGGCGGCGGCCTTGCGGCTGTCGCCGTCCTGCGTGTGTTCGAGGGTCAGCCAGCCGGAGAAGCCGCCTGTGCGCAGCGCGCCGAGCAGGGCGGGGAGCCGGGGATCTCCGACGGTCAGGGGGCCTCGGGTGGACGGTGCGGCGAGCTGCAGGCAGCCGGTGGTGGCGGCGTGGTCGGTGACGGCCCGGACCGCGTCGACACCTTCGGCATCGAGGTGGTGGGTGTCCAGCACCAGTCCGGCCGGGGCGTCGAGCGGGCGCAGGACGGCGAGCGCTTCGTCGGGGGTGTGCCACAGCGAGGTGGTGGCGTGCGACTGGGGTTCCAGCAGCAGCCGGCTGCCGCGGTCGGCCGCCTCCGCGGCCAGCTGCCGCACGGCGCGTTCGGCCCACTGGCGCTGCAGGTCCTCCAGTCCCGGCAGGAAGGTGCCGCGGGTCTGCCCCAGGGTGACCGGAACGCCCAGCTCGCCGGCGAGACGGGCCGCGCCGAGCAGCCGGTCGAGGGCGTGGCGGCGTACGTCCGGCGACGGGTCGGTCAGGGTCAGGCCGTCCTGTGCGGCGACCGGGCCGGTGCCGATGCCCAGCACCTTCAGGCCGGCGGCCGCCACGGTCCGCGCCAGCGCCTCGGCGTCGCGCACACCGCTCTCCCGCACCTGCACCTCCACACCGTCGTAGCCCAGCTCGGCCAGGTGCCGGACGGCTTCCGCGAGCGGTGCGGCGAAGCCGAGCGGCACCGGCGAGGAGCAGTCGTCGCCGGAGACGGTGTAGGCCAGCGGCCAGCGGAGCCCGGCGGTCACGGCGCGACCGCCGCGGCAGGGGTCACCGGCCGCTCGTCGGGGGTCAGCAGGGCGCGCAGTTCACGCGCGGCGGCGCCGGCACCGTCCAGCACCGGTACTCCCAGCAGGCCGGCCAGGGCGTCGCGCGCGGGGGTGAGCGAGTACTGCGCCAGCAGCACCACGTCGGCGTCGGCGCCCCCGGCGGCGTGCAGGGCGTCGGCCAGGCGGCGGGCGGCCGACCCGGCGTCGTCCGCCGCGGCGGCTTCCTCGCTCAGGGCGGTGACGATGTCGAGCGGACGGTCCGGGCGGACCGCCGGAACGAGCGCTTCGAGCTGGGCGGCGGCGGCCGGGACGGCGGGCGGGGTGGAGGCGACGACGGCGACACGACGGTAGGGACCGGCCAGGGCCGCCTTGAACATCGCCTCGTCGGACTTCAGGACGGGGACCTTCCACAGTGCGCGGGCGGTGTCCACGACCTCGCCGTAGGAGGAGCAGGTCAGCAGCAGTGCCCGGGCGCCGCCGTCCACGACGTGGCCGATCAGGCGGAGCATGCGGCGGCGCAGGGCGCCGGTGAGTCCGCCGGCCTCGCGGGCGTCCTCCAGGAGACGGTCGTCCAGGACGTTCCAGACCGTGGCCTGCGGGAACTCCCGCGCGAACGCCTCTTCGGCGATGCGGTGCGCGGCGGGCACGGCGTGGATCATGGCGACCAGCGGGTGGGGTTCGATCACCGGGTTTCTTACCTCTTCCGGTAGGCGGGAACCGGCAAGGGTCCCGACCGCGGGCCCGCCCCGGTCGGTGGGTGAACACCCGTGACAGCAGGGGGAGGGGCCCGGAATGGGGGCGGCAGAGCAGCAGTGCGTGGTGGTGCCGTGCCGTCACTGTAGGCGGAACCGGTCAACCGGTCAACCGGTTGTGCCGAGGTGAGGCCCGGGCTGCCGGCACGGGGCCGGCGGTCCGGGCCGCCCCGCTACGCCTCGCGCTGTTCGAGTGCCTCCATCAGGCGGCGGGAGGCGCCGTCCATGTGCCGGGCCATCGCCGCGCGGGCGGCCTCGGCGTCGCCCTCCGCGACCGCCTCGTAGATCGGGACGTGGTCGGCGTAGGCCACCTCGCGGGACCGTACGGCGCCGGTGCGCTCCACCCAGCCCCGCTGGATCATCGCGCGCATGCCCTTGAGCATGTCGCGCAGCACCGTGTTGCCGGCCAGTTCGCCGAGGGCGGCGTGGAAGGCGGTGTCCGCCTCGGGGAACTCCTCGTCCGGGCACTCCCGCATCGCCGTCAACCGGGCCCGCAGCAGTTCCACGCCCGCCTCGTCGCGTGCCTGCGCGGCCAGGCCGGCGACGATCACTTCCAGTTCGGCGCGGGCCTGCACCATGTCGCGGGCGCCCCGCTCGCCCAGGACGAGACCCAGTTCGAACAGGCGGTAGAGCACGTCGGAGTCGGCACCGCGGAAGTACGTCCCGCTGGACTGGCGGATCTCCAGCAGGCCGAGGAAGCCCAGCGACTTGATCGCCTCCCGCACGGTGGGCCGGTTCACCCCGAGCATCTCGGTGAGCTGCCGCTCGGAGGGGATGCGGTCGCCGGGCTGGACCTCGCCGGACATCAGGTAGTCGATCAGGCGACGGGATACCTCCGCGGCCAGCGGCTCGCGCGGCTCGACCGTGATTCTGGCGAGTTCGGCCATCGAATTCCTCACTTCGGTATTGACGCGATGGCCGGATTCTAGTTACCTACCGGCAATCCGGTAAACCGGTTGTCCAGAGTTCGGCGGGTGCGGCACACCTCCCTTGTCCCGCTGCCGGCGCCCCGGACGTTCCAGCCATGCCAGGCGCACTCCTGACGCTTCCAGCGGGCCGCTCCGCCCGCCGCGACCGTGCGCCCGCCGAACCGCCGTACAGGAGCCGCACGTACCATGACCGACCCGACGCACGAGCCGAGAACGGCATCGCGTGCGCTGCCGGTCGCCTTCCCGTCCGACACGCACTGACCCGCGCGCCGTCCCGCGCCGCCGGCCCACCGGCGGCCCTCAGCCCTGCACCAAGGAGCAACGATGCTCGCCGTCCTCGGCTTCGCCACCCTGGGCAGCTTCATGCTGCTCGTGATGCGGAAACACCTCTCCGCGTTCACCGCCATCATGCTCACACCGATCGCCGCCGCCCTCGTCGCGGGCAAGGGAGCCAAGCTCGGTGACATGATCATGAACGGCCTGGAGACCGTCGCGCCCACCGCGGCCCTGCTCCTCTTCGCCGTCCTCTACTTCGGCCTGATGATGGAGGTCAGACTCTTCGAGCCGATCGTCCAGGCCATCGTCCGCGCCTCCAAGGGCGACCCGGTCCGCATCGTGGTCGGCACCGCCGTGCTCGCCCTCCTGGTCGCCCTCGACGGTGACGGCACCACCAGCTACATGATCGTCTGCTCCGCCTTCCTGCCCGTCTACCGGCGCCTGGGCATGAACCCCCTCATCCTGGCGACGCTGGCGGCCATGGCGCTGGGCACCATCTCCGGCACCACCCCCTGGGGCGGCGCCGCCACCCGCGGCATCAGCGTCCTGCACCTGAGCGCCACCGAGTACTTCGTCCACATGATCGGCCCCATGGCCCTCACCAGCCTGGCCATCGTGGCCGTCGCCTACTGGCTCGGCCTGCGCGAACGCCACAAGATCGACCCGGAGAAGCTCGCCGCCTACCAGCTGGAGATCGCCTCCGGCGAGGCCTTCGAGCCGGTCAAGGCGGACTGGCGCATGTGGTTCAACGCGGCCCTCACCCTGCTGCTGATGGTGCTGCTCGTCCTGGAGGCCGCCGACCTGCTGGTGCTGTTCATGGTGGCGTTCGTCATCGCCCTGCTGGTCAACATCCGCGGCATCGGCGACCAGCAGGACCTCATCAAGCGCCAGGCCGCCAACGCCGTCCCCGTGATGATCCTGGTCCTGGCCGCCGGCGTCTTCACCGGCATCATGACCGACTCCGGCATGATCAAGGCGATGGCCGACGCGGCCCTCGCCGTCGTCCCGGAAGGCTGGGGCAACATGATCCCGTTGTTCACGGCCGTGCTCGCCCTGCCGCTCGGGTTCTTCATGTCCAACGACGGCTACTGGTTCGGCGTCGTCCCCGTCCTCGCCGAATCGGCGAGCCACTACGGCATCGACGCCAACGAGATCGCCCGCGCCGGCGCCATCGGCCAGATCCTCCACATGATGGGCCCCACGAGCGCCCCGCTCTGGGTCCTCCTCGGACTGGTCAAGGCCGAGCTGGGCGACTTCCAGCGGCACGCGCTGCGCTGGGGCGTCCTCGTCTCCGTCGCCTACATCCTCTTCGCCGTCGTCACCGGTGCCATCAGCGTCACCTGAGCCGCGCCCGGTACCTCGTACGTCTCCTCGCGCCCGGTGGGCCGCACGACCTGTCGGTGCGGCCCACCGGTGCGCGGTCCGTCGTCAGGACGGGCCGCGTCGAGGGCGGTGACCGGTCACCGGCGCGGTCGGCACCGTCCTGGACGACCCCGCCACCCGCACCCGTGACATCGGCGCACCCTCGGCACCGCCGGCCTCACCACCGGCATCCGCCGCAGCATCGAACACACCGGAGACACCCACCGATGATCGTTTCCACGAACCCGGCCACCGGCACCGAACTCGCCCGTTACACCCCGCAGTCCCCTCAGGAGGTCGACGGCATCCTCGACGCGGCGGTCTCCGCACAGGCCGCCTGGCGCCGACGCGACGTCACCGACCGCACCCCCTTGCTGCGGGAGACGGCACGCGTCCTGCGCGAGGGCCGCGACACCTACGCCGCACTCATCACCGCCGAGATGGGCAAGCCGATCACCGAGGCGCGCGCCGAGATCGAGAAGTGCGCCCTGACCTGTGAGTACTACGCCGACCACGCCCCGGACCAGCTCGCGGACCGGCCCGTCGCCTCCGACGCCGCCGAGAGCGCCGTCGTCCACGACCCCCTCGGCGTCGTCCTCGCGGTGATGCCGTGGAACTACCCCTTCTGGCAGTTCTTCCGCTTCGCCGCCCCCGCTCTGGCCGCCGGCAACGGCACCCTCCTCAAGCACGCGAACAACGTGCCGCAGTGCGCCCTCGCCGTCGAGGACGTCGTCCGCAGGGCCGGCGCCCCCGAGGGCCTGTGCCGCACCCTGCTCGTCGAGGTCGACCGGGTCGCCGGCCTCATCGCCGACCCGCGCGTCGCGGCCGTCACCCTCACCGGCTCCACCGAGGTCGGCGCGATCGTCGCCGCGCAGGCCGCCGCCGCACTGAAGAAGCAGGTCCTCGAACTCGGCGGCTCCGACCCGTTCATCGTCCTCGCCGACGCCGACGTCCCCCGGGCCGCCGCCACCGCCGTCAAGGCCCGCTACGTCAACGCCGGCCAGTCCTGCGTCAACGCCAAGCGGTTCATCGTGGAGGACGCCGTGGCCGACGAGTTCGTGGCCGCCTTCACGGCCGCCGCCGCGGCGCTGAAGGCCGGCGACCCCACCGACCCGGACACCGCGATCGGCCCGATGGCCCGTGCCGGCCTCCGCGACACCCTGCACGACCAGGTCCGCCGCACCGTCGACGCCGGAGCCGTCCTCCTCCTCGGCGGTGAGGTCCCCGACGGGCCCGGCTGCTCCTACCCGCCCACCGTCCTCGACCGTGTCCGCCCCGGCATGGCCGCCTTCGACGAGGAGACCTTCGGCCCGGTCGCCGCCATCACCCGCGTCGCCGACGCCGACGAGGCCGTCGCCCTCGCCAACCTGACCGAGTACGGCCTCGGCGCCGCCCTGTGGACCACCGACCTGGACCGCGCCCGCCGCCTCACCCGGGTCCTCGACGCCGGCGCCGTCTTCGTCAACGGCATGGTCGCCTCCGACCCCCGCCTGCCCTTCGGCGGCATCAAGAAGTCCGGCTACGGCCGCGAACTCGGCGCCGAGGGCATCCGCGAGTTCGTCAACACCAAGACCGTCTGGATCGGCCCCGCCGCCTGACCCCTCACCTGGAGAGCACCATGCACGACCACCCCGCCGACGAACCCTGCTTCCCCTCCTTCCCGCCCGCCGTGCTGCGCCCGGCCGAACTGACCGCCTTCAGCCGCGGCGGCGGTGCCCGCACCATCCCCCTGGTCACCCGGGCCGTCGGCGCCGAGGTCTTCCTCACCGGCCAGACCCTCTTCGAGGGCGGCGCCGGGATAGCCCTGCACACCCACAACTGCCCCGAGAGCGTGACCGTCCTCGAAGGCGACGCCGTCGTGGAGATCGACGGCACCGAACACCACGTGACCCGCTTCGACACCACGTACGTTCCCGCCGGAACCCCCCACCGCTTCCGCAACGCCTCCGCCACCGAACCCATGCGGATCCTGTGGATCTACGCCTCCGTCGACGCCACCCGCACCCTCGTCGGGACGGGCGTCACCGCGCGCGTCGACGCCGAGCACCACAAGGCGGCCGCCGAGGCCCGCGACTGACAGCGAAACGCCCCACGAGCAGGAGCAGAACCGTGATCACCGAGATCGCCCTGATCGAGATCCTCCCGGGCCGGGAGAAGGAGTTCGAGAAGGCCGTGGCCAAGGCCCTGCCCCTCTTCCTCGCGGCCGACGGCTGCGCCGGGGCCGACCTGCACCGCGGTGTCGAGCACCCCACGCGCTACCGGCTCATGGTCCGCTGGGAGACGGTCGAGCACCACACCGTCACCTTCCGCGCCTCCGAGGGCTTCGCCCGGTGGCGAGCCCTGGCCGGACCGTACTTCGCGGCTCCGCCGCAGGTCGAGCACGTCTACTCCGTCCTCGCGTCCTGACGCCGACGGCCGGGACCGCCACCGGTCCCGGCCGGTCCTCGCCCCCGCGGGGGCAGCGGACGACGACCGGACCCCGGCCCCGGACGGGCCGTCCCCGTCCGGGGCCGCAGGGGGCTGCGCCGCATCACCGTGAAGGGCGCGGGCCGAACGGCTCCCCGGGCACGGCGAGGGCCCCCGGGTACGGCCGGGAGTTCCAGCCGACGCCTCCGGCTGACCGCCGAACCCGCCGCCGTCCTCGAACCCGGCTCCGCCCTCGACCAGGAGACCGCCACCCGCACCGGGCAGGCCGCGGGCGGCCGCGGTGCCCCCGGCCGCGTCGATACCTCAGGGCGTCATCTCGTACGCCCCCGACAGGGCTTCGACGCGCTGCCAGACGCGTTCCGAACGCGCCCCGTCGACGACCGGGCGCCGGACCGCACCGAGCGCCCAGAGCTGCTGCTTCTCGGTCGCGGAGTCCTTGCCGTGCAGGTCGACGGCGTGCGCGGAGAAGTCCCGTACGAGGACGGCGAACAGCTCGTCGAGCACGTCCTCGTCGAGGCTTGCCAGGGCTGCCTGTTCCAGGACCAGCTGCCCGTGGACGACGAGCGCGAAGAGCTGCCCGACGGCCAGGAGCAGGTCGAGATCCCGGCTCTGCTCCTCGTCAGGGGCGGCCGTGAGGACGAACTCGCAGAGTGCGTCGGCCTGTTCCCGGAACCGGGCGACGTTGGGCAGGTGGGCGTACGCGTCGAAGGCCGGCCGCCAGTCGTGGAAACGCACCGAGCCGAGGCCGCGGGCCGGCCCCTGCCGGAAGAGGAAGTCGTCGTCGGCCGCGTCGAGGCGGGTCGGGACGGGCGCGTAGGCGACCGGGTCGAGGAGGTGGTTGCGCATGAACTTGAGGATCAGCGCCAGGTTGACGTGGACGGTGCCCTCCAGCTTCGGCAGGCCGCGGATCTCGACGGCGGCCTGGGCGAAGTAGTTGTCCTTCTCGAAGCCCTTGGCGGCGATGACGTCCCACATCAGGTCGATGACCTTCTCGCCCTCGGTGGTCACCTTCATCTTCGTCATGGGGTTGAAGAGGAGGTAGCGGCGGTCGTCGGGGCCCGCGGTGCGGAAGTAGTCGACGGCGCGGTCGCTGAACAGCTTCATGCCCACGAGCCGGACGTAGGCATCGGTCAACTCGCGCCGCACGTGCGGGAAGGCGGTGACGGGGCGGCCGTAGAGGATGCGGTTCCGGGCATGGGTGACGGCCTCGTACATGGCGTGCTCGCAGATGCCGATCGAGGCGGTGCACAGGTTGAACTTGCCGACGTTGACCGTGTTCAGGGCGGCGTCGAAGGCGGCGCGGCCGGTGTGCAGGACGTCCTCCGCGGCCACGGGGTAGTCCTCCAGGCGGAACTCGCTGACGTACTTCGACGAGTCGACGACGTTCTTGACCAGGTGGTACGCCGGGTGGCGGCTGTCGGCGGCGAAGAAGACGTAGCCGTCGGGGCCCTCGACGTCGGTGCGGCGGCCGAAGACGGAGACGAGCCCGGCGGCGTTGCCGTTGCCGATGTAGTACTTGGAGCCGGTGGCCCGGAAACCGCCCGCGCCGTCGGGCTCCAGCAGCATGTCGGTGGAGTAGATGTCGGCGCCGTGGGCCTTCTCGGACAGGCCGAAGGCGAACACCTCGCCCCGGGAGAGCAGTTCCGCGGCGCGGGCCCGGGCGACGGGGTTGTCGCTCTGCCAGACCGGACCGAGGCCGAGGATGGTGACCTGCCAGGCGTACCAGTAGTCGAGGCCGTAGAAGCCGAGTATCTCGTTGAGCGCGGCGATGCGGGCGGTGTCCCAGCGCTTGTCGCCCTCGTCCTCTCCGGCGTCGCGGGAGGGCGTGAGGAAGGTCGCGAAGAGCCCCTCCTCGGCGGCGAAGGCGAGGAAGTCGCCGAGCCAGGCGCGGGTCCGGTAGTCCTCGATCAGCCGGCGCTTGCCCCGCTCCTCGAACCAGTCGACGGTGGCGCGCAGCAGCCTGCGGGTCTCCGGGTCGAAGTGCGCGGGGTCGTACGTCCGCGGGTTGAAGAGCAGCGCGTCGGCCATGGGTGCCGCCTTTCGGCTGGGAGGGTGAGGGGTGGTCCGGGTACGGGTCCCGGGGAGCCCGCTGGGCCGGTCAGCGACCGGTGCCGAAGCGGGCGAGCGTGGCGAGGACGTCGTCGAGCCAGGCGATCATCATCCGCTCGTACGCGATGCCGCCGCGCAGCACGACGTGCTGGAGCTCCCGTTCGGCGTCGAGCGGAGCGTCCGCCGGGAGTTCCCCGAAGTCGCGGGCCTCGCCCGCGAGGTAGTGGGCGAGGCGGTCCGTGTGCGCCTGCCGGTGCCGCTCGACCTCGCTGATCAGGCCGGCCGGATCGGCGAAGGCGGCGCCCCGGACCTTCACGGCCAGGTCGTGCCGCACGCTCTCGGGCTCGGTCGGTTCGTGCAGCCACGCGGAGAGCGCGTCCCGTCCGGGCCCGGCGACGGAGTACTCCTTCTTGTCCGGACGCCCGTACTGCGGGACGTCCCGGACCTCGACCCAGCCGGCGGTCTCCATGCGCTTGAGGACCCGGTAGATCTGCTGGTGGGTGGCGGTCCAGAAGTACCCGATGGACCGCTCGAACCGCCGGGCCAGCTCATAGCCGGAGCCCGGCTTCTCCAGCAGGGAGACGAGGATCGCGTGGTCGAGCGCCATGCGCCCGATCTTGCTATGCACTTCGTTGCATAGCAACGCTGCCGCGGTGAGACACCGCTCACCCGGTGCAGGAGGCGCGCCGGTCCGGCGGACGCGGACGGCGCCGCGCCGGGAGTACGGGGCCGGCGGGAAGTCCCGCCCGGCATCGGGCAGTCCAGGACGATGTACACCCGGTCGCGGTCCGCATCGCGACAGCACGGCTGCCTCGGCCGTTCCGGGTGGCGCAGCCGGCCGGGTCGAGCGGCCGGAGCAGGATCAGTGGCCGCGGGGCGCGTACATGATCACGGCCATGCCCGCCAGGCACACCAGAGCGCCGATGACGTCCCAGCGATCGGGGCGGTAGCCGTCGGCGATCATGCCCCAGGCGATCGACCCGGCGACGAAGATTCCGCCGTAGGCGGCGAGGACACGGCCGAAGTCGTCGTCGTGCTGCCAGGTCGCCACCACGCCGTAGAAGCCGAGGGCGATGACGCCGGCGCCGATCCAGACCCAGCCCCTGTGTTCGCGGATGCCTTGCCAGACCAGCCAGGCCCCGCCGATCTCGAACAGCGCGGCGAGGACGAACAGGGCAACGGAACGGGCGACGACCATGCCGGAAGCCTACGGTCCGTGGCCGGCCGTACGGCGACGGCCTCCAGGACCGTCTCGTGCGCCCGGCCCGCGGCGATGTCGAGGCGGACCAGGTCCTCACCCAGGACCACCGCGAAGGTGAGGAACGAGCAGCAGCCGCCCTCGCGCTCCGCCGCCGCCCGCAGCCGGGTGGGGACCGGTGCCGGCCGTGGCCGGTGCACCGTGCGGCGGAATTCGTCCCCGATGGCGGGAACCGTTCGGCCGGAACGGCTCGTCAGTGATCATTGCCGCCGGTCGGATCGGCGGAGGAACCGTGAGGGAAGCAACAGTGGGGGGATGTCATGAAGCGTGCGTCTGCGGCAAGAGGGGGTCTGGCGGCCGTTGCGGCGCTGGTGGTGCTGACGGTCAGCGGCTGCCGGGGGGACGAGGCGGACGCCCTGCCCGTCGCTTCCCCGAGCGGACAGGCGTCCGCGCCCGCGTCGCCGACGCCCACGCCGACTCCTTCGGCACAGGACAGCGGTCCGCGCACCCTGGTGGACGCCTCCAGGGCGGGCGGCCTGGACAAGCTCCAGGGGGACGCGGCCCTGAAGGACGTCCCCGTCGACCCGGGCGAGATGCGGCAGGGCATGACGCTGGTCACCGGCAACTACGGGGACCCGGGCGGGCAGGGCGCGCCGGTGCTCTTCGAGGGCGTCGACCACGTGCCCGAGGACACCAGCAAGCGCCGTGAGCACTTGTTCCGGGGCATGCTCGAGTACATCCAGTGGGACCCGGAGCTCGGGCAGCCCCAGGCGGAGCCGGTGGAGCCCGGACCGCTCGGCGGCTCGGTGGAGTGCCTGCTCGCCTCGCTGAGCGAGGACGGCAACGTCATCTGCGGATGGGCCGACCAGGGCACGGCGGCTGTCGCGCTCTTCGAGAACAGCACGCTCCAGGAGGCCGGGAAGCTCTTCGTCGCGATGCGCGGCGACCTGGAGCGCTGAAGCCGGCCGGTCAGGACGGCAGCGGCATGACCCGGTCGAGCAGCTGAAGCACGTCACGGTCGCGGCCCGGGAGCCCGGGATCTCCCGGCGTCACGCGGACGGGCGAATCAGGTGGCGCGGCCGTCGTGCCCGCGTCCCGTGACGGCAGCGGTCCGCGCGGCTTCCGCTGGTCGCCCGCGGCAACGGTGACGAGCGGCGGCGGCCCGTCCGCCGGACCGGTCACCGCGGCGCGTTCGGGGCGACGCGCCGCCCGGGGGAGGGGCTGCCCGGCGGTCGAGGATTCCCGGACACGTCCGGGGCGGTCCGGCTCACCGGCCGTGAGGCGCGTCCCGCCCGGCGAGCCCGTCGTCGCGACCGGGGGAGACCGTCCCCGCACGAGGATCCGGCCGCTGCCCGGCCGGATCCACAGCGGCCGGACCGGCCCGAACGCCCACTGGAACGGGGTGCGGACGGCCGAAGCCCGCTTCCGCTCACCTCCGCCAGAACAGGTGGTGCGTCACGCCGCTCGGACTGGGCACGACCTCCAGGTGGAACCGGTCGCGCAACTCGTCGGGGGACTCCCAGAGGCGCAGTCCGGTCCCGAGCCTCACCGGCGAGACCGCCACGTGCAGGGTGTCGACGAGGCCGGCGTCGAGGAACTGCCGGATGGTGGTGACCCCGCCGCCGAGCCGGACGTCCTTGCCCCGCGCCGCTTCCCGCGCCCGTTCGAGGACCGAGGCCGGGTCGCCGCCGACGAAGTGGAACGTGGTGTCGGAGAGCGTGAACGACGGACGCTCGTGGTGGGTCATGACGAACACCGGCGTACGGAACGGGGGTTCCTCTCCCCACCAGCCGCGCCACTCATCGTCCTGCCAGGGCCCGCGCTGAGGACCGAACTTGTTGCGGCCCATGATCTCGGCGCCGATGTTGCGTGCGAAGTCCCGCGTGAAGTAGTCGTCCAGGCCCCGGCTCCCGCCAGGATCCGTGCGCATGGGCCAGCTCGCCGTGGCTCCGGCCCAGGCGAACAGCCTTTCGGGGTGGTCGTGGCCGAACGGTCTCTCGAGACTCTGGTGCTCACCGGCACCGATTCCGTCACTCGAGACGTTGAAGTTCATGACTCTCAGCAGTTGGTGCATGTGTTTCCTCGTCAGGTCCTGTCGTGTCACCGTGCGGCGGGGTGCCGCACACCCTGACGTCGAACGGGACGCGGCCGGATCGACACCGGTCCACGGCCTTTCTCCAAGCGACGGACGTCACCGCCCGTCCAGCGGCTCCGGCCGCAGGCCCGAGGCACACCCTTCGAAGCAGTGGACTTCTTCCTCGGCCAGCCGCACCGCGCCCGCTGCCCCACCGGCGATGAGGTGCGCCGGGGACGGCCGGTACGTGTGTGCCGTGCTGCGGGATCCATACCGGGCGTATCAGTGCCGTGGGACGCGGTGGGCTTCGGCGACGGCGCGGCCCTCGTCCGTACCCCGGTGCTCAGCCGGTGGGCGATCCCGTCGACGGCCTGCCGGTGATCCCGCTGCCGTCCTCACCGTGATGTGCCTGACCTCGATTTACCCCAAGTAACGTTTGGCGGGTCGATCACGCTGTACTGGTGTGCCGGCAAGTGCCGGTGTCATATCGCAGTCTCCGCAGGCTTGTTGGGAAGGCGCGGCGTCCGGCGCCCCTCCCGGCTCGCCCGGTGGAGGCACCGCCTCACGGCCGTGGTCCGGGAGGCGGCCTGCCCGACTCCCGGAAAGGGGTTCGTTCCCGAAACGAAGTTCTGCCGCGCTGCGGGTCTTTTTGTCCGGGTCGATGTCGACGGCCGTCACGGTTCACAGAAAACGCAGGTCTCCTTGATATCCACGAAGGTCCGGTCGGCCCCGCCCCGGCACGCCCGCCCCGTGACCCATGGCCGGGCGCGCGGTGTCTACCTGCCGCGTCTCGCGGATGCCGCCGCGTCCTCCATGACCACCTACGGCATCCCCCTGCTGGTGCTGGGAACGACGAACTCGTCGTCGCTGACCGGGATCGCCTTCATGCTGGCGTGGGCGCCGCGGCTGTGTACGTTCGCCCTGGCGGGCATGGCCGTGGACCGTTTCGGGCCCGCTCGGGTCTTCCGGCTGGCCGCCACGGGCCGGGCGCTGGTCGCGGGGCTCGGGGCGCCCGCCCTGGCCCTGACCGGCGACCGAACGGCCTCCGGCCTGGTGATGCTCCTGGCGGCGTGCGCGGGGTGCCTGACCCAGTTCAGCTTCATCGCGGCCGAGAGCATCGGCGGGGCCGCCAGCCGGGAGGCCGGGGACGAGGCACACCGTGTCCAGTCGGTCCTGCTGAGCATCGACCAGGCGGCCGCCCTGGCCGGCCCCGCGGCCGGCGGTCTCCTCCTCCAGTGGAACGGCTCCCTCGGCATGCTCACCGTGATCAGCGGCCTGTCGCTGCTGTCGGCCGCCATCGCCCCCGGCGCGCGCCGGACGCCGGTGCCGGCAGCGGAGACGGCCGGGCCCGTGGCACAGGGCTGGCGGACCGGCTGGTCCACCCTGCGCGGGCTGCCGACGCTGGCGCGGCTGGTGGCCGGGCTGGCGTTGTCCAATCTGGCGCTGGGCCTCCTGGAGGCGGCGACCCCGGTGATCGTCGTGAAGGAACTCGGCCGGTCCAGCGCCTCGGTCGGCGTGGTCTGGTCCTGCGCGGCCGCCGCTTCGCTGCTGGCGGTCGCCGTCTGCCGCGGCGCCATCGACCGGTGGGGGCTGACCGGGGTGGGCCGCTGGGCCGCGGTGGTGACGGTCGTGCCGTGCTTCATGATCGCGCGCGCTGATTCCTATCCGGCGTACCTGGTGCTGACCGCCGTCTTCATGGCGGGCGACAGCGTGCTGGCCGTCGTGCTGCGCACCCTGCGGTCCCACCTCATCCCCGCCGAGGTGTTCGGCAGCACCCTGTCCGTGACCGTGCTGATCCTGCTCCTGCCCTATCCGCTCGCCGGCATCCTCATGGCGGTCGTCGATCCCGCGGACATACGCATGGTGATCACCGTCTGCGCCGTTCTGCAAGGCGTCGGCCTCGCCCGCGCCTTCACCCGCGGCAGGCGCTCCCGGCCGCGCCACGGCAGGCGTCGTTGACCGGTTGCGGGTTCTCGGCGTCTTTCCTCGACTCGTGCACAGCCGGTCGGAGTCCGCGCGGCGCACCCGCGGCCCGGCGGCGGCCTGCTCCGCTGCGAGCGGGGTGCCGGCGGCGACCGGTCCGTCAGGTCCTGGCGCGGCAGGTCCGGCCGGCCTTGTCCTCGAACCCTCCGAAGGGGCCGTCGAGGGAGGGCGGGGGAGACCCGGAGCGTTCGGCGGGGGGTGGGGGTGGTCAGGCGCTGAGGGCTTGGCGGAGGGTGTCGCGGCAGTCGATGAGCTCGTCGACGCCGACGAGGTGCAGGACGCGGCGTACGGTCCGGGTGGGTGCGGCAAGGCGGAGCCAGCCGCCGGCCGCGGTGATGTCCTGGTGGGCGGCGATCAGGGTGTTGACGCCGCTGGAGTCCATGAAGGTGACCTGGCGCAGATCGATCACGATGCGGGGCCGGACGGTGCCGGAGACGTCCAGTGCCCGGCGGAGCTCTTGTCCGGTGTGCTGGTCGATCTCCCCGGCCAGCGTGATCACGCGGATGCGGTCAGTGGTGGTGGACACCACGGACAGTCCGACGGGCCGTTCCGCTCGCTCGACATCTGTCATTGAACCCTCAATCACATCAGTCATACTGGCACGTCAAAACATCGTCGCTCCGGATGGTCGTGCCCCGCATCGCGTGGATGACGCCTTTTGGCACGGGGGGAGCCGGCGCAAAACGGGTGGAGCGTACGCCGTGTGCGTGGGACACGTGCGGAAGTGCGGACGGGGAGTGAAGGCAGGCCGTGAGAGAACCAGAGCCCTTGGAGGGCGACGGCACCGGGCCGTACGAGCACCCCGCCCGGATCGCGACGGCCCTCGGCGGTGACGGCACCGACATCGCCCGTGCCCGCCACCTGACCGCGGGCTTCCTCGCCCGCGTACGGAGCGAACACGGCCTGCCCGTCTCCCGGCGCGCCCTGGACGTGGCACAGCTGGTGGTCAGCGAGCTGGTCACCAACGCCCGCAAGTACGCCCCCGGTCCGATCCGGCTGGAACTGCGGATCGACGGCGACGTGGTGGAGGTCGTGGTGTGGGACTCCGACCCCGTACTGCCCATCGCCCGGGCGGTCGATCCGGGCCGGGTCGGGCAGCACGGCCTGGAGATCGTGATGGCGGTCGCCCAGGGCTTCGAGGCGCGGCGGGAGCCGGTCGGCAAACGCCTCACCGCCCGCATCGCCCTGCTGGACGACCCCGGCGGCGCTGTCACCGGACGCCCGCCCGCCTGAGGGGCCTCTCTTCCCACGAGGAGTGACTTCCGCTCATGGCGAGCGGCGTGCGACGAGGTCCCCGAGGTCCGGCAAGGGGCACGGCAGGGGCCGGAGAGGTCACTCCGGGCGGCGCGTGGGACGCGAGCGGGAGGCGCTGCGGGCCGTGCCCTCGCCCGGTGGCGGACGGAGGGCCGGGGGCCGGCGGCGGGCCGTGGCGTTCACGCCCTGCGTCCGGCCTCCCGCGCGGAGTCCAGCGGCCGCCGCAGGAACGGCGCGAGGAGGTTGCGGTAGTCGCTGGTGGGTGCCAGGCCCAGTTCGTCGCGCAGCTGCCGGCGGTAGGTGTCGTAGAAGCGCAGGGCGTCGGCGACGTTCCCCTCGGCGAGGTGGATCTCGCTCACGCAGCGGTGAGCGCTTTCACGCAGGGGGTCCGCCTCCAGTGCGGCCATGGCGAACTCCATGGCCGCGCCCATCTGCCCGGAGGCACGCAGTCGCCTGCTGCAGGTCTCCAGGGCGTGCAGGCGCGTCTGGCGGAAGTGCTCGCGCACCACGAGCAGCCAGCTCTCGCTCCAGTCGGGCAGGAGGTCCTGGCGCAGGTAGGCCGGCACCGTCGAGGGCTCGTCGGCGGGCCGGCGGGTGGTGAGGTCGTGCACAACGCGGTGGGCGGTGTGCAGATCGACCTGGACGTTCTGGTCCAGCCGGAGGTGTTCGCTGTCGCAGACGACCATCTGGCAGGGTCCGCCGGCACGGGACAGGCGCCACAGGGCGGAGCGCAGGCTGGCGGCGGAGCGCCTGTCGGGCAGGTGCGGCCAGAGCAGTGCGGCCGCGCTGCCGCGGGCCAGGCCCTGCGCGTGGATCGCGAGCAGTACCAGCACTTTCTGCGTGGTGGGTGCCAGGTAGGTGTGTCCGTGGGGGAGGCGGAGCGCGAAGCGGCCGAGCAAGGACACCTCCGCCCGGGGCCGGGACGGACGATCGCGGTCGACAGGGGTGACTGTCATGGCGAGCTCTCTACGTGCTTTCCGGAGACGGACAGGACGGTCCGAGTTGTCCGATATGGCACATGTCACACATGTGTGGCGCACGTCATGCATGCCTTCGCGCCGGGATCCCCGTTCTCGGGATTCCCGCCGGGCGAATCCGGGCCCCGCGCGTGTGGGCGGCGTCACGGGCGCCTTACCGCGACGTCACCCTGTGGTTCCGGCGGTGCGGGCCCGCAGCGGGCGGAGCCACGGGCCCCCGGTACGGCTGTGCGACCGCGAGGGGACGACCACCCGCCGAGGCACGGACACGCGACGGTGACGGGGGCGGCCTAGCGTCGTGGCACGGGCGGACGAGCGTCGGCACCGGGCTTGTCCCGCCTCGGCCGAAACCGCACCTGCGATCAGGGGAACACCATGTTCCGACACACTCAGAAGCTCCAGTTCGAGGCCCGGCCGGAGAAGCCGGACCCGGCGTACGCGCACAAGCTGCAGGAACTCGTGGGCGGCGCCTACGGCGAGATGTCCGTGATGATGCAGTACCTCTTCCAAGGGTGGAACACCCGCATCCAGGGCAAGTACAAAGACCTGATCATGGACACCGCCACGGAGGAGATCGGTCACGTGGAGATGCTCGCCACGATGATCGCGCGCCTCCTGGAAGGGGCCCCCGCCACCGCGACCACCAAGATGGCGACCGCCGACCCGGCCGTCGGCGCGGTTCTGGGGGGCATGGACCCGCAGCAGGCCATCATCGCCGGCGGCGCGGCGCTGCCCGCGGACAGCAACGGATACCCCTGGAACGGCCGGTACGCGATCGCCAGCGGCAACCTGCTCGCCGACTTCTACGCCAACGTCGCCGCGGAGGCGCAGAGCCGGCTGCAGACGGCCCGGCTGTACAACATGACCGACGATCCGGGCGTGAGGGACATGCTCAAGTTCAATCTCGCCCGTGACACCGTGCACCAGAACCAGTGGCTCGCGGCGATCGAGCAACTGCGCGAGGACGGTCTCGAAGGCGTGGTCGTCCCGGGCGGGTTCGAGGACGTGGAGTACCGCGAACACGCTCAGACGATATGGCACCTGTCCGACGGAGCCGAGTCCGAACTCGGCCTGTGGGCCGGCGGCCCGACCCCGGACGGCGACCACGAGTTCAGCGTGCTGCAATCCCCCGAGCCGCTGGGAGACCTCGCCGTGCCTCCGCCGCCCGACCCGAAGCTGTACGCCACCTACGACGGCAGCCGGGGCGAACCCAAGGGCCCGGTGCTCGGCACCGAGACCGGCCTGAAGGGCAAGATCAAGGACGCGATGACGCCGGACGACTGAGGGAGCGGGCCGGGTGCGCCGGCAGGCGGACCCGGCCCGGCCGTCCTTCGAGAGGAGCACCATGATGCGTCACTCCGTCGCCTCCGCGCCGCCGCGTCACATGGGGACCCGCCTCGTGCTGAGCGGCCTGTACGCGCTGTCCGCCGTTGTCGGCTTCGTGCACGGCGGCCCGACGCACCGGGCCCTGGCCGTCGTCCTCCTGATCACCGCCCTGGTGGCGCTGCTGTCGACGAAGCCGGTGCGCCGCTCGGGCCCGCCGCGCAGCGGGCCTCTGCCCGGGAGGCGGCATGCTTGACCCGGCCTCCACCGAGCGGGTACCGCACACCCCGCTCGCTCCGCCGACCCGCACGCCGTCCGTCACGGCCGGCCCCCTGGCCGAGCCCGTCCCCGGAAGCCGGAGGACGGCGAGGACCGCGACCGGTTCCCGGCTGCGGATGACCCTGGCGATGCTCGGCCCCGCGTTCGTCGTCTCGGTGGCCTACGTGGACCCCGGCAACTTCGCCACCAACATGACGGCCGGCACCCGCTACGGCCCCCTGCTGCTGTGGGTGATCGCCGCCGCGAACGTCATGGCCGTGTTCGTCCAGTACCTCGCCTGCAAAGCGGGCGTCGCCACGGGCCGGGACCTCCCGCAGCTGTGCCGGGCGCACACCCCCCGCGCGCTGAACCGGACGCTCTGGCTGCAGGCGGAACTCGTCGCGATGGCCACCGACCTGGCCGAGTTCGTCGGCGGCGCCGTCGCCCTGCACATCCTGTTCGGCATCCCCCTGCTGCCCGCCGTCTTCATCGTCGCGGCCACCTCGCTGCTGCTGCTGACCCTCGCTCCCGAAGGACGCCGCCGCTTCGAGATCGTGACCGCCGCGCTGCTCCTGGTCATTCTCGCCGGCTTCGTCTACCAGGCGGCGGCCGCCGGTGCGTGGAGCGGCGCCCTGTCCGGCATGCGCCCCCGCTTCGCCGACACCCAGAGCATCCTCCTGACCACCGGCATGATCGGCGCCACCGTCATGCCGCACGTGATCTACCTCCACTCCTCGCTGGCGCGCAGCCCCGCCCGGTCCTCCCTGGACCGCAGACGCCGCGAACTGCGCGCCCACCGCTCCGCGCTGTTCCTCGCGCTCGGCATCGCGGGGCTGGTGAACGCCAGCATGCTCACCATCGCCGCCGCGGCCCTGCACGGAACCGGCACGCAGGAGACGCTCGAGGCCTTCCACGCCGGTCTCGGCAGTGCCCTGGGCCCCGGCGCCGCCCTGGCGTTCGCGCTCGCCCTGCTCGCGTCCGGACTGGCCTCCTCGGGCGTCGGCACCTTCGCGGGCCAGGTCGTCCTGAGCGGTTTCCTCGGGCGCCGCATCCCGCTGACGGTACGCCGCCTGGTGACCATGGCACCGCCTCTGGTCGTCCTCTCCCTGGGCGTCGAGCCGACGCAGGCACTCGTCCTCAGCCAGGTGGTGCTGTCCTTCGGAGTCCCCTTCGCGCTCGTTCCCCTGCTGATCTTCACGGCCCGCCGGCGGATCATGGGGGACCTGGTCAACCGCCGTGTCACCACGGTGGCCGCCGTCCTGGTGAGCACCGTGATCAGCGCGCTCAACGTCCTGCTCCTCGTCCGCACCTTCACGGCGTGACGCCGACCGGGCGCGGACCCCGGCGACGGACCGTCGACCGGGCAGGTGCTTGCGGGGCCGGTCACGGCCGGGGAACGCGCCACCCCGATCACGCCCGGCGCGCACGGGCACGCGGACGACGCCGGAGGCGCCGACCGTCGCCCCCGCCCGGGGAGGGGCGAAGCGGCCCCGTCGGGGGAGGGGCGGACCGGAGGCGAGCGTGCACCCCGGCCGCTTCGGGACGAAGAAGCCGTGGGCTGACTCCTCGCCGCCCGGAGTGGTCAGGGGCCCGCAGCACCCTCCTGCGGGCCCTGCGGGCCGCGCACCACCATGTGGTGGGGAAAAGCGGCGCAGCAGCCGCACCATGCATGAGTACGCCTGCTCAGGCGCCCCGAACGACCGCCGCGGGCGCCCTGCCGAGCCCCGTCCGCGAGCGGCCGGTCGGTTGCTCGTGGCGAGCGGGCCTGCCTGCGGTCATGGAGATCCCTCCATCAATCGCACGGCATCCTGCATGGCCTGCGCTCCTGACATCGCAGTCGCCCTGTGCAAGTGTCTGAGAGGCACCTCGCCGGCCGGGGCGACCACCGTCGGTACGAGACGGGACACTTGTACATTTCGCAGCCGTACATGACCGGGGGAAGAGGAAACCATGGTGGGCGCGCATACCGGAACGGCGACTCCCGTCTTCCGCACTCAAGGCCGTGCCGGGATTTCCCGGCGTCGTCGGTGACCCGGTCTCCCGCCACCCTTCGGCGTCGAGCGCCTGCTTGCGCGCTCTGTCCGTGGAGTCGCGCGCGCCGACGGAGACCGGGTCCGTGAAAGAACCCACGGAATTTCCGCCGTCGCGTTCCGGAGAGATCCTGGGAGCACTTTCCACACAGAAACTCCACCGCCCGAGCGGGCTTCGCTCCTTCCGCCCCGCATGACCCCGCGTGAGCCCGCACGAGGCGGAGCGGTCGACGCCGGATCCGGCGCCGTTCGCTCGGCCCCGCCCGCCGCGCACGTGCGGCACCGCCCGGGCGCCGACGGACGCCGGTGCCCGCGCAGCCCGCTCCAGGACCGCGGGCGAAGTCGCGATACCAGTCGTGAACCTGAGAACGGGGAATCACCGATGCTCCTTTCCCTCCGGACGAGAACCGCGGCGAGAGCGTTCCCCGCCCTGGCGACGGCGGCCCTGTGCCTGGCCTCGGCCGTACCGGCGGCCTCCGCGGAGCCCGCACGGCCGCGGTCCGTCGAGGTGCCGGCGGGGGTGGTGGCCGCAGTGGCGGTGTTCGACCGGCAGACCGGAACCTTCACCGAACAACTCGACACGACCCGGCAGTTCCGGGCGGCCTCGGTGGTCAAACTGCTGATCGCCCTGGACCACCTGTGGGACCGCGGCCCCGCCTACGACATCCCGTCCGCCGATCGCGCACGGCTGGACGCCATGCTCCGCAGCAGCGACGACACCGCGGCCAACCACTACTGGGCGCAGAACGGCCAGGGCGCCATCGTCGACCGGATGGCCGCCCGGCTGGGACTGACCCACACCGCCCGGCCTCCGGCGTCCCACCCCGGCCACTGGGGCTACACGGCCCTCACCGCCGCCGACACCGTGAGGATCTACCGTTACCTGCTGGATTCAGCGCCCGCACCCGTACGCGATTACGTGATGGGCAACCTGCGGCAGTCCACCCGCTGCGGCGCCGACGGCTTCGACCAGCACTTCGGCACAGCGGGCGCGTTCGACCGGCCGTGGGCGGTCAAGCAGGGCTGGTCCGGCTTCGACTCCGGGGGCTGCACCGCCACCGCATCGGCCGCCGGCGCCCCCGTGACCACCGCCGGCGACCTTCGCACCGAGGGGGCGGACGGAGTGGACCTGGTACGCGAGGCGCTGCACACCACCGGCACGGTGGGGACCGGGGACCGCTCCATCGTGGCCGTCCTCACCCTGCACCCCGACGGCACCCCGTACGGCAAGGCCTACACGGACCTGGGCAGGCTGGTCCGCTCCCTCGACGTCCCCGGCGGGGTGCGTCCCACCGGCACCTGGTTCGGCACCTGGGGCTCCGGTGTCCGGGTCCGAGCCCTGCCGACCACCGAATCCGCCACGCTGACCACGCTGCCCGCCGGCGTGGAGGTGCTGGTCGGCTGCCAGAAGAGGGGCCGGCAGGTCTCCGTACCGCCCTACACGAACGACTGGTGGGCCTACCTCCCCCAGTACGGCGGCTACATCACCAACATCCACATCAGCTCACCCGACAACCAGCTTCCCGGCGTGCGCACCTGCTGAGACAGGTCACGAGGCACTTCGCGGCAGCGGTGACGCCGACCGGTACGAGCGGACCCCACCCACCTCCGTGGGGCGGACACGGAAGACACACACGATGACGCGATGTCGCAGAAGCGCGGCCACCGCCGTGGCGGGGCTGGCCCTGCTGGTGGCCGCCGGGTGCTCCGACGGGCCGGCGGCCGGCAGCGGACCGGAGGCGGTGCGTGCCCCGTCGACGGCGAGGCCGACCACGGCACAGGAGCGGACCCTGCTGTACGACGCCGAGCAGGAGCTCCAGCGCAGGTGCATGAGAGCGGCCGGATTCCGGTTCTGGGCCGTGCCCGAGAACCCGCTGCCCGAAGCCCGTGACTTCCCTTACGTCATCGACGACCCGCAGTGGGCGAAGCGGTACGGCTACGGCAGCCTCTTCGAGGAACGGATCGAGCGGCTTCGCGCCGAGGACCCCAACCAGGTCTATCTGCGCGGGCTGCCCGACGACCGCCGGCGGGCCGCGATCGCCGCCCTGAACGGAACCGGCCGCGAAGGACTCCGAGCCGAACTCCCCGGCGGGGTGGTCATCGGGCACAGCGCCACCGGCTGCCGGGCGAAGGCCTGGCGCACCCTGTACGGGGACCTGTCCGCCTGGTACGCGGCCAGCACGCTCGTCGACAATCTGAACGCCCTCACGCAACAACGGGTCACCGCCCACCCGGACTTCACCCGCACCTCGGGGGAGTGGTCGGCGTGCATGCGGGCGAACGGACTGCCCTACCGGAGCCCGGCGCAGGCCAGGGCCGAGTTCCTCGGACACGGCGAGGCCCGCGACACGGCACGGGAGGTCCGTGTCGCCGTCCAGGAGGCCCGCTGCGCGCGCAGCAGCGGCCTGTCCTCCGCCGCGCGGCGCCTGGACCGCCGTCTCGGCCGGGAACTGCGGCGCGAGCACCGCGCCGAGGTGGACCTCGTGGAACGCCTGCGGGCCGACGCCCTTCCGCGGGCCCGTACCGTCCTGGCCCGCTGACGGGCCGGGACCCCAGAGCCTCACCGCCGGGGGAGCGCGGGCCGTGCCCGCCCGTCCCCGAACGCGGGCCGAGGAGAACAAGAGCGACCAAGTGAGAAGGAGACAGCACATGTTGATGAACCGAGGCAAGTCCCTGCTCGCCGCGGCGGTGTTCGCGGCCGCGCTCGTGGCGCCGACCACCGCCTACGCGGCGAGCACCGGGGCGGAGGCGCCCGCGTCGGAGAAGGCCGTGGCGGCCGACGGCAACCTCTACGCGTGGGAGCACTCGTGGAAGGGCGGCCGCCAGGCCACCTGGTTCGGCGACAGCTCCAACTGGTCCGACCGCAACATGCGCAACCAGGCGTCGTCGGTGGACAACCAGGGCTACGCGGGTGCGTACGACGATGTGCGGCTGTACTGGGACGCCGGTTACGGAGGCGCCTCGTACTGTCTGGCCAACGGCCACTACCTGATGGACATGCGGTACGACTACTTCCCGCACAACGGGGCCGGCGGCGGTGAGGCGATGAACGACAACATCTCCTCGCACCGCTGGGTCGACTCCTGCTGATCGCCTCCCTGTCCGTGACGGGTGCCGGCCGGGCCGGCACCCGTCACGGCGGGGACGGTGGCGGGGAGGATCCGCGTCAGTCGACGCGCGGTGCCCCCGAGGACAACCGTTCCTCGGGCCGGCCGAGCCGCGCGGTGCTCCGCCGGGTGAAGATGCGCGCGGCCTGCCGGATGGCCCGGACCGTGGGCTCGTCGCGGTTCTTGACGAGCCACGCCAAGGCCGAGGTGGACGGGGGGAGGTCGGTGACGTCGACGTACCGGATACCGGGGCGGGGGAAGAACGCGCGGGCCGCGGCGGGCAGGAAGCACATCGCCTTCCCGCGGGCCACGGTGTGCAGCAACGCCTCCATGTCGGGCACGACCGGACCGTAGCGCACCGGGGTGCCGTCCGGGCGCGGGTCCACCGCCCAGAAGTCCCACCACACCCGCGGCACCTGCTCGGGCATGTCGACCACGGGATAGCCGGCGAGCTGTGCGAGCGTGAGGCGGGGCGCCGAGGCCAGGGGATCGTCGGCGGGCAGGCAGGCCACCCGCGGCTCGGTGGCCAGGTGGTGCACCTCCATGCCGTTCGGCACAGGAGGGCGGAGGAAGAGCACGTCGACTTCCTGCCGGAAGAGGGCGGTCATGTGGTCGGTGAGATTCAGACTGACCACCTCCACGGTGATCCGGGGCTGATGGCCGTGCAGCGCCTGGAGCACACCGTGGGTGTGCTCCATGGCGGCCTCGGCCCCGACGGTCCCCACGACGAGCCGTCCGGAGACTTGACGCAGCTGTGACTCGGCGGTGCAGCGCAGCCGGGTCATGGCCTCGATCGCCCTCTCGGCCTCGGGCAGCAGAGCACGCCCGGCCGGGGTGAGAGCGACTGCCCGGCTGGTTCTTTCGAACAGCTTCACTCTCAGCCGTTTCTCCAGATCCCGGATCTGCTGGCTCAGAGCGGATTGGGTGATGGACATGCGCGCAGCGGCTGCACCGAAATGAAGGTCCTTGCTCAACGCCAGGAAAAGACGCAGTTGATGGATGCTCGGCTCTGCCGATCCCCCGACGCCCATGGTGCCGCAGGTCTCGGTCCGGCTTTCCGCGGTCATGAGGAGAACGCTAGCGATTGCGGGGGAACGACAGGCGGACGTATTGAGCCAGAACGCCTGGGCTGCCTACGTGATCGCGCGGCGGAGTGCCGGACGGAGAAGTACGGAGAGCTCATTTCTTTCATCGGAGTTGCCCGTATATGCGCCGGTTATCGAATTGCGAGATCGGGATGCGGAAGAGGCGGCGGGTGCGACGGGGGCATACGGGCCGGGTGGGGTGACAGGTCGAATGGGATGAGATCTGTTCATGCCTCATTCGGGCCCCGCCCGGGGACGGTGTCTACGCCATGCCGGGAAGCCGGACCGTGACGAGGAGACCGCCGGCGGGACGGGGGACGAGGTCGAGGGTTCCGTCATGGGCGCGGACGATGCCGTGCACGATGGCGAGGCCGAGGCCGACACCGGCGTGCTCGTCGGCTCGTGCGCGTTCCGTACCGCGTCGGAAGGGTTCGGTGAGGGTCGGGAGCAGTTCCGCTGGGACCCGACGGCCCGTGTTCTCGACCTGCAGCACACTCGTGTCGCCGTGCGCCTCGGTGCGGACCGTCACGGTGCCGCCGGCGGGGAGGTTGTGGACGATGGCGTTCTGGACGAGGTTCGTCGCCATCCGCAGCAGGAGTTCCCCGGAGCCGCTGGTCCGGGCCGCCCCGCCGGTGACGTCGAGCGTGATGCGGCGCTGTTCGGCGAAGGGAAGCAGTGTTTCGGCGGCCTCTTCGGCGATGAGGGAGAGATCGGTGCTCTCGCGGGGGAAGTTTCCGCGGTCGCTGCGGCTGAGCAGCAGCAGGGCTTCGGTGAGGTCGATCGCCCGCGTATTGACAGCGTGCAGGCGTTCGATGAGGTCGCCCCGGTCCCGCGTGGGGTCCTTGCGGGCGACGTCGAGGAGCGTCCGCGAGATCGCCAGCGGGGTGCGCAGTTCGTGGGAGGCGTTCGCGGCGAACCTCTGCTGCTCGGCGACGTGGGACTCGAGCTGTCGGAGCATCGAGTCGAACGCGTCGGAGAGTTCGCGGAATTCGTCCCGGCGGCCCTGCATACGGATCCGGTGGGACAGCGACCCGTTCGCTGCCATGCGCGTCGCATCGGTGATCCGGGTGAGCGGGGCGAGCATCCGGCCGGCGAGGACCCAGCCTCCGACGAGGCCGAACACAAGGAGGAAGGCCATCGCCAGGGCTGCGGCGGGCGCGAAGGTCCGCACCAGAAGATAGCGGTTGGGCGAGATCCCGAGCAGTCCCTGGCTGTTGTCGGGTACGTGGCGCAGCAGGAACATCCACACCACCACCAGCAGGAGAGCGCCGGCGACGAAGAGGAACCCGGCATAGCTGAGGGTGAATTTCAGCCGGGCGCTGGGTCCCGGGCGCCTAAGCACGCGCACTGCCGGGGACGGCGGTGTCCGGGCCGGTGCCGATCCGGTAGCCGACGCCGGGCACCGTGGTGATGATCCATGGTTCGCCGAGCCGTTTGCGCAGGGCGGAGACGGTGATGCGCACGGCGTTGGTGAGGGGATCGGCGTTCTCGTCCCAGGCCCGTTCCAGCAGCTCTTCGGCGCTGACGACACCGCCCTCGGCGGCGACGAGGACTTCCAGCACGGCGAACTGTTTGCGGGTGAGCGCGACGTGGCGTCCGTCGCGGAAGACCTCACGGCGGAAGGGGTCGAGCCGCAGGCCCGCGATCTCGCGGACCGGCGGGCGGATGTGGGCGCGTCTGCGGTCGAGCGCCCTCAGCCGCAGGACGAGCTCCCGCAGCTCGAACGGTTTGGTGAGGTAGTCGTCGGCGCCGAGCTCGAACCCGGAGGCCTTGTCGTCGATCCGGTCGGCGGCGGTGAGCATCAGAATCGGGATGCCGCTGCCGGAGGAGACGATACGCCGGGCGACCTCGTCGCCGGACGGGCCGGGGATGTCGCGGTCGAGGACGGCGAGGTCGTAGGAGTTGACGCCGAGCAGTTCCAGGGCGGAGGCGCCGTCGCCGGCGATGTCGGCGGCGATCGCCTCCAGCCGCAGACCGTCACGGACGGCTTCGGCCAGGTAGGGCTCGTCCTCCACGATCAGTACGCGCATGTCCGAAGCCTAAGCAGCGCGACGTATCGCCGGCGTATGCAAAGACGTCCGCCCCGGCAGGCGGCTCAGCCCGCCGACGCCGGCGCGGGGCGCGGCCGGTCCGGCGCCGCCCGGGCCGTCGTGCGCCACCAGCGGCGCGACGCCAGCGCGGCCAGCACGGCACCGGCGGCGTTGAGCAGTACGTCGTCCACGGAGGACACCCGGTCCAGCCACAGCACGTACTGTGCGGTCTCGATCAGGACCGAACAGCCCGTCCCGAGCGCCAGGATCCTCGGCACGGACGCCAGCGCCGCGAACCGCATCGGGGCGAAGAACCCCAGCGCTGCGAGGACCAGCAGGTTTCCGACGATCCCGCCCGCCCCCATCGTGACCAGGTCCCGCAGCGGTACCGGACTCACCCGGCCGGGGACGGTACCGGCCCCGGCGCCCGGCATCAGGGTCATCCACACGAACGGCACCGTCCCGTGCACCATGCCCACCTCGGCCGACGACGTCCGCCACGCCGCCGCGACCCCGGCGGAACGCCGACGGCGCGCCAGAGCCCACACCACCAGCACGGCCAACGGCAGCGCGACCGACGTCATGAGCACCACGCCGTTGAAGGTGTCGAAACAGCCGTGCCACCGCCCGGCCATGCATGCCGGAGCGGACATCAGGAGCGGCCGCCGCACGACGAACGCGGCGCTCGCCAGGCCGAGGACCGCCAGGCCGAGGAGCACGATCCCGCGCATGCGGCGAGGCGGTGCTGACAGGGATGCGTCGGGGTTCATGCCCCCATTGCAGACGGAAGGCCGTTGCGGCGGCGTATGAGGTTCTCGATATGCCCGCGATACAGGGTTCATCGGATACCCGGCCCGTCCGCCGCGGACCGGGAAGCGGGGCCGCGTCCTCGACGGACACGGCCCCGCTGGACCGGCGGAGCGTCAGCCCGCCCAGACCTCGGCCTCGTCGGCCGGGACGGTGGTGGCCAGACCCAGTTCCTTGCGGGCGGCGACCGACTTGTTCGGGTCGATGCCGGTGAAGGCCGGGTCGTAGGCGACGTAGAACGCGTCGGCGTCAGCGGCGTTCGCGGCCTTCTCCCAGTTCCCGGCGGCCTTCGTCAGCGTCGCGCGGAGCTTGCCGACCTCGGTGCCCTCGATGCCGTCCAGGCCCTTGACGTGCGCGTCGAGGGCGTCCGCAACAGCCTTGGCCTGTGCCTTGTAGCCGGCCAGGTCGGCCTCGACGGTGTCCTTCTCGGGCTGGTTCGCCCACAGGGCCTCGTAGACCGCGTTCGACCCCTTGAGATACGTGGTCTGCTCGGGCTCGAGGGACTTCGCGGTGGCCAGCGAGCCGCTGAACCTGCCCTTCTCCGCGGTGTAGGTGCAGCTCACCGCACGGTCACCGGTCGCCCAGCTCTCCTTGGTCGGGGTGTAGTAGAAGAGGGCGACGCCCTTGGGGAGCGCCCAGGTGTCGGGAGCGTACTTCTGCGCCTCGACCGGGCAGCGGTTGTCCGCGATCGTCGAGACCCCGTCGTCGCCGGGGTACTCCTTGCCCTCGTCGATCGCGAACTCGCCGACGACCTGGCCCTCGTGTGCCTCGTCGCAGGGCACGATCTCGACGACGTAGGCGGTCCCCTCGGCCTTGCCGTTCGGGTTGTAACAGTCGCCGATGTCCAGCGAGAACACCGAGCGCTGGCGAGCCACCTTCTTCGCGCCGTCCTTGGCGCCGTCGACGGCGTCGGAGACGTCCGAGCATCCCACCGCGCCGATCGCGAGCAGGGTGACGACGGCGGATATGCCGCGGAGGGAACGATACGGGGCACGGATTGCCATGACGTGTACATCCTCTTATGTGATCTTTATGAGGGTCGCGCGCATCGTATGCCATTTCCTGTGGCCCGGTTGCACGAGGTCCCTCACCTCATCGCGGCGTCTCTGACTCGCGACGGACCGAGAGGGTTGTATCCGGGCTGCTCACGGGCGGGAACCGGAAGACTCCCGTGACACTTCGGCGGAGTCGGGGCCCCTGCCCGGGCGCGCGCGGGCGAGCACCTCAACGTCCGTCCGACGGCCGGGGGGTTTCGAGGAAGCCGCCCGACTGGTGCTGCCACAGCTTGGCGTAGGCGCCGTCGAGCGCGAGCAGTTCCTGGTGGCTGCCCTGCTCGACGATCCGCCCGCGGTCGAGGACGACGAGCTGGTCCATGCGGGCGACCGTGCTCAGCCGGTGCGCCACCACCAGCGTGGTCCGCCCCTCCATGAGCCGCCACAGCGCCTCCTGGACGAGCAGTTCGCTCTCCGAGTCCAGGGCGCTGGTCGCCTCGTCGAGCAGCAGGATCGGCGCGTCGCGCAGGATCGCCCGGGCGAGAGCGACGCGTTGGCGCTGGCCGCCGGACAGCTTGACGCCCCGTTCGCCCACCATGGTGTCGAAGCCGTCCGGCAACGCGTCGGCGAACTCGGTGACATGGGCCGCCTCGGCCGCGCGGCGGACCTCGGCGTCGGTGGCGTCCGGCCGGGCGAACGCGATGTTGTCCCGCAGGGTGCGGTGGAACATCGCCGGGTCCTGCGGCACGTAGGCGATCTGACTGCGCAGGTCGGCCTGGCGCAGCCGGCTGATGTCCTGGCCTCCGACCAGGATGCGTCCGCCGTCGACGTCGGTCATCCGCAGCAGCAGCCGGGTGAGCGAGGTCTTGCCGCCGCCGGACCGGCCGACGAGGCCGACCTTCGTCCCGCTCGGCACGGTCAGGTCGAGCCCTTCGAACAGCGGCCGGCCGCCCCGGTGGGCGAAGGTCACCTTGGCGAAGCGGATGTCGGCGCCCCGCGGTCGCAGCGATTCCGGGTCGGGCGGGTCGAGGACGGTCGGCGGCGTCAGCAGCAGTTCCGTGAACTGCGCGGCCTCCGTCATCGAACTCTCCAGCCGGCGGTAGATCTGGTTGAACTCGAACATGATCCGGGTCGCGTTGTTGTAGTAGGCGAAGGCGACCACGATCGCCTCCACGCCGTGCGCGCCCCCGCCGAGCATGACGGCGAGCAGCAGGCCCATCGCGTTGGTGAGCACGGACATCGGCGCGACCAGTGTGTCGATGCGCAGGTTGCCGTAGTCCCACGACCGCAGGGTGAGCCTGCGCGACACCGCGACCCGGGCACGGTGCTCGGCTGCCTCGCGCTCCTCGGCGGCGAACGCCCGCACCGTGTCCATGTTCATCAGGCTGTCGGCGACATGGCCCGACACCCGGGCGATCGCCTCCTCACGCTGGTCGACGAGTGCCTGGCGCCGCCGGACGAGGGGCCCGACCAGCACCGCCGTGAGCGTGATCATCACCAGCAGGCCGACGACGAGCAGCGGCTCGTAGCGCCACAGCACCACCGCCCCGAACGCCAGCGGTACGAAGCTGCCGACGATCTGGAACGTCAGCGTGTCCACGAACGGCTCGAAGCGTGAGGCGAAGCTGAGGACCCGCTTGGTCAGCGAACCGGCGAAGTTGTCGTGGAAGAACGCGGCGTCCTTGGCGAACAGCTCGTCCATCCCGATCACGTACAGGTGCTCGATGCCGAAGGCGTCGAGCCGGTTGAGACAGTGCAGGGCGATCCGCCACAGCGCCTCCGCGAGCAGCAGGACACCGGCGAAGCCGAGCACGAACGGCAGCGCCGAGGCGACCGTGACGTCCTCGTCGCCGGCCAGGTCGCCGACGAGTTTGGCGACGATCAGCGGCGCGACGTAGTTGATGCCGATGTTGCCCAGCGCCGAGAACAGCATGGCGGGAGCCGTCCACCGGCGCAGCCGGGACAACTCCCGTCCGTAGTACCGAAGTGCCAGGAGCACCGAGCGCTTCCCCGGCTGGACCCTGCGTGTTCCGGGCGTTTCCATCCCACCCCCTGTGTCGTCCCTGCGGCCGCCACGCGCGCGCGGGCAGGCAGGGGCCATCACCGCAATGGATGTGTGGAGTTACGGTTCGAGT
Source organism: Streptomyces sp. NPDC085946 (assembly GCF_044540485.1). NCBI lineage: Bacteria > Bacillati > Actinomycetota > Actinomycetes > Kitasatosporales > Streptomycetaceae > Streptomyces > Streptomyces sp. NPDC085946. Next base: position 102,266 of record NZ_JBITSF010000022.1, on the reverse strand, counting down.
CCGGAAGTGTCCCGCGACGGCGACCGCGGAGTCCAAGCGTTTTCCGGCCGGGCGGTGGTGCGCGGGGAGCGCCAAGGGGGCACGGCGGCGGCCGCGGACGCTCACTTCCCGCGGTGCCCGTCGCCACGTCCGGGAACAGGTGACCCGAGGCCGGATTCCCCCGGCGTGGTCACCGTGTTCACCGTGCCCGCCGCCGCGGTGGTCCGGTAGGGCGGGTGTCCGGGCGGCCGCGGGCGCAGGCTCCCGCCTCGGGGGTCGGCGGGGTCAGCGGGGCCGGGTCAGCTGAGCGGCGAGGAGATGGGAGTCGAGCAAGGCGGAATCAGTGGTGCGGGCGGCCTTGGAGAAGCCGGTGAGCATGCGCTTGGTGAGCAGCAGGGCCTGGGGGGAGCGTCGGGCGAGGGGCCTGGTCCAGGCGGTGACGGTGTCGTCCAGCCCGTCGAGCGGGGCGACCTTGTGGAGGAGGCCGTAGCGGTGAGCGGTGTGGGCGTCGAACTCGTCGCAGGTGAGCATGAGTTCACGGATCCGGGCCGCTCCCACCTCCGTGACCAGACGGCCCATGGCACCACCCCAGGCGGGCGCCAGTCCGATCCCGACCTCCGGCATGCGGAAGCGGCAGGTGTCGGCGCCGGCACGGAGGTCGCAGTAGGCCGCGAGCGCGAGGCCGGCGCCGATGACCTTGCCGTGCAGCCGGGCGATGGTGACGGCGTGGGTGTTCTCCAGCGCCTGGCACACCCGGTGGGCCTTGTCCGCGATGCGCCGCAGTGCGGCCCCCGTGGGATCGTCGGCCACCGCGTCCTGGTACTCGCGCCGGTCGGCTCCCAGACAGAAGTCGTCGCCCAGGGACGAGAGCACCAGGACGCGTATGTCGGGCTGGTCATGGAGATCGTCGAGGACGGCTATGAGCGCGTCCAGCACCGCTGCGCCCAGGACGTCGTCCTGCCCGGAGGGGTTGAGCCGGACGTGGAGGACAGGGCCGATGCGGGTGAGGTCCAGGGGAGCGGGGGCGGGAGCGGGAGCCGGGGCGGCGGCAGGGCTGGTGAGCGGGTTCATGCCAGTTCCACATCCAGGTTCATCATGCGCCGGAACGCCACCCGGGGTGCCTGCGCGGGGCGGCGGACCAGGGCGAGTCTCGGCAGACGGGCGATCATGCGGCGGAGCAGGGTCTGCGCCTCCAGCCGGGCCAGCGGGGCTCCGAGGCAGTAGTGGATGCCCCAGCTGAACGCCAGGTGGCTGGGGTTGCGGTGCGGGTCGAAGGTGTCGGGGTCGGTGAACCGGGCGGGGTCGCGGTGGGCGGCGCCCACCATGAGGTGGACCATCTCGCCGGCGTGGACCTCGGCGTCCGCCAGGACGGTGTCCCGGGCGGCGACGCGGCTGATGACGTGGGTGGGAGGGTCGTAGCGCAGGGCCTCCTCCACGAACCCGGGCACGAGGTCGGGCTGTTCGCGCAGCAGGTCCCAGCGGCGGGGTTCTTCGACGAGCAGGAGCGTCGTCGTGGACAGCAGGGTCGAGGTGGTCTCCAGGGCCGCCAGCAGGACGAACAGGCTGAGGAAGTAGACCGCCTCGTCGGCCTTGTCCTGGTCCGGTTCGAGCTCGTCCCAGGTGCGTGTCCACCGGGAGACGGGGTCGTCGCCGGGACGTCTGCGCCGCTCGCGCACCAGGTCGAGGAAGTAGGCGCGCAGTTCGGCCATGGCGGCGTCGGACCGGGCCAGCTGGCTGGCGTTCGGGAGGAGTTCCTGGGTGAAGACCTGGTCGTGGGTCAGCTCCCGCAGGCGCGGCCAGTCGGCGCTGGGCAGACCGAGCCAGTCGCCGATGGTGGCGACGGGGAGTTCCTCGCTCACCAGCGCCGCGAAGTCGGCCTCTCCTGTGCGCAAACGTTCCTGCAGACGGTCCAGCAGCCGGTCGACCACATGGCTCACCCGGTGGCCGATCTGGTCGATGGTGGTGCGGTCGAAGGTGCCCGCCGACCGGCGCACCCTGGTGTGTTCCGGAGGATTGAGCGCGGGCAGAGTGCGGCTGATCTCCCGGGACGAGGGGGCGCTCCAGCGGGTGCTCGCACCCTGCCGCTCCCGCCACGCGGCGTCCGGTTCGAGCCAGGTGGCGCTGCGCAGCACCTGCGCGCAGAGGTCGTAACCGGTGACGAGGAAACCGCCCCAGGGCGCGGGGCTGACCTCGCCGCGCGCCCTGAGCTGTGCGTAGATGGGGAAGGGGTTGGCCTGTCCTTCAGCCGTACGGAGACGGGAGAACAGGGAGATGGTGGCCCGACGTTCCGATGTCGGAGTCGCGATACTTCCCACGGTGACGGCTCCTTCCTGCCAGCCGCCATTCGTACCCATAGGATGATCCAAACATCCAATGACGCTGTGTTCTCGTAGGGTTACCTACGTCACTCGCCATTCACCCACGCCCGGAAGCGGCTGAACAGTCCGCCCTTGGGGCGCGACGCGGCGTGGGCCGACCGGTTCGCCGAGGCCGGCTGGGGAACGGCGGCGTGTGACTGCGCCGCCTGGGCCGGAGACGAGCCCGCGGGCCGGGAACGGGCTGCCGACGGCACGGTGCGGGGGGTGAACCGGATGGGCACGGTGACCAGCGACCGGCTCCAGGGCGTCGGCACCCACGCGAGGTCCTTGAAGGGGACGCGCATCTCGACGTCGGGCAGCCGGTTGAGCAGGGACTCCACGGCAGTGGTCGTGATCATGAAGGCGGGGTCCTTGGCCGGGCACGCGTGCGGGCCGGCGCCGAAGGCCAGGTGCGCCTTGGAACTGAGCTGTTCGCGGTGCTCGGTCAGCTTGGGGTCGGTGTTGGCCGCCGCGAAGGAGATCAGGACCGGGTCGCCCGCCCGCAGCGTCCTGTCCCCCAACTCGACGTCCTGGGTGGGGTAGTGGCCCGCGTAGTTGGCGATGGGGGCGTAGTTCCACAAGGTCTTCACGACCGCGTCCTCGACCGGCAGACCGGGCGGCCAGTCGTCGTTGAGGTACAGCGCGGTGCTCGTGCCGATGGCGGCCGTCAGGGGCGCGGTCCCGCCGGAGAGCAGGGTCACGAGCTGGTGCAGCACCTCCTCGTCGGACAGCCGGGCGGAGTGCACCATCAGCCGGGTGGTGAGGTCCTCGCCGGGCTGTCGGCGCTTGAGGGCGATCAGCTCGGCCAGCGCGCCGCCCAGGATCTCGTCGGCACCCGGGGTGCCCTGGAAGATGCCGCTGATCCCGGCGATGACGCGGTCGCCGAGCTCCGGAGGGCAGCCGAACAGGTCGCCGAAGACGAGCAGGGGCAGTGGCTGGGCGTATGCGGCCATCAGCTCGGCCTGGCCGAGGGCCTCGGTGCTGAAACGGCTGATCAGGTAGTCGGCCGACTGCTGGGTCAGCCTGACGAGCCGGCCCTGGTCGAGGGTGGCGAGGCTGTCGGTGACCGCCTGCCGCAGCCGGGCGTGCGCCGCGCCGTCGCTGAACAGGGCGTTGGGACGGTAGCCCATCATGGGCAGGGCCGGACTGTCGGCCGGCACCCGGCCTTCGTTCAGGGCGTTCCAGCGGCGCGAGTCCCGCAGGAACAGCGTCGGGTTCTGCAGGATGTACAGGCTCGCGTCGTAGCTGGTCACCAGCTCGACCTCGACGCCCGGCGCGATGTCGACGGGGGCGCTGGGCCCCACCGAGCGCAACCGTGCGTAGGTGCGCTCCGGGTCGGAGCCGAACTCGGCCCCGTACAGCGGGACGTTGCCGTGCGCGGGGCAGCCGGCCGGTGTCCCGGTGGTCTCGAAGGGCTGTTGCATGCTGGCTCCTAGCCGAGTGAGGACAAGAGGTGCTTCACGAGGGTGATGAGTGCCTGCATCGAGGAGTCCTGGTCACGGACGTCGCAGTCGATGACGGGCGTCTCCTCGGAGATGTTGAGTGCCTCGCACACTTCGGACAGCGGGAAGCGCCGCTTGCCGTCGAAGGTGTTGACCCCGATGACGTAGGGCAGGCCGAACGCCTCGACCAGGTCCAGGACCGGGAACGTCTCCTCCAGCCGCTCGGGGTCCACCAGGACCAGGGCGCCCAGTGCCCCCCTGGACAGGCCCTCCCACATCTGCTTGAACCGTTCCTGCCCCGGTGTTCCGAAGATGTAGAGGACCAGGTCCTCACTGAGGGTCAGACGCCCGAAGTCCATGGCCACCGTCGTGGTCGTCTTCTCGGGGGTCTCGGAGAGGTCGTCGAGACCCTCGCTGGCCTCGGTTATCTCCTCTTCGGTCTGAAGCGGCTCGATCTCGGAGACGCTTCCTATGTACGTGGTCTTCCCGACCGCGAAATGGCCCACCACCAGGACCTTCACGGATCGGGAGACTTCGGGATCCAGATACACGCGGGTTACGCTCCGGTTCGAATTCGCATGAGGCCGTCGAGCACGGCGGTGAGCAGGACGGGGTCGTGGCGTTCGGCATGCGGCACCGGATTGCGCACATGGATCAGACCGTCCTCGGCCATCTGGGCCAGCAGGATGCGCACGATGCCCAGGGGCAGCTGGGTATGGGCCGCGACCTCGGCGACGGAGAGGAACCCGTTCGCGATCAGGTCCATGACCGCGCGGGCTTCCGGAGACAGGGTGCGAGCCGTGGCCGAGGCACCGTCCTGGGCCGTGACCATCGTGGTGTGCTCGTACTCGCTGTCCCGGGGCAGCGCGCGTCCCCCCGCGATGATGAAAAGCGGGACTAACGGGGCTGTCAGCTCCAGCTCGTCGGACGGGTCGTCATGCATCGCTGGACCTCTCTCCCGGCGGGACCCGCTGCGAGGTGAGCGCGGGCATCGCCTCACTCAGACGTGCGGTGAACTCCTCGATGTCACAGTCGTGCTCGGCGGCCGCCGCCAGGTAGGCACCCGCGCCCGCCGCGATCAGGAACACCCAGCCGTGCTGGAACTCGATGACGGTCTGACTCCACTCGTCGTCCTGCGTCCCGCCCGCGAACGGCGCGGTCGCCCGGCTGTAGGCGTGGATGCCCGTCATGGCCGCCGAGATGGTGTCCGCGAGGTCCCTGCCGACCCCCGCGCTCGCCCCCCGCGGCAGACCGTCCGCGCCGAGCAGCAGGGCGTGCAGGGCGCCGGGAACCGAAGCCACCGCCTTGTCCAGCTCGGCGAGGACGGCGACCGACCCGGCCGCTCCGCCCTGCGGCCCCGCAGGGCCGTCCCCGGCCTCGGCCGGGTCGCTGACGTTCACCCGCGGCGGGGCCGTGAGGTTGGTGCCGAGCCTGGCCACCAGCCGGTTCATGCGGAACGAGAGCTGTTCCATGTCGACGTCGGGTTCCGCGGCGGCCGCCAGGTAGGCGCCCTGACCGGCCCCGATCAGGAACACCCAGCCGTGCTGGAACTCGATGACGGTCTGGATCCACTGCCGGTCCCGCACGGGGCCGGCGAAATGCGCGGTGGCCCGGCTGAGCGACTGCATCCCGGCCATGGCCGCGGAGATGGTCCGCACGTCCTGGCCGGTCAGCCCGTCCGTGGCCCCGCGGGGTATGCCGTCCGCGGACAGCACCACGGCGTGCCGTGCCCTGGGCACGTTGTCGACGATGTCCTGAACCATCCACGACAGGTCTGTCGTACTCATGCGTTTTCGGACCCTCCGGGCCTCGAAGCGTCGGGGGAGGTCATGTCACGCGCGGTCTGCGTACCGCGCTGCAGGGCGGCCAGGCTGCCGACGCCACGGCGGACACTTCGCCTGGCCGGCTGCTCCGCCGGCGCGGGGACACTGGTGGGCGACGTGCGGCTTCCGCGCTTCGGCAGACCGCCGGCCGTACGCGCCGGCTCGCCGCCCGCCACCGGCCGGATGCTGCTCACAGGCGCCGTCGACGCCGACGGCTGGGTCTCCTCCATGGTCCACAGCTCCTCGGGCAGCAGGACGACGGCTCGCACACCGCCGTATCGGGAGACGCCGGTGACATCCACCTTGAAGCCGTACTGACGGGCGATCAGACCGATCACCGGGAAACCGAACTTCGGCTGGGTGCCCAGCTGGGACAGCCGCGGGAGGTCGTCACCGGACAGCAGCGCGCTGGCCCGCTGCCGGTCCTCGTCGCTCATGCCGACGCCGGCGTCGTCGATGATGATGCACAGATTCTTCTGGACCTGACGGAACGTGACCTCGATCGGCGCGTCCGCCTGGGAGAAGCTGGCAGCGTTGTCAAGCAGTTCGGCGACGGCCAGGGCAACCGGCGCGACGGCGGAGGCCTTCAGCGCGATGCCGCTCGGCTGCATGATCTCGACCCGCTGGAAGTTGCGGATCTGGCTCTGGGCGCTGCGGACCACGTCGTAGACGCTGGCGGGCTGGCTGCGACGGCCCAGCGGCGCGCCGCACATGACCGCGATGCCCTGGGCCTTGCGGGCCATCTGGGCGTTGGCGTGGGTGATGTCCATCAGGTCGGCGAGGACCGGGTGGCCTCCGTACTCGCGCTGGACACCGTCCAGCAGCATCGTCTGCTCGGCCGCGAGGCTCTGCAGGAACCGGGCGGCGCCTTTGAGGACCGTCTTGGTGTTCTCCTCGGCGGCCTGCTCCGCTTCGCGGATGACCTTGCTCTGTTCGGCCTGGAGCCGGGACAGTTCCGCCTGAGTGCGGCCGAGTTGCTCCTCGCTGTACCGCAGCCGCTCCTCCAGTGCGGCTTCGGACTCCCTCTTCCTCTTGCTCAGGCCTCTGCTGCGGAGCACGAGTGCCACGACCGCGGCGACGGCTGTCACCGCTATCGCGGTCAGGCACCAAAGAAGCGCGTATTGAGTCATGGAAACCTTTCCCGGCGCGTGGCATGCGGGCGCCAACGAGTACGCCTCGCAAGGATCCGCGACCCGTCCGGGGACGCGGAGTACGGGACAGTTCACCGCGTTCGGGCCCAGGTCATGAGCAAAAGTGGATCAAGGTCGCAGACGGCGGAATGCTATCACCGTCAACCGGGGCGCCGGAGGTCACTCCTCCGCATCACGCGGTCAACATACCTGCTGGCGCAGGGCGTTGACGAGTGGCCCCTGGAGGTCACCGCGCTCGGGCGGACGGACGGCTGCGGCCGCGCAGGCCGGCACGGAGCACGCCGCCCTCCCAGGTGCTCACACGGCATCCCCACCGCTGCCCGTCTCCTCCCGCGCTCGGCCGATCACCGCACCTGAGGAGCCCTGCTGTGGCCGGGCCGCGACCCCGTGCGGACCCAACGGCCGCGCAGCGACGGGTGATCGGGGGAGCCGGTCCGCCCGATCACCCGCCGCTCCACGGCAGTTCGGGACACCGGCGTCCGCGAGGCCGGTACGGTCCCCTCCGACACGCGCGGCCGGAACTCCGTTTGCGAGCGCGCCCGCGGCGAGAAGCCAACTCTTCACCTGCCGGACACCGTTGCCCCGGCCGCACGGGCCGCGCCGCGGGCCGGTGCCCGGCCCGGCCGGCGTCACCGCGCCGGGCGAGAGGGTCAGGCCTGCGCCGGTGCCTTCTCGGTCTCCTCGGCGCCGGCCGTCCCGGCGGCCGGGGACGCCTCCGCGGCTGTGCCCGCCGCGGCGGGCGCGAACCGGGCCGCGCACCGGCTCTGGAGGCTCTGGGCGGTGGACTTCTCCGGCTCGACGGCCACGCGGCGCGCTCCTCGGTACGGGAATGGTGCTGCCGGATGCCGCTCGCCCCGACGCGGCCGTCGCCGCCGTCCTGGGCGACCACCGTCCTCGCGAACTGCCGTACAGGTCCGCCGGACAGGACACGGATGCGAAACCGTCCCACCGGTTCCCGTCCTCGGCCGGGCCGAGCCCGACCCGCACGGACACCCTGCTCAGGGAGGTGGCATTACAGTGGCGCCGGTGCGTGGAGGCGCGTCGGACACCGAGGTCCCGTGCCGTGTGCCGCGGGGGTCGTCCGCGGATCCTTCCGCTCCGCCGGCGGAACGTCCCCTGTCGGGCCCGGCCGCCGTGCACCACACCGCAGTGGCCGCGATCTGCGCGACAGGCCCGGTGCCGCCGCCGAGCCGTGACCGGGGGAAGAAGACATGACGAGCGTGAACGCCTACTGGCACGAGGACGCGGCCTGCCGCGGCACCGACCCGGAGGAGCTGTTCGCGGACGGTGCCCGGCAGAACCGGGCCAAAGCGGTCTGCGCGGGCTGTCCGGTGCGTACCGAGTGTCTGGTGGAGGCACTCGACAACCGCATCGAGTGGGGGGTGTGGGGCGGCATGACCGAACGCGAGCGCCGGGCTCTGCTGCGGCGCAGACCGAACGTCGTCTCGTGGCGGCAGGTCCTGGAGAGCGCCCGCCGCGAGCAGGAACAGCCGCGCGCCGGCTGACCGGCGGCACGGTGGTGCGGATGGCCGGCCCTCTCGCCGCCGGCCGGACGGCGAGCGCCCCTTCCGGACGAAGGTCCGGCTGTGCGGGGCACCGGCCGGCTTCGCCCCACCCCCGGTCGGACGTGCGGACGCGGGGCCGGTCCCCGGGGGCGTCACGGCGCTTTCAGCGCCAGTCGCCGAGGAGCCAGGCGACGAGGCGGGGACGGCCCGTCCACGGCTCGCACGGCACGATCGCGTCGATGGAGACGAAATCGGTGGTGAAGACCGTCTCGAGATGTCCGGCCGAGCGGCGCAGGTCGTCGCCGACGTCACCGGGTTCCCCGAGCGGCGCCGCCTCGTGGGTGGGCGCCGCCTCAAAGGCGGGACAGCCGACATGGGGGAGGGGCTGGCCGAGGTACCAGCCGCCGACGAAGACGGCGTACAGCACCGCGGCAGCACCCAGACGGCGCGGAGTCATCCAGGCAGGCACGCCCGCAGTCTGCCACGCCACGAGGAGTCCCCCCTCCCGGTTCCTGTGGCCGACCCGCGGCGGACCGGGCTCAGGACGCGTCGGCGGCATCGCCGGCGCCGGCCGCTTCGTCCTGCGCCATGCCGAGGAAGCGGCGGATCGTCTCGATCGGCATGTCGAGCCCCTCGGAAGCGGACTGCTCGTCGCCGAACACCTGGACCGCCTCGGCGACGGCCACGGCCAGCTCGACCTCCGCCTTGCGGACTTTCGCCTCGGTCTTGTCCACGGTGTCGACCACCGCCAACTGGCGGCGCTGCTTCTCCTGGAGCCTCTGCTTGCGGGAAAGGGTCTTGTCGAAGTTCTGCACAGACATGACCAAGATCATAATCAGTCGGCGCGCACCCGGCGGCCCCTGCCGGAGGTGTTCGGCACCGTCGTCGCGACGTCGTCCGGCGCGTGGCCGTGACCGGCCGCGGCGGAATTTCATGCAGCTGCAACGATTCATCCCTCAACCTCCTGCTACACATGGTGAGGTGAATCCCTCAGCGCTGTACCGCAGGTCGTCCGTGGATCCGGCGCGCGCCGGCGCCTCCGCGTGTCGACGCTGCTGACGCCGTCCTCACCCGTCCCGTGCGAGACGGCTCCTTCGCGCGTCCTTCCTGTACGGCAGAACGGAGAGGGGAAACCCATGACCACCACGGAGACGGCGCCCGCGTCCACCGCAAGGTCATCGCAGCGGAGCCGGTGCACCGGCCCGCGGCCCGAACACGTCCGGTGACGCGACAGACGGTCTCCGGCCCTGCCGACCCCGAGGACTCCGCCTCCGTGGCCCATCCGATCGACGTCCGTGGCGACGAAGCCCTGTCCGGTCCGAGCACGCGCCCTCCCGACGAGGCGGTCCGGGTCCCCCCGGCCACCCCGCTGGTGCGTACGCCTGCCGCGGGCGCCCGTGAACGCGGTGACACCCCCTTCCCGCACGTCGCCGCCGCCCGCCCGCGCGCGATCCGCCCGCACGAGCCGATCGGCTCCGCCCTGCGCCGCCCGGCCACGGTCCTTCGGCTGCGCACGCCGGGAACAGACCGCGAAGCCGGGCTGTTGTGACTCACGACGACATGCGCACTACGGCAGGGCGGACGGAGGTGCGGCACGTGCGACAGACGTCCCACCACCCTGCCCTGAACCCGCGCCGGGTCGTCCGCCTCCACTCCCGGCCGCACATCGACCTGCAGCGCGTCGCCGGCGCACTCTGTCGTCCCTGAACCTTCCTCAGCCCTCGGCCGGGGGACCCCCGTCCCGCTGTGCCCGCTCACCGCCGTGCCCACCCCCGTGCGAGGGCCGGCGATCTCGTTCACGGATCTCCAGGAAGGCACCCCCTCGTGTCCCCAGTACCTTCTTCTCCGCTGCACCTGGCCGTCGCCCTGGACGGCACCGGCTGGCACCCGGCCTCCTGGCGCGAACCGGTGGCCCGCCCCCGGGAGTTGTTCACCGCCGGATACTGGGCCGACCTGGTCGCCGAGGCCGAGCGCGGCCTGCTCGACTTCGTGACCGTCGAGGACGGCCTCGGCCCGCAGTCCTCCCACTTCCTGGACCCGGACGAGCGCACCGACCAGGTACGCGGCCGTCTCGACGCCGTCCTCATCGCCTCCCGCGTCGCCCCGCTGACCCGGCACATAGGCCTGGTCCCGACCGCGGTGGTCACCCACACGGAGCCGTTCCACCTCTCCAAGGCGATCGCCACCCTCGACTACGTCAGCACCGGCCGCGCGGGAGTGCGGGTGCAGATCACCGCCCGTCCGAACGAGGCCGCGCACTTCGGCCGCCGCACCATCGCGCGTATCGAGGACTACGACAGCCCGGCCGCCCAGGAGGCGATGACCGATCTCTTCGACGAGGCCGCCGACTACGTGGAGGTCGTGCGCCGCCTCTGGGACAGCTGGGAGGACGACGCGGAGATCAGGGACGTCACCACCGGCCGCTTCGTCGACCGCGACAAGCTGCACCACATCGACTTCGAGGGCAGGCACTTCAGCGTCAGGGGCCCCTCCATCACCCCGCGCCCGCCGCAGGGCCAGCCGCTCGTCACCGCTCTCGCCCACCAGACCGTGCCCTACCGGCTGGTGGCCCGCGCGGCCGATGTCGGCTACGTCACCCCGCACGACTCCGACCAGGCCCGCGCGATCGTCGCCGAGGTGCGCGCCGAGCAGGAGGCGGCGGGACGCGCCGACGAGCCCCTGCACGTCTTCGGCGACCTGGTGGTCTTCCTGGACGACGACCCCGCCGAAGCCGCGGCCCGCCGGGAGCGCCTCGACGCCCTGGCCGGTTCGCCGTACACCGGCGATGCGCGCGTCTTCACCGGCACACCCGCACAACTCGCCGATCTGCTCCAGGAGTTGCAGGAGGCCGGACTGAGCGGCTTCCGCCTGCGCCCCGCCGTCCTCGGCCACGACCTCCCGGCCGTCACGCGGGGCCTGGTCCCCGAACTCCAGAACCGGGGCGTCTTCCGCCGCGCCTACGAGGCCGACACCCTGCGCGGACTGCTGGGCCTGCCCCGCCCCGCCAACCGCTACACCCCCGACCCACCGGCTTCGCCCGAGCCCGGGGGGACCCCCATCGCAGCGACCGTCTGAGCCGGAGGGACCGTACGACATGAGCAAGCCGCTGAAGCAGATCCACCTGGCCGCCCACTTCCCCGGCGTCAACAACACCACCGTGTGGAGCGACCCGAAGGCCGGCAGCCACATCGAGTTCAGCTCCTTCGTGCACTTCGCGCGGACCGCCGAACGCGCCAAGTTCGACTTCCTCTTCCTCGCCGAGGGACTCAGGCTGCGCGAACAAGGCGGGAAGATCTACGACCTGGACGTCGTCGGCCGCCCCGACACCTTCACCGTCCTGGCCGCGCTCGCCGCGGTCACCGAGCACCTCGGCCTGGCCGGCACCATCAACTCCACCTTCAACGAGCCCTACGAGGTCGCCCGCCAGTTCGCCAGCCTCGACCACCTCTCCGGCGGCCGCTCCGCCTGGAACGTCGTCACCTCCTGGGACGCCTTCACCGGCGAGAACTTCCGCCGCGGCGGCTTCCTCCCCCAGGAGGAGCGCTACTCCCGCGCCAAGGAGTTCCTCGCCGCGGCGAACGAGCTCTTCGACTCCTGGCACGGCGACGAGATCGTCGCCGACCAGGCCACCGGCACCTTCCTGCGCGACGCGACGGCGGGCGCCTTCGCCCACCGGGGGCAGCACTTCGACATCCACGGCCGGTTCAACGTCCCGCGCTCCCCGCAGGGCCGACCGGTCGTCTTCCAGGCCGGCGACTCCGACGAGGGCCGCGAGTTCGCCGCCTCCGCTGCCGACGCGATCTTCAGCCGGCACGCCCGGTTCGACGAGGGCCGCGCCTTCTACACCGACGTCAAGTCCCGTCTGGCGAAGTACGGCCGCCGCCACGACCAGCTGCTGATCCTGCCCGCCGCGACCTTCGTGCTCAGCGACACCGACGCCGAGGCCGAGGAACTGGCCCACGAGGTGCGAAGGCAGCAGGTCAGCGGGGCCACGGCCCTCAAGCACCTGGAGTTCGTCTGGAACCGGGACCTCTCCGCGTACGACCCGGAAGGACCGCTCCCCGACATCGACCCGGACATCGGCGACCACCACATCTCCCAGGGCCGGGCCCAGGTCCGCATGTACCGGGACCCGCTGGCCACCGCCCGGGAATGGCGCGAACTGGCCGCCGCCCACAACTGGTCCATCCGCGACCTGGTCATCCACACCGGCAACCGGCAGAACTTCGTCGGCTCCCCGGCCACCGTCGCCAAGGCCATCAACGACTTCGTCCAGGCCGACGCCGCGGACGGCTTCATCCTCGTCCCGCACATCACCCCGAGCGGACTCGACGTCTTCGCCGACAAGGTGGTCCCGCTGCTGCAGGAACAGGGCGTGTTCCGCACCGAGTACGAGGGTCCGACCCTGCGCCACCACCTGGGTCTCGCCCTTCCCCGCTCCCGGCCGCGTTCGAGCGGGGCGGCCCCCACGGACGGCGTACGGGGAGAGCGGCGGGTGGCGTCGTGAAGTTCCTCGCCATCACCCTGATCGTGCACCGCCCGGATCCGGTCACCGGCGTGCAGAAGCCGACCCACGACCGGTTCCGCGAGGTCCTCGACAACGCGCTGCTCGCCGAGGAGCTGGGCTTCGACGGCTTCGGCGTGGGGGAGCGGCACGAGCGGCCGTTCCTCTCCTCCTCGCCGACCGTCGTCCTCAGCCACATCGCCGCGCTGACCGAGCGCATCCGCCTCTTCACCGCGGTGACGACGCTCAGCCTCCTCGACCCGGTGCGCGCCTACGAGGACTACGCCACCCTCGACCACCTGTCCGGCGGGCGCCTGGACCTGATCATCGGCAAGGGCAACGGCGCCGCCCAGCGCGAGCTGTTCCACGTCACGCCCGAGGACCAGTGGGCCCGCAACGCCGAGAGCTACGAGGTGTTCCGGCAGCTCTGGCGGCAGGACAAGGTCACCGCGAAGACCCGCTTCCGGCCCGAGCTGAAGGACGCCGAGGTGTGGCCGCGGCCGCTGCAGCAGCCCGTCCGGGTCTGGCACGGCAGCGCCACCAGCAAGGAGTCGGTGGACCTGGCGGCCCGCTACGGCGACCCGGTGTTCTCGGCGAACGTCACCCACCCGATCGAGCCGTACGCCGAGCTGATCCGCCACTACCGCGAGCGCTGGGAGCACTACGGGCACGACCCGGCCGACATCGCGGTCGGCGCCGGCACGGCCGGACTGCTCGTGACCCGCACCTCCCAGGAGGCGCTCAGGGCGTACCGGCCGGTCTTCGAGGCGAACCTGGCGTTCCAGAAGCAGTCCGGTCTGCCGGTGGTGTTCGAGACCCTGGAGGACTTCGTCGACCGCAGTTCCGCCCTGATCGGCAGCCCGCAGCAGATCATCGAGAAAGTGCACCGCTACCACGAGCGGTTCGGGCACACGGTGCTGCACCTGCACGCGGACGCGGGCGGGCTGACGGACGCCCAGCACCGTGCCTCCCTCGAACTGTTCCAGTCCGAGGTCGCCTCCGTCCTGCGGCACGAGATCCCCGACCCGCCCTTCGCCTGGGGGCCCGTGCTCCCGGCACCACCGACCACCGAGGAGCCGGCACGTGTCTGACATCCCCCTCGGCGTCCTGGACCTGGTCCCGATCTCCTCCGGCTCGACGGCCGCGGACGCCCTGCGCCACTCCATCGACCTCGCCCGGCGGGCCGAACGCCTCGGCTACGCCCGCTACTGGTTCGCCGAGCACCACCTCAACCCCGGTGTGGCCGGTACGTCCCCCGCGGTCCTGCTGGCCCTGACCGCCGCGGCGACCTCCACCATCCGCCTCGGGTCCGGAGCCGTACAGCTCGGCCACCGGACCGCGCTGTCCACGGTCGAGGAGTTCGGCCTGATCGACGCCCTGCACCCCGGCCGCCTCGACCTGGGCCTGGGCCGCTCGGGCGGCCGCCCGCCGGGGGAGAAGGCGGCCCCGCCGGCGGCGACCCCGGTCGTCGACGGCCGCGCCCCGAACGGCCTGCCCATCCCGCCCCGCTTCTCCTTCGAGCGGCTCCTGGACTCGCCCCACGTCGCGCTCCAGCGCAAACTGCTCCTGCTGCCCCACGCGGAATCCCAGGACTACGGCGAACAGATCGACGACATCCTCGCGCTGCTGGCCGGCACCTACCGCTCCCCGGAGGGCGTGGAGGCGCACGCGGTGCCCGGCGAGGGAGCCGACGTCGAGGTGTGGATCCTGGGCAGCAGCGGCGGCCCGAGCGCCGAGGCGGCGGGGGCCCGGGGCCTGCGCTTCGCCGCGAACTACCACGTCAGCCCCGCGACCGTCCTGGAAGCGGTGGACGGCTACCGTTCCTTCTTCCAGCCCTCCGCCTTCCTCGACGAGCCGTACGTCAGCGTCTCCGCGGACGTGGTCGTCGCCGAGGACGACGCCACGGCCCGTGAACTGGCCACCGGCTACGGCGCGTGGGTGCGCAGCATCCGCACCGCCGAGGGCGCCATCGCGTTCCCGACGCCCGAGGAGGCACGCGCCCACGAGTGGACCGAGGAGGACAGGGAACTGGTCCGGGACCGCGTCGACACGCAGTTCGTGGGCTCACCGGGCCGGGTCGCGGACCGGCTGGAGCAACTCCGGGAAGCCACCGACGCGGACGAGTTGCTCATCACGACGATCACCCACGACCACGCGGACCGGGTCCGCTCCTACGAACTGCTCGCGCGGGAATGGCGGCGGCGGGGCCACTCCTTCCGGTCGAGCTGACGCCCGGGCGCCCCCACCGGCCTGCCGTACGCGATCGCTCCGGCGCGGCCCGCCGCATCGCCGCGCCGGCAGCGGCTGGTCCGCCCCGGTGATCGTGGGAGTGCCCGCGTGACGCAGGTCCTCAGCTCGTGGTGGTCCCGGCGGCGGGGACGCGACCGCCGGGGATCGCCGCGAGCAGTTCGCGGGTGTACGCGTGGCGGGGGCGGGTGAACAGCTCCTCCGGCGGCCCCGTCTCGACGATCCGGCCGGCCCGCATCACGGCGACCCGGTGCGCGATCTGCCGTACGACGGCCAGGTCGTGGGAGATGAACAGGTACGCCACCCCCGTGTCGGCCTGCAACTCGGCCAGCAGATCCAGTACTTGGGCCTGCACGGACACGTCGAGCGCCGAGACCGGCTCGTCGCACACCACCAGATCGGGGGAGAGGGCGAGGGCGCGGGCGATCGCCACCCGCTGGCGCTGCCCGCCGGACAGCTCCGCCGGCCGGCGCTCCAGCGTGGCGGCCGGAAGCGCCACCCGGTCGAGCAGCTCACGGGCCCGGGCCAGCCGGGACGCGCGGTCGCCCACCTTGAAGGCGCGCAGCGGTTCGGTGATCACCTCGGCTATGGAGAAGCGCGGGTCGAGCGAGGCGTACGGGTTCTGGTAGACGAGCTGGGCGCGGCGGCGCAGCTCCCTGACCCGGGCGCCCCGCCCGGTGGTGACGTCGGTGCCGTCGAACAGGACGTGTCCGGCGGTCGCGTCGGCGAGGCGGAGCACCAGGCGGGCGGTGGTGGACTTGCCCGAGCCCGACTCGCCGACCAGGGCGAGGGTCCGGCCGCGGTGGAGGGTGAAGCTGACGTCGTCGACCGCGCGCAGGGTCCGGGGTCCGTCCCCGGTGCGGGGCAGCGTGAACTCCTTGACCAGGTTGCGTACTTCGACCAGAGGCGCGGTGTCCGGCCCCGGTGCCGGGACGGCCCTGCGGGGGCGGGCGGTGGTCAGGCTCGGAGCGCTGGCCAGCAGGTGCCGGGTGTACTCGTCCTGGGGATCGGCGAGGACGTCGCGGGTCGGGCCCGCCTCGACGACCTTGCCCTGCGACATGACGACCAGGCGCTGGGACCGGTCGGCGGCGACCCCGAGGTCGTGGGTCACGAGCAGCACCGCGGTCCCCGACTCCTCGGTGAGGCGCTGGAGACGGTCGAGGATGACCCGCTGCACGGTGACGTCGAGCGCGCTGGTCGGCTCGTCGGCGATGATCAGCTCGGGCTGCGCGGCGATGGCGATGGCGATCAGGGCGCGTTGCCGCATTCCGCCGGAGAGTTCGTGCGGGTACTGCCGTGCGCGGGTGGCCGGGTCGGGCATCCCGGCCCGCTCCAGGACGGCGATCGCGTCGGCGGGGGCCGAGCGGCGGGTCGCCAGTCCGTGGACGCGCAGCACCTCGGCCACCTGGTCGCCGATTCGTCCGACCGGGTTGAGCGACACGGTCGGGTCCTGCGGGACCAGTCCGATCCGCGCTCCGCGCACGGTGCGCAGCTCCGCCTCCGACAGCGTGGCCAGGTCGCGCCGGCCGAAGCGGACCGTGCCCGCGTCGATACGGCCGTTGCCCGGCAGGAGCCGGGTGACGGCATGCGCGGTGGTGCTCTTGCCGGAGCCGGACTCGCCGACCACCGCGGTCACCTGCCCCGGCCACACGTCGAGGTCCACGCCCCGGACGGCCTCGACCGTGCCGCCCCGGGTGCGGTACGACACGGACAGGCCGCGTATCTCCAGCAGTGGTGTGGTCACGTCCTCACCGTTCTCGTGTTCGTCGGTCATCGCTGCCGGGACCATTCGCCGTCCAGTGCCCGTGCGATGCGGTTGGTGGCCAGCACGGTCGCGGCGATCGCCAGCCCGGGCAGCGCGGTCAGCCACCAGGCGTGGGCGAGGTAGTTGCGGCCGGCGGAGATCAGCGTGCCCCATTCCGGGGCCGGCGGCGGCGCCCCGTAACCGAGGAAGCTCAGCGCCGACACGGCCAGGATGGAGGCGCCGAAGTCGAGGGTGGCCAGGACGATCACCGGACCCGCGGCATTGGGCAGTACATGCCGGCCGAGGACCGCGTACCAGCGGGCCCCGCACGAGCGCGACGCCTCGACGAACACCGCCTGACGCACCCGGAGCACCTCGGCGCGCGCCACCCGGGCGAACGAGGCGACACTGGCGATGCCGACCGCGACCGCCACCTTCACCGTCCCGTAGCCGAGCGCGGTGACGAGGGCCAGGGACAGGAACAGCGCGGGGATGGACAGGAGGACGTCCACGAGGCGCATCAGCACGTCGTCCACCCAGCGGCCCACGAACCCGGCGACCACACCGAGCAGACCGCCGACCACGAACGCGACCAGGACGGCGATCAGCGTGGCCTTCAGGGACAGCTGGGCGCCGTGGACCACGCGGGAGAACACGTCGCGGCCCAACTCGTCCGTGCCGAACCAGTGCGCGCCGCTCGGGCCGCGGAAGTTCTGCGACGGTACGCCCTTCAGCGGATCCCGCGAGGTGAACAGGCCCGGCCGGAACGAGGCCAGCACCACCAGCACGAGGACGACGACCGACAGCAGCAGACCGGGGCGGCGCAGCAGGAACCGCAGCAGCCGCCGTACGTCGACCCGGCGCCCCGCTCCGGGACCGGTTCCGGCCGCGCCGGTCCTCGTGCCGAGCGGCCGGGCGAGGCCGAGGGCGGCCTCGGCCGGGTCGTCGACGTCGTCGACAAGGCTCTGGCTCATGCGAAGCCCGCCCTTCCGCCCGAGGCCGCCACGAGCCGCGGGTCGAGGAGTGGATAGACCAGGTCGACGACCAGGTTCGTCGCCACGAAGATCAGCGCCCCGAACACCACCACCCCCTGGACCACGGGAATGTCCTGGGCCGTGACCGCCGCCGCGGTCACCCGGCCGAGACCGTCGCGGGAGAACACCGTCTCGACGACCACCGAACCGGCGATCAGCTGCCCCACCAGCAGGCCGACCACCGTCAGCGCCGGCAGGGACGCGTTGCGCAGCGCGTGCCGCAGATGGACCCGCCACCGCCCGGCGCCCTTGGCCCGGGCGGTCTCCACGTACGCCTGGTCCAGCGCGGTGAGCAGGCTCTTGGCGAGCACCTGGGCGACCTGCGCGCCGGTCGGCACCGCCAGCGTCAGGGCCGGCAGCACCAGCCCCTTCGGTCCGTCGTCGCCGAACGCCGGGAACCAGTGCAGCCGGAAGGAGAACGTCTCGACGAGCAGCAGCCCCACCCAGAACGTCGGGACGGACACCCCCAGCGGGGGCAGCGACAGCAGGAACTGCCGCAGCCACCGCCGGGAGGTGTACGTGGCCAGTACCGCGAGACCGCCGCCGAGGACCACCGCGAGCAGCAGGGCCGCGCCGGTCAGCCGGAGGGTCTGCGGCAGCGCGTCGGCCAGCGTCGAGGTGACCGGCCGGCCGGTGGTGACCGCGTCGCCGAAGTCCCCGCGCACCGCCCGGCCGAGGTGATCGGCGTACTGCACCAGTACCGGCTTGTCGAAGCCGTACTCGTGCCGCAGGGCCGCTGTCCGCTCCGGATCGATCTGCCCCGAGTCCATTCCGGCACCGGCCATCGCGGTGACCGGGTCACCCGGCAGGAAGACCAGCACCAGGAACGAGACCGTGTAGGCGGCCCACAGCACTCCGACCGCCTGCGCCAGGCGTGTGACGACGTAGCGGCGCATGCGTCAGCCGATCCAGGTGTCGTGCAGCTGGAGCCTGCTGGAGGCGTCGAAGTCCAGGTCGTGCACCTTCTTCGCCACGCCCAGCTGGGTCTGGAGCTCCACCACCGGCACGTAGTGGGCGTTGCGCACGATCGACTGCTGCGCCCGGTGGACCAGTCGTTCGCGCTCGGCCGCGTCCGTGGTCGCGGCCTGCGCGGTCAGGGCCGTGTCCAGGTCGCCCGCCGGGATGCGGTAGAAGTTGGCCAGCTCGGTGGAGAAGGAGCTGCGCAGGATGTCCGGGTCGGCGCGGGTGATGTTCCCCCAGGCCGCGTCGTAGTCGCCCGACTGCAGGGTCGGCGTCAGCTGGGTGAGCTGGAGCTGCTTGAGGGTCACTCCGATGCCGACGGCCTTGAGCTGCTGCTGGATCAGCTCCAGCGCGGGCTGGTTGGTCGCCGCGTTGGGGACCCAGTTGATGGTCAGGGTGAGCTTCTTGCCGTCCTTGGCGCGGATGCCGTCGCCGCCTGTCTTCCAGCCGGCCCGGTCCAGCAGGGACCTCGCCCCGGCCGCGTCGAAGGGCAGGTCCGAGGCGAGGCTGGTGTAGTCGGGCGTGGTGTGGGCCAGGACGCTGGTCGCCGCCCGGGTGCCGGTGGGGAACACGGCGTCGGCGATCTGCTGCCGGTCGACGGCGAGCAGGATCGCCCGGCGCACCCGCGCGTCCCTCAGGACCGGCCGCGCGTTGTTGAGCCCGAGACCGAACACCACGCCCGGGTTGGCCCGCCGCTGGAGGGCGGCCTGGCCGCCCTCCAGCGTCGCCTCGTCGGCCTTGCCGACGCTGCTGATCGCGTCCACCTGGCCGGACTGGAGACTGCCGGCCCGCACCCCCGCTTCCGGTACGACCTTGAACACCAGCTCGTCCAGGTACGCCTCGCCCTTCTTGGTCCACCGCGAGGAACCCCAGGCGTAGCCGGTGCGCCTGGCCAGGGTGATCGACCGGTTCTGCACGTACTGCTTCAGCACGAAGGGACCGGAGCCGATCACGCCGTCGCTGCACTTCTGCTGCGGGGTCTTCCTCACGCTCGCCGACGACTCGATCCCCAGCGAGTGTGTCGACGTGGCTTGCAGGAACTGGGCGTTGGGCTCCTTGAAGGTGACCTTGACGGTGAGCGGGTCGACCACGGTGGTGCTCCTGACGCCGCTCAGGTAGCCCTGGGCCAGGGTCCCCAGGGCGCCGAGCTTCGGCACCGCGTCGAAGTTGTCCTTGACCACCTGCGCGGTCAGCTCGGAGCCGTCGCTGAAGGTGACCCCCGGCCTCAGGTGGAAGGTGAACGTAGTCGTGTCGGAGCTGATGTCCCAGCTCTTCGCCAGCCACGGCACGATCTTTCCGGTTCTGGGGTCCTGGTCGGTCAGGGAGTCCACGATCTGGCGCACCGAGTAGATGGTGTCGTTGCTGCCGACCTGCTGCGGATCCACGCAGCCGGCGTCCGAACCCACCGCGAAGGTCAGAGTGCCGCCGGACTTCGGCTTTCCGCTGCCACTGCTGCCGCTGCCGGAGCCGTCGGAACCGGATCCGCAGGCGGTCAGCAGCACACCGGCGGTGAGAAGGGCGGCCAGCGCCGCCCGTCGGGGGGATCTGAAAACCGGAAGTGTTGTCACGGAGGGGTTCTCCTACTCGGGTCACCGGGCACGGGGGTGCCGTACGAGGCGCGGGCGCGCACGGGCGTGCGGTCCCGGTCGGCGCGGTGCCGGTGGCGGGGGAGCGCTGTGCGGACAAGACTCGGGGGAAACGGGGGATCCGGCAGAGGGCGGGATCGGACGGAGACGGTGCGGCGACGACCGGTGCCGGACGCCGACCAGCGGGGAAGGACCCGTCAGGCCTGACAGAGGCAGCTGGTCGAGCGCTTCAGGTCGATGTGGCGCCTGCGCGCGAGCCGGGAGAACACCGTGGCGACGGCGAAGGAGGCACTGAGGTCATCACGGTGACGACGCATGCCGGTCCTCCCCATCTCCGGCCCCGCCGGAGGGGCCACGCGCTTGCGGGGATCGTCGGTGATCCCGCCGGGCTTTCACCTGGAGCACCCCACCGCGCGGGAGGGTTGCCGGTCAGCCAGCCAGGGCTTGACGCTGACACTCAATGCCGTTCGTGATCGTACGGAGCGAACTTGTCGTACGTCAATGCCGCACCGGGGAGGCCCTGTTGGGGACGCCGGGCCGTCTCGGCCGCCGGGTGGGTGCCCATCCCGCCGTCCTCCGGGCGCGTCCGTGCACCGGCGTCCGGGCCGCCGGCCGGAGGCGCTCCCCGGGACCGGGCCGGGCGGGGCACGCGCCGCCGGCCGGCCGCCGTTCCTTCGGCCGGCCGGCGGCCCGGCTCAGGACCCGCCGCGCTCGCGGGGGATCTTCTGGCCCGCCTCGATCGCCACCGGCAGCCGGTTCTCGGCCGGCGGCAGCGGGCAGGTGGCCAGGTCCGTGTAGGCGCACGGCAGGTTCGCGGCGCGGTTGAAGTCCAGCACGACCGTGCCGTCCGCGGTGGGCGGTCCGAGCGTCAGGGCCCGGTTGGCGGCGTAGGTGGTGACCCCGGAGGTCGCGTCGGTGAAGAGCACCATCAGCCGGCCCTCACCCTGCCCGGGGAACGCGGTCAGGGACAGCCGGCGCCCGTCCAGCTCGAACTCGATCCGGCCCGGCGCGTCGTACACGTGCTCGAGGCCCTCGACCGCGGCGCCCACGGTGGTCGGCCGCGGCTCGTCGAAGGGGACGAACCGGCCCGTCACGGCCCAGCGCGGGTCGGGGGCGTAGGCGGGTGTCCCGGTGAAGGCCGTGCGCAGCGGCGCGTCCGGGTGCCGGGGGCGCACGATGTCGTTGCCGCCGCGCTTGGCGACCTCGATGACGGCGTCTCCCCAGACCGCGTCGACGCCGCCGCGTTCGGGAAGGACGCCGAAGCGGTGTTCGCCCCGTACCGGCGTTCCGTCGACGACGAGTTCCTCCCCCTCGTCGAGGGTCACGACGATCCCGTCGGGGCCGGTGTGCCACGCACCGGGCGCGTCGGGGAAGCGCTGCGGCCGGTCGTCGAGCCAGTGCAGGCCGGTGATCGCCAGGAACCCGTGCGGGTCGGCGATCCGGGCCTCCTGGGCGCGGTACCACTTCAGCCAGTCCTCGGTGAAGGCCTGGAGGTCCGTCGCGGTCGCCTCGGTGGTCATACGTTCTCCTTCGTCAGGCGAGGCCCGGCCTCGCACAGGGGTGCAGGTCGTCCATCGGGCCGGCGGCCCGGCTCCGCCGTGCTCAGCGGGCCAGGGCGCCGAGGAGCGCCCAGGTGCGTCGGCGGTCCGCTTCTCCGGCGATCTGGGTGTTCGAGAACACGACCTCGGTGGCGCCGGCGTCGCGGTAACGCCGCAGCTCGGCCTCGACGGCCTTCTCGTCGCCGATCACGGCCAGGTCGGCGGCCCGTCTGGCGCCGGAGAGCTCGATGACCCGCGCGTAGGACGGGATCTGTTCGTAGAACGCGAGGCTCTCGGTGGCCTTCGCCCGCACCGACTCCACGTCGTCCGTGACCACGCCCGGCACGAGGGCCACGACCCGGGGCGAGGGGCGGCCGGCGGCCTCGGCCGCGGCGGTCAGGGCGGGGACGATGTGTTCGGCCAGGGCGCGCGGCCCCGCCAGGTAGGGCAGGATCCCGTCCGCCAGCTCACCGCTGACCCGCAGCGCCTGCGGCCCCATCGCGGCGACCAGCAGAGGGACGCCGTTCTCGGCGCCCGGTACGCGCGCCGGGAGCGGGGTGGCGGCGGTGAGCAGTTCGCCGTGGAAGTCGGCCGTGCCGGTCTCGGTCAGCTGGCGCAGCGCGGTGAGGAATTCACGCAGGCGGGCGACGGGGCGTTCGAAGGGCAGGCCGAAGCCGGCCTCCGTGAGGAGTTTCGTGCCCAGGGC
This sequence comes from Streptomyces sp. NPDC085946, assembly GCF_044540485.1. Classification (NCBI taxonomy): domain Bacteria; kingdom Bacillati; phylum Actinomycetota; class Actinomycetes; order Kitasatosporales; family Streptomycetaceae; genus Streptomyces; species Streptomyces sp. NPDC085946. The sequence continues at coordinate 79,690 of NZ_JBITSF010000022.1, read as the reverse complement.
CAGGCCGAGGTGGTAGCGGCCGTGCGTCGCGGCCTGGGCGGTCTGGGCCTGGCTGGAGACGAGCAGGGGGTGGCGGCCGAAGACGGGGATCGCGGAGGTGCCCACCTGCAGTCCGGGCACCTCGCGCCCGACGATCGCCGCGAGCTGGGGTGAGTCCGCGCCGAAGGTCTGGCCGAACCAGGCCGACCGCAGGCCGGCGGCCGCGGCCTCACGGGCCAGACGGACCGTGGCGTCTACCTGGTTCGGCGCGTCGGACGCGTCGAGTGCTACTCCAACAGTCATGTGAGGGAGAACCGGTGCCGGCCGAACTCCCATTCCGGTCTGTGTGTGACAGCTTCTTGTCAGTCATGTGTACACGGCGGCGGTTGCCTCCGGCCTGTCGCCCGGGGCGGTCGGCTCGTTGCCCGGGGCGGTCGGCCCGCCCGGCACCGGCGAGGACCGGCGGCCGGGGCGACGCCGTCCCTCCCCGGTTGATTCCGCGCGCTGAGCCGGTCCTGCGCGCTGACCGGAAAGCGCGGGTCCACGCGACGCGCCTCCCTACGATGCCCCTGTGTGGTCGCGGGTTGACGGACCGTCATACGCCGGCGGTGGGTTGGAGGGCATGTGGACGCTCGGGACGTGCCGACGGGCACCGCGGCGCCGGGGGAGGAGCACGACGCCGCGACGCGTCCGGCGCGCCGGCTCAGGGCGACCGCGATCGGCGCCGGGGCCGTGCTGCTGTGGGCGTCGCTGGCGCTGTTCACCACGCTGACCGGGCGGATCCCGCCGTTCCAGCTCACCGCGACGGCGTTCGCGGTGGGCGGTGTCCTCGGACTGCCCCGGGCGCTGCGCGGCGGCGGGGCGCTCGTCCGCGGGGTGCCCCGCGGGGCCTGGGCGCTCGGCGTCGGCGGCCTGTTCGGCTACCACTTCTTCTACTTCGTGGCCCTGCGCAACGCCCCCGCGGTCGACGCCGGCCTCATCGCCTACCTGTGGCCGCTGCTGATCGTCGTGTTCTCCGCGCTGCTGCCGGGAGAACGGCTGCGCTGGTGGCACGCGGCGGGCGCGGTGCTCGGCCTCGGCGGCACCTTCCTGCTGGTCACCGGCGGGCAGGGCGTCCAGTTCCGCGGGGAGTACCTGCTCGGGTACGGGGCAGCCGCCGTCTGCGCGGTGGTGTGGTCGGCGTACTCGGTGGCCAACCGGCGCTATCCGAAGGTCCCGACGGACATGGTGGCGTTCTTCTGCCTGGCCACCGCGGTGCTCGCGGCCGTCTGCCATCTGCTGTTCGAGGACACGGTCCGGCCCGACGGCGGTCAGTGGCTCGCGGTGCTCGCGCTGGGCCTCGGGCCGGTCGGCGGCGCGTTCTACCTCTGGGACCACGGCACCAAGCACGGCGACATCCGGCTCCTGGGCACCCTGTCGTACTTCGCCCCGCTGCTGTCCACCGCCCTGCTGATCGCGGCGGGACGGGCCGACGCGAGCTGGCCCGTCGCCGCGGCCTGCGTGCTGATCACCGGTGGTGCCATGCTCGCCTCGGCGGACGCGCTGCGCGCGGCGCGCCGCCGGGGCTGAGCCGGTCGCGACCGTGCCGCGGACCCGTCAGGCGTCCACGGGCCAGGTCCCGCGGCGGACCATTTCGGTCACCTTGTCGGCGCCGTTGGCGCGCACCAGCAGCTCCAGCCGCATGCGCTCGATGTCCTCCGCGCTCCACCTGTCCGTCGCCATGGTCGCCTTCTCGTGCGACCAGCCGTTGTCGTAGTGGCGCACGACGTAGTCCTTCTGGAAGTCCCACATCCTGGTGCCCGGCAGCGGGGTGACGATGAAGGGGTTGGCGTACGCCATCCCGTGGCCCATGAGCGTGACCGCGTAGTCGACGGTCTTCTCGATCTGCTCCAGCGACTCGACGTACGGTTCGCCCCCGGGCCGCTCGGGCGGGTTGACGAAGCCGAGCATGAAACCGCCGGTGACCTGGATGCCGTACTCCGTGAACATCTCCACGATCTCGCCGGTGGCCTTCTGGAAGGCGTTGAGACGGGGCTTGCCGGACTGTTCGAGGCTGTCCTCGTTGGCGCTCTCCACGGCGAGGTAGACGCTGTAGCAGCCGCCGTCGGCCATCGCCCTGATCAGGTCGCGGCAGGTCAGTCCGGAACGCATCGCGGAGAGGACGTTGCGGAAGTTGGGGTTGCGCCGCTCGGCGTCGTCCATGCCGTTCGCGAACTCCTCGCCCAGGTGCAGCAGGACGAGGTTGAACAGGCTCAGGCCGCCCTCCTCCACCCACGGCAGGTCGTGCTTGCGCAGCAGTTCGAAGACGCGCATCGCGTACAGCGGGTCGTGCAGCAGGTGGTCGTCCTCGATGAGCACCTCGGTCACACCCTGCTTGGTGATCTCGGCGAGGTGCAGGTCGAACCAGTCGGTGCCGAGCGCCCGCCAGGGGCCGTTCACCATCGGGATGTAGCAGAAGTCGCAGCCCACGTTGCAGCCGATGGTCGAGAAGATCTGCGCCCAGGAGCCGTGGTCGCGCACCCGCTTCCCCGACGAGTGGTACGCCTGCTCGTACTGGCGCATGTCCAGCATCCCGAAGTCGGGCAGCGGCATCATGCCGAGCCGCTGGTCCAGCCCCTGCCGCTTCGGCAGGATGCGCATGTACGGCGACTTGGCGGTGGTCCGCACCACGGCGAGGTCGGCCCGCCGGTAGGCGACGCCGGGCACCGCGTCGATGTCGCCGCCCTCCTCGGTCAGCGCCTGCAGCAGCGCGGTGAAGGTCTGGTCGGCCTCGTTGATGACGACGTGGTCGAAGGGGGAGTCCGGTACGGCGTACTGCCAGTCTCCGCTGGGATGGGCGCCGCCCGTGACCGTCACGATCGCCGGGTCGATGTCCTTGACCAGATCGGCCAGGGCGCGCGCGTTGCCCCACTGGACCGTGTAGATGCACTGGACGCCGACGACGTCCGGCTCGAACTCCTCGATGATGGCGCGCAGTTGCGAGTCGTCGAGGCCGTAGCGGACCAGGCTGCTGCCGCCGCCGAGGTCGACGAGCCGGCGTTCCTGCTCCCAGCCGGCGAAGGGCGAGTCGACGATGCGGACGTCGAAGCCGGCGAGGCGGGCGTTGGCCGCGATGCGCAGAAGCCCGATCGGGGTGCCTGCGCGTTTCATGACCTCGAAGGTGTCCAGGCCGAGTGCCCGGAAGCTGCTGCGCTCGGGGGAGGGTTCCACGACCCGCGTGTACGAGGGGACGACGAGCAGGACGCGGGGCGCCTCACCGCGGGCGCGCCGCCGGGCACCGGAGACCGAGGTGCGCAGGGAGGGCCTGCCCAGATGCCGCAGGGGCGGGCGCTGCGGGGCGCTGGAGAACTTGACGACCGGATTCTCGACGACCACGGGTAAGGGAGGTACGGCGTGTGTCACGAGCGCTCCTTCTGACCGGTTGACCAACTGACCGATACGAACGGGAGTTCGCTCGCCATCGTGGCGTGCCTCACACTGTCGCGAGCGGCGTTTCCCCGGAAATGGCGTGAACCGGGCCCTCGGGGCGAACGGGGAGGACGCGGCGGCGGGCCTGTCACGGCCCGGAAGCGTGTTCCCGCGGCGACGCGGCATGCGGTCTGCCGCGGGCCGACCGGTCCGGCGTCCGCGTCCCCGTTCCTGAGGCGTTCACGACAGTCGTCGGCGCCATCGCCGTGTGCGTGATCACCGCCGTCCTCGCGTTCCTCCGGGAAGGGCACCCCGAAGCCTGCGCAACCGGATCCGCCGGGCCGGAGCGGACGCCGGCGAGCGCGATGATCGGCTGACCACCGGCGAACGCGCCGGGCTCGCCGCCCCGCGCGAGGAGAACGTCCGGCTCGAGCGGGCGAACGAGGTGCTGCGGACTGCCTCGGCGTGCTGCGCGGAACCACCCGAACCGGCCCGGCCCGGCCCGATCGAGGGCGAGGAGAAGCACCACGCCGACGAGGCGGCGGCCGAACGAGCGAACCCGGGACCCGCCGGTCTGCTCCGACCGGATGATCAGCACCTCCCCCCGGCGGGCGAACCTCGGGGCCGCCTCCCCCGCAAGGGTGGCGGCCCCGCTCATGAGCCCGGTGGCCGGCTCAGCACTGGCGCAGACCCGGGGCCGGATCGACCGGCGTGTGCACGTCCACCGCCGGCACGTTGCCCCACTGGCCGTTGTCGAGCTGCGTCCAGTACCAGACGTTGTTGCCGCCGGCGTGGTGGTCACCGGGGCCCCAGCACGCGAACCAGCTGAACGACGTGTTCAGCGGTCCCCGCACCGCCGAGCTGTACGAGCGGTGCTCGTACCCCTTGGCACCGGCGCGATTGCCGCACCACAGCCTGCCGTCGGAGCGGACCCCGCACTCGGCGGCCTCGCCGGCGGGCCTCGCCGACGCCGGCCCGGCGGCGGTGATCAGACCCGTGGCCAGCGCGGCGGTGGCCAGGGCGACGGAGACGGTCTTGCGTACGGACATGAGTCCTCCTCGGAGACGATGCGCTGAGATGTCGGGCCCGGCGTACCGGAGCCGGCAGATCCTGGATGACCCCACCGGCTGCTCGGCCGCCCTCGACGTCGTGGGCCGCTGAACACGAGTTTTGACGGGCGGGCTTTTGTCCGGCAGACCCCTTTCACCACTCCGGACAATCTTTCGGCCCGGTATTGGCCGACGTGCGCCGTCTGTCCGGCCGGGCCGTGGGTAGCGTCGGTAGGGGAGAACGTCGTGATGATCGGGGAGTCATGGGGCGTCGTGAACGACCACTGGATCCCTCCGAGGGGCCCGTCGCGCGCTTCGCTCACGAGTTACGGAAGCTGCGCCGGGAAGCCGGCGGCATCACCTACCGGGCGATGGCGGCCGAGGCCCACTACTCCGCCGCGACACTGGCACAGGCTGCGGCCGGAGACCGGCTGCCGTCCCTCCCGGTCACCCTGGCCTACGCCGGCGCGTGCGGCGGTGATCGCGAGGAGTGGGAGCGGCGCTGGCACGCAGCCGCCGCGGAAGCGGCGAAGGCGGCCGAAGAAGCCGAGAGCGGCAGTGCGTCGCCCTACCTGGGCCTGGCCCGTTTCGAGGTCGATGACCACGAGCGCTTCTTCGGACGGGACCGGCTCGCCGACCGGCTCGTGGAACTGCTGGGACGCAAGCGCCTGGTGGTGGTGACCGGGCCCTCCGGCAGCGGCAAGTCCTCCGTCCTGCGCGCCGGTTTGATCGCCCGGCTGCGCGGGGGCGGGCTCGGTCCGGCCGCGCTCGGCGCGATCCGCATCCTCACGCCCGGGCCGCATCCCGCGCGCACGCACGCCGAGGTCCTCGATCCCGGCACGGCTCCCGCGGGCACGGTGGTGGTGGTGGACCAGCTGGAGGAGGTCTTCACGCTGTGCACCGACCGGGTCGAGCGCGCGCACTTCCTGGACCTGTTGTGCGCCGCCGCCGGATCCGGCCGCGACATGCGCGTCGTCCTCGCCGTCCGCGCCGACTTCTACGGTCACCTCGCCCAGCACCGGTCACTCACCGGAGCCGCCCAGGACGCCACGCTGCTGGTCGGCCCCATGAGCCCGGAGGAACTGCGCGAGGCGATCGTCAAACCCGCCGCCCGGGGCGGACTCGTGGTGGAGCGCTCCCTGACCACCCGCATCATCCGTGACGTCTGCGACGAACCCGGCGGCCTGCCCTTGATGTCCCACGCCCTGCTGGAGACCTGGCGGCGGCGCTCGGGCCGGGTCCTGACCGAGGCCGCCTACGACTCCGCCGGCGGTATCCACGGCGCGATCGCCCGGACGGCGGAGGACTTCTACGGGCGGCTGACTGCCGGCCAGGCCGAGGCCGCCCGCCGTATCCTGCTCCGCCTGGTCACCCCTGGCCAGGGCAGCCAGGACACCCGCCGCCCTGCCGACCGCGAAGAGGTCACCGCGCTGGGCCCCGGCCCGGCCGCCGACGCCGACCTCGTCCTCGATCACCTCGCGCGCGCCCGCCTCGTCACCCTCGAACAGGACACCGTCGACCTCGCCCACGAGGCCGTCCTGACCGCCTGGCCCCGACTGCGGACGTGGATCGACGACGACCGCGACCGCATCCGCGCCCAGCGCCACCTCACCGAGGCCGCCCACACCTGGCAGGCACTCGGCCGGGACCCGGGGTCCCTCTACCGAGGACTGCGCCTGTCCATCGCCGAACAGCACTGCGCCGCTCCGGGACAGCCGGACGATCTCACCCCGCTGGAACGCGAGTTCCTCATCGCCGGCCGGGCGGCCGAAGCCGCCGAGCGGGCCACCACCCGCCGACGGATGCGGCGCATGCGCAACCTCGTGGTCCTGCTCAGTCTTCTGCTCACCCTCACGACCGTCGCGACGATCGCCGCCGTACGAGCCCAGCACAGAGCCGATCAGCAACGCGACATCGCCACGTCCCGGCGCGTCGCCGAGCAGGTGCGAGCGCTGCGGTCGGCCGACCCCGCCCTGGCACTGCAACTGTCGTTGGCCGCGTACCGGCTGTCTCCCACGGTCGAGGCCCGCGGCAGCCTGCTCAGCTCCTTCTCCGTCCCTTACGCCACCGAAGTGGCGGGCCACCGAGGCGATGCGCCTGTGCTGTTCAGCCCCGACGGCCGGCTGCTGGCCACCGGCCGCATCGGCGGAGTGCGGCTGTGGGACGCCACCGACCCGCGTCGCCCGAGCCCTGTCGGCACGGTTGCCGCGGCCCCGGGGGAGCCCGCTCTCCCGGAGGCCACCCGCGCCATGGCCTTCAGCCCGGACGGCCGCCTTCTCCTCACCAGTGGCAGGTCCGGAGGTCCTGGGGACGAGGACCGGGGCGGCGTGCTGTGCCTCTGGGACGTCACCGACCCCCGGCATCCCCGGCGGCTGTCGGCCCGGCGCACCGCCGTCGCCGTCTCGGCGGCCTTCGGCGCGGACGGCCGTACCCTGGCGACCGCCGGACAGGACGGCGTCCTGCGTCTGTGGTCCTCGTCCCGCCGCCACGGTCTGCGTCCGGTGACCGGCCTGCCCCGAGGCCACGCAACGGGCAACGGCCGTCTGACCTCCGTCGCCTTCAGCCCGGACGGCCGTACCCTGGCCGCCGGAAGCACCGACCGCACCGTGCACCGCTGGGACACCACCCGTCCGCAGCGCCCGCGGCAGTTGCCGGCCCTGCGGGGGCACCGTGACGCCGTGGCGTCCGTCGCGTTCAGCCCGGACGGCCGCACCCTGGCGGCCGGCGGCCGGGACCACACCATCCGCATCTGGGCGACCGGTCGCAGCGGCGTCCTCCCGGCGGTCACCCTGACCGGTCACACGGACAGGATCCACCACCTCGCCTTCAGTCCCGACGGCCACACCCTCGCCTCCGGTGGTGTGGAGGGCGTACGCCTGTGGACCCTGCACGGTGCCGGCCGCCCCTACCAGGCGGAGCACCTGACAGGGCACAACGGGGCGGTGACCTCCGTGGCGTTCGCCCCGGACGGCTCCACGCTGGTCTCCGGAAGCCAGGACGGCACCGTACGACTGTGGGACCTGGCCACCGACACCCTTGCCGCCCACAGCAGTTCGGTGTACGCGGTGGCAGCCGCTCCCCGAGGCCGCCTGCTGGCGTCGGCCAGCTACGACGGCACCGTCCGGCTGTGGTCGACAGCGCACCCCCGCGCCGTCCGCGAGTTGTCCTCCCCGGCCGGCCACACCGCCGCGGTCAACACGCTCGCCTTCACCTCCGACGGCGAGACGCTGATCTCGGGGAGCCTGGACGGCACCGCCCGCCTGTGGTCCGTGACCGATCCGCGCCGTCCCCGTCTCCTGGCCACCCTCCCGGCGCACGGCGCGGTCGACGCGGTCGCCGTCAGTCCTGACGGCCGTACGGTGGTCACCGCCGACGACGAGGGCGCCTGGCTGTGGGACATCACCGATCCGCACCGGCCGCGTTCCGGAGCCCGCCTGCCGGGCGCCGCTCAGTCCCTGGCCTTCGCACCGGACGGCCGTACCCTGGCCTGCGGGGACACCGACGGCACCATCCGGTTGTGGGCGGTCGCCTCGTCCGTGCCGCAGAACCTGGGCGGACTTCGCGGGCACACCCGGGTCGTCAAGTCCCTTGCCTTCCGTCGCGACGGTCGGCTGCTGGCCTCCGCCGGCGACGACCGCACGGCACGGCTGTGGCCCCTGGCCCACGGCCGTCCGACAGGCCGGTCCACCGTTCTCACCGGCCACGCCGAACCCCTGCACGCCGTCGGCTTCAGCCCTGACGGCCGAACCCTGGCGACCGCCGGCAACGACGACAGCGTGCGACTGTGGCGCACGGCGCCGGGGCAGCGGGTCCCGGAGGAACTCGCGACGCTCACCGGCCATGCGGGAGACGTCAACGCGGTCGCCTTCAGCCCCGACGGGCGCACTCTGGCCACTGCCTCCAACGACCGCACGGTACGGCTGTGGGACCCCGAACCCGAACGGGTCTCCGCCCGCGTCTGCCGGACCGCGCGGCCGGTGCTCACCCGCGGCCAGTGGAACGAGCACCTCCCGGAGACGCCCTACCGGCCGCCGTGCGGATGACGGACGCCGGCCGAGGCCCCGTCCGGGGGAGCGCGTACTCGTCTGGGCGGCGCCTCGGCGGGACGCGGACGTGGGGCTCGGCTTTCGGCGGGTGCCTGCGGTGGACCCACCAGGGCAAGGGGGTACTGCCGGCGGCGGTGTGGTCCTCGACGACGGTGCGGTCGGTGACCGATGGCAAGGGGGGAGCCCGCTCGGGCGCAAGGGCGTCGGACGTCCACGGCGAGCCCGGCCGGAGGGTCCCGGCGGCGCCGTCCTTCGCCGGCGCGGGTCCGGTCCTGAACCGGCCGGACCCGTCCGTCATCGTCGTCTCACCTCGGCAACGGGTCGAGGTCCGCTTTGCGGGAGATCTTGAGGGCGAGGATCATCAGGTGCGCCCGGTTGCTGACTCCCGTCTTCCCGCGGATCCTGCGCAGGTACGTGTCCACGGTGTGCGGGCTCAGATTGAGCCTGCGGGCGATGGAGAGGTAGGTGTATCCCTCGGCCAGGCAGGAGAGCACTTGGCGTTCGCGGTCGCTGAGGGTGTCCAGGGCTTCGACGGCGATGGGGCTCACGGGGGGCCTTTCGTGGGGGGTTATGGTGCGGTGGCGCGCCGGAGCGAGCGCGGGCCGGCCGGATCAATCGGCAAGTCCACGGCCCGAGTTAAGGTATGAGAAATCTTGTGGACGACAAGTGAGGGTGCGGACTGACTCGTGGAGGCCTTGCTCGAGTGCGAGCAGCGTGCGGTCGGCATCCCGTCGGCGCGTCCACGGCTGCACAGCCGTACCGTGGGCGCGGAAGCCGGCCACGGGCCGTGTGCGGGATCAGCCCCAGCCGCTGTCGCCGTTGTCGTCGGGGCTCGCGACCGCCGCTGCGGCGTCCGCCGAGCGGCCCCAGCCGCTGTCGTCGTCGGTCCGGGCGGCCGTCACGGAGGTCGGGGAGCCCGCTGGTGCGGAGGAGGCGTGCACTCCGCAGAGGCCGATCGCGAAGACCGCGATCAGTGGGGCGGCGATGGCGAGGCGGGAACGGACAGTCCTCATCGAGGCACTCCTAACGCGGTGTTGGGGAGTCGGCGGCGTGGTTTCGCTGATCTCCAGGGCCTCAAGTTTGTCGTGTCCGTGGGTCCATGACCACCGACGATGGTGCTCACCAAGTTGCCCGACAGCAAGACGAATAGGGATCAGAAGTGTGCATAGTGGGCGAAGGATACCCAAGCGAGCCGCCGGTGCTGCCGAACGAACGGGAAGTGGCCCTCTACCGCTGGGTGGCTCGCAATCACCGCCTCGAGCCGGATCGCGCCGCACGTGAACTGGGCTTCGACCGGGAAGAGATAGACGCTGCCCTGCTGTCCCTGACCGACATGGGCCTGCTCAAGGCGGACTCGGAGGACCCCACCCGGCTGCGGCCGGTCGACCCGGACCTGGTCGGTGTCGCCGCCACCTGCCCCCTGGAAGCCTCGATCCGCACCCAGCAGGCAGAACTGCACCGTATCCGCGAACAGTTCTCCGATCTGCGCGGACATTACATGGACAGCCTCAACCACGCCTCCGCCGACGTGGAGATCGTGCCGCGTGTGGAGGAGGTGCGCGCCGCCCTCAACCGCGCCTCCGCCGAATGCACCGAGGAGATCCTGACCAGCCAGCCCGGCGGCCGGCGGGACCCCGCGGTCCTCCAGGAGGCACTCGGCCGGGACACCGCCTTACTCGCCCGCGGCGTGCGCATGCGCACCCTCTACCACCACACCGCCCGCTTCAACGGCCCGAGCCAGGCGTACGTCGCCACGATGTCGGCGCTCGGCGCCGAGTACCGCACCGCCCACCAGCTGTTCGGCCGGCTCATCGTCTTCGACCGCAAGGTCGCCTTCGTGCCCGAACAGGGGGACTCCGCAGGCGCCGTGGTGGTGCGCGAGCCGTCCCTCGTGCACTACCTGTGCGAGGTCTTCGAGCAGACGTGGTCCCTGGCCGAGCCGTTCTCCGACGCCGCCGCCGACGGACTCGAAGCCGTCGCCAAGGACATCGACCGGACCATCGTGCGGCTGCTCGCCGCGGGTCTCAAGGACGAGACCATTGCCCGCCGCACGGGCATGTCGCTGCGCACGGCGCGCAAGCACATCGCGGACATCATGGAGAGACTCGGGGCGGAGAGCCGGTTCCAGGCCGGTTTCCTGGCCGCCCGGAGCGGTTTGATCGACTTTGAGGAGTCCGGCTCGGAGAATGGTTGACAATGTCCGCATACTGGTGTCGTCGCCCGCCCGCGATCTGGGTACCGTAAGTCCGGGACTACCGCGACGCGCTCTCGGGTTGCAGAGTGTCGAGCACGCCACGCCGACGTGCCGGAGCCGAGGTCCGCACACGGCCGCGGCCATGTGGAAGGGAATGGGCAGATCCTCCTTCCCCGAACACGCCGTACGCCCCCGGGCGACAGCGCGAGCACGCTCCGGTTCACGGGCGACCCGACTCATGGGTCACCCCGTCGCGTCGTCGACGGCGTGCTTCCGGGGGCATTCGTCGTGGTCGTACGACTCGCCGGTGAAAGGCGCGACGATGGGGGAAGCAGGACGTGGACATGGAATCCGCTCCGGTCGCCAGCAGATCTGCCCTGGACGTGTCCGTACGGGACCTGGCGCTGTGCGTGGCGGTCCACCGCGACCGCGGTCCGGCCCTCGTCTGGCCTGACGGCCTGGACACCCTCTTGGCCGAGTCCTCGGTGGCCGACTTCGCACGGGCGACCGTCGGGACCGCGCCGACCACCCCGCCGCCGGCGCCGCCCGGACCCGACCGTGCCGTGGAACTGGCCGGGGAACTGGCCGAGGAACTGGGCCGGTTGCTGAACTGCGAGGCGCGCAGCGCGCTCGTCCCGCTGCCGGCCGGTGAGGAACGGGCGGACAACAGGGCCGCCACCGATCTGGTGCTGCTGCCCGTGCAGGGCGGGTGCGACTGCCGGGTGGAACTGAAGCCGCGCGACGCGGATCCCACCGCTCGCGACCAGGACCTGCGCCTGCGGCTGCGGACCGGCGAGGCGCTCTACGTGCCCGGCGGGCTGGCCTACGCCCTCGGCGGGGTGTACGCCCCGTGCGTCCTCCAGGTGATCTCGCTGCGCGCCATCTCCTGGTGACCGCCGGTCCGGGCCCGCCCCCGCACGGGGACCGCCCCGCACGAGGTCCGCCTCCGCACGGGGACCGCCCCGCACGGGGACCGTGAATCCGTGACTACCCACCGGCCCGTCCGCCGACGACGATCGCTGTCGTCACGAAAGGTGGGTCGCATGAAGTTCACCGTCCTTGGACCACTCACGCTGCGTGATGGCGGCGGCCTCCGGCCCCTGCCCACGGCGCCGAAAACCCGTAGCCTTCTCGCGCTGCTCGTGCTCCACGCCGGCCAGCCGGTGCCGCAGGACATCTGCCGGGAGGAGCTGTGGCCCGAGGAGATGCCGCCCACCGCCGTGCAGAGCCTGCACACCCGGGTGCTGCACCTGCGCCAGGCCCTCGTGGCCGTGCCGTCGGTGGGCTCGCTGCGCGCCGCCAAGCAGATCCTGGTCACCGAGCCCGGCGGTTACGCGCTCCGGCTCGGGGAGAACGACCTGGACCTGGACGACCTGGAGCACCGGCTGCGCGTCGCCCGCCAGGCCGAGCTGGTCCGCGACGACCGCAAGCTGTCCTTCGCGCTGCGCGACGCCCTGGGCCTGTGGCGCGGCCCGGTTCTCGGGGACACCCCGGCGGGTCCGCGCATCCAGGCCCATGTCACGAGCCTGGAGGAGCGGCGCGTCACTCTGCTGGAGAAGTGCGTGGAGGCGGAGCTGCGCCTCGGCCTGCACCACGAACTGCTGCCCGAACTGCGCAGCCTGACGGTGTACTTCCCCACGCACGAGAACCTGCACGCCCAGTACATGCTCGCCCTCTACCGGTCCGGCCGGGTGGCCCAGTGCCTGGAGGTGTACCGCCAGCTGCGCGACCGCCTGGTGACGCAGATCGGCATCGAGCCGTCGCCCCGGCTGCGCGAACTGCACGCGGCCGTCCTCGCGGAGAGCCCCGAACTCACCGCGTCCGGCTCCGGCCCGGTCGGCCGGCTCTCGCCCCCGCCGGGCTCGCGCCTGCTCAGCGTGGGCTGAGCGCGGTCGGCCGGGGCCCGCGTCCGGGTTCCCGCACCGAGGCGAGGACCCGCCGCTCCACGTCCGCCACCAGCGGCTCCAGCAGGTCCTGGAGGTAGAAGTGCCCGCCGGGGAAGTCGAGGACCTCGGTGGGCCCGGTGGTGTGCCGCGCCCACTCACCGGCCGCCTCGGCGGAGACGTCCTTGTCCTGCCGCCCGTAGTAGACCGTGATCGGGGCGTTCAGGGCGCGGTCGGCGCCGCTGAACGTGTAGGTCTCCATCAGCCGGTAGTCCCCGCGGATCGCCGGCAGGAGGAAGGCCCGGAACTCCTCGTCGGCCAGCATCGCCGCGTCCGTGCCGCCCTGCTCCAGGATGTCGGCCATCAGCGCCTCGTCCCCCTCCAGGTGGCGGCGTCCCGCCGGCACCAGGTGCGGCGGCACCATGCCCGACACGAAGAGGTGGGCGACGTCCTTCCCGTGCTCTCGGCGCAGCAGCCGTGCCACCTCGTACCCCAGGGCCGCCCCCATGCTGTGCCCGAACAGGGCCAGCGGCCGGTCCGTCAGCGGCAGCAGCGCGGCGGCGACCTCCTCGGCCAGCACGTGCATGCGCGTGATGCACGGCTCGGCGAAGCGGTCCTGACGCCCCGGGTAGCACACCGGGACGACGTCGAGGGAGCCGGCCAGCCGCTCCGCCCACGGGCGGAAGAACGTCGGAGCCCCGCCCGCGTGGGGCAGGCAGACGAGGGTCGCCGGCAGCGGCGCCGCGGCGGGCACGTAGCGGCGCAGCCACACTCCCCGGCCGGCTTCTTCGTCGGCGTGCACACTCATGGTCAGTCCTTCGTTTCGGATGTCGGTTCCGTGATCAGTTCCCCGGCGGGCATCCACCGCAGGAACGGGACGATGAGGACGGCCGCCGCCACGGCGAACACCGCGAAGGCGACGGACAGGCCGGCCGCCTGGGCGAGCGCGCCCGCCAGGGCCGAGCCCAGCGGCAGCGCGCCCCAGCTGAACATGCGCAGCGCGGCGGTGTACCGGCCCAGGAGCGCGTCGGGCACCAGCGACTGCCCGATGGTCCGGGAGTTGACCGACCACAGGACGCCGCCCATCCCGCCCAGGAACGCCGCCACCGTGTTGAGCACCAGCGACGACGTCAGCCACGGCGTGGCGACCAGGACCAGGGTGCCGAGCAGGTCGGCGAACATCGCCCCCTTGCGGCCCAGCAGCCGGTTGACGAGGCCGACGGTCACCGCGCCGACCACCCCGCCCAGCCCCAGGGCGCTCATCAGCACCCCGTACCGGCCGTCGTCGGCGCCCATGGACCGGGTGGCGGCCAGCGGGATCAACGCCATCCAGGCACCCCAGCAGGCGCACATCACGGTCAGTGTGAGCGCCATGGTCCGCAGCACCCGGTTGCCCCACAGGAAGGCGAGACCCGCCCGGATGTCGCCGTGCACCGAGCGGACCGTGCCGCCCCGGCCGGCGTCGGCCCGGAACCGGCCCGCGAGGGGGACGAGCGGGAGCAGGACCAGCGTGCCCAGTACATAGGTGACGGCCGTCGCGCCGAGCGCCGCCGCCGTGCCCGCAGCCAGCAGCGCCGCGCCCACCAGGGGACCGGCGAACTGGTTGCAGACGGTCTCCGCGCCCGCCATCCACGCGTTGGCCCGCTCCCGCCCGGGGCCCGCCACGGCGGCCGGCACCAGGGACGCCGCGGCGGTGAGCGCCACCACCTCGGCGACGCCGAGCACCAGACCGCAGGTGAACAGCAGGGGGACGCCCGCACTGCCCCCGGACACCGCGGCCATCAGGACGAACACCGCCGAGGCCCGCGCCCCGTCCGCGAGCCACAGCAGCAGCCGCCGGTCGAAGCGGTCGACGAGAACGCCGATGTGCAGCGAGGTGAGCAGCCACGGCAGGGTCAGTGACAGGGCGACGGCGGAGACCGCCAGGGGCGAGTCGGTGACGCGGGCGGCCATCAGCGGGATGACCATCTTCGTCACGCCGTCGGCGAGGTTGGTGACGGCGGTGAAGACCGTCAGCAGCCAGGTGTTGCGCCGGCTCACCCGGTGCGCGGGCGCTGCCGTGCCGGAGGCGGTGGGGGGAAGGGCGGGCGTCGCGGTCATACCGGGAACTCCGGGGTCGAGGGCCGGCGGGCGAAGTGCACCAGGGGCGTCACGTCCTCGTGGGTGCGGGCGTGCAGGACCCGGCCGGAGACCAGGACGTGGTCCTCCAGGGGCACGCACTCCGCCACCCGGCACACCACGGCGGCCACGGTCCCGTCCAGCAGCGGGGCGCCGTGGACCGTGTCGTGGGGGACCTGCTCGAACCGCAGCTCCGCGGGCAGCCGCGCGAACCGGTCGGCGAGGGCACGCTGCTGCCACGACAGCACGTTGACCGCGAAGGTGCCCGCCGCCCGGACCGCGCGCAGCGTGCCGCTGCCGGAGGCGAGCGACACCACCAGCGTCGGCGGGCGGTCGGTGAGCGAGAACACCGCGGTGGCGGTGCAGCCCACCGGACGGGACCCCGACCGGGCGGTGATCACCGTCACGCAGGTGGCGAAACGGGTCATCGCCTCCCGGAACTCGGCGGGCGCGACCGTGCCGGCCCCCTCGGGCACAGGACCCGCGGCGGAGGCCTCCGCGGTGAGCGAGGTCATCGGCGACTTCCTTCCGGACGGGGCATCGGTGGGCTTCCTGCGGGGCGCGTCATCGATTGCTTCCTTCCACCGGGCGGGCGTCCGGACGCGTGGCGCCGTTCGCGGTGCCGGGCACCCGCAGGATGTGCCGCAGGGCCGTACGGTCGGTCTTGCCGTTCGCGTTCAGCGGCAGGGCGTCCAGGACCGTGAGCGAGGCGGGGACCATGTACGCGGGCAGCCGCGACCGCAGCGCGGTCAGCACCCCGGAGGGGTCGACGGCGTCGCCGGTGCAGGCGGCGGCCAGACCGGTCTGGCCGCCCGTGCCCGGCACCGCCAGGACGACAGCGTCCCGCACCCCGGGCGCGGCGCGCAACGCCGCCTCGATCTCGCCGAGTTCGACCCGGTAGCCCTGGATCTTGACCTGCTGGTCGAGACGGCCCAGATGGACGAGGCCCTCCTCGGTCACGCGCACCCGGTCGCCGGTGCGGTAGTACAGGGCGGGTCCCGGGGGCGCCGTGTCCGTCACGACGGTGGCCGTGCCGTCCGCGTACCGCACGAAGCGGCCGCGGTTGTCCTCCGGGTCGAGGTAGCCGGGGAACCGCTGGACGCCGCGCACGCACAGCTCGCCCTCGGCGGCCGGGTGTCCGTCCTCGTCGAGCACCAGGTGGTCGAGGCCCGGGTACAGCGTGCCGATCGGCACCGTCGCTCCCGTCCGCGCCGGACCGTCCGCGTCGTCCCGGTCGCCCGGGTCGTCCAGTCGGAACTGGGCGCAGCTCAGGGTGAGTTCCGTCGGCCCGTACAGGTTCTCCAGCACGGACGCCGGTGCCGCCGCCTGCCAGGCCGCCGCCTGGGCGTGGGTGAGCGGCTCGCCGCAGAACAGGCTCCAGCGCAGTCCCGGCATGGAGTCCGGGCCGAGCTGCCGCAGCCGGGCGGCGAGCGAGACGACGGACGGCACGGAGAACCAGTGGGTGATGTTTTCCCGGGCCACGAACCGGGCCGGCGCGAGCAGGTCGTGCGGGCCGGGCACCACGACGGTGCCGCCGGACGCCCAGGCCCCGAACAGGTCGAAGACGGACAGGTCGAAGGTGAGGTCGAAGGTCTGGCTCAGCCGCGACCCCACGCCCAGGCCGTAGCGCGGGACGACGTGGTCGAGGTAGGCCTCGACGCTGCGGTGCTGCACCGGAACGCCCTTGGGGGTGCCGGTGGAGCCGGAGGTGAACAGCACGTAGCACACGTCGTCCGGGTTCACCGGGCGGACCGGCGGGGCCGGGTGGTCCGCCGCGGCGTCCGGCCCGTCGGAGGCGAGCGGGGCGATCACCGGCACCGGCAGCGCCGCCCCGGCCTGGTCGGGCTGTGCCAGGACCAGGTCGAGACGGGCCCGCGCGGCGATGTCCGCGGTACGTGCCCCGGGGAAGGCAGGGTTGAGCGGGACGACGACGGCGCCCAGGCGCTGCACCGCGAGGTAGCCCGCGTACGCCGTGACGGTGCGGGAGGCCAGCAGCCCCACGCGCCGGGGCACGGCGCCGCCGCGCACGTCGAGGAGCCGTCGGGCCAGCCTGCCGGCCAGCGACTCCAGCCGCCGGTAGGTGTACGACTCGCCCCCGACCTCCAGGGCGACCGCGTCCGGGTGGCGGCGTGCGGTGGCCTCGAACCGGCCGTACAGCCCCGCCGGGGTGTTCATGACGTTCTCAGCGTCCATGGCTCAGGTCCTCCGTCCGCGAGGCGGCCGTCGTCTCCAGGTCCCGCAGGGCGTCGAGGAGTTCCGCGAACGCCCGCTCGATCACGGCCGGCCGGGGCCGGCCGCGCGCGGCGGAGGCCGTCGCGAAGCGGGCCGCGCGCGGCAGTTCCGCCCAGGCGGCCGCCGCCCGTTCCACGGCCCGCGGTGTCCCGGCGGCCGCTGTACCGAGCAGGTGGCGCTGGTGACGGGCCGCGGTCCACAGGTCGTCGGCGTGCGCGGCGAGGGCCTGCGGGTCGTGGCACACTCGCTCGGCGACGTGGCGCAGGGCGGCGGCGCCGTGCACCCAACGGCCCTCGCCGGCCGGTCGCCGCGCGGTGCCGGCGCGTTCCAGCCACCGGTACTCCCGGGCGTCGGCCGGGTCGCCCTCCTCGCCGAGCGCGTAGCGGTCGCGGTTGACGGCCTGCGGGGTCAGGGCGGTCGGCGGCGTCAGGGCGGCGCGCAGTTCGGCGTCGGTCAGGGTGCCCGCCCAGGGCGTGTGGGCGCCGTGCGGCGTCAGGGCCTGGAACGGGTCGCGCACCGCCCAGCGGTCGTCCGCCAGGGCCTCGACGAGCAGCCAGTGCGGGGTCTCGGTCCCGCCGTACGCGGGGGACCAGGGCAGGTGCCGGGTGTTGCCCACGGCGATCACCCGGCCGCGGAGGCCCGCCTCCCGGGACAGGGCCTCCCGTGCCGCCTCCCAGCCGGCGGCGGAGCGGTGGACGAGGCCGGTGCCGTGTGCGTCGACGTCGATCCGGGCGTGGTGGGAGAAGGCCATGCCGCCCTCGGGGGGATCCGTGCGCACGGCCAGGCGTATCGCGGCGGCGAACTCGGAGTGCACCGCCGGGCGTTCCGTCTCCAGATAGGGCAGCAGCGCGGCCGTGTAGCAGCTCAGCTCCGGTGCTGCGGCTCGGGTGGTCATGGTGTCTCCGGTACGCGGGTCGGGTCCGGCAGGGGGGTGTAGGCGATGCTCAGCGGGACGGTCGTCCGGCCGCGGAGGCTGATCCAGCGGTAGGGGCCCCAGGTGCCCCGTGCGGCGGGCAGCGGAACGTCGATGGCCCACGGCCGGCCGGCCAGGCCGGTGCCCGCCGCCTTCACACAGGCCTCCTGCACGGTCCACAGCCAGGCGAACTCCCGGGCGCGCAACCGCTGCGGGAGCCGGGTCAGCGCGTCCGCGCGCCGGTGTGCGCAGCGGCGCAGCAGGGCGTCCGCCACGGTCGGAGGCGGGTGCTGCACGTCCAGTCCGACCGCGTGGCCGAAGGACGCGCAGGCGGCGACGGCGTCACCGTCGTGGCTGACGCTGATGCCGATCTCCGGCCGGCCGGCGAGGGCGGGGCGGCCGTGCGCCGAGTAGACCACCTCGGCGTCCCGGGCCTCGGGGAAGCGGGCGGCGAGCAGCCCGCGCAGCGCCCGCCGGGCCGCGAGCCGTTCGGCGGCGCGGTGCGGCGGCAGCGCGGCGGCGTCGGCCAGGTCCCGTTCGGTGAGGTGGCCCCGGGGCGGGCAGCCGTCGGCGAGCGCCACCCACACCCCGGGCGCCGCCTCGGCGAACAGCCGCCTCCGGTGCCCCGCGGCCCGCGGGGGAGCGGGGCGCACCGCGGTGCCGTTCATGCCGCCAGCCCTTCCACCAGCGGCACCAGCCGGTCCGCCACGGTGTCCAGGACCACCTCGGTCGCGCCTCCGCCGATGCCGAACAGGGCCGCCTCGGACCGCAGTTGCTGAATGCCGTCGGCGGAGAACCCGTCCGCGCCCCACAGGTGGGCGCAGGCCGACAGGACGTGGTCCACCGTGGCACCGGAGGCCGCCTTGAGGACCGCGGCCGCGGTGGCGTCCCGCTCGCCGGTGATCCGGTCGCACGAGGCCTTCCACAGCGCGTCCAGCGCGCTGACCCGCACGGCGCACTCCGCGAGCCGCTGCCGTACGGCGGGGTGGCGGTCGAGCGGGCTGCCGTCGAGGGTGCGCCCGGCGAGCCGGGCGGCGGTGTCCGCGAGCACCCGGCGGCACAATTCGGTGCCCCAGGCGGCCGAGGCGAGCCGTTCGACGGCGATGTTCCGGGCGAACAGGGCCAGGCCGCGGCCGGGCCGCCCCAGCAGGTGTCCGCGGTCCAGCCGGCACCCGGAGAAGGTGACGTGGCCGACGCCGGACCCGGCGAACAGCGGGGTGCCGGCCGGGCGCACCGTCACGCCCGGGGTGTCGAGCGGGACGAGCAGCCAGGTGAAGCTGGTGAAGTGACGGCCGGGGCGGTGCCGGGCGAGGACCAGGGCGTGGTCGGCGGTGGTGGCCGAGGTCACCCAGCGCTTCACGCCGTCGAGGACGACCGTGTCGCCGTCGCCGTCCGCCGCCGTCAGGTCCACGCGGGTGGCCAGGCCGGCGAGGTCCGAGCCCGCCTGCTCGTCGGTGGCCGCCAGCGCCAGCAGGGACTGCCCCTCGGACGCGGCGTCCAGCACCTTCTCCGCCACCGGCGACGACGCGGTCTGCGCCAGCAGCGGCAGCGCCGTGGCCAGTTGGACGAGCAGTGACAGCACCAGCCCCTGCGGGCCCCGCGCGTCGGCGGCGCCCAGCAGGCGCCGCAGCAGCACCGCGTCGATCCGCCCGGCGGGGCCGGCGGGGTACAGCCGGCCGAGCGTCCCCGTGCGGGCCAGCCCGGTCAGCACCTCCCGGGCGTCCCGGCCGGGTGGCAGGACGCCGGGCTCCTCAGACATAGCGCACCTCCTGGTCGAGCAGGACGAGCCGGCCGTCGGCCTGGTGGAGGCGGTCGTTGCTGTAGTTCAGCGCGGCGGACCGCAGGTCGCGCAGGGCGCGTTCGAGGCCGGTGGGGGAGTCCTTGAGGTAGCCGTGCCGCATGCCGAGCGCGGTCACCAGGTCGTCGACCGCCCGGTGGCACTGCTCGGACGCGGTCAGCTTCAGGGCGTTGACCAGCAGCTGGTGGCGGGGGTGCGACAGGTCCGCGTCCTCCTCCACGGCCCGGCGTACCGCGTCGGCGGTGTGCCGCAGCATCGCGTGCACCGTGTCCAGGCGCTGCCGTGCCGTGGAGAGCCGGGTGAGCAGCAGCTCGGAGGAGAGGTCGGCGCGGCGGCGGCCGGGGCCGCCGCGCAGCTCCGACACCACCCGTGACAGGGCACCGCTCGCGGTGCCCAGCCACGCCGCCGACCAGCCCAGGTGGGCCAGCGGACCGAAGGTGTTCATCGCGATCCGCCGGAACGCGCCGTGCTCCCCGACCACCTGGTCCCCGGGGACCCGGCCGGTCAACTGGAGCGCGGTGCTGTGGCTGGCGCGCATGCCCAGGGGGTTCCAGTCGCCGCGCTGCTCCACCCGCAGCTGGTCGCGGCGGGCGAAGACCAGGGAGACCTCGCCGTCGGAGCGGGCCCGCGGGCTGCGCATGGTGAGGAGGTAGCCGTCGGCGTGCATCCCGCCGGTCACCACGGGGGCGAACCGGTCGATCTCCAGCCACCCGTCCCGCGCGCCGAGTTCGGCCCGCGCCGAGAGCAGGTGGCCGCCCTTGCCGGCCTCGGTGGTGACCGAGGCGAGGTACATCCGCCCGGCGGCGATCTCCGGCAGCAGCTCCGCGGCCAGACGCGGACCGGCGTGCCCGGCGATCGCGGCGACCTGCTGGCAGTGCATGGCGAACACCATGGCCGTGGACATGTCGGCGCGGCCCAGCTCCATGGTGACGTCGATCAGGTCGTCGACGGTGCCGCCGGGGCCGCCGTGCCGGGTGGGCACCAGCAGCCCGAGCAGCCGGGGCCGCAGGGCGTCGAGCACGGCGAGCGGGAACTCGGCCCGCTCGTCGCAGTGCGCGGCGTGCCGGGCGGCCAGGGCGGACACCTGGTCGACCTCGGCGCGCAGCGACGCGGACAGGGCGGACGCGGCGGCGCCCGGCGCGGGCGCGGCCGGTGCGGGGGCGCTCACACCGACTCCGCCGCGGCCGTGACCGCGCCCGTGCCCCGCGCGGCCTGGGTGGCCCGCCACAGGTTGCCGGCCGTGGCGAACGTCTCCTCGACCAGTGCCTCGTCGGGCAGGGAGACGCCGAGGCTGTCCTCCAGCGCGAACATCAGCTCGATGGCCTGCATGGAGTCCAGTCCGTAGGTGCGCAGGGGCGTGTCCTCGGTGATCGTCTCGCCGTGCAGGAACGGCAGGAACGGCGTGAGCGTCTCGATGAAGCGTGCGTCCATCGTCAGTGCCTTTCTGGGCGGAACGGGGAGGGAACGAAGGAGGGGGAGGTGGTCAGCGGGCGGGGGAGGACCGGCGGATCAGGGCGCACAGGTCGTCCACGCGGTGCAGGTTCTCCGGCACCAGGTCCTCGGGGGCGAACTCGACGGCGAAGCGCTGTTCCAGCCGTTCCACGGCCTCGACCATGCGCATCGAACCGAACTCCGCGAGCCGGCTGAGGTCCCCGTCGAAGCCGCCGGCCCCGACGACCAGGGAGTCCGCGGAGACGTGCAGCACCTCGGCGACGACGGCGCGCACCTCGTCCTCCAGGGACCGCGGCCGCTGTCCGCCGAACGCGGCGGCGTCCGCGCGCAGCGCCTCGCCGGCCCGTTCGAACAGCCCGGCCGGTTCCGCCCGGCCGCGCACCACCCGGCGGTAGGCGAGGTAGGTGTGCTCGACGACGCTGTCCCACCGTGCCAGGTGCGCGCGCACCGCCTCGTCCTGCGCGCCGCCGGCCAGGTGGGCGGCGTACGCGGCGTGCAGGTGCCGTGCGCGGGCCAGCAGCCAGGTCTCCAGCGTGAACCGCTCCAGGGCGAGGACGCGGTCCTCGTGATCGGCGTAGGCACGCAGGTAGGCGTCGACCACCGCCTCGTCGGCGGGCGTGTGCGCCGGCGCCGGGGCGGGCCCCGGCGGGCGCGCGGACAGCCGCACGGTGACGGTGTCCTGCGGCAACGCCGCGAGCAGGGCGTCCAGTCGATCGCGCCGGTAGGACAGGCGCAGCGGGCGGGCCGGGCCCCACACGGTGTCGTTGTGGTAGGCGTCGGTCACCGTCACGCCGTCGGCGCCCGGCTCCACGAGGAAGCTGTGCTCGACGTGTTTGTGCCCGTGGTAGGGCACCCACGGCAGGTGGAAGGCGTCCGCGACGACGTACGAGGGCTCCGCCGGTCCGTCCGGTGCCGCGTCGGGCCGGCCCGTCGCGCGTGCGCGGACGGCCAGGCCGAGCAGGTCCCCGGCCGCGGCGAGCTGGTCCTCGACGGTGGGCTCGACCGTAGGCAGGCCGCCGGGCCCGCGCGGCGCCGGGGCGAAGCGCAGGACGGCGCCCAGCCGCAGATGGGTGTCCGGGCCGTGGTGGCGGTCGGCGAGCACGGCGAGGTTGGCCTGGAGGCAGTCGAGCAGCGCGGCCCGCACCCGGGGCGGCTCCAGCGCGCGCGGCCCGTCCGCCCGCCCGGCGTCCTGGGAGGTGACAGTGGTCATGCCGTGCCTCCCGCCGTCCCGTCCGCGCCCGGCGCGTCGCCGACGCGGGTCAGACCGCGCACCGCCTCCCGCAGCCCCGCGGGGTCGGGCGCGCTGTCCGCCAGCTCGCCGGCCAGCAGCTGCTGGTAGGCGCCGAGGTCGAGGTAGCCGTGGCCGCTCAGGCAGACCAGCACGCCCCGGGGGAGGCCGTCCGCCTCGTCCCCGCCGGCGAGCCGGGCCGCCACGGCGAGCGCGTGCCCCGACTCGGGGGCGGGCAGCACCGCCTCCGACAGGGTGAACCGGCGGCCCGCCTCCAGGGCGTCCACCTGTCCGACGGCCACCGCCTCCACGTCACCGGAGTGCCGCAGCGCCGAGACGAGCTTGGCGGCGCCGTGGTAGCGCAGACCGCCCGAGTGGGAGTCGGGGATGCGGTAGTCGCTGCCGATGGTGTACATCGCCTCGCGGGGACCGGTGCCCGTCGCGTCGGTCTTGTCGTACGCGTACACGCCCCGGCTCAGCTTGGGCGAGGCGGCGGACTCGGCCGCCACCAGGCGCGGCGGCCGGGCGCCGGCCGCGCGGGCGGAGGCGAGGAACGGCAGGGCGATGCCGCCGAAATTGGAGCCGGCCCCGACCGCGCCCACCACGGCGTCCACCGAGGTGCCCGCGGCGGCGAGCTGCTCCTCGCTCTCCAGGCCGATGACCGACTGGTGCAGGATGCTGTACGTCTCGCCGCTGCCGATGCAGAACGCGGCTCCGTCGTGCGTCTGGGCGTACTCGACGGCCTCGCCGATGGCCAGCGAGAGGCTGTTGCCCTGGCTGCCGTCGTCGGCGGCGGCCACCGAGGTCAGACCGCTGGGGCTGGCGTGCACCCGTGCGCCGAGCATCCGCATCAGCACACCCCGGTAGGGCTTCTTGGCCAGGCTGGAGCCCACCATGAAGACCGTGCAGCGCAGGCCGAACATCGCGCAGGCCGCGGCCATCGCCGTGCCCCACTGGCCGGCGCCGGTGCCGGTGACCAGCTCGGTCACCCCGGCCCGCTTGTAGTAATAGGCCTGGGCGAGCGCCGTGTTGAGCTTGTGGCTGCCGGAGATGTTGCCGCCCTCGTACTTGACCCAGATCGGGACGCGGGCGCCGACCGCCCGCTCGAAGCCGCGGGCCCGCCACAGCGGCGTGGGCCGGAACGAGCGGTAGGCCTCGGCCACTTCCTGCGGGATGTCCCAGAACTCCCGGGGCTGCAGGCTCTGCCTCATCAGCTCCATCGGCAGGTTGATGTGGATGCCGGAGCCGGGCGCCGGGTTCTCCGGCGGCAGGTCGGCGGGCAGGGCGGTGTCCAGGTGCGGCAGGACGCTGCGCCAGCGCGCCGGCACCGGGGTGGCGGGGGCGGCGGGCCGCGCGGCGACGCGCTCGGTGACGGGCGCGCTCATCGCGCGGTCTCCGCGGCGGTGGCGACCAGGTCGATCAGGTCGCGTACGGTGGCGAAGCTGCGGCCCACGAACAGGTCGTCGGGCAGGGCGAGCCCGAGGTCGTCCTCCAGGCGGATGAGCATGCCCAGGAAGCCCAGGGAGTTGACCTTCAGCAGGGGGCCGTTGAGCGGTTCGTCCTCGGAGATCGTGGCGGGGTCCACGGACAGCCGGGACTCGGTGACGACCAGGCGCCGCACGGCGGCGGCGATGCGGTCGCGGTCCGGCGCCCCGGACGCGGACGGCGTGGTGGACACGGGCGGCGTGGTGGACACGGACGGTTCGCTGGACATGGGGGATGAGCCCTTCTCGGCCCGGGACGGTGCGCGGGCCGGATGGAGGAGGGATGCGCCGGAGAGCGGCGCGGCGGTCAGGTGCGCAGGGCGCCGCGGGCCTGCACCACCCACTGGGTGGTCAGCAGCGAGCCGAGGGCGACCGGGCCGCGCACGTGCAGCCGGCCGGTGGAGATGGACAGTTCGGGGCCCAGACCCATGGTCGGACCGTCGTGCAGGCGCAGGGAGCCGTTGACGACCAGCGCGGCGGCGTCCACCGCGCCGGTGTAGGCCGCCACGGCCGCCTCGTCGGCGGCGACGATGCCCTCGGTGTGCCCGGAGCCGTGGCGGCGCACGTGGGCCACCGCCGCGTCCAGGCCGTCGACGACGTGGACGCCGATCGCGGGCTCCAGCACCTCGCGGCCGAAGTCGTGCTCGGCCAGCGGCTCCTCGCGCAGGCCGTCGGCGGCCGCGCCCTCCGGGTCGGGCAGGGGCGGCAGGGCCGGATCGGTGCGCAGCGTCACCGGCCCCTCCCAGCGCCGGGCCGCCTCGCGCAGGCGTGCCGTGAACTCCTCGGCCACGGCGCGCTCGACCAGGACCAGTTCCAGGGCGTTGCAGGCGGTCGGCTCGGTCATCTTGCTGTTGAGGGCGATCGACGCGGCCAGCGGCAGGTCGGCGCTGGCATGCACGAACAGGTGGTTGACGCCGCCGCCGCTGGCGATGACCGGCAGGGTGCTCGCGGTGCGGCAGTAGTCGACCAGCGACGGCCCGCCCCGCGGGACGAGGACGTCCACCACGTCCGGCCGGGCCAGGAGCCAGCGCAGCTGGGAGCGGTCCGGGTCGTCCAGCACCGTGGCCAGCGCCCCGGGCAGCCCGGCCTGCGCGCAGGCGGCGCGGATCGCCTCGCCCAGCTCGGCGTTGGTCGCCGCGATCTCCTTGCCGCCGCGCAGCAGCACGGCGTTGCCGGTGGCGACGCACAGCAGGGCGCCCTCGACGGTGGCCGTCGGCCGGGCCTCGTACACCATGAGGACGACGCCGAGGGGCTTGCGCACCTGCCGGCGGCTGCCCCAGGTGCCGATCGGGCTCTCCGGGCCCGGGGCGGTGACGTGCGGCAGCGCCTCGTGCACCTGCTCGGTCAGCCGGACCGCCACCTCCAGGTGGGCGTCGCGCAGACGCAGCCGGTCCACCAGCACGGGCGGCAGGCCGCGGCGCTCGGCGGCGGCGACGTCCTCCTCGTTGGCCTTGCGGATCCGCGGCCAGCGGGCGCGCAGCTGCTCCGCCAGGCGCAGGCAGTACTCCTGATAGGCCGGGGCACCCACGGGGGGCGCCTGCACACGGGCCTCGCGTGCCGCTCGGGCGACTTCTTCGATCATGACTCCCTACCACATGAATTGGCCGCCGTCGACGATCAGCTTCTGCCCGGTGACGTACGAACTGCGGGAGTCCACGAGGAACTCCAGGGCGTCGGCGATCTCGGCGGTGGAGGCGATTCGTCCTTGCGGGATCTGGCGCAGCACGGCTTCGCGCGCCGCGTCGTCGTCCAGGCGGAACCGGGTGACGACCTCGTCGGTCCAGGTGAAGCCGGGGATGAGGCAGTTGACCCGGACCTTCGGCGCCAGTTCCAGGGCCAGGCACTTGGTGAGGTGCAGCAGGGCCGCCTTGGCGGCGCAGTAGGCGGCCCCGTCCGTGCGGGGGCGCAGGCCGGTCGTCGCGCCGATGTTGACGACGCTGCCGCCGGTCTCGTCCAGCATGTGCGGGGCGCACGCGTGGGTGAGGTTCAGGGCGCCGAAGAGGCTGGTGCCGATCACCGTGTGCCACTCGGCGGGGGTGCTCTGCAGGAAGGGCTTGTCGATGTTGACGCCCGCGTTGTTGACCACGACCCTCGGCGGACCGTACCGCTGCACGGCGTCCGACACGGCGGCGGCCACGGCACCGGGGTCGGTGACGTCGGCGCGGACGGCCCGGACGGCGGGGCCGAGGTCGTCCTCGGTGGCGCGGGCGGCCTTCTCGTCGGAGACGTACAGGGCGACCACCCGGTGGCCGCGGCGGGCCAGGCGCTCGGACAGGGCGCGTCCGATGCCCCGGGTGCCGCCGCTGACCAGGGCCAGGGAGCCGGCCCCGGCCGGGGAGGCGTCGGCCGGGGCCGCCGTGGTGGCGGTGCTCATGCTCCCCCCGTCCCCGCCAGCACCTTCGCCCGGTCGACCTTGCCGGTCGCGCCGAGCGGCAACTCGTCCAGGACCCTGATCACTTCGGGGACCATGTAGGCGGGCAGCCGTTCGCGCAGCTCCTGCCGCACCCGGGCGGTGAAGACGTCCGCCGGCACCGCACGGTCCTCCGGCACGACGTGCGCCTCCAGCCGGTCCCGGCCGCCGGGGCCCTTGCCGACGCCGACCACCGCGCCGCGCACCCGCCCGAGGCCGCGCAGCACCACCTCGACCTCCTCCGGCTCGATCCGGAAGCCACGGATCTTCACCTGCCGGTCCACCCGCCCCACGAACACCAGGTCCTCGCCGTTCCGGGAGACCAGGTCACCCGTGCGGTACCACACGCCCTCGCGTCCCGGGAGCCGCACGAAACGCTCCGCCGTCAGGTCCGGGCGGTTGAGGTAGCCGCGCGCCACGCACCTGCCGCCCAGGTACAGCTCGCCGCCGGTGCCCGGGGGCACCTCACGGCCCTCGGCGTCCAGCACCACCGCCTCGTGACCCGGCACGCAGGTGCCGATGGGCACCTGGTCGCCGCCGTCCCAGCCCTGCCGGATCCAGTAGCGGGTGGCGGCGATCACCGCCTCGGTGGGGCCGTAGCCGTTGCACAGCGGCACATGACCCAGCGGCCCGGCCGCCCACCGCCGCACCACGGCCGCGCTGGGCGCCTCCCCGCCGAAGAAGACGGCGCGCAGCCCGCTCAGCAGCTCCACGTCACGCGCCGTCAGCTCCTCGCCGAAGAACGTCTCGAAGTAGGCGGTGGTGCAGCCCACGTAGGTGACACCGTGCTCGGCGACCCGGGCGAACAGCTGCGGACCGGTCCACAGCGCGGAACCGCGCAGCAGCACGGTGCCCCCGGCCACCAGCCCCGCCCACATCTCCATGACGGTGGCGTCGAAGGCGGGCGCCGAGAAGGAGAGCAGCACGTCGTCGTCGGTGAGGCCGTACGCCTCCACCGCGCCGGCCAGGTGTGCCGCCAGCGCCCCGTGGTCCACGCACACGCCCTTCGGGGCGCCCGTCGAACCGGAGGTGTAGATCACGTACGCCTGGTCGTCGGGGCCGGGCCGGCCGGGCAGCGCACCGTCGTCCGGCGTGCCGGACGCGGTCGCCCCGGCCACGGAGAGGACCGGGACCCCGTGCAGCCGGTCCGGGGCGGCGGACCCGCCGGTGGCGAGGACCAGCGGTGCGCCGGTGTCCGCGAGCACGTGCCGCTGCCGTTCCTCGGGCCACGCCGGGTCCAGCGGCGTCCAGGACGCCCCGGCCAGCCAGCAGCCGAGGACGGCGGTCATGAAGTGCTCGTCGCCCGGGCCCAGCACCCCCACCACCGAGCCCCGGGCCTGGCCCCGCGCGGCCAGCGCCCGCGCCACGGCCCGCGCGCCGTCCCACAGCCCGCGGTAGCTGAGCCGGGCGCCGGCGCAGATCACCGCCGTGCGGTCCGGGGTGCGCCGGACCCGCTCCTCGATCGCGTCCAGGGTCGTCGTCATGTCCGTCCTTCCCGCCATCGCTCAGGCACCCCCGTCCACGTGGGCGGCGAGCGCCCGGACGGTCGGCCGCCGGAAGAAGTCACCGACCGTCGGGGGCCGGTCCGTGGTCTCGCGCAGCGCCGCGATCAGCTTCAGCACGTCGAAGGAGTTGCCGCCCAGGGCGAAGAAGGACTCGTCGGGGCCGCTCGGCGCGCTGCCGAGCAGCGTCGCCCACAGGTCGCGGATCATCCGCTCGGTCCCGGTCGGCTCCCAGCCGGACGCGGCCCCGTCCGGCCGGGCGGCCCGCAGCCGGCCCGCCTGGAGCGCGGTCGTCAGGGCGGTGCGGTCGACCTTGCCGTTCGGCGTCAGCGGCACCGCGTCGATCAGCCGCACGTGCCGCGGGAGCATGTAGGAGGGCAGGATCCGCTCCAGGTGGGCCCGGACGTCCGGCTCCTGGGGCTGTGCCTGGCCGGCCGGCCGCAGGAACAGGCACAGGGCGGCCTGTTCGCCGGTGCCGGTCACCGCCGCCACCGCCTCGCCCACCTCGGGCAGGCGCTCCGCCGCGGACTCCAGCTCGCCCAGCTCCACCCGGTGCCCGCGCACCTTGACCTGCGCGTCCCGGCGGCCGAGGAACACCAGGGCACCGTCCTCCGTGAGCAGGGCCAGGTCGCCGGTGCGGTAGACACGGGCGCCGGACCCGGACGGCGCGTCCGGCGCGGGCAGGAACGCCGCCGCGGTGCGCTCGGGGTCGTTGACGTAGCCCACCGCCGGGCACACGCCGCCCAGGTAGAGCTCGCCCACCGCGCCCGGCGGCACGTCGCGGCCGTCGGGGGTGAGCAGGTGGGCGTCCACGCCCGGCACCGGGCGGCCCACGGGGACGTGGTCGTGGGCGGGCAGGTCGTCGCCGCGCACCACGTGCCAGGTGACCGCGGTCGTCTCGGTCGGGCCGTAGAGGTTGACCAGCTCGCGTCCGGTGTCCCGCGCCAGCAGCCGCCGCAGCCGCTCGTCCAGGTTCAGCTGCTCCCCGGAGACGCAGACGTGGCGCACGGTGGGCAGGGTCAGCCCGGCCTCCTCGACCGCGCCGGCGAACGCGCCGGCCACCGCGACCGGCAGGTAGACGTGGGTCAGCTCCTCCCGCTCGGCGAGCCGGGCCACGGCCGTCAGGTCCCTGCGGTCCAGCGCGCCGAGTCCGACCACCGTCCCGCCGCAGGCGAGGGTCGGGAAGATCTCCTGGTAGGAGACGTCGAAGCCGAGGGGCGCGTACTGCAGGAACCGGCTGCCCGGGCCCATCCGCAGCTCGCGCAGCTGCCAGTGCAGCAGGTTCACCAGGGGACCCTGCCCCATGTGCACGCCCTTGGGACGGCCGGTCGAGCCGGAGGTGAACATGATGTACACGGGGTCCGTGCCGTCCGCCGCGTCCGGCGCCTGCGCCGTGCCGGCCTCGGCCTCCAGCTGCGCCGGGGTGGCGCGCGGCGGCCCGTCCGGCACCGCGTCCCGGTCGCCGACCGTGAAGCGGCACCCGGACTGCTCGATCATGTAGGCCAGCCGTTCGGCGGGCAGCGAGGTGTCCAGCGGCAGGTAAGCCGCACCGCGCCACAGCACGGCGAGCATCGCCACCACCGTCTCCACCAGGTCGCCCGGGACGACCGCCACGGTGTCGCCGCGGCCCACACCGCGCCCGGCGAGCCCGGTGGCGGCCCGCTCGGTGCGCCGCATCAGCTCCGCGTAGGTCACCTCGGCACCGCCCGGCTGCCGCACGGCGACGGCGCCGGGGTGGCGGTGCGCGGCCTCGCGCACCAGGCCGAGCAGACCGCCCGGCGCGTCGGTCCGCCCGTCGGCGCCCCGCCGCAGGGCGCGGGCGATCGTGCCGCGCCGCGCGCTCAGCCCGGCCAGCAGGCTCCCGGTACCGGCCGACGGCGTCTCGACGGCGCGCAGCAGCAGCTCCCGGTACTCGGCCAGGAAGCGCTGCGCGTAGGACGCGGGCAGCAGATCCCGGTCGTAGTCCAGCTCGATCCGCAGGCCGTCCTCGACCGCCGTGGCGCCCAGCCAGAGGTCGAACTTGGCCGAGCCGTTCTCCAGGATCTCGACCCGCCCCTCGATCCACGGCATCAGCGCCACCCGGGTGCGCAGCTCGTCCTGCATGGCGAACATGCACTGGAAGACCGGGTTGCGGTTGCCGGAGCGCTCCGGGGCCAGTCGCGTCACCAGGGCGTCGAACGGCACCGACTGCCGGGCACGGGTCTCGCGCACCGTCGTGGACACCTCACGGCAGTGCACCCGGAACGGCACGTCGCGGGCGGGCAGCGCCATGGGAAGGGTGTTGACGAAGAACCCGCACAACTGGTGCGAGGCCACCGTGCGCCGGGTGGCGAACGGGCTGCCCACCAGGACGTCCCCGGTGCCGGCGTAGTCGCCGAGCAGCAGCGCGTAGCAGGCCAGCAGCAGCTCGTACGGCGTGGTGCCGAGGTCCCGGGCCGCCCGTTCGACGCGCGTCCGCTCCGGCCGGTCGAGCAGCACGCGCAGCCGCTCGGCCCGGTGGGCGGTGTCCTGCGGCCGGCCGGGCACCGGGTACAGCGTGGTGGGGGCCACGCCGGCCAGCGGTCCGACGAGCGCGTCGGCCTCCCCGGCCGCCACCGCCGCCCGCGCCGCCGCGCACTGCGCCGCGAGCTCCGCGCGCAGTGCGCCCTCGCGGGCCCGGGCCAGCACCGCCGGGTCCTCGTCGCCGTCGGCGGCCGCACGGCCCAGGGCCTGCCGGTACCCGGTGATGATCTCGTCGACGAGGACCCGTACCGACACCCCGTCGCTGACGGTGTGGTGCACCGTCGCCAGCAGGGCCGACCGGGCGGGCGCGCCCGGCGCGGACGTCAGCAGCCGGAACCGGCACAGCGGGGCCCGGGACAGGTCCAGCGGCAGCCGCACGAACTCTTCGGTCCGCTCCTCCAGCCAGGTCTCCCACGGCACCGCGCCGCCGTCGTGCCCGACGACCTCCCAGGGCAGCGCGACCGCCCGCGCGATGCGGGCGCCGGGGCCGTCCGGGCCGGCGTGGAACTCGGTGCGCAGCGCCGGCTGCACCAGCACCAGCCGCTCCAGGGCGGCCCGCATGGCGTCGGCGTCCGGCGTTCCGTCGAAGACGACGCGGAAGCTGTTGTTGTACAGGTCCTTGCGGGCGGCGGCCTCCTGGATGAACAGCAGGCTGCGCTGGGAGTCGGTCAGGGGGAGCGCGTCCCCGTCCCCGTCGGGGCGCGTCGCGGGCGTCTGCCGGGACAGGTCGAGGGCGGTCACGGGCGCGGCCCGCCGTTCCACCGGCCGACGAACTCCGTCAGGTCGCCGACGGTGACGAGCCGTGCCAGCTCGTGCGGCTCGATCTCCTGCGTCTCGTCCGCCGCCAGGTCGGTGATGATGCGCAGCAGCAACAGGGAGTCGACACCCAGGGCCGTCAACTCGCTGGTCTCGCTCATCGGCTGGTCTCCGACCCGGCGGGTGATGCAGGCCAGGACGTCTTCGGTGGTCGTCATACGGAGCAACCGCCCTTTCTGCGGGATTCGGCGTCGGTGACCAGCACACCAGCCCGTCCTAACGATCCGGTTGTCGTCGGCTACCGGGCCGGCCGGACGCGGCCGCCGACGTGCGTCGCTAGTGATCCGGTAGCCGCCGGTGAGCCGAACGTCAGGAGCCGGTGGTGTTCTTGGTGCGCACCCCAGGGGCGGTTCCGCGGCCCGCGGCACGCACCCGGCCCGTACGGCCGCACGCCGCGCCGGCCCGGCCGGAGCGCACGGACCCGGCCGCGTCCGCCCCCGCCCCCGCCCACAGGCCCGCCGGGCCGGAGAACCCGGGCCGGAGAACGGAGAGCGGAGCATTGGCAACCCCACAGGACCTGATCGAACGACACGCCGTACCCCCGGCGGCCGGCGGCCGGACGGTGCACGGCCTTCTGGACGAGGCCGTGGCCGAGACCCCGCACCGCCCGGCCGTACGGGACGCGACCGGCGCCTGGACCTACGCCCAACTGGCCGACCGGGCCGCACGGCTGACCGCATGGCTGGCGGCCCGTGGCGTGGGCCGCGGCGACCGCGTCCTGCTCCAGCTGCCCACCGGCCGGCCGCTGGCGGCCCTCTTCTACGCCACGGTGCGGCGCGGGGCCGTCTTCGTGCCGGTGCACCCGGCCATGAAGCCGTTCCACCTGCGGTCCGTCGTCGCCGACGCCGATCCCGCCCTCGTCCTGACCGACACCGAGGGCGTCCACCGCCTGCGCCCCCTCACCGGCGCCCCCGTCCACGACATCGCCGACGTCCTCGCCGAGACCGCGGCACAGGAGCCCGGTCCGGACGCGGCCGCGTCGCCGGACGTGTCCGGCGACGACCTGGCCACCCTCATCTACACCTCCGGCAGCACCGCCGCGCCCAAGGCCGTGGCCTGCCCGCACGCCGCCGTGGTGTTCGCCTCCACCGCGCTGGTCCGGGCCCTGGACTACCGCTGCGACGACGTCGTGTTCTGCCGTTTCCCGATGTCCTGGGACTACGGCCTGTACAAGGTCCTGATGACCTGCATCGCCCGCTGCGAGATCGTCCTCGCCGACGGCGACTCGGACTTCACCGTGCTGCGCCGCATGCACGAGACGGGCACGACCGTGGTGCCGATCGTCCCCTCCTACGCCTCGATGATCGTCTCGCTGGCCCGGCGCCACCCCGACCAGCGGCCGCCCGTGCGGATGTTCACCAACACCGGTGCCGCCCTGCCCGCCGCCACCGCCGACGCCCTGCGCGCCCTGTTCCCCGGCGCCCGCGTGGTGCGCCAGTACGGGCAGACGGAGGCCAAACGGATCACCGTCATGCCGCCCGAGGAGGAGCACGAACGCCCGCACAGCGTCGGACGCGCCCTGCCCGGCACCCGCGTGCTGGTCTGCGGGCCCGACGGCGAGACCCTGCCGCCGGGCACCACCGGCGAGATCGTCGCCGTCGGCCCGCACGTGATGCGCGGCTACTGGCGCAACCCCGAGGCCACCGCCCGCAGCTTCCGCCCCGACCCCGACGACCCGGCCGTCACCCGGCTGCACACCGGCGACTACGGACACCTCGACGAGGACGGCTACCTCTACTTCCAGGGCCGCCGCGACGACATGTTCAAGCGCAAGGGCTTCCGCATGAGCACCGTGGAGATCGAGACCGCCGCCCTGGACATCCCCGGCGTGCGGGCCGCCGCCGCGCTCCCCCCGGACGACCGTCACGACCTGACCCTGTTCGTGGAGAGCGACCTCGACGAGCGCACCGTCGTACGGGAACTGATGGAGCGTCTGGAGACCGCGAAGATGCCCGCCCGGTGCCGGGTCCTGGCCGAGTTCCCGCTCACCCTGCACGGCAAGAACGCCCGGCGGGAACTGGCCGCCCTGATCGACGGAGAACGCCCGTGACCGTCAGCCCCCACCACCGCGACCTCGCCGAGCGGTACGGCACCCCGCTGTACGTCTACGACCTGGCCCGGGTGCGCGCCGCCCGCCGCGACCTGTTCGGCTTCCTGCCGGAGGGCGTGGAGGTCTACTACGCCTTCAAGGCCAACCCCCACCCCGACCTGGTCCGTGCGCTGCGCACCGGTGACGGGCCCGCCTGCAAGGCGGAGATCAGCTCCACCGGCGAACTGGCCGCCGCCCTGGAGGCCGGCTACCCGGGCGCGGACATCCTCTACACCGGCCCCGGCAAGACGCCGGGCGAACTCGACGAGGCCGTCCGCAACGGCGTCGGCCTGTTCTCCGCGGAGTCCCTCACCGACCTGGAGCACATCGGCCGCGCCGCCCGCGCCCACGGCACCACCGCCGGCTGCCTGCTGCGCATCAACAGCGCGACGGCGAGCGCCGCCAGCGGGGTGCGCATGACCGGCAAGCCCACCCAGTTCGGCATCGACGCCGAGACCGTCCCCGAGACCGCCGCCGCGCTGATCTCCGTGCCCGGCACCTCCGTCGAAGGGCTGCACCTGTTCTCGCAGAGCAACGCCCGCGACGAGGAGAGCCTGCTGGCGGAGTTCCGGCACACGCTGGAGACCGCCGCCCGCATCCAGGACGAACTGGGGGTGCGGCTGCGCGTCCTGGACATCGGCGGGGGCTTCTCCGTGCCCTACGGCCGGACCGGCGACCGCGCCGCCTACCCCAAGCTGCGCGGCGAACTCGCCGCCGCCCTGGACGTGTTCTTCCCCGACTGGCGCCGGGGCCTGCCGCGGATCGCCGTGGAGTCCGGCCGCTACCTCGTCGGCGACAGCGGCCACCTCGTCACCGCGGTGAGCAACCTCAAGACCGGGCGCGGCCACACCTTCGCCGTCCTGGACGCGGGCATCAACGTGTTCGGCGGCATGTCCGGGCTGGGCCGCATCCTGCCCGTCTCCGTCGAGGTCCCCGCGGACGAGGACGGCCGGCAGGTCACCCTGGCCGGCCCGCTGTGCACCCCGGGCGACGTCCTGGGCCGCAACGTCACGGTCCCTGCCGGCCTGGCGCCCGGCGACCTCCTCGCCGTGCCCAACACCGGCGCCTACGGCCCCACCGCCAGCCTGCTGATGTTCCTCGGCCGGCCCAGCCCGGTG
The DNA here is from genome assembly GCF_044540485.1 of Streptomyces sp. NPDC085946. Lineage (NCBI taxonomy): Bacteria > Bacillati > Actinomycetota > Actinomycetes > Kitasatosporales > Streptomycetaceae > Streptomyces > Streptomyces sp. NPDC085946. The sequence continues at coordinate 45,469 of NZ_JBITSF010000022.1, read as the reverse complement.
GAGGTCGTCACCGACGGCGAGGACACCGTCTCCGTCACCCGCATCGAACGCACCAGGGTCCCGCACGGCACGGAGCGCACACATGGCTGACCTGTCCCGGCCGGCCGGCACCGCCCCCGACCGCGCCCGGCCCACGGTCGTCGTCACCACCGTGGCCTCCGACTCCCACACCTGGAACCTGGTGTTCCTGCAGTTGCTGCTGGAGGAACTCGGCTACCACGTCGTCAACCTCGGCCCGTGCGTCCCCGACGACCTGCTGGTGCGCCACTGCCGGGAGATCCGCCCGGCCGCCGTGATCATCAGCAGCGTCAACGGCCACGGCGCCCAGGACGGGCTGCGCGTCATCCGCGCGCTGCGCGACGACGAACTGACCGCCGCCCTGCCCGTCGCCATCGGCGGCAAACTCGGCGTGGACGGCGGTGCCACCTCCCACGCCGAGCGGCTCCTGGCCGCCGGGTTCGACGCCGTCTTCGAGGACGGCACCGACACCCTGGCCGCCTTCCGCCGCTTCCTGGACGACCTGGGCACCGGACCGGACCGTGCCCTGGGCGCCCGCCCGCGGCACGCCCGCGCCGGGCAGGCGCGCCACACCGGCGAGCAGATGGGCGTCCTCGCGTGACGCCGCCCGCGCCGGGCAACGCGCCGGACCGCCGACCGGGTCCCGCCGCCGGACCCGCCCCGGCCGGTCCGGCCCCGCGCGGCTTCGGTGACTTCGTCCGTGCCCGGGGCGGCGACGGCCGTCTGGTGGTCCAGCCCCGGATGGGCTTCAGCGACCCGGCCGCCATGCGCGCCGGTCTGGCCGCCACCCGGGCCGCCGCCGCCCGGACCGTCGGCACCATCACCCTGGACTCCCACACCCGCGTCGGCCACCTCGACGCCGCCGCGGCCGCGCTGCGCGCCGGCACCCCCCTCAACGGCTATCCGGTCGTCACCCACCCCCCGGCCACCACCGCGCAGGTCCTGCACGGCATCCAGGGCCCCCGCTTCCCCGTCCAGGTCCGGCACGGCTCCGCCCGCCCGGTCGGCATCTTCCGGGCCCTGACCGCCCTCGGCCTGGACGCCAGTGAGGGAGGCCCCGTCTCCTACTGCCTGCCCTACGGCAGGACCCCCCTGGCCGAGTCCGTCACCCAGTGGGCCACCGCCTGCGAACTGTTCGCCTCGCTGCGGGAGACCGGCCGCGAACCCCACCTGGAGACCTTCGGCGGCTGCATGCTCGGCCAGCTGTGCCCGCCGAGCCTGCTGGTGGCCATCAGCGTGCTGGAGGCGCTCTTCTTCCTCCGGCACGGCGTGCGCAGCCTGTCGGTCAGCTACGCCCAGCAGAGCTCCCCGGAACAGGACGCCGAGGCCGTCGCGGCACTGCGCCGCCTGTGCGCGGACCTCCTGCCGACCGACGACTGGCACGTGGTCCTCTACACCTACATGGGGGTCTTCCCGGAGACCGAGCAGGGCGCCCGGCGGCTGCTGGCGAGCTCCGCCGAACTCGCCGTGCGGACGGGAGCGGAACGGCTCATCGTCAAGACGGTCGCCGAAGCACGGCGCATCCCCACCGTCCAGGAGAACGTCGACGCCCTCGAACTGGCTGCGGCCACCGCGCGCACCGCCGGGCGGACCGCACCGGTCCCGCCGCCCCACCCCGCCGACAACCCCACCTACCAGGAGGCCGCCGCCCTCGTCCACGCCGTCCTCGACCTGCACCCCGATCTCTCCCAGGCCCTGCTCCACGCCTTCCGCCGCGGCTACCTCGACATCCCGTACTGCCTCCACCCCGACAACCAGGGCCTGACCCGCAGCTACATCGACCCGGCCGGACGGCTGTGCTGGGCCGCCACCGGCAACCTGCCCATCGCCCACCTGGTACGTCCCCGCGGCGGCACCCGTCTCACCTCCGCCACCCTGCTCGCCGACCTCACCTACGTCCGCAACCGCTTCGACGGTCTCCCGGCCCGCGGCGTCGCCTCCCGCGCGGCGCCCGCCGGCCTGGGGCCCGCCCGGTGAGCGGCTCCGTCCCGTGGGGGACCGCGAGGAGAACCCGGTGACTCCGGGCAACGGCCTGCCGGAGCCGGTCGGCGCGCGCCGGCCGGAGCCGAGGACGTCCGGCAGCGAGCGCCTCCGCCGCGTCCCCTGCCACCGGACCGGTGCCGCGCGCGTTGACGTGGCCGGCCTCCGCCGGCCCTGGCTCCGCGCGTCCCGGCGCCGCCCGCAGGCCGCCGCCTGTCCCGGCGGACCGGGCGCGGTCCCGCGGCGGCCGTCGAGCCGCCGGCCGTGTCCGGCGACCCGGACCGGCGTCCGTGCCCCCGGGCGTGGCGTTCCGCGTCCACGCCCGTCCGCCGGTGCGCACCGCCGAGGACGTGCCGCGCGAGACCGGCCCGTCCGCCGCGGACGCGGTCAGGACGCCGGTGTCCGCCGCCGACGACCGGGCCCTCCCGGCGGTCCTCCCCGGCCTCACTCCTCGCGCCGCCCGACCCGCAGGACGCTCAGGTGACGGCGCGGTGCCCGGTCGCCCATCCGTGTGCGGATGCGCTCCGCGACGGCGTCGAGCAAGGGCTCGCGCACCCCGCGGTCGAGCCTCCGGTACAGCGAGGTCGAGCGAAGGAGATCGGCGAAGCCGTTCCCGTCGAACCACTGAACGGTCGGATACCAGCGCACGATCGGCGGGCCGAACAAGCCACCGGGGCCTTCGACCGGTCCCCAGCCCCCGTCGGTGGCGCGTACCTCGTCCTCCAGCGGCGGATGGCCCCAGCCGGGGTTGCCCGGGCAGAACCGCTCGTGCAGGTCGGCGGTCCCGGCGTAGACCTCGGGCTCTCCCGGGCGGCGGACGACGACGTGGCCGAGCAGTGCCGTCCAGCCTCCGGGGGACAGCACGTCGTGCGCTCGCCGCCAGCCGACCGACGGGTCGACCCAGTGCCACGACGACGCGGCCACCAGGGCATCGAAGCGTCGGCCGTGGTCCTCCCACTCCTCGAACGCGGACGTCTCGACCTCGACGTCGCGGAAGGCGGCGGTGCGCAGGCGAGCGAGGGCGGCCATGCCCGGGCCCGGTTCGACGGCGGTCACCGAGCAGCCGAGCAGGGCCAGCGAGCGCGTCGCCTGACCGGTCCCGCACCCCACTTCCAGCACCGACGACCCTTCGCCGACACCGGTGACGGCGCGAAGGTCCGCGAACAGCTCGTCGAACACGAGGCCGGGGCCGTGTCCCTCCGGACGTGCACTCGGTTCGTCGGTCACGACCGCACAAGCTATGCGGTCCGTGCGGCGGGACGCCACCGGTTCGGCCGGGCCGCGCCACCCGCCGGCCGGTGCCCGGACCGACCGGCGCGCGCCTCCCGGGGCCCGAGCACGTCCCGTTCCCCGTCGGTCCGGCCGGGCACACGTCCGGGCCAATCGTTAGAATCCAGACATGGCGGAACGGCCGTCCGTGCCGACTGCGCCCGCGCTCGTCCTCGAGACCGAGACGGGCTCCACGGTGTTGCGTCCCGGTCGTGAGTACCACGTGGGACGTGACCCGTCGAGCGACATCGTCCTGGACGACGACCGGGTCTCGTGGCACCACGCGGTGCTGCGGCCCGCGGACGACCACTGGACGGTCGAGGACGAGGACAGCACCAACGGCACGTACGCCGACGGCCACCGCGTCCGGGCCGGGGACGTGGGGCCCGGCAGCGTCATACGCTTCGGCAGCCCCCACGACGGACCCCGCGCCGTCCTCACCGACCAGGACGGGGAGCGGCCCTCCGCCGTCCTGCATCCGGACGCCACCCACACCTTCCGCCGGCCGACCAGTGTGCGCCCGCTGCCCGCACGCACCGTCCGCATCGGCCGCGCCGCCGACAACGACCTGGTCGTCGACGACCTCCTCGTCTCCCGCCGGCACGCCGAACTGCGGGCCCACCCGGACGGCACGTACGAGATCGTCGACCTCGGCAGCCACAACGGCACGTTCCTCAACGGCCTGCCCGTGGAGCAGGCCCCGGTCACGGCGGGTGACATCGTCGGCATCGGCCACTCGGCGTTCAGCCTCGTCGGCCACCGGCTGCAGGAGTACGTCGACACCGGTGAGGTCTCCCTCGACGTCCAGGAACTCACCGCCGTCGTCGACCGGGGCCGCAGGACGCTGCTCGACAAGGTCACCTTTCCCGTGGGGGAGAAGTGCCTCCTCGCCGTCGTCGGCCCCAGCGGCGCCGGGAAGTCCACCCTCCTCAACGCCCTGACCGGTCAGCGCCCCGCCGACTCCGGCAGGGTCCTGTACGACGGCCGCGACCTCTACCACGACTACGCCGAACTGCGCCAGCGCATCGGCCTCGTCCCGCAGGACGACATCCTGCACACCCAGCTGACCGTCCGCCGCGCCCTCGTCTACGCCGCCGAGCTGCGCTTCCCGCAGGACACCGCCAAGGCGGAGCGCGTGGCGCGGGTCGACGAGGTCATCCGCGAGCTGGGCCTGGAGCAGCACGCCGGGCAGCACGTCCACAGCCTCTCCGGCGGCCAGCGCAAGCGGGTCAGCGTGGCGCTGGAACTGCTCACCAGGCCCTCGCTGCTCTTCCTCGACGAACCGACCTCCGGACTCGACCCCGGCATGGACCGCTCGGTGATGCACATGCTGCGCGGCCTCGCCGACGACGGCCACACCGTCGTGGTGGTCACCCACAGCGTCCTCAGCCTCGACGTCTGCGACCGCCTCCTCGTCCTCGCCCCGGGCGGGCGGACCGCCTACTACGGGCCGCCGGAGGAGGCCCTCGCCTTCTTCGGGTTCGGCCAGTGGCCCGAGGCGTTCGAGGCCTTCGAGCGGGACCGTGACCGGGACTGGGCGGGGGAGTACCGCGACTCGTCCTTCCACCGCCGCTACGTCACCGCGGCGATGGAGCCGTCCCGCCCGCCCGGGGCGGAGCCGGTCGCGTTGACACCACCGCGCGAGCCGCAGAGCCGGACCGCCCAGCTCGGCACGCTGGTGCGCCGGTACGCCGCGGTGCTCGCCTCCGACCGCACCTTCCTCGCCATCATGGTCGCGCTGCCGTTCGTGATGGGCGCCATGGCCCGCGCCCTGGCCGGGGGCCGCCTCGACCGGGAGGGCGCGCTGAACGCGCTGCTCATCCTGTGCGTCGGCGCCGTGCTCACGGGCGCGGCCAACGCCGTGCGCGAACTGGTCAAGGAACGGGTGATCTACCGGCGCGAACGCGCCGTGGGCCTGTCCAGATCCGCGTACCTCCTGTCCAAGGTCGTCGTCCTCGGCACCGTCACGGTCCTGCAGGCCGTGGTGCTCACCCTGGTCGCCCTGATCGGTGTCGACCTCGGCGCGCCCGGTGGCGAGGGCGTGATCGGGCCGCCGCTCGCGGAGATCACCGCGGCCGTGGCGCTGCTCGCCTTCACCGCGATGATGTTCGGCCTGCTCATCTCCGGCCTCGTCCGCAAGGAGGAGGTGACGATGCCGCTGCTGGTGCTCCTCGCCATCGTCCAGGTGATCTTCTGCGGCGCGCTGCTGGAGGTCGACGGGGTGCCCGGTCTCGAACAACTGTCCTGGCTGGTGCCGTCGCGGTGGGCGTTCGCCGCGATGGCGTCCACCGTCGACCTCGCGCGCACCGTGCCCGGCAAGGACGACCCGTTGTTCGAGCACACCGCCGGGGTGTGGCTGCTCGACATGGGCATGCTGGTGGCGCTGTCGGTCCTGTGCGGCTGCGCGGTCCTGTTCCTGCTGCGGCGCCGCGAACCCGCCGTCATGCGGAAGTAGCCCCCATGACCGTGCCCGGATTCCGTCCCACGCACGTCGTCCCCCTGGACGGCATGCCCGCCTGGGAGGCCCCCGACCCGGCCCGGCCCACCGTCGCCCTGGACGGGCTGCTTCCGGTCCGGCTCGTCGACCGGCGCGGCGACTGGGGACAGGTGCTGTGCTCCAACGGCTGGTCGGCCTGGGTGGACAGCCGCCTCCTCGTCGCCGTGCCCCAGGACCCGCCCGCCGCGGGCTGCGCACCCGCCCCGGCGGAGGACCCCCGGCCGCCGCTGGCCCGCGCGGAGGAGGCCGTGCGCCGCTACCGCGCCGCGCTCGAGGACCTGGCGGACGGCCGCCTGGACGGCGAGTCGTTCCGCTCCCGCACCGGCGGGCTGCGCATCGGGCTCGTGGTCGACGGCGAGTGCCTGTGGCTGTACGACGCCGAAGGGGAGCGCTGGCTGTACTGCGAGGGGACCCGGCTGAGCCCGTACGCCACCACGCGGGACCCGGCGGCGGAGCCGCAGCCGACGGGGGCCGTGCGCGGAGCGGACCACGCACCGGACCACGCGCCGACCCGGGCGGTCCCGTCGGTGCCTCCCGATGAGTGAGGGCACCCCGCTCGCCGGCCGCCCGTCCGGCCTCGTCGGCCGGCGGATCGCCGGCTACCTCGTCGAGGGCGAGATCGGCCGCGGCGGCATGGCCGTCGTCTACCGGGCCAGGGACCTGCGCCTGGAGCGGACCGTCGCACTGAAGCTGCTGGCGCCCGAACTCGCCCGCAACGACACCTTCCGCCACCGCTTCACGCGCGAGTCGCGGGTGGCCGCGGCGATCGACCACCCGCACATCGTGCCGGTCTTCGAGGCCGGCGAGACGGACGGCGTCCTCTACATCGCGATGCGCTACGTCCCCGGGCGGGACCTGCGCCACCTGCTCGACCGGCAGGGACCGCTGCCGCTCGCCGCGGCGGTCCGCATCACCGCGCAGGTGGCCTCCGCGCTGGACGCGGCGCACGACCACGGGCTGGTGCACCGGGACGTCAAACCCGGCAACATCCTCGTCGCGCGGGGCACCGACAGCGACCACCCCGAGCACGTCTACCTCACCGACTTCGGCCTGACGAAGAAGTCGCTGTCGCTGAGCGGGTTCACCCGCGTCGGCCAGTTCGTCGGCACCCTCGACTACGTGGCGCCCGAGCAGATCTCCGGCAAGCCGGTCGACGGCCGCTGCGACGTCTACAGCCTCGCCTGCGTCGTCCACGAGATGCTGACGGGCCGGCCGCCCTTCCGGCGCGACGACGACATGGCGCTGCTGTGGGCCCACCAGTACGACGACCCGCCCCCGCTCGCCGGCCGGTGCCCCGGCGTCCCCGACGCCGTCGACGGCGTCCTGGCGAAGGCGCTCGCCAAGAGCCCGGACGACCGGTACGGCTCCTGCCTCGCGTTCGTGGCCGCACTGCGCGCCGCCGCGGTCCGCACACCGTCGCGGAGCGCCCCGCCGGAACCGCCCGGGTGGGCCCGCCCGGTCTTCCGCCGCTGACCGGCCACGCGGCCCTCCCCGCAGGCGCCGGGCCCGGCCGTGAAGGCGAGCCCCACCAGGTCCGGCAGCCCGAGCGACACCACCGCGGACGTGTCCGCGACGCGCCCCGGGCCGACCGCCACCGGCAGCGCGTCACCAGGCCCGGCGCGACGCACGCGAGCAGCGGCACGGCCATCGCGTACGCGGCCGGACGGCCGGCTCCCGGAAGCGCGCCGGCCGGGCGGGCGGCGGTGCCCCGCGCGCCACCGGCAGGGCCGGGACGAACACGCCCGCGAACCACAGCGGTCCGAAGAACACGGCCGGCACCACGTCGGTCGTGAAACCCGCCCCGGGCGACCCCCCGAACAGGCCGCCCAGGCCACCGGCCGTCCCGTCGCCCGGGGGCCGTGGACGACCGACGGACCACCGAGGGCAGGGCGACCGGCGCGATCACCCGCGGCGTGGCGGTCCGGCCGGCCCGGCCCGCCGGTTCGGGCACCCCGCCACCGTCCCGCGCCCGAGCGGCCGCGGGAAACCGCCGGCGGCCACCCGGGTTCCCGAGAGCGTCGCCGGCAGGGGACCACGGCCAGGACGGCCTGCGGCGCGGCGATCTCCCCGCGCTGCCCGGGAGTTCGACCGCGCCCCCGGCCGCCGCCACGAGGGCGGTCCCGACGGTTCGGGAACGCGCCGCCGGGAAGGTCCGCGGCACCCGGCCGCCCACGGACCGGGCGGGGCGACCACCGCCCTCACCACCGGTCCGGCGAGGACCACCGCCGGCGCCTCCGCCCGGCCGTGCCGTGCCCCTTCGGCCGGACGGCGCCCGGCCGAAGGGGAAGCGGAGGTGCGGGGTCCGGGTGCTCACCCTGCCCGCGCCGGGCAGAGCAGGGACGGTTCGCGCGCCGGACGGAGCGGCCGCGCCCGCTTGCGGGCCGTCCCGGACCGGTGGACACAATGGTGGTGTCACCCGAAGAACCGATGAGTCACTTTCGTCCCGTGCGGCCTCCACGGCGCTGCCGCATGACGCCCACGGCGGGAAGAAGGCCTCGTGAGCGCCGAACAGCCGTCTCCCGGCCGACCCACAGGACCACCGTCCGGCCCCTTGTCGGGTCGTTCCGGGCCGAGCGGGCACGGGCCGCCCGGGGAGCGGGGCGGCGGACCCGCCGGAAGCGGCGCGGGCGGCCCCCTGGGGCCGGGGGGCACGGGTGGTCCTCCGGGGCCGGGCGGTGCGGGCGGGTCCGGTGACGGCGGGGAGGGGCCCGGCCGGCGGCCGTGGTGGAGGTCCGTGCCCCTCGTCGCCGTCGTCGCCACGGCCGTCGTCGCGGCCGTGATCCTCGCCGTCGTCCTCGGCCGCTCCGGCGGCGGGGGAGCCGGCTCCGAGCGCGGCTCCGCCTCCGGCGCCGAGGTGTTCCTGCTGCCGGCGGGCGAGGCCGGCCCCGACCCGTTCACCGACTCCTCGGCCACCGACAGCTCCGCACCGCCGGCCACCCCCTCGACGCCGGACGCCCCGGACACGCCGTCCCCGTCCGCCAACGTGCGGCTCGGCATCAGCGGTTCCGCGCCCGGCCTGTACGGCGGCACCCGCGACACCGGCAGCTGCGACGTGGAGAAACAGATCGGGGAACTCCGGAAGGACCCCGACAAGAACCGGGCGTTCGCCTCCGTCCAGGGCATCCGGCCCTCCGAGGTCCCCGCCTACCTGCGCTCGCTCACCCCCGTACAGCTGCGCTACGACACCCGCGTCACCAGCCACGGCTACCGCGACGGCCGGGCTGTGCCCTACCAGGCCGTCCTCCAGGCGGGCACCGCCGTCCTCGTCGACGACCGCGGAGTGCCCCGGGTGCGCTGCGTCTGCGGCAACCCGCTGCTCCCGCCGGTCGCCCAGCGGTCCGCGGCCGAGGTGAAGGGCGTTCCCTGGCCGTCGTACCGGGGGCAGGACGTCGTGGTCGTCTCGCCCGCCAAGGAGCCCCTCGACGCCTTCGTCCTCTACGACCCCGAGCGCAAGGAGTGGTTCGAGCGTCCCCAGGGCGACACCGGCGACGAGGACCGTCCGGCGGACCCGCCGTCGAAGGAGGAGCCCTCCGCGCCGTCCGGGGACGGATCCGGCACGACCGACTCCCCGGGGAGCGGTTCCCCGGGGAGCGACGCGCCGGAGAGCGACTCCCCGAGGAGCGGCTCTCCGGAGGACGACCCCACGTCACCGTCCGACCCGTCGTCCGAGCCACCGTCGTCCGAGCCGCAGTCCTCGCCTCCCGAGGAACCCCGGTCGGAGCAGCCGCCCCCGTCGGACGGCACGCCCGGGGGCGGCGCGACGGACCCCCCGAGCGCCCCGGCACCCGAGCCCAGCGCCCCGGCCCCGGAGACGGCGCCGCCGGCCCCGGCGTCCTGAGGAACGGGGCACGGCCGCGTTCAGCGCATGGGGCGGCCCCCAGGACGCGCGCGCAACGACGTGGATCGGCCGGGCCGAGCCGGCGGCAGCCGGCCGGGACGGGGCCGGCCGGGACGGGGCCGGCCGGGACGGGGCCGGCCGGGACGGGGCCGGCCGATCCGGCACGCTCAGCCGGAGCGCGGTGGCAGACGGTCTTCCGGGGCCGTGCTTCTCGGGCGGGTCCCGCCCCTGCGCTGCGGTCCGTACCCGGTGCAGGATCCCGTCGATCACCTGCCGGCGATCCCGCCGCAACCCCGGTCCGGCCAACGGTCAGTTGAGGGCCGTCCGCGCCGCAGCCGCTCTCCCCGCGCTCACCCGCCACCCGGCACCAGGGGAATCAGTAGGCTGGCGCTATGACTCACTTTGATGTTCTTGTCCTCGGCGCCGGCCCCGGTGGATACGTCGCCGCCATCCGCGCTGCCCAGCTCGGCAAGTCGGTCGCGGTCGTCGAAGAGAAGTACTGGGGCGGCGTGTGCCTCAACGTCGGATGCATTCCCTCCAAGGCACTGCTGCGCAACGCCGGGATCGCCCATATCCTCTCGCACGAGAAGAAGACGTTCGGGATCAGCGGTGACGCCACCATGGACTTCGCCGTCACCCACCGGCGCAGCCGGTCGGTGGCCGAGGCCAGCGCCAAGGGCGTGCACTACCTGATGCGCAAGAACAAGATCACCGAAGTGCACGGGCGCGGTGTGCTCACCGGCCCGAAGTCCGTGGACGTCACCGCTTCGGACGGCGTGACGACGTCGTACACCTGCGACGACCTCATCATCGCCACCGGTGCGCAGGTGCGGATGCTGCCGGGCATGAGCCCGAGCGCCAACGTCGTCACCTACGAGGAGCAGATCCTCGACGAGAACCTGCCCCGCTCGATCATCATCGGCGGTTCCGGCGCGATCGGTGTCGAGTTCGCCTACGTGCTCAAGAACTTCGGCGTGGAGGTGACCATCGTCGAGTTCCTCGACCGCATGGTGCCGACCGAGGACGCGGACATCTCCAAGGAGCTGCTGAAGCAGTACCGCAAGCTGGGCGTCGAGGTCCTGCTGTCCACGAAGGTCGACTCGGTCGAGGACACCGGCTCGGGCGTCAAGGTCACCGTCAGCCCGGCCGCGGGCGGCGAGTCCAAAGTGCTCGAAGCCGACAAGATGCTGGCCGCGTTCGGCTTCACGCCCCGGGTCGAGGGCTACGGCCTGGAGGCGACCGGCGTGGAGCTCACCGAGCGCGGCGCGATCGCCGTCGACGCCCGCGGACGCACCAATGTGAAGGGCGTCTACGCCATCGGTGACGTGACCGGCAAGCTCATGCTGGCGCACACCGCCGAGGCCATGGGCGTCGTGGCGGCCGAGACCATCGCCGACGCGGAGACCCAGGAGATCGACTTCGCGATGATCCCGCGGGCGACGTTCTGCCAGCCGCAGATCGCCTCCTTCGGCTACTCCGAGGCCCAGGCCCGTGAACTGGGATTCGACGTCAAGGTGGCGCAGTTCCCGTTCTCCGCCAACGGCAAGGCGCGCGGCATGGCCGAGGGCGTCGGCTTCGTGAAGATCGTGGCGGACGCCCGGCACAACGAGATCGTGGGCGCCCACATGATCGGCCCCGAGGTCACCGAGCTGCTGCCCGCCCTGACGCTGGCGCAGATGTGGGACCTGACCGCCGACGAGGTCGCGCGCAACATCTTCGCCCACCCCACCCTGTCGGAGGCGGTCAAGGAAGCCGTCGAGGGTATCGCGGGACACATGATCAACCTCTGAGTCCGACGCGTCCCTCCGCTCCGGCAGCGGTTCGACTCCTCGGCCGGTGAGGGGCACCGTCGTCCTCGAAGGGGGGTGCCCCTGGCCGGATCGTGGCGTCCGCCGCCCGCGTCACCCTCTCGGGCCGAGGCCGTCGTGGGTGTTCGCGCCGCAGGCGCCACGGCCCAGCGGGCGATCACGCCATCAGGAACGGCGTCCGATGGTCCGGAAACGCCTCGTGGTCAGCCACTTCATGACAGCTTTGCCAGTCCTTTACTATTGGGTGGGGAGACTTCCCTCCCGACGAAGACGTTCCACCCCTGCACCGGGGGTGGCCGAGTGATGAAGGAGCAGCAGACCCGCAATGGGTGAACCTCCCAGTACGAGCCGTGCCATACCCCGTCCGACAGCGAGCTGCACATCGGGGGTGGCACGGTGACCGAGTTCCTGCTGCTCCTGCTCGCCCTGGCACTGACCCTCGCGTGCGCGGTGTTCGTCGCGGCCGAGTTCTCTCTGACCACGGTCGAGCGCGCCGACCTCGAGCGTGCTGCCGAGGCCGGTGAGCGCGGCGCCGACAGTGCGCTCAAGGCCGTCAGGCGGCTGACCTTCCAGCTCTCCGGAGCCCAGCTGGGCATCACCGTCACCTCGCTGGTGATCGGCATGCTCGCCGAGCCGTCCCTGGCCGCGCTGCTGCGCGGCCCGCTGACCGCGATGGGCCTGGGAGCCGCGGCTTCCACGATCGCCACCGTCCTCGGTGTCGCCGTCTCCACCGTGGTGCTGATGGTCGTCGGTGAGCTGGTGCCGAAGAACTGGGCGATCTCCCGGCCGCTGGCCGTGGCCAAGGTCGTCGCCACCCCACAGCGCGGTTTCACCGCCGTCTTCGGCCCCTTCATCGGGCACCTGAACAGCACCGCCAACCGGTTCGTGCGCCGCTTCGGCCTGGAGCCGGCCGAGGAGCTCGCCCACGCCCGCAGCCCGCAGGAGCTGGTGGCCCTCGCCCGGCACTCCGCCGCCCAGGGCGCGCTGGAGAAGGACTCCGCCGAGCTGTTCGTGCGCACCCTCCACCTGGGTGAGCTGACGGCCGAGAACGTCATGACCCCGCGGGTGGACGTCAAGGCGCTCGAAGCCCACGCCAGCGCAGCGGACGCGGTCAACCTCACGCACGCCACCGGCCTGTCGCGTTTCCCCGTCTACCGCGACAGCCTGGACGAGATCATCGGCACCCTCCACATCCGCGACGTCCTCGCCCTGGACGAGGACCGGCGCGACGGCACGCCGGTCACCGAACTGACGACGCCGCCGCTGCTGGTGCCCGACAGCCTGCCCGTCGACACCCTCCTCGCGCGGCTGCGCACCGAGCGGACCATGGCCGTGGTCATCGACGAGTACGGCGGCACCGCCGGCGTCGCCACCGTCGAGGACATCATCGAGGAGGTCGTCGGCGAGGTCCGCGACGAACACGACCCCCACGAGGCCCCCGACCTGCTCCTGCGGCCCGCGGGCGACGACGGCCGCCGGGTCTGGGAGGCCGACGGCAGCGTCCGCACCGACCGTCTCACCGAGATCGGCCTGAGTGCCGCGGACGGCCCCTACGAGACCCTCGCCGGCCTGACCGCCACCCTTCTCGAACGCATCCCCGAGCCCGGAGACACCGTGCACTTCGACGGATGGGACATCACCGTCCTCGACGTCGACCACCACCGCGCCGACCGCCTCGTCCTCACCGCCCCCGTGGCCGAGCCCGCCGAGCAGGAGATCGCCCTGTGACCACCGTCCAGTTGCTCATCGGCGCCCTGACCCTGCTCACCAACGCCTTCTTCGTCGGCGCCGAGTTCGCCCTGATCTCGGTACGCCGCAGCCAGATCGAACCCAAGGCCCAGAACGGCGACAGACGTGCCAGGACCACCCTGTGGGGGGTGGAGCACCTGTCGGCGATGATGGCCACCGCCCAGCTCGGCATCACCGTCTCCTCCCTCGTCCTGGGCGCCGTGGCCGAGCCGGCCATCGCCCACCTGCTGGAGCCGCCGTTCCACGCCGCCGGTGTGCCCGAAGGGCTCATCCACCCGATCGCCTTCGTCATCGCCCTGACGCTCGCGACCTACCTGCACATGCTCTTCGGCGAAATGGTGCCGAAGAACATCGCCCTGGCCGCCCCGGTGCCCACCGCACTGGTCCTCGGCCCGCCGCTGGTCGCGCTCACCCGCGCGCTCAAGCCCGTCATCTTCGGCATCAACGCCTTCGCCAACGCCCTGCTGCGCATGCTGAAGGTCGAGCCCAAGGACGAGGTCGCCGCCGTCTACACCGACGACGAACTCGCCCGCCTGGTCGCCGACTCCAGCCGGGCCGGCCTGCTCGACCCCGCCGACGGCGAACGGCTGCGTGACGCCCTGGAGCTCGGCACCCGCCCGGTCGGCGAGGTCCTGGTCCCACTGGCCCGCATGAGCACGGTCGACCACCGCGTCACCCCCGCCCAGCTGGAGAAGGCGGCCACGGGCGCCGGGTACTCCCGGATGCCCGTCCTGGGCCCCGGCGGCACGATCATGGGTTACCTGCACATCAAGGACGCCATCGGCGTACCCGAACGGCACAAGCCCTTCCCCCGCACCGCCCTGCACCCCGTGACCCGCGTGCAGATCGACACCCCGCTCGACGACGCCCTCACCGCGATGCGGATCAACGGCACCCACCTCGCCGCTGTCACCGGCGACAAGGGAACCGTGATCGGATTCGTCACGATGGAGGACGTCCTGTCCGAACTCGTCGGCGCGTAGCTCGGCGGGGCCGCGGCGTACGTACGGTCGCGCCCGGGCCGATTGCGGTCCGGGGCGGCCCTTCCCCTTCGTCGGCGCAGCCCGGATCCCGGTCTCTTCCGGGCGACCGGCCGCCACCGGATCACCCGCGGCGGCGACCGGCGGCCGAACCGAGCTCTGCCGGCTCTCCGAAGTCCTCGAACGCTCGGACCGGAAGACCGGAAGGAAACCTGAAGACCTTCCCCGGGCTCTTGGCTCGGTGCGGCAACACCGGAAACGGCTCCTCGTCGGGTGGGACGAGGAGCCGTTTCGCGTGCTACGGGTGGGGGTCAGGCGTGGCGGTGGGAGCGGCGGTTGCCGGTGACCAGACGGTAGACGAGCAGGAGGATGACGGAGCCGATGATGGCGGCGACCCAGGTGGACAGGTCGAAGAAGCCGTCGATGGAGTCGACACCGAAGATCACCTTGCCGAGCCAGCCGCCGAGGAGGCCACCGGCGATGCCGATGAGCATCGTGATGATGATGCCGCCGGGGTCCTTGCCCGGCATCAGGGCCTTGGCGATGAAGCCCGCGAGCAGGCCGATGAGGATCCAAGCGATGATGCCCATGATGCGTCTCCTACCTGGTCGTATAAAGTTCCTGTCAATGCATCGTCTGTACTGACATGGCACTTTCAAACGCCTCGCACGCGACCATCTGCCGAGAGGACTCCGCCTCGGCCCTCTGACTTCCTGCGCGGCCGCTCGGCCCATGCCGTAGATCTTCGCCCGAGAAGTACGCGGTGACCGGGTGGCCGCCCCGGTCGGCGTATTCCCCGCGGGCCGCCGCGGGTCGCCTCGCCCCGCACGCCACGGGGCGTACGGGGCGAGGAGGCACGCCGGGCACGGCGCGGCCCGGAGACGCGGGTCAGGACGGTCCGGGCCGGTGGGCCGGGCGCGGGGTCACCAGCCCCGAGTCGTAGGCGAGGATCACCGCCTGCACCCGGTCACGCAGGTGGAACTTCTCGAGGATGTGAGCGACGTGCGTCTTCACCGTCGTCTCGCCGATGCCCAGCTCCGCGGCGATCTCCGCGTTGGACAGACCGCGGGCCAGCGTCCGCAGCACGTCCACCTCGCGCCCGGTCAGAACGTCCAGGCGCGGCGGGACGGAGGAAGCGGCCTCGGAGGGCATGCCCGCGAAACGCTCCAGCAGACGCCGGGTGACGCGGGGCGCGAGCACGGCCTCGCCGGCGGCCACCGTACGGATGGCCGACACCAGGGAGTCGGCCGGGCCGTCCTTGACGAGGAAACTGCTCGCGCCCGCCCGCAGGGCGTCGACCACGTGCTGGTCGAGATCGAACGTGGTCAGGATGATGACCCGGCTGCGGAGCCCGCCGTCGACGATCGAACGGGTCGCCTCCACTCCGTCCGTCCCCGGCATGCGGATGTCCATGAGCACGACGTCCGGTGACAGCCGCCGGGTCTCCTCGACGGCCTCCCGGCCGTCCGCGGCCTCACCCACGACTTCGATGTCGGGCTCCGCCTCCAGGATGTACCGGAAGCCGGTCCGGATCATCGGCTGGTCGTCAGCCAGCAGGACGCTGATGGGCCGCATGGTGGGCAGTTCCTCCGGTGCTCGTGATGTCGTCGTGCTCGGGCAGCTGGAGCACGGCGTGGACGCAGTATCCGCCGCCGGGCCGCGGACCGGTGTGCAGGGTGCCGCCCGTCGCGGCGATCCGCTCCCGCATGCCCAGCAGACCATGACCGGAGCCGCCCGCGGGAACGGGAGCCCGTGCCGTGGTCCCACCGGCGCCGCCGGGCCCGTCGTCACAGATGCGGACGTGCAGCCGCTCCGGTTCCTCACCCCACAGCAGCCGGACGCGGGTACGGGTCGCGCCGGCGTGCTTGACCGTGTTGGTCAGCGCCTCCTGGACGACGCGGTACACCGCCAGGTGGTATCCCGCGGGCAGGGGAACCGGCGTGCCCGACACCTGGTGGTCCACCTCCAGGCCGGTGGCGCGCACGGCGTCGATGAGGGCGGGCAGGGCGTCGATGGTCGGCTGGGGCGGTTCCTTGGACGGTGCCTCCTCCGCGTCCTCGTCGGTACGCAGGACGTCCAGCAGCCGGCGCAGTTCGGTGACGGTGTCCCGGCCCGTCCGCTCGACGGCGGCGTGCAGTTCGTGAGCCTTGTCGGGGGACCGGTCCTGGACGCGGTCGGCCGCGATGGTCTGCACGACCATCAGGCTCACGTTGTGCGCCACGATGTCGTGCAGTTCACGGGCGATCCGCGCCCGCTCCTCCATCACCGCGGCCCGTGCGTTGGCCGCCTGTTCCCGCTCCAGGGCGGCGGCGCGCTGCATGGCCTCGTCCCGGACGGCCGTCCGCGCCCGGGACAACCGGCCCAGGGCCCACGCCGCCAACAGGAGCACGGCATCGGTCAGCAGCGCGGCGAGCCGGTGCCCGGACGGTGCGAGGAACGCCTCCGCCGACGCGCTCAGAGGAATGAACACGGCGGCCACGAAAGTCGTCACCCACGGCACACCGCGCACGGCGGTGAGGAACACGGCGGCCGCCACGGCCAGATAGGTCGGCCCGATCGACGTGCCGTCCGGCCCGGCGAGCCGGGGGATGTAGGAGAGGTGCTGCAGGGTCCCGGACGCGACCGCCATCACCAGCAGACCCGCCAGCGGCGTCTTCCGGTGCACGGCGAGGGGGAGGCTCGACAGCAGCACCAGCACGAGCCACCGGCCGTCCGGTGCCCGCAGCGTGTACCCGCCGGGCGGGATCGCTTCCGGCAGGGCCAGGCACGCGGCTGCCGCCAGTGCGGCCAGCGTCACGTCCGTCACCGCGGCCGGCACCTGGTGGCCCGCGAAGGACCCCGACTCTCTCATGAGGCAACGGTAGAGGCGCCGCTCACGGGGACCGACCTCCGCAGGGCTGAACCGCGCGGCCGTCCTTCCTCCTCCAGGCCCTCCTCCTCGCGGAGGAGACGCACCGCCGACGGCGCTCGGGGATGCCGCGTGCCCTCCTCCGGGCGGGGGAGTCCGGCATCCGCCTCACCCGCCGGGACGAGTGCGTGATTCGACGCGACGGCGGAGGTCCGGGGCCGCGGAGGCCGGTGGACTGGAGCCGTCCGTCATCCGCCACCCGACGTGAGGTTCGACCATGCTCGGAGCACGCAGCCGGAAGAAGTCCCCCGGCGACCCCATCGGCATCGACCCGTCGCGCAGCGCCGTACGGCTGACCCGGGTGACCAAGGAGTACGGCCGCGGCCCTTCCGCGGTCGTCGCGCTCGACGATGTCAGCGTCGGCGTCGCCGCCGGCAGCTTCACCGCTGTCATGGGCCCTTCCGGGTCGGGGAAGAGCACCTTCCTGCACTGCGCCGCCGGACTCGACCGGCCGTCCTCCGGAACCGTCCGGCTCGGCGGCCAGGACCTCGGCGAGCTGAACGAGACGCAGCTCACCCGCTTCCGCCGGACCCGCGTCGGATTCGTCTTCCAGGCCTTCAACCTGCTGCCCGCACTCACCGTCGAGCAGAACATCACCCTGCCGCTGCGGCTCGCGGCAGCGGAAACGGACCACGACTCGGTCCGCAGCGTCACCGCCGCGGTGGGTCTCGCCGGCCTGCTCGGCCGGCGCCCCGCGGAACTCTCCGGCGGACAGCAGCAACGTGTCGCCATCGCCCGCGCCCTCATCACCCGCCCCGAGGTGATCTTCGCGGACGAACCGACCGGCGCACTCGATCCGGACACCGCCGACGACATCCTCGCCCTGCTCCGGCAGGCCGTCACCGACCTGCACCAGACCGTGGTGATGGTCACCCACGACCCGGCCGCCGCCCGGCACACCGACCGAGTCGTCTTCCTGGCCGCGGGACGCGTGGCGCGCCGCGTGGACGCGCCCTCCGCCCCGCACATCAAGGACGTCATGACCGAGCTGCGGAGGATCCGCTGATGCTGCGCGTCGCCCTCGCCACGCTGCGCACCCGCGGCGGGGCCTTCGCGGCCACGTTCGCCGCGCTCCTGCTGGGCGCGAGCGTGATCACCGCCTGCGGGGTGCTCCTGGAATCCGGGTTGCGCGCGGCCGCGCCGCCCGAGCGGTACGACAAGGCTCCTTTGATCGTGGCCGGCCGGCAGTCCGTCGACCTCGAAGTGAAGTCCGCCGACGGATCCGTCTACGACAGCTCCCAGCCGCTGTCCGAACGACCGCGGCTCGACGCCTCCCTGGCCGCCGGCCTCGCCGCTCTGGACGGGGTCGCGTCCGTGGTGCCCGACCGGGGTGCCACGGTCCGTCTGCTGGCCGGGGACCGGATCGTGACCGGCGCCAACGGCGCCGTGCCGCAGGCGCACACCTGGAGGAGCCGGGTCCTGGGAGGCTTCGGCCTCACCGAGGGGCACAGCCCCCGGGGCGCCCGCCAGGTCGTCCTGGACACCGACCTCGCGGCCCGGGCCGGACTGCGGACCGGCGACAGCGTACGGCTCATGGCGTCCTCCACGCCGCTCACCTTCCGGGTGGCCGGGCTGGTGGCCCTCGACGGGGGCCGCACTCCCCGGCAGGCGGTGCTGTTCGCCTCCTCCGCCGCGATGGAGCGGCTCGTGCCCCGGTCAGGCACCGCCGTCGACGCCTTCGGCGTCTTCACCCGGCCGGGTGTCGACCCCTCGAAGGTGGCGCCGGCCGTCGAACAGGTACTGGCAGGACACCGCGCCGCCGTCCACACGGGCGACGGCCGGGGCGAGGCGGAGTTCACCGACGTCGCCGTGGGCGCGGCCGGCCTCGTGCAGCTCGCCACCGCCATCGGTGGCAACGTCCTGCTCGTGGCCGTGTTCGTGCTGTGCGCCACCACGTCCCTCGCCGTCCGCCACCGCCGCCGGGAAATGGCCCTGCTGCGCGCGATCGGGACCACCCCGGGCCAGCTCCGCCGCATGATCACGGCGGAGTCCGCAGTGGCCGGATCGGTCGCGGGCGTGCTCGGCTGTCCGCTCGGCGTCGGTGTCGTGTACTGGCTGAGCGGCCAGTTCGCCGGGCGTGGCCTGGTGCCACCGGACTTCCGGCCGGTGGTGGGCCCGCTCCCGTTCCTGGCGGCCGTGGGCGCCACGGTGCTGACCGCGGTGACCGCGGCCCTCGTCGCGGCCCGCGGGACGGCGCGGGTCCGTCCCACGGAGGCGTTGCGCGAGGCGTCGGCCGACGGCGCGGGTCTCCGCCGCGGACGCCTGGTCACCGGCGGTGTCCTGCTCGCGCTGGCCGCGTCCGTGCTCGGTCTGGGACTCGGCTACCGCACCGACTTCATGACCCTGGTCGGACTGGCGAACTCACTGGTGCTGGTGCTCGTCATCGCCGCCGCGGTCCTCGGCCCGCTGATCACCCGGGCCGCGACGGCCCTCCTGGCCCCCTTGCTGGTCCGCACCGGTGTCACCGGCTGGCTCGCGGCGGCGAACTCCCGTGCCCGCGCCGCGCGGACCGCGGCCGCCGTCACCCCGCTCCTGCTGTCGGTGTCCTTCGCCGCGACGGTCGTCTTCACCCAGACCACCCAGCTCCACCAGGCCGCGCACGAGATCCGCTCCGGCACGGTCGCCGATCAGATCCTCGACGCTCCGCACGGCATGTCGCCCGACCTCGCACGGCGGGCCGCCGAACTGCCCGGGGTGAAGGCTGCCACCGGCGTGGTCCGCTCCGAGGCCGTCGGCGTGGGCACGCTGCTGGGCACGGAGGAAACCGTCTCCCTGACCGCGCAGGGACTGCAGCCCTCCGCCCTGTCCCGCACCGTCGACCTGGACGTCCGCGAGGGAGACCTGTCCGCCCTGACCGCGGACACGGTCGCCCTCAGCACGACGGCGGCCTCCTGGCTCGGGCTCGGCGTCGGCGACCGGGCACGTCTCCACCTCGGGGACGGCACGCCCTTCAGCGGCGAGGTCGTCGCCGTGTACGGCCGCGGGCTCGGCTTCGCCGATCTCACCTTCGACCACGACCTGCTGCTGTCCCACACCGGCGCGCGCGTCGACCGGTCGGTACTGATCGAGTCCGAGGAGGACGGTGTACCGGGGCTGTCCGCTCTGGTGCGCAGGTACCCGGGCACCTCGGTGAGCGGAACGCCGGCGGCCGGCGCCCGGGTGGCGGAGCAGCAGGCGTCGGCGTGGGTGAACTACGTGGTGGTCGGCGTCATCATCGCCTACACGGCTCTCACGGTCGTCAACACGCAGGCGATGAACACCGTGACCCGTCGGCGGGAGTTCGCGCTGCTGCGGCTGACCGGTACGAGCCGGTCCCAGGTGCTGGGCATGATGCGGCGGGAGAGCGTCACGGTGGCGGCCGTCGGAGGGCTCCTGGGAACCGTGCTGGCAGTGCCGCCGCTGGCGCTGGTCGCGCTGGCGCTGACGGGCGGGCCGCTGCCGACGGTGCCGGTGCTGGGCTGGCTCGCGATCGTCGGATCGACGGCGTTGCTGGCGGTGGCCGGAGCGATGCTGCCCGCCCGGCTGATGCTCCGGGTCCGCCCGGTGGACGCCATCGGGACGCGGGAATGACGGAGCGGCCGTGACGTCATGATTGCCGCCTGCCGCCTGCCGCCTGCCGCCTGCCGCCTGCCGCCTGCCGCCTGCCGCCTGCCGCGGCATCGCGGAGAGGCGTTCCCCGCGGCGAGGGGCACCGCCGGACGCGGCGAGGCACGGCCGTAGTCGAATCGTCCGCGCGATCGCCTTGTGCGAGGGGGAGTTGCCGTCGCGGACAGCCGTCGGACGGCCTCCCCGACGAGCGGTCGACGGCCGGTCGTGACACACGGCGAAGAAGACGACGCCGGAGCGGTTGTCCTGCCCGGTGGTCCCGGGGCGGGAACGCGCGGCCTCGCGAAGCCGAGCGACAGCCGTCACGCACCTGCTTCGGCGGGCGGGCCGACCCGCCATGGGATCGCCGGACCGAGCGGCCCGGGAGGTGGCGCCGCCGTACAGATCAGGCATCCCGTGCCCGACGAACCGCCCAGGCGACTCCACCGGCCCCCTTGACCACCCGGCGAGAGGTAAATGCCCTGTACGTGCGGTTTATCCGAAGTCGTCTTAGCCTGTCAGGTGAACAGCTCGGGGAGTCAACAGTCGGTTGGTCCGGCGGAAGGCGAGCTTCCATGGCTGAGCGGCGAACACGGTCCGGATTGATCGGTGAAGTGTCGTCCGAATTCGCGGGCACCATGATCCTCATCCTCTTCGGCTGCGGCGTGGTGGCCCAGGTGGTTGCGGGCGGGGCCCTCACGGACCCGGCGGGCGGCCTCGGAGACCACGACAGCATCTCCTGGGCATGGGGTCTCGGTGTCACCCTGGGTGTCTACGTGGCCGCGCGGCTGAGCGGCGCCCATCTCAACCCCGCGGTGACGGTCGCCCTCGCCGTGTTCAAGGGATTCCCGTGGCGCAAAGTGGCCCCTTACGCGCTGGCCCAGACGGCCGGCGCCTTCGTGGCCGCCCTCATCGTCCGCTGGAACTACACCGAGGCGCTGGCGAAGGCCGACCCGGGCCACACCATCAAGACACAGGGCGTCTTCTCCACACTCCCCGCCAACGGCAACCCCAATCTCCCGGTCTACGAGTGGGGCGCGTTCCGTGACCAGGTCATCGGCACGGCACTCCTGCTGCTGATGATCATGGCCATCACGGACCTGCTGAACACGCCCCCGGGCGCCAATCTCGCCCCCTTCGTCATCGGCCTGGTCGTGGTCGCGATCGGCATGGCCTGGGGAACCAACGCGGGGTACGCGATCAACCCCGCGCGTGACTTCGGCCCACGGCTGGCCAGCTTCTTCACGGGATACGGCGGAGCGTGGCGAGATCAGTACGGCAACCTCTACTTCTGGGTGCCGATCCTCGGTCCGCTGATCGGCGGCGTGCTCGGCGCGGGCCTGTACAAGGCCTTCATCGGCCGGTTCCTGCCGACGGCGGAGCCCGAGCCGCCGGGACGCGTCCCGGCATCCAAGCAGTGACACCGGTCGGAGAGGCGGCACACCATGGCGGACTTCGTCGGCGCGGTGGATCAGGGAACCACCAGTACCCGATTCATGATCTTCGACCACGGCGGCAACGAAGTGGCGAAGCACCAACTGGAGCACGCGCAGATCCTCCCGCGCTCCGGCTGGGTGGAGCACGACCCGGTGGAGATCTGGGAGCGCACCAACTCGGTCATGCAGAACGCCCTGCGGTACGGCGGCCTGTCGGGGACCGACCTGGCGGCCATCGGCATCACCAACCAGCGGGAGACCACGGTGGTCTGGGACCCGCGCGACGGCCGTCCCTACTACAACGCCATCGTGTGGCAGGACACCCGCACCGCCTCCATCGCGGCGGAACTGGAACGCTCGGGCAAGGGCGATGTCATCCGCCGCAAGGCCGGACTGCCGCCGGCCACGTACTTCTCCGCGGGCAAGCTCCAGTGGATCCTCGAGAACGTCGACGGCGTCCGCCAGGCGGCGGAACAGGGCCACGCCCTCTTCGGCAACACGGACGCCTGGGTGCTGTGGAACCTGACCGGCGGCCCCGACGGGGGCATCCACGCCACCGACGTGACCAACGCGAGCCGCACCATGCTGATGGACCTGGAGACCCTCGACTGGGACGAGGAGTTGCTCGGGTTCTTCGGCATCCCCCGGGCGATGCTGCCCACCATCAACCCCTCGTCCCACCGCGAGGCGTACGGGGTGACCCGGACCTCCCGGCCGCTGCGCGCCGCCCTGCCCATCAGCGGGGTGCTCGGTGACCAGCAGGCGGCCACCGTCGGGCAGGTCTGCTTCGCGCCGGGCGAGGCCAAGAACACCTACGGCACCGGCAACTTCCTGGTGCTCAACACCGGCACGGAACTGGTCCGTTCCCGGCACGGCCTGCTGACCACCGTCGCCTACCAGTTCGGTGACAGCCCCGTCGTCTACGCGCTGGAGGGTTCCATCGCGGTGACCGGGTCGGCCGTGCAGTGGCTGCGCGACCAGATGAAGATCATCAAGACCGCGGCCGAGAGCGAGGACCTCGCCCGCACCGTCGACGACAACGGCGGGATGTACTTCGTGCCCGCCTTCTCCGGCCTGTTCGCGCCCTATTGGCGCTCCGACGCCCGGGGGGCGATCGTCGGCCTCGCCCGCTACAACGACAACGCGCACCTGGCACGAGCGACCCTGGAATCCATCTGCTACCAGAGCCGCGACGTCGTCGAGGCCATGGAACAGGACTCCGGGGTGCACCTCGACGTCCTCAAGGTCGACGGCGGTGTCACCGCCAACGACCTGTGCATGCAGATCCAGGCCGACGTCCTCGGCGTCCCGGTCAGCCGCCCCGTCGTCGCCGAGACCACCGCACTCGGCGCCGCCTACGCGGCGGGACTGGCCACCGGGTTCTGGCGGGACACCGACGAACTGCGCACCCACTGGCAGGAGTCCAGGCGCTGGCAGCCCCAATGGTCCGACGACCAGCGCGAGGAAGGGTACGCCGGCTGGAAGAGGGCGGTGGAACGCACCCTGGACTGGGTCAAGGTCGAGTAGCCGGACGCGTCCGCGTGCCACACCCGCGAAGGGGCGTGGCACGCGGACGCGGCTGGAGCCGACGCCTCAGGTCAGGCCTGCGGGTGCAGCACCACCTTGGTGTAGCCCTCGATCCGCTTGTCGAACTTCTCGTACGCCGTCGGCGCCTCGCCGAGGGGCAGTTCGTGCGACACGACGAAGCTCGGCGTCGCGCGTCCCTCGACGATCATGTCCCGCAGCTGGCGGTTGTAGCGCTTGACGTTGCACTGCCCGGTGCCCATGCGCAGCCCCTTCTCGAAGAGGCGTCCGATGGAGACGAGCAGCATCCCCTGCTTCGCCTGGTCATCGGGACCGCCGGGGTCGCGTGGCACGTACAGCCCCGGCACGCCGAGAGCGCCGGTCGGCCGGACCGTCTCGACGAGCTGGTTCAGCACGGTCGCCGGTTCCTCGCGGTCCTCGCCGTGCGCCTGTGCCTGGTAGCCGACGGCGTCGATGCCCTTGTCCGTCCCTTCGCCTCCGGTCTGCTCCTTGATCTGGTCCACGGCGCTGCCCTCGGCGAAGTTGATCGGCACGGCGCCGATCTCCTCCGCCTTCTGCAGCCGTTCCGTCACCCGGTCGACCACGAACACCTTGCTCGCGCCGCGCAGCATCGCCGAGTAGGCCGCCATCAGGCCGACGGGGCCACCGCCGTACACCGCGACGCTCTCACCCGGACGTACGTCGGCGAGCTCGTTGCCGTGGTAGCCGGTCGGGAAGATGTCGGCGAGCAGGACGAAGTCGGTCTCGTTCTCGTCGCCCTCCGGGAGCTTCAGGCAGTTGAAGTCGGCGTACGGCACTCGTACGTACTCGGCCTGACCGCCCAGGAAGGGGCCCATCGCGACGTAACCGTAGGCGCCTCCCGCGAAGCCCGGGTTCACGGTCACGCAGTAGCCCGTGAACCCGGCCGTGCAGTTCTTGCAGAACCCGCAGGCCACGTTGAAGGGCATGACGACCCGGTCGCCCCTGCTGAGCGAGGTCACACCGTCGCCGGCCTCCTCGATGACGCCGAGGTTCTCGTGGCCGAAGACGATGCCCGGCTCGGCGGCGGTGCGGCCCTCGTACATGTGCAGGTCCGAGCCGCAGATGGCAGTGGACGTGACGCGGACGATCACGTCGTTCGGGTGCTGGATCCGGGGATCCTCCACTTGCTCGACCGCTACTTCGAACGGTCCCTTGTACACGACGGCCCTCATCCTGGGGCACCTCCACTCGTGTGCTCTGTTGCTCACGCTCGGCTACGAAAGTGCCGGGGCCGGGGCCGGTGCATCCGAGGGGAAGAGGGTCCCGGCCCGCAGCCCGGCCGGTCTCGTGTGCTCTGCCTCATACTCCAGACTGGGGCATGATGAGACGATTCGCACGAGGGGGACAATGCTCCCTTTGTGTAACCGGAAGGATTCAGAACCTTGTCACGACGTCTTGGCACCCTACTCGTCCCGGTCTCTGGCCTGTCCGGCACCACATATCCGGAAGGGACCCGTGTGGCCATCAGCGGGACCGGCGGATCCGTCGACGGCTTTGTCGACGGAGACTGGCTTCCGCTCGCCTGGTGGGAGTTCGCCGACATCCGCCGGGAGGACGCCGCCGACGGCGCGTAGGAGGCACCGCGTCCGGGTGCCCGGCCGCGGACCGCGGCCGGTGTGCCCGTCGGGCGCTCGACCCTGAGCGTGCGCACCGACTCGGCCGTGGGCCGGCGCACAGCCCCGCCGAGCCGAGGAAGTCTCCGCATCGGTGGCGGAACGGGCACGACACGCAGGCGTGCCGGCCCCTGCGTGGCTCACATGACAGGGCGCGCCAACGCGAGCGCGGCCTCAGCCCGGGCTCAGGAGGGACACCTCGGTCGCCGAGTGTCCGCGACGGCGGCTTCCAGGCCGGCGATGCCGCCCGGCCTGATGGTCCGCATGGGGACCGTGATGCGTTCCGCGGGCCGGTCCCACCGGCCCGCCACGAGCAGCCGGGCGATGTCCCGGCCGTCGTAGGGGAAGTACTCCCCGACCTCGATCAGCGGGTACGTCACAGCGGCTTGAGCAGCACCTCCCGCGGCTGCCCCGGCATCGGGTGGAGGGCCGTCGGGGCGCCGAGCACGGGTGTGGGAAGCAATCCTCACCGGTTGCGGGTCCCTGTCCGGTCCGTGACCCCCGCACCGTGCCGTTCCAGGGTGCCGAATCCCCCATGACGACGAGCGCCGGCATGGGGGTGAAGTCCTCGGCTCTCCATGTGTGACTCAACGGCGCACCCGACCGGTGATGCACAGGCAGTGGTGCGCCTGGCTGTCACGCGCGCTGTCCGACAAGCGGGAGCGATGGGTCCTCGGCCGGGCGCTGGGGCTGGTTGATCTCCGCCCAGACCGTGTCCAGGGAGAGGCCCAGGGCGCCGGCGATCGCCGCGATGGTCGGGAAGGCGGGCGTCGCGACGCGGCCGGATTCGATCTTCCGGAGGGTCTCGGGCGAGACGTGTGCGTCGAGCGCGACCTCGAGCATCGAGCGGCCCCCCCGTGCCCGGCGCAGCAGGGCGCCGAGGCGCTGTCCACGTTCTACCTCGGCGGGGGTGAGCGGCAACCTGACCATGAAGCCATTCTAATACCGGTATAGTTAGACCGGGATAATTATTGGAACAAGGAAAGCTGCTCCCCGTGATCGAGATTCTGAACACCACGCGTCTGACCAGGGCGAAGGTCACCGGCGCCCTCGTGGGCGACATCCTGCAGACGCTGAGGCGCCGCAGCACGGTCGGCACGAGCCTCCTGGACATCGACCGGTGGGCCAAAGAAATGATCATCGAGGCGGGGGCCCGGTCCTGTTACGTCGACTACGCACCCTCCTTCGGGCGCGGCCCGTTCGGTCACTACATCTGCACGGCGGTCAACGACGCCGTGCTGCACGGGCGGCCCTACGACTACACACTCGCCGACGGAGACCTGCTGACCCTCGACCTCGCCGTCTCCAAGGGCGGAGTGGCCGCGGACGCCGCCATCAGCTTCCTTGTGGGCGACGCCCGTCCCGAAGAGAGCGTCGCAATGATCGAGACGACCGAGCGCGCGCTCGCGGCAGGCATCGCCGCCGCCGGCCCCGGGGCGCGCATCGGGGACCTCTCCCATGCCATCGGCACCGTCCTCGCAGAAGCGGGTTACCCGATCAACACCGAGTTCGGAGGCCATGGCATCGGATCGACGATGCACCAGGACCCGCACGTCCCGAACACCGGACGGCCCGGCCGCGGGTACAAGCTGCGCCCCGGACTGCTGCTGGCCCTGGAACCCTGGGTCATGGCCGACACCGCCACACTCGTCACCGACGCCGACGGCTGGACGCTCCGCAGCGCCACAGGCTGCCGCACCGCCCACAGCGAGCACACGATCGCCATCACCGACGACGGAGCCGAGATCCTCACACTGCCCGGGCAGACCCACCCGTGACAGCCTCGCTTCGTCGAAGTTCCCCCTGACGAGCTGAAATCGGTAATCAGGGGAGTCGCGGGGGAGGCATCGATGTCATGGCCCATGACGCCGGTGCCCGTGGGGCAGGGGGTTGCCTCGCCCTACCAGATCAGGCACCAGTAACGGCCGTGGTTGCCGATGCCGATGCGGCTGCCTTGCGGGATCAGGCTCGGGTCCGGCCGTCCCACGGCCGCCATCGAGCACGCCGGGTCGCCGGCCACCTCCGCCGCGGCCATCCGCCGAGCGGCGGCCACTGCCGTCGCGGACGTGTACCACGTGGTGGTCGCCGGCTTGATGCCGCCGCGCGTCGGTGTCGGCGTCACCGGCCCGGGCGGGGGAGTGGGGGCGGAGGCGGACGGTGCGGGCGTCGACGGCCCCGACCGTGCCGGTGCCGGGGTCGTCGCGGCTCGCGAGGGCCGGGGCGAGGGTTCGGGTGTTGCGGGCCGGCTGTGTGCCGGGGTCGCCTTCCGCGTCCGACCGTCGGACGCGTCCGGCGTCGCCGTCCCTCTCGTCGTCGCCACCGTCCGGCGGGGCGTCGGCTGGTGTGCCGACGGCTGCGGCTGCCCGGTCCCGTCCGCCGGTGTCGGCCGCTCGCCGGGCGGGGTGGGCTGTCGGGAGCGGGTCGTGGCCGTGGGCCGCTCGCCGGGCGGGGTGGGCTGCCGGGACCGGGTCGTGGCCGTGGGCCGGCCGCTGGGCGGTCCGGGTGGACGGGTGCGGTCCGCCCCCGTCGGCGCGGGCGAACGCGGATCGGTGGACGTCGGCCTGGGGGAGCGAGTGTCCTT
The DNA here is from genome assembly GCF_044540485.1 of Streptomyces sp. NPDC085946. Classification (NCBI taxonomy): domain Bacteria; kingdom Bacillati; phylum Actinomycetota; class Actinomycetes; order Kitasatosporales; family Streptomycetaceae; genus Streptomyces; species Streptomyces sp. NPDC085946. Next base: position 17,641 of record NZ_JBITSF010000022.1, on the reverse strand, counting down.
CGGCGTGGGCTCGGGCGAGCGCGACTCCGACGCTGTCGGCGGTGACGTGCTCGGCGTCTCCGGTTCGGGCGTCCAGGTCGGCAGCGGGTTCAGCGTCGGCAGGGACAAGTCGGTCGAGGGCGAAGGCTCCGGGCGAGGCATGTCGCCGTCCTGCGCCACCAAGGCCCATATGCCCACGCCGCCGAGGGCGAGCACGACGGCGCCGCCCGCGATCCACGGTGCCCGTCGGGGCGGGCGTCGGTGACGGTTCATGGTTCTTACTGTCCTACGGGTCAGGGCGGGACGCCCCCCGCTGGTGCGCTCCGAAGGCCGTACCGCCTACGAGTCCGTACTCCATGCGGGTGTCGCCGCCGAGCACCGGAACCGGCGTCACACTGCCCCGGCGCCTTCCCGGTCGCCGCTGTGGGTCCGCGGCGCCTGGTGCACGGACCGGAGGACGGCCGCGGGCGGTACTGCCACCACGGCACCGGCCTCCGGGGTGCCCCTGTGTCTCTCGTCAAGCGAGGCGAGCTCCCTGCGGACGACCCTTCCCGGCCCGATCGACCGGAGGAGCACCCGAAAAGAGCCGCTTCACCGTGCGCCAAGCACAGAAGAGGCGCGCCAAGAACAGAAGAGGCGGGAGAGCCGGAGCCGGAATCTGCGGTGCGGGACGGAGCCGGTGCGGGACGCCGCGAGGCCGCCGACCGGAGACCCCGGACGATAAAATGCCTTGTACTGGGATGAAATGGGTGAACATGGCACTACAGGACAACGGTGCTGAGAGCCGACCCGACGACACGCCCGAGCCGTGCGCCACGACCTCGACCACCGCCGTCGCCATCGCCGACGAACGGGGTGTGATCACGGGATGGAGCGAGGAAGCCCGGAGCCTGCTCGGTTACGTGGCCGGGGAGGTCGTCTCACGCCCCGCGGCCGATCTGCTCGTCTCGCACCTCCCCCCGTCGGTCCTGCGCCGTCTGGCGGAACAGGCGCCGTGGTACGGCGTCGTCCCCGCTCGGCACCGGGACGGCCGGACGGTGGACGTGATGGTCCGGGCCTGCCCGTGCCCGGACGGGGACGGGCGGACTCAATGGGTCCTCACGGCCTCGGCTCCCGACGGACCGGGCCCGCCCGGGGACAAGGGCACCCTGCTGAGGGAACTCACCCTGTCCCAGCTCCCGGTCGCAGTGGCGTTCTACGACCAGGACAACCGGGCGGTGGGAGCCAACGACGTGATAGCCCGGATAGTGGGCCTGTCCGAGGAGCAGATACGAGGGCGCCGCCTCATGGACCTCCTGCCCAGTCCGGCGTACGACGAATTCACGGAGCTCCAGGACCAGGTGGTGCGCACCGGGGAGCCCGTGCACGTGGTCCGGCACCTCCGGGCACCCACCGAGTCACGGAGGCGTACCTGGTCCGTGTTCCTCTCCCCCCTGAAGAACCACCTCGGCCAGGTGCAGGGATCGTCCATCGCGCTCCTCGACATCACCGAGCAGTACCTGACCCGCCAGCGGCTGCTGCTGGTCAACGAGGCCGGCAACCGCATCGGCAGCACCCTGGACATCACTCGCACCGCGCAGGAACTGGCCGACGTGATCGTCCCCCGGCTCGCGGACTACGCGTCGGTCGATCTGCTGGAGTTCATCCACCGCGGCGAGGAGCCGCCCGACGGCCCGCCGCGCGGTCCGGTCACCATGCGCCGGACCGCACGGCAGGCAGCCACCGATGCCCTCCTCGACATCATGCTCCGGCTCGGGAACAAGGTGGAGTACCCGCCGTCCGCGCCCACCGCCGAGTGCCTGGCCACCGGCCGTTCCACGGTGTACGAGGTGAACGGCTCCTCCATGGCCCGATGGGCGGCCCAGGACCCCGAGCGGGCCACCCGGCTCCTCCGGACCGGGGCGCACTCGGTGATGGTGGTGCCGATGCGCGCTCGGGGTGTCACTCTCGGCTCGGTCTTCCTGGGCCGCACCCGGCACCCGGAGACGTTCGCACAGGACGACGTCCTGCTGGCCGAGGAGATCACGGCCAGGGCCGCGGTGTGCATCGACAACGCCCGTCGCTACACCCGTGAGCGCGTCACGGCCATGACCCTGCAGCGCAGTCTGCTGCCCGTGGCACTGCCCCACCAGCCGGCGGTCGAGGTCGCCTCCCGCTACCTGCCCGCCGGAGGCCGGGCCGGCGTGGGCGGTGACTGGTTCGACGTCATCCCGCTCTCCGGCGCCCGGGTCGCCCTGGTGGTCGGCGATGTCGTCGGCCACGGGATCCAGGCCTCCGCCACCATGGGGCGGCTGCGCACGGCCGTCCGGACCCTGGCCGACATCGACCTGCCGCCCGACGAGCTGCTCACCCACCTCGACGACGTCGTCCTCCGCCTGTCCTCCGAGGCCGCGGCCGACGCCGACATCGCCGGAGACATCGGCGCCACCTGTCTCTACGCGGTCTACGACCCCGTCTCCCGCCGCTGTTCCCTGGCCCGCGCCGGCCACCCGCCGCCCGTCGTGGTGACCCCGGACGGCGAGGCGGCCTTCCTCGACCTCCCCGCGAGCCCACCGCTCGGCCTGGGAGGCCTGCCCTTCGAGGCGTGCGAGGTCGAACTGCCCGAGGGCAGCCTCCTGGCCCTGTACACCGACGGCCTGATCGAGGACCGCGGCCACGAGATCGACGAGAGGCTCGGTGCGCTGCGCCGGACCCTCACCCGGCCCGCGCAGACGTTGGACACGCTCTGCGACGACGTGCTCGCGACGCTGCTGCCCGCCCCTCCCGAGGACGACATCGCCCTGCTCGTCGCCCGCACCCGCGCCCTGGGAGCCGGGCAGGTCGCCACCTGGAACCTGCCCCCGGAACCCGTCGTCGTCGCCCAGGCGCGCAAGCAGGTCACCGACCAGCTGACGGCCTGGGGTCTGGACGAGTCCGCCTTCGTCACCGAGCTGGTGGTCAGCGAGCTGGTCACCAACGCCATCCGCTACGGCCAACCTCCCATCCAGCTGCGGCTGATCCACGACGGCAGCCTCATCTGTGAGGTCTCCGATGCCGGCAGCACCTCCCCGCACCTGCGCCGTGCCCGCTCCTTCGACGAGGGCGGACGCGGACTGCTCCTCGTCGCCCAGTTCGCCTGGCACTGGGGCACCCGTCACGCGGCGCAGGGCAAGACGATCTGGGCCGAGATACCTCTGACGATCTGAGCCGGCACGGCCATGGGCCGGCCATGGCCCGACCGGGTTCATGACGGACTGCTGCCGGCGGCGCAGGCCTCGTCCCACCGTTTGAGGACGAGACCCTCCAGCCCGGTTGCGGCCCGCGCGAGCCGGCTCTTCGTCACGGCCGGGCTGGCGGTCGACGGACAGCACGTCAGCGGCGCTGCCGGGCCGTACTCCGCGAACACCGCCGCAAGCGCCGCGCGTGCCGCACGAAGGCCGGCCGGACCCCGTACCACCGGTTCGCCGTCCGGTCCGATGCCGGCCGGCAACCGGGCGGGGGCGGCCGCCCGCACTTCGGGAAACGAGCCGGTCACGTCTGCCCCCGCTCCGGAGCGCAGCGGCACCGTCCGTCTGCGTGCACGGCGAGCCGGGCGCGGGAGCCGTCCCACTCGGCTCCGCCGCCCTCCCGCCACCCGCGTCCGTGAACGTGCCCTCCGCCGGGCCGCGCGGCCCGCCTGTTCGACGTCCGAACCGCCGGCGGCGAACAGCGGCCGCATGGCCCCGCCGTCTTCGTGGCAGGCGATGGTGGCCGGACGGCCGCCGAGGAGAATCACTCCATGCGCATTCTGATCATCACCGCCGGTTCACGGGGAGACGTCGCTCCCTACACGGGCCTGGGGCGGCGCCTGCTGGAAGCAGGTCATCAGGTCGCCGTGGCCGCTCACCCGTCCTTCGCCGCCCTGCTCGGCGGGTGCGGTCTCGACCACCGGCCCGTGCCGGGAGACCCGCGGGGGCTGATCCGGGACTGGGCCCGGGCGGCATCGCGGGAGGAGACACAGGCGCTGACGAGGGCGTACGCGGACGGACTCGCCGACGGGGTGGCGAAGGCCGTGGCGGACGGTGCCGACCTGCTGCTCACGGCCTCCGGCCCGGCACCGCTCAGCCGGACGGCCGGCGAGGCGTTCGGCGTCCCCGTCATCGGCACCTACCTCGTACCGTCCTTCGCCACCGGGCGGTTCCCGTTGCCCAACGCCCGGAACACCGGCGGCCCGGGACCGGAGGGCAACCTCGCCGCGGGCCGGGATGTGCTCAGGCGCGCGGAAGGGGTCTTCGCCGGCGCCGTGACCCGGCTGCGCGCCCTCCTCGGACTGCCCGCCGGCGCGCCCGCGGCACCGGTGGACGTCCGGCCGGTCTTCCACGGTTTCAGCCCGCGGGTGGTGCCGCGCCCGGAGGACTGGCCGTCCTGGGCGGAAGTAGTGGGCTACTGGTGGCCCGCGCGGCCGGACGGCTGGCAACCGCCGGCCGAGCTGGTCGACTTCCTCCAGGCCGGTCCGCCTCCGGTGTTCATCGGGTTCGGCAGTATGGCGGTGGGGCAGGGGGAGCGGCTCGGTGAGCTGGTGGCCGCGGCGGTGCGGCGGGCAGGCGTGCGCGCGGTGGTGCAGGAGGGGTGGGCCGGTCTGAGCGGCCGCGGCGACGACGTCCTGGCCGTCGGCGACGTCCCGCACGACTGGCTGTTCCCGCGCGTCGCCGCCGTCGTCCACCACGCCGGGGCGGGCACCACCGCAGCCGGACTGAGGGCCGGCGTGCCCGCCGTGCCCGTTCCCGTCATGGCCGACCAGCCGTTCTGGGCGTCCCGGCTGTACGAGCTGGGAGTCGCCCCGCGGCCTGTGCCGTTCCAGGGCCTCACCGCCGAAGCCCTCGGCGACGCGATCACGGCCTGCCTGTCCGAGCCGGCCCACCACCGCCGCGCGGCCGGACTCGCCCGCGGGATCGCCGCAGAGGACGGGACCGCTGCACTGCTCGCCCACATCAGCGCACAGGGCGCCGGATGAGACCGCATCACCGTACTGCCGTGCCGAGCCGCCCGAGGCACTCCGCCGCAGCCGGTGCTGCCGAACACGCGGACGGTCCGAACGCCACCACGCCCCGGCCGCTCCCATGGGCGACCAGCGGGCTGACCGCCCTCGCGCGGGCGGCCCGCGGACCTGGCCGGCGTGGCCACCCACCGGGCCGACCCGCGGATGACCGACGCGCTCACCCGGCACCCGGGGCTGCGCGACGACGTCGTCCTCGCCCGCGACGCGGTAGCGGTTGCCGCGAGCACCGGCCTGGGGCGGGGGATACCAGGAGCGAGCGGTGCGGGCGAGGTCTTCCCGGCAGACGCCCAGGAACGCGTCACGGGCGGCCACCACGGCCTGACCACAGACCCGGCACGTCGTCACGCACCCGCGCCCCCGCGCCCCACTAAGGGGGCAACGCCCTCAGATCAGTTCGGGTTGCGGTTCCGGCTGCCGCGCCGGCGCGGTCCTCGGCTCCCACAGCGTGGTCGTCCGCATGTAGCCGTAGATCACCGAGAGCATCGCCAGCACCAGCAGGGGTCCGGACACCCAGGGATGCTCGGCCATCGCCAGCGGCAGGAACCGATAGGACAGCAAGAGCGCGGCGAAGACCGTCGCACCGTGGACGACCAGCAGGACCCCCGACCGGTTCCAGCCCTGGTCGAATGAGCGCAGGGCCGCCTCGATCGTGAGCGTGAACACCACGCCGGCGATGAGGTCCGCACCGTAGTGGTAGCCGAACCCCAGCGTCGCGGCGAGCGTGGCGACCAGCCAGAACGTTCCTGCGAACCGCAGGACGCGAGGGCCCTTCCGGGAGTGGATGAAGATCGCGGTGGCCCACGCCGTGTGCAGGCTGGGCATGCAGTTCCGCGGGGTGACCTCGTCGAACGGCATGGGATGCGGGGTACCGACCGGCGGCAGCGTCCTCGGCCACAGGTCGGCCACGGCCCAGGGCTCACTGGGCGGCATGTCCGGCGCCCACAGGCTGACTGCCGACCAGTGCTCGGCGCCTGTGCCGTAGGCGAAGACCGGCCCGACCACCGGGAAGATCATGTAGAAGGCCGGCCCGACGAGGCCGATCACCAGGAACGTGCGCACCAGGTGGTGGCGCGGGAAGCGGCGCTCGACCGCCACATGGCGCAGTTGGTACAGCGCGGCGATGACCGCGGCCACCGCGAGATTGCCGTAGACGAAGTCGAGGAAGTTGAAGCCGATGGGGCCGGTGGCCGTCACGATCCGGCCCGCCAGCCACGAGGGGTTGCCCAGCGCGTGATCGGCGGTGGCCACGTACTGGTCGAGCACTGTCGGGCGGGTCATGGAGGTGATGAACAGCCAGGTGTCGCCGGTCTTGCGGCCGGCCACCAGCAGCAGGGCCAGCCCGACGCCTTTCAGCAGCAGGACCCGTTCCCGGCCGGTGCGGCGGGTGACGGCGATGACCCCACTGCCCAGGATCACCCAGAGGGCGCCGTTGCCGAAGGGGTGACCGCCGTTCGTCCCGGCGTCGACCGCCCACCGAACCGCCAGGAAGGAGACGTCGACACCGATCGCCGTACCCACCGCGACGAACCGTTCCCGCCGGGTGAGCACCACCATCATCAACGCCATGGCGGCGTACAGCAGACCGCCCGACTTGGGGGCGTACACCACCTCCCGCACCTGGTTGGTGATCGGCCCCGGCACGCCGTAGTGGCGCGCGGTGAACTCCAGCGCGACGAGGAACCCCAGGGTCACGGCCCCTGCCGCAATCCAGAGGGCCGTCCGCGGTTGACGCCCCAGAAAGAAAGCGGTTCTTCGACGCGTCGGCGAAAGGTTCTGCGGTGGTATGTGGCTCACTTTTGGCTGCTTCTCTAGATGTTGGTCATGTCAGGGCGGATTCCGCTCGTCGCTTTTCGTCACTTTTCGGCCGGAGTCGCTTCTCCTCTCAGGAAGGACGGTCCGTCGGAGCAAGACGGAAAGATCGCAGTCCGGGTTCCGGTGAGTTCGCCGCCGACCGTGCGTCATCCGCCGGCTCCAGCGCGGGGCATTGTCTTGGGGGTGCTGCCCATGGCTCCGGCGGCAGTCCGGCCACTGCTGTTCCCCGCAGCATCGACTGCTCGCGCCGAGGCGGGACGGACGCCGTCGCGGGCGGTGCCGCGGCAACCCGTGTCGCGGCAGCGGTGACGTCAAGGGGCCCGCTCGGCGGGCGTACAGGGGCCGTCGAGGACCGGCTGGGACAAGGCCGCGAGGCCGTCGTACGAGGAGCACCCGCCTCGTAACACCCGCTTCCGGGGCAGGCCCGGCCGAGGTGTCCGCAAGTGCGATGCGGTCACTTCGCCAGTGCTCCCGCCGCGTCCCCCAAAGCCCCGAAACACCTCGTGCCCTCTCGATCCGCCCCGGCACGCCACCCGTGCCCTTGGTGTGCCCCCCAGAGCGGACAGCCACGGTCGACAGCGGTGCCCCAGGTTTTCAGGCCGAGAGAAACACAGTGAATCCGAGCAGGTCAATAGCCCTGCGGAAGCCGCGCGAACACACAAGTGCCATCGCTTCTCGGGTCGCGATGGGAAGAGAAACCGACATACCGTATAGCTGCTGTGAAGCCATGATCCGTCTGACCATGACCAGCTTTATGACCTGACACCTCGCCGGCGAGAACACCATCTCGGGCACAGCCCCGCAAAGCCGCACCAACCGCATTGCGTCGCCGTCGGAGAGGTGGACACCGTCGTCACCGGGTGTCGCCACTGGGCGCCGTCACCGGGACAGCCGGGCCCAGGCAGCGCCCCCTCGCGCGCCCTACAACGGTGACCGCGTTGTACGGGGCGGGGAGAAGGCCGCCGGTTTCACGCCGGGCGCGATGCAGCGCTCCATCTCTCCGGTGCCGGTGAGGCAGGCACCGAAGAACTGCCCGACCGTGGAGGACAGTTCGCCCTTCGCGCGAGCCGAACCTGCGCAGTGGTGGCGTCATCGGTGCTGCTGCGCGGCCACGCGCCGAGGAACAGCTGCGCATAGCAGGACGGGCCCACCGCGGCCGCGGTGCGCACCGTGGTGGGCGTGGCCTGGCGCATGTCTCTTCGGCGGGCTGGCCGGTTGATCCAGTTGATATCGGATGTGGCTGTCCGATGAGTGATCACTGAGCGCGTTCCATCCTGAAAATCGCAGGTCATGGGCCCTGGTGTGGGTCGTGGCTGGTGGGCTCCGGCTGGTCGGAGGCGAGATCGTCAGGACGTGATCGTCTGTCACGGGTGAGGTCGGGCGTTCTGAGGCGGGCCCGATGGCTGGCCGCGTAGGTTCCGCAGCATGACGGATGTGCTGACGCGGAGGGTGCAGCAGCGGCTTGAGTCGGAGGAACGTGCGGAGCTGTTGCGCACGGAGCTGGCCGGTATCTCCTCCGCCCGGCCCGGCCGGTCCAGCGGGATCACCGCCGCCCGCCACGACAAGATCACCGCGCATCTCCGCGAGGCCGGCCTCGGCGCCCTGGCCGACCTCGGCTTCGTCGGCCCGGACGACCGGCTTGACGACGACCCCGTGATCATCACCGGCCGCAAGGCCACCCGGAACCACCAACTCACCGACGCCGAGAAGGAAGCGAACCGGCTGATCAGCCGCGAACGCGCCACCGTCGAGCACGGGTTCGCCCACCTCAAGTCCTGGCGCATCCTGACCAAGACCCGCACGAACGCCCGCCACGCGACCACCCTCTTGCGGGCCCTCCTCGTCCTCGCGAACACCGGGTCCAGAGGTGACCGACGATCACCCCCGCAGTGATCATGATGCTGACCCGCAGGAATCCGTCACTCCCGGACCACACCAGCCCCGCGAACTGCGGAATCAGGATGAAACGACCCCATTCCTGACCGTACCGACCGCTCTCCGGCCGTCGTTCCCGAACGGTCCTCGGCCGACGGTCCCTCACTCGCACCTGAAACAATCGCGATCAGTCACAGTGGGGCGGCGCGATCGGTTGCGCACCGTTCTTGCCGCGGCTGGGGAGGACGGTGCTCGGCGACGGTGTGGCCGAGGGCGGCGATGCCGTCGGAAGACGGGCTGAGGATGCGGAGTGCTGCTGTTCATGCGGTTTCGAAAGAGCGCTGTCATCGCGGTTGTGTGTGCCTTGGTCGCTGGTGTCTCGGGGGACCGTGCCGGCACCTCCGCGCCCGCGGGGGGACCTGTGGAGGACCTCCTGAACGGCAGGGACTGGGCTCACTTCGCCGGCGGGAGGCCCACGCACGCAGGGGTACGGGTCACACCCCTCGACCGGCGCATCACACGCCAGGACGGTACCGGCGGACAGCCGAACCCACCGGTGAACCTGCGCGGTCCCCACATGGTGTTCCGAGGGGATGTCCGGATCGAAGCCGGCCTGCGGCGCACGGATGACACGGATGCCTACCTGCATCTGTACGGTGAGACGCCGGTCATCTACGACGAATGGCGCTACGGACGGCGCGGCGTGCGCATCGGCGTGGTCGGCGGGAGGCTCCGGATCGACCGCTGGGACGGGGACTCCGACAGACCTGCGATGACCCGGACCTTCGGGAGCGGCCTGGGGCCCGAAGTCCGCCTCGCCGTCGAAGTCCGCGCAGACAGGCTTGTGCTGGAGGCCGACGGCAGGGTCGTGGGAACCGTTCCCGCGCGGGACGTCTTCGGCAGTGGCCGCATCTGGTTCGGCGCGGATGCGGGAGCCCGCGGGAAGGGCTGGACCCTCAGCGATCTCCACGCGCGGTCACTGGGACGGGGCCGGATGTCCGTCGTGGACGCGCCTGGCCTGCGAGTGCCCCGGTCCAGCGATGCGATGCGTGATCTGGCGGCGGTTCTCCCACGCCCGATCCGTATGGGAACCGCCCTGGCCGCGGGCCCCTTGCTGACTGACAGCGCCTACCGCCGGACGGCGGGTGAGGAGTTTTCCATGCTTACGCCGGAGAACGACTTCAAGCCGCAGTTCGTCCAGCCTCGACGCGGCGTGTTCGCGTTCGCGGAAGGCGATACCTTGGTGGACTTCGCCGAGGCCAACAGGATGAAGGTGCACGGCCACACCCTCGTCTGGTTCGAAGCCCTCCCCGCATGGATGCGCGCCGAGATGACGCACGAGCAACGCAGGCGCGTCATGGTGGAGCACATACGCGCGGTAGCGGGCCACTTCCGGGGGAAGGTGGCGGAATGGGACGTGGTGAACGAGCCCATGTCCGACGAGGACGAGGACTACTCCAACGGCAACCGGGGCGTGCGGCCACAGTTGTGGTTCGAAGCGATGGGTGAGCAGTACATCGACATCGCCTTCCATGCTGCCCGCGAGGCCGACCCGCACGCGGTGCTTTACCTCAACGAGTACGGGGTGGAGGAGGACGGTCCACGCTGGGATGCCCTCTACGCGCTGCTGATCCGGTTGAAGGAGCGGGGCGTTCCGATCGATGGCGTCGGTTTCCAGGACCACGAATACGCCGTCGGCGACCGTACCGACCCCGAGGTCTTCCGACGCAAGGTCCGGGCTTTGGCCAAGCTCGGCCTGAAGGCCCGGGTCTCGGAGGCGGACGTCCTCGTCGACGAGGACGAAGAGGACATCCAGGCCCGCCAGCTGGCGGGGAAACTCGCGGTCTGCGTCGAAGAACCCAACTGCACCTCGTTCTCGACCTGGGGTTTCACCGACAAGTACGGCTCCACGGCTGACCTGCGACACTATCCCCCGAGTCCGGGAAACGCTCTTCCCTGGGACGCGACGTACGAGGTGAAACCCGCCTACTGGGCACTGCGTGACGTCCTGGACGACGCTCGCCGCTCAGGTACTGGATAGGTACGGCGAACACCGCGAACGACCAGCGGGATCGTTTCGTCCTGCTTCCGCAGTTCGCGGGGCTGGTGTGGTCCGGGAGTGACGGATTCCTGCCGGTCAGCCTTGCGGCCGGTGATGATCACGGGGTCGTCGTCGGGCTGGTCGTCCGGGCCGGCGAAGCCGAGGTCGGCCAGGGCGCCGAGGCCGGCCTCGCGGAGATGCGTGGTGGTCTTGTCGTGGCGGGCGGTGGTGATCCCGCTGGACCGGCCGGGCCGGGCGGAGGAGATCCAGATCAGGTTGCACCAAGGCACAGGGGCTGGCCGACAAGGTGCTCGAACGGGCCGCTCTCCTGCGGGACGGCTGCGAGGATCTCGTACGGGAAGGGCTGATCCGCGCGTACGCATGGAGCACTGACGCCCCGGGGCGCGCGGCCCTCCTTCGCCGCGGGCCCGCACTGCGCGGCCGTGCAGCACCGCTGCAACGTCCTCCAGGACGCGCCCGAAACGCTCGCCCTGTGTGAGGCGTCCGACCACGCGAGCATCAACCGCAGCCCGCTCGCGATGGGGCTGCTGACCGGAAAGTACGTTTCGGGGAGCACGCTCGCCTCCGGGGACATCCGCAGTGCACCGCCTGCCTGGCTGCCGGGTTTCGCAGCGGGTGGTGGCGCCGATCCGCAGTGGCTGGAGCGCATCGAGGCGGTACGTTCCGTCCTCTCGAGCCGCGGCAGCAGTACACCTTGGTCGCGGACAGCGGTTCGTTCAGCCACACGGCCAGGTCCAGCGGGCCGCACTCGTCCTGGGGGTCGAGGTGCACGCGGCCGCCGTAGGCGTGCGTGAGGTCCGCGCGGAACGCCATTGAGGCGCGGGTACGACCGCCGTACAGCAACTGCCACTCAGTGCCCGTCATTTCGGCTTGCCGGATCATCGGCAGCAGCGGGGTGATCCCGATGCCGCCCGCGATGAACAGGTAGCGGTCGGCCGGCACCAGGGGAAAGTGGTTGTGCGCCCCGCCCGCACCCACTCGGTCCCCCCGCATCAGCCGGTCGTGCACGTAGGCCGACCCTCCACGCCCGGCGGGATCGCGCAGGACGGCGATGCGGTAGCCGTACGGGTCCCAGCGGTCACCGCACAGGGAGCACTGCCGCGTGATCCCGTTCGGCAGCACGGGATCGATGTGCGCCCCGGGCGTCCAGTCCGGCAGCCGGACGCCGTCGGGGTGGTCGAGGGTGAGGGACACGACGCCGTCCGCGACGACGTCCTTGGCGCGGCCCGGCCACACGAACCGACAGCCTCGCGATCGCCTGCCAGGCCGCACTCCGTCTCGCGAGCATCCTCGTCCGGACCTGACGCCGACCCAAGAGGCAGAACCTAGCCGATCCGTTCGGCCAGAGCGACGATGATTCCCGAGGGACCGCGGAGGTTGCAGAGCCGGTAGACGTTCTCGTACTGCGCCACCTCACCGAGGAGTTCGGCACCATGGCGGCGCAGCCGGGTGATCGTGTCGTCGATGTCGTCGACGGCGAACATGACACGGTGCAGGCCCAGAGTGTTGGGTGGCGGGTCGAGCGGTCCGGCAGTGATCGCCGCGGGGGTGTGGAACTTCGTCAGCTCCAGCTTGCCGTGACCGTCCGGGGTGCGCATCATCGCGATGGCGCTGCGGACCCCGTCGAGGCCGACCGTCCGGTCTGCCCAGATTCCCTCGATATGCGCTTCGCCTTCCAACTCCATGCCGAGCTCGGTGAAGAAGGCGATGGCAGCCTCCAGGTCGTCGACGACGATGCCTACGTTGTCCATCCGCTCGATCGTCACGGGGTGCTCCTTCTCCTTCGCGCGGTCCGTTCTGACTACTGGTACCTCTGGGACGGAACCGGTGCCGCGTTCTCGGCACCCGGACGTGTCGATCTCCTGGGTGCTTCACCTTGTCGACGACCTGCGGCTCGCGATCGCCTGCCAGGTCGGACTCCGCTTCGCGAGCATCCTCATCCGGACCCGGCGCTGACCAAGGAGACAGAAACTGACGAGCCTGGACGCCCTACACCTACACGGACGCCGGGCTGGGGGCGACGGAGACCAGCCGCACCGCGACCACGACCCGCACCTACTGCTACGGCTCTGCGCAACCGCACGCCCTGACGGCGACCACCACCGCGGCCTCCTGCACCGGTGTCACCCCTGCCTACGCCTACGACGCGGCCGGCAACACCGAAACCCGCCCCGACGGCACGGCCACCCAGACCCTGTCCTGGTCACCCGAGGGCAAGCTCAGTGAGGTGAAGGAAGGGACCTCGGCCACCGGCTACGTCCACGACGCCGACGGCAACCTGCTCGTCCGCCGCAACGCCGCCGGGGAGACGGACCTCCACCTCGGCACCACCGAGGGCACCTGGACACGACCACCGGCAAGTTCTGGGCCCAGCGCTACTACGGCTTCGACGGCAACGGGATCGCCCTGCGCACCAACAAGTCCGGCACGGACACCCTGTGCTGGCCGGCCACCGACCACCACGGCACCTCCTCGGTGGCGATGGACGCCACCACCCAGGCGGTCACCAAGGGCTACAGCACTCCATTCGGCGCGCCCCGGACCGGCGGCAGCGGCACCTGGCCCGACGACAAGGCCTTCCTCGGCAAGACCGCCGGCGCAGCCACACCGCGGTCCCCGCCGCAGACACACCGCCCCTTGGTCGTCGGCCCGCTCCGATAAAGTCGGGCCGACGACCAGGGCCTCCGAAACATTGACAAAGGCACGCGCCTGGTGGACGACGAGACCCCGACCATGGACGTGGCCGTGTGGGCCACGCTCGACGACCAGGCGGCGACGCCCCGCGGCGACCTCCTCGTCCACTGGTTCCGCACCGCCACCGACCGGCTCTTCCCCGCCGGGGACGAGGAGACGGCCGGATCCTGGGCCCTGGTCAGCGAGTCGATGACCGGCGGCCGGGACATCCGGGTGCGCGACGCCCGCGCACACTGGGACCAACTGGCCGACGCGCTGCGGTCGTCGCCGTTCCACGCCGCGGCCGGCTTCCACGCGCCCGCCCTCGACGACGGGGACGCCTGGGTCGACGACGTGGGCCGCGTGGGAGGCACACAGACGGGTCGCGGCGGCAGCCACACCGAGCTGTCGGCGGCAGTACGGGGCGCCGAGCGCGTCGCCGACGCCGCGTGGTGCGCGGGCCTGGTCGCCTTCCTCGCCGCCGCCCTGGACGGGGCCAACCCGGCCTTCGCGCGGATCGACCACCGCAACTTCCACGAGACCACCGATCTGGAGGCGGTGCTCAAGCGCCCGCGGCGCCGCTCCCTGCGGGAGTCGCGGACCCTGCTGCGCGGCTACTCCTGGGTCACCGGCGTCCCCGCCGAACTGGCCGACCGGCTCGGCGGTACGGCCGCGCTGGAGGCCACCGGCGCCTTCCACGCGGTGCACCCGCTACGCGCGGGCGGCCTGCTGCTCCAGGCCAGCGAGACCCTCGCCGCATACGACGACCGGCACATGGAGGCGGTGTTCCGCGCCCTGGCCCCAGTGCTCCCGCCGGGCCTGCCCGGTGAGGATCCCGGCCGCTCCGTACGGGTCGTCCGTGAGGACGCGAGCCGGGTCTGAGCGGGCCGAAGCTGCCCACAACGGCGTTGACCCCGCGATGAGTTCCGCAAACATGCCGCGGACAAGCCTCGGCACGGTCCGCATCCGGGCCGACGCTCGGAGGGGTGCCAGTACTGCAGCAGCGTTTCGCTGTCTGACCTGGTCGGAGGAACCCTCCAGGGTGTAGTCGGCCGGTTGTGCGTCAGGGACGGTCTCGCTGGACCGCCTCTGCAACGAGTGGATCGGGAAAACTGCCGGGCCCCGATACGGGCAGCACCCTGGCGTGATCGACGACCATGCGGCCGCGGCCCGGGAACGAGGACTCGACGACCTGTTCCTCCGCATCAGCCACCGGTTCGGCCGTGCCGACCTGCGGCACCGGATGCGGGAGTATGTGAAGGGCCTGCCCGCCCTCGTCGGCCGTAACTGGTCATTTCAGAATGAGGTTCGGAGTCGTCGCAAGCAGATGATGCTGCAGGCGAGTTGGAGCAGTCCGAGGTGGAGGTCGGCTCGTATTTCGTAGCGGGTCCGCAGGCGTTCGAACTGGTGGAGCCGGGCGAAGGTCCGCTCGACGACCCACCTGGTCTTGTCCGGGCCGGATCCGTGGGCGGTGCCCTTGCGTGCGATCTTCGGCGTGATGCCACGAGCGCGCAGGAGGCGACGGTACTTGTCCTAGTCGCAGTCCGGCAGGGGCGTGAGCTGGGTGACGTCGTGACGGTTTCCGCCGGTCGACGACACCGCAAGAGGTGTTCCGTGCCGGTCGGTGATCACATGGTGCTTGCTGCCGAGGCGGCCGCGGTCGACTGGCGAAGGTCCGGTGTGAGTCCTCCTTTCAGGGCCCGGATGCGCGAGCCGTCGACCGCGGCGTTTTTCATGTCCAGCAGACCCGTCCTGCGGAGTTCTGCGAGGAGGATCTCGTGCAGGCGGGGCCAGACGCCGGCCCCGGTCCAGTCCCGCAGGCGCCGCCAGCACCTCACCCCCCTGCAGCCGATCGTCTCGCTCGGCACGTCCGCCCAGGTCACACCGGTGCGCAGGACGTAGATGATCCCGCGCAGGGCGGCCCGGTCATCCGCCGGCAGCCGACCTGGATACCGCCGATGCCGCGGCGGACGAGGAGGAAGCAGCGGGGCGACACGATCCCACAGATCATCAGGCACAAGATCATCCGACACTCGCAGGAGTCTGCCGCCGGCCCCGCCCACAGCCAAGCCTTGCACCAAGCTCATTCTGAAATGATCAGTAAGGGCCTGCCGGGAAACAAGTCGTGGCTTCCTGCTGCGGAACTCGTTGTTCTGGTATGGGGAGACCGGAGGGGATCGAGGACGTCCTGGCTGCGAAGTTCCAGGCGTTGCTGCCGCATCTGGATGAGCGCCAGCGTCGGCTGGCCATAGGGGCGGAGGCACTGTCGCTGGGGCATGGCGGGATCCGGCTCGTCGCTGCAGCAGCCGGGGTTCGGGAAGGCACGGTCTCTCGCGGAGCGGCTGAACTGGACTCTGGTCAGGCCCCGCTGGGGCGGATTCGCCGGCCTGGCGGGGGTCGGAAGAAAGCCGTGGACCTTGATCCAGGGCTGCGACCGGCTCTGCTTGCGCTGGTCGAGCCCGACGAACGCGGTGACCCGATGTCACCGCTGCGGTGGACGACGAAGTCGACGCGGAAACTGGCAGCGGAGCTGACCCGGCAGGGCCACCGGGTCTCCGCCGACACGGTCGCCGGCCTACTACGGGAGGAAGGCTTCAGTCTGCAGGCCAATGCCAAGACCATCGAGGGCGCTCAGCACCCCGACAGGGATGCCCAGTTCCGATACCTCAACGAGCAGGCCCGAGAGCACCGGGACGCCGATGACCCGGTGATCAGCGTGGACGGCAAGAAGAAGGAGCTGATCGGCGACTACAAGAACGCCGGGCAGGAATGGCGGCCCGCAGCACAGCCCGTGAAGGTCAAGACGCACGACTTCCCCGGCCAGGCCGAGAAGGCGATCCCGTACGGAATCTACGACATGGCCGCGAACGCCGGCTGGGTCAGCATCGGAAACGATCACGACACCGCGGCGTTCGCCGTCGCCTCGATCCGGAACTGGTGGCAGGCCCGCGGCCGGCACGACTACCCCCGCGCCCGCCGACTGCTCATCACCGCCGACGGCGGAGGCTCCAATGGCTACCGCACCCGCGGCTGGAAGACCCAGCTCGCCGACCTCGCTGCCGAGAGCGGCCTTGAGATCACGGTGTGCCACCTACCGCCAGGCACCTCGAAGTGGAACAAGATCGAGCACCGGCTGTTCTCCCACATCACCATGAACTGGCGCGGCAGACCCCTGACCAGCCACGAAGTCATGCTCCAGACGATCGCCGCGACCACCAGCCGCACCGGCCTCACCGTCCATGCCGAACTCGACCACGGTGAGTACCCCACCGGCATCCGCATCAGCGACGACGAGATCGCCGCCCTGCCCATCACTCGCCATCGCTTCCACGGCGACTGGAACTACACCCTCCACCCCCAGCGTCCGATGGACGCCGCGACCACCGGCAGCACTCCAGACAATGCCCTGCCAGACGGACCGACGTGCATCTCCCGGCGTGCGCTCCAGGACCCGGAACTGACCGGGATGACCCGTCAGCACCTCAGCGAACTCATCGACGCATTGACCCCGGCGATGGAGATTCAACGCGAGCAAGTGCTCCGCACACGTCGAGGCCACGAGCGCCTGGTGGCCCCCGGCGCGGGCGCCAAGGCCAAGCTCACCCCAGCCGATAAGGTCCTGGTCACCGTGCTCCACCTGCGGAAGATCGCGACCATGGACCTCCTGGGTCAGCTCTTCAACACCACCGCCATGACGGTCAGCCGGGCTGCGAAAGACGTCCGCCCGCTCCTGGCCGCCCAAGGCGTTCGAGTCTTCGCCTCAACAGCCCGCTTCCGCACACCAGATGACATCGCCCGGTTCCTTGACCCCGGCAGCATCAAGATCAAATCAACGTGTTGATTCCCGGCAAGCCCTAAGTCGCTCGGGTACGGCTTGCGTTCACTCACCCGGTCACAGCACCAGATCAACAAGCGCGGACCGGCAGATTCCGCCCCGCAGCCACACCATCAGGTGACAGCAGATCCACTCAAAGAGTCATGAACCCCGCTACTGACCTTTGCGGCGTGATGTCGTTGAGGGCTGACGATGTGTGATCGTCGCGGTATGCCTGTTGTGTGAGATATCCGCAGGGTGGTGGGCTGACGCCTGAACGGCAGGCGTTTCGCGAGCGGATCCGGCTGGAGGCTGCGGAGCTATTCGCTGTGGGTGCCTCCAACGCCGAGGTCGCCAAGGACTTACGGGTGAGTGTGCGCTCGGTGCAGCGCTGGCGCCGGACCTGGCA